>DAOLUH010000044.1:0-47806 GCA_035420085.1 Anaerolineae bacterium
GCACCGTTCAGCTCGGTGTCGCGGATGAGCCAAGTCACATCTATCGCCTGTCGGCCAAATTCGAACGCATCTATCTGCCGCTGGTGATGAGGAATAAGTAGCAGCGGCCTGGACTTGCGTGGGCACGGTCAGAGACCGGCCCGCGCAGTCACGAGGTATGGCTCACTCTGCTGGCTGGACGGCGGGCACGATGTAGTCTTCGATCAGCGCGACCAGCGGACGGTCGTCGTCCATTCTTGCCGTGAAGACCACGACGATTTCATGTTCGGGGATGACGAAGATGAGCTGTCCGTAGCGTCCTTTGGCCGAGTAAGCGCCCCATTTGGGATACGTCCACCACTGGTAACCATAGTCAAACGTCCCCCCTGTTTCGATATGGGTGGTGGTGGATGCCCGCACCCACTCGACAGGAACGATTTGCTGCCCGTCCCAGACGCCTTCGTTCAAGTAGAGATAGCCGAATTTCGCCATATCACGCGCGGTGATGTTGAGTCCCCACCCACCGATGGCCAGGCCGTTGGAGTCCACGCTCCAGTTGACGTTGGAGATGCCGAGTGGCGCAAAGAGGCGTTCGTGGGCAAACTGCTGCGTCAGCATACCGCTGCGATCCGCGACGATGGCCGAGAGTACATGCGAGCAGCCCGAGTTGTAGTTGAACTGGCTGCCCGGTTCCGCGGCCATAGGCCGGTCGAGCACGAACTGCACCCAATCCCGGCTGCTCCACAGTTGCTGGTAGATGGGGTCACCCTCCGGCCAATCCAGGCCCGAACTCATTGTCAACAGGTGCTCAATAGTCATCGCCGATTTGCGCGCGTCGGTGTTGGCAAAGTTGTAATCGGGAAAACATTCGAGCACGGGTTTCTCCACGCCTTCCAGATCGCCTTCCGCGATGGCGATCCCTACCAGCGCGGAGATGAAGCTCTTGGTGCAGGAATAAAGCTCGTGGCGCGAGTTTTCGTCGAATGGCGGTTGGTAATATTCGGCGACGATATAGCCGTTGCGGACGACCACCAGACTGCGTACGTTCAACTTTTGTGCTTCGATGACCGTAAGCATCTGTCGCAGCTTTTCCGGGTCCATATTCTGTGTCTGGGGGAGGGCCGTGCGCCAGCCGCCGGTGGGCCAGTAGGGACCATCTGCCGCGGGCAGTGGCGCTGTCGTGGCGGGCGTTGGCGTTACTTGATTGGCACGGCAGCTCGAAAATAGAAATGCAAGCAATCCAAACAACATCAGCAAGCAGTTTCGCTTTTGGGACATGACTTCATCTCCTTGTCGATAGGCGCTTACCTGATTTTATTGTACAATCCCGAGAAGGGAAACGGGTTGGCGGTACGGCGTGTGACCGACGACGCCCTGACGAGTCGCTGGGAGGTTCGATGCTCAAGTTACCCTCAATGCACGATTTTGGTCATGACGCGAAACTCCTGATTGTGGTGACAGGTGTCCTGGCGGTCAGTTTTTTTGGCATTTTTGGATTGCTTGGGGTGCTCTACCTGCTGCGTCTGGGGTATGGGCCGGAATACATCGGCATCTACAGCGCCATAGGCGCATTGACGTATATGAGCATGGGTGTCCCCAGCGGCATACTGGGCACGCGCCTGGGCGCCCGCACGACAATGTTGGCCGGTGGGGGGATCGCCGCCATAGGGATGGCGCTGCTGCCATTGGCCGAATTTGTACCGCTCGCGTGGCGCGATCTGTGGCCGTTCTTCTCGCAAGTCATCCTGACCATCGGCTGGTCGATGTTCAATGTGAATCTGGTCCCCGCACTGATGATTTCGACCACCGACTGGAACCGCAACGCCGCTTTTGCACTCAGCAGCGCATTTCGGGAGACAGGGACACTCGCCGGCATGTTTGTCGGCGGGCTGTTGCCGGAGATGTTCGCCGGCCTTTTTGCTCAACCGTTGAACGCTCCCGCACCCTATCGCTACTCCCTGTGGGTGGGAGCGGCGATGGCAGCGGTGGCGTTGGTTCCGCTGCGCCGCTTCAAGGCGACCGCCATCCCGGCGCGACGAACCCACGCCGACAAACCGCGCAGCGCAGCTCCTGTCCTGCCGATTGCGCTGATGGCAGCCTACATTTTCATCCGCCACGCGGGATGGGCGACGTGCCAGAGCTTTTGCAACGCCTACATGGACGCCGATTTGCACCTGAGTACGTCGTCGATTGGGTTGATCACCAGCGTAGTGCAAGTGGCGGCAATCGGCGCCTCGCTGCTTACACCCTATGTGATGGCCCGCTGCAACAATGGCGGCGCGCTGTTGATTGCGACCCTGGGCGTCGCGGTCAGCCTTTTGCCGATGGGCCTCATCCCACATTGGACGGCCGCCAGCATCGGCAGGATCGGCTTCCAGGTATCCTCGGCGATGTGGATTACCGTCCTGCAAGTCTTCCAGATGGAACTGGTTGATAGCGAGTGGCGAGCGCTGACTTACGGCATCACCTCCATGGCGATGGGCTTTGGCTTTGGCTCGTTTAGTCTGGCCAGTGGGTACATCATCACCACCTTCGGTTACCGTAGCGCCTTTTTAGTCGGTGCAGGTCTGGAACTCGCCTCGGCGGCAGTGTTGTGGGGCATTCTCAGAAAGCGGAAGCGCACAGTTCTGCCTCCTGCGCTCGAGCCGGTCTCCTGACCGTGCTCGCTCAGCGCAACAGGGCGCTCAACGGGTTCAGAACAGTCTTTCCACCCAATCCAAGAATGACTTCCGTGGCGACTCCCGCGGCCTGCAAAGGCTGGATGACATTGTGCAGCAGGTCGGGCACGTAGGCTTTGAGCAGAGCGCAGGGGCCGGACTCCGGTTCGATCGTCACCACGCCGAGGTTGGCCGGGAGCAGACACGTGTGACCCGGGCGCAGCGTCTCCCGTTGTTCACCCCAGACCACCGTGGACGTCCCCTCGATCTGCGACAGCACGAAGAACCGCTCGCCGTCGCAGTCCAGCGTGTATGGGGCGGTCAAATCCAGGCGCTCCAATGCGAAGTAAGTACACGCAAAAACGAATGTGCGGGTGTTTGTGCCTTCGCGTAGTGAAATCGGTGCGGTCTTGCAGTCGAACCCTTCTTCGAGGTGAATGCCTTCCATTGCGGCACGCACCTGCGCCTCGCGTTCATCCTCCGGCAGCGCCGGATTGGGTGGGCGCAGGCCGATGTAGACATCCGAGTTTTGCATGATTTCGTAGAAGAGTACGCCGCCCGCGGAGTAGTGCATCGTACCCGCATACAGCAAGAAAGCGTCGCCGGGTTGTACGGCATATTCGCGCATCAACTCGCGGATCGATCCGTCCACAATTGCGTCGTGGACGGCGGCTTCGGTGACGCCTGCGACGTTGCCGCAGTGGATCGTTGCGCCGTCGCGGACGTGGAGCATATACCACGCCTCGGTTTTACCGGGATCGGAGAGGCCCCATTTGGCCGCCAGAGCGTCGCTATGATGCGCCTGCTCGCCGAGGACGTTGGAGGCATCCAGAAACTTGATGAGCAACGGAAAGCGCGTCCCACACCGGGCAATCACGTCGCGGCCCAGGAAATCGACGCCGTAGTCGGCGATCAATGCGTGCAGTGTCTTCCCGGCTAACGCGCCGTTGACAACGATACTGGACTCGGGTCCCCGGTCGCATACTTCCCACGTCTCCGCAACGCGATGATTTTCGGGCAGGCCCTCCTTCGCGTAGACCTCAACGATCCAGCGGTTGCCGAACTCGTAGTTTCGTAGAATTTCTTTGAAGCGCAGTGGATATAGCATATAAAATCTCCTTTTTACCGCACTTTGAACAACAGGACCAGGAGCAGTGGCGTGCCGATGGCTTGCAGCAGCATGAAGCGCACCAGCACCTGGCTATTTGACCACCCCTCCACCTGGCGGACGTGATCGTGCAGGGGATAGCGCACGTTTTTGAAGATGCCGATCTTGAAGAAGCGCAGCAGCGCGACTTTGACCAGGCCCGTGCCACCGTTCACTAAAACGACGCCGGCGACTACCAGAATCAGAAAGGGATTGCCGCTTGCCAGGACCAGCATCCCCAACAGCAACCCTATCGGGCGCGATCCAGCGTCCCCCATCAACACCATGCTGGGATTGGCGTTGTACCACAGGTAGCCGCCCAGAGCGCCTGCCATCACAAACGCCATAATGCCCCAGACCGCTCCATCGGGATAGTGCGGCACCAGCAGGTAAGCCGATATTTCTTGATGGCCTAGGATACCGTATAGGATTCCGCCGAGATAGGTAAACGCCAGCATTAAAAGACTGCCGGAAAGCCCGTCAACGCCGTCGGTACAGTTGGTGGCGTTGATCGAAAGCCATAAAAGGATCGTCGCCAGCGGGATGAAGACCCATGGCGTCACCGTGACCGGTGTTTTTATCAGCGGCAGCCACATCACGACCGGTTCGCACCGGCAAATGATGAGTGCCCCCAGCAGCGCAATGCCCAGGTCGGCCAATCCCAGGCGGTACTCGCCCCAGCCGCCCGGTTTGCGGTCGTCCAGATAGCCTTCCACCATCGAAAGCAGCATGCACGCCAGCACGCCGGTGAAGCGCCATTCGTGCGGCAAGACCAGCAGAGCGACGAACACGAAAATGGAGACGAAAACCAGCCCGCCGCTCACCGGTTTGCCCTTGCTCTCCTGTGCGTCTACTGCATGGAGGCGACCACCATCGGTGGGCAGGTAGCGCCACAGTTTCGGCAACAAGAACCAGGTCAGCACTGCCGCCATCGTCGTACCGATGCCGGCCAGAAACAGATACGAGTTCAGCAGCCGGAAGGGGCCGTAGATTTCGACCAGTCGTTGTCCAAGCCAGGGAAACACTATTGCGCCTCCTAGAGAATAGCCGTCAGTCGTTAATCTCAGTGGACGAAAAACCTGCTCGTAGTAACCGCTTCAGCGGTCACTTGGACGGCTAAAGCCGTTACTACGAACCCCAAATTTGCAATCTACTGAGTTTGGTGGTCAGTTGTGCGTGCTAGTGGCGGATTTCGTTGTATTCGAACCAATCGAAATCGGCGACGGTGGCGCTACTTTCGCCGTTGGCGCCGGCATACATCCCCAGGTAAGCACCAACGAAGCCGCCCGCGACCGTGGTGCTGAGGATGCGTCCGTCCACGTTCTCGGCGACGGGCTGCCAGGCTTCCGGCTCCGTAGCAATGTAGAAATTGTATGCCTGCCCATACGCCTCGACTTTGAGGTAGAGGCGTCCGTATGCCACAGTTTGTTCGGCAAGGATGGTCTCTACGCCTTTATGACATTTGACCAGGCGGACAAAGTTGTCTCCTGTCACCACAAAGCGGAAGTGGAAGTCGCTGTTTTGCAGCAGCACGAGACCGGCCTCTTCATTCGGCGCGGCGGGCGTGAAATCCATAGCCGTCCGCGCTGCGAAGTTCATGTGCTGCTGTCGTCGTCCTACAAAGCTGGGGTTGGCCCACTCGGAGAGCTTCTGGGGGCGCAGTTTGAGGCGCAGATAGCCGGGGCGCTCGGTCAGGCTGTAGAAGTCGTCACGCGGCGTGCGTAGGAAGTTCCAGATGTAGTCCAGCCGCGCGTTCTCGAAGTTGTCGCAGGCCGGGCGCGTGGGCCAGGGGTGCTCCGGCAGGTTCGGCGCGGGATACTCGAACTCGATCTTCCCGCTGCCCGGGCTGACGATGGGCCAGCCGTGTTCCCAGATGAGCGGCGCCATAAACGTCTCGCGGCCCAGGTTGAAGTAGTGATCCTCGTTGGGATCGCCGTCGGGAAGGAAGACGCGCTCCAGCCGCCGCCCGCCGTAGGGCCGCATCGCCAGGCAGACCAACCACCATTCGCCATTCTGGGTCTCGACGATGTCGGCGTGGCCTGTGCCGGTGATGGGGTGATCCTGTCCCAGGTGGCGATGCGTAAGAATGGGGTTGCGCGGGTTGTTTTCGTAGGGGCCGGTGATGTTCTGACTGCGCGCGATGGTGACGGCGTGGTTGTGGCTCGTGCCGCCTTCCGCGATCAGCAGGAAGTACCAGCCGTTGATCTTGTAGAGATGCGGCGCTTCGGCGTGGATGCTGTCCTTCATCATGCCGTCATACAGCACGTATTTCTCGCCGACGAGCTGCATCGTTTGCAAGTCCAGCTCTTGCAGCCAGATTTCGCGGTGGCCGCGATACTGCTCGCCCTGCGGGGGGATGCGGTTGCCGGTGTACCACACGCGCCCGTCGTCGTCGAAGAGCAGCGAGGGGTCGATGCCCGGCGCATCCTTTAGCCAGTAGGGTTCCGACCACGGGCCTGCCGGATCGGTCGCCATGATAATGAAGTTGCCGGCTTTCTCCGTTCTGGCGATAAGCGTGTTGATGACGTAGAATACGCCGTCGTGATAGCGAATCGTCGGCGCGTACAGCCCGCCGGAAGGCCACACCCCGTCCAGCGCCAGTTGCGAGGGCCGGTCGAGCGCGTGCCCGATCTGTCGCCAATGCACCAGATCGCGGCTGTGGAAAATGGGTAGACCGGGGAAATACTCAAAAGTCGAGTTGACCATGTAGTAGTCTTCCCCCACGCGACAAATCGAGGGGTCGGGATAGAACCCGGGTAGGATCGGATTGCGGTATGTCTGTGGCATTTCTTTCTCCTTTGTTAAGAGATGCATTGCACTTCGGGAAGTGCAATGCATCTGTCTTGTCATCGCCAGTCTTTAATCGCGGTAGGCCTGCGGTGTGTATATTGGCAGCTTTTGTTCCGCAAACACCGGCGCGAAGCGCGTGAAGCGTTGGAGGCCGTTGAGCAGTGGGATAGTGGGCCAACTGTCGCCGATGAGCGGGCGGGCATAGCGCAGGAAATCGTCGGTGACATCGGTGCGTGACGGCGTGAGCCACGCTTCGGGGAAGGTGCGCTCGGAGTTAGCGACCAGTTCGAGCGGAACTTTGTCGTATGTGACCTGGTACAGCTCTCCGGGCTGCCGCAGAATAGTGGACATATACCCGCCGCCGACTTCCGCCGCGATCTGCACCGCCTTCTGCCCCACGCGATATGCCTCTTCGAGGTCCACCGTTGAAGCATAGACCATCGAATGACGTTGATCCGTGCCAGAGACGTTACCTCGCGCCGAACCGCGCGCTGCCAGCCCCACTTCGTTCAGATAGTTGACGACGATCTGCTCCACCGTTGTTTCGCTGGCGGAGAACATCGTGTGGCCGAAGCTGTCTTTGCGCTCACCGATGCTGCCTACATCAAAACCTTCGCTGACGACGACAATCGCCCGCCCACGCGCCCGCAGCAGATCGTTCACCGCGTCGGCCAGCACCGCCAGCGACAAGCCCGACTCGCGGGTGAAGATGAGCAGCGGCATCTCGCGGTGTGGATCAGCCAGGCGCGCCGCCGCCGGGATGTAGCCGATCTTGCGGCCCATCGCCTGCAAGACGAGCACCGGATCGGAGGGGCAGGAACCGGCGTTTTCTTCGTTGGCGTTCTGCACGTTGAGCGCCCAATAGCGCGCCACGCTGCCAAAGCCTGGCGTGTGGTCAATCACCTCGAAGGTCTGCCCGTCCGCCGCAAGGCCGCCGCCCACGTCGTTGTCAATCGTCTTGGGGACGCCCGTGGCGACCAAATCCAGGCCGCGCTCGTGGGCCAGTTGCGCGACCTTGTGCGCGGTATCCATCGAGTCGTTGCCGCCGTTGTAGAAGAAATAGCCGATGTCGTGCGCCTTGAAGACCGCGATGATGCGCTCGAAATCCTCTTTCTGACTGCTCTTGAGCTTGTAGCGGCACGTACCGATAGAACCGGCGGCTGGCGTCGCGCTGAGCAGCGCGATTTCCTCGGCGGATTGGGCTGAGAGGTTGAGCAATTCCTCTTTCAGCACGCCTTCGATGCCGTGGAAACCGGCGTAGACCGTCCCAAACATAGCCGGGTACGCCTGGCACGCTTCGATGACGCCCCGCAACGAGGCATTGATGACGGGCGTTGGCCCGCCGGACTGGGCGACGATGACATTTTTGGGTTTACTCATTTTTCATCTCCCATTGTAAGAGTTGTACGATTTGTTCTGCTGGCATCCCTCGAATTTCAAACAGCAATGCCAGAGGGTTAAGCGTATCAGCCTGCCACAGCCAGGCCGGTTTCAGCCAGAAGCCGGACAAGACGCGTGAATCCACCCGTTCATCCTCTTCGGTGGCAAAAAGGTGATACTCGCTGGCTTCATCCAGGTGAAAAAAGTCGGCGCGCTCGTGGCCTTCGCGCGGATCAATAATCCAATACTCGCGGACGCCGGCTTTGCGATATTCCTGAAATTTATCGTTGCGATCGCGTTTAACGCTATCGGGAGAAACGATTTCGACAATCAAATCAGGGGGGCCTTGAAAGCGTTTGGCGGTAAGCCGCTCAAGGTGTTCTGTAGCCACGAAAAAAAGGTCTGGTTCCCGTGAAGCGCCGTCGGATTGCAATTGAACTTCAAAGGGCGCGACCCGTACTTTTCCCAAATTGAGCCATTGCACGAACAGCCCTAACAGATTGTAGAGAAATCCCAAAACAGCTTGATGGACATCTAACGGCGGCATAAAAGTAATCACCTCCCCTTTTTGTGAACCACTCAACGGCACCCATTCCACTAACCTATCTTCGCCGGCCCATTCCAGAAATTCGGGATATGTCATCTCCAATCTGGACGGAGGGCGTCTGGGTGGCGTTGTCGCCGGAACTCTTGTCGCAACCGAGGTTTCCATCATGTACCTCCTTTCGGTCGTCTAGTCGTCATAAGTCAGGTAGTCGCCGGTCTCGCCGCCATATCGTCAGGCAAGGATACATCCGGCGCACTGCCACGCCCGCGTTTGTCACCAGGCCCATGAAACCTTTGTGTAACTTGTAAAGGCCGAAGCAATCCACACTGCCAATTGTACACACAGCTTCGTCCCACCGCGCGCGCTCGAAACACGTCAAGCCGCAGCCCCGCGCATCAAAGACGACGGCCAAATCCAATTCGACCGGCGCTTGCCAATGCGCGCATGTGACATCCCACACCTCGCGGAGCAGCCGCTCGCGGTCAGACGGCGACGCATCCGGCGGGATGTCCACGAGGAGGCTCAAGTCAATGTCCGAGTTGGACCGGTAGCCGCCAGCCAGTCCCCGCGAGCCGTGCAAGACCACGCGGGAGACGGCGGGGTGCAGCGTCAGGTTGGATGCCGTCAGGAGCGCGTGGGTTGTGGGAAGTGAAGAAGCGAACGAAGGTTCAAAGTTCATTTTCTGCTACCGTTGCTTCAGGTGGGACGCGCTGTCCCAAGTGCGTCCCACCTATGCGTAACTACGCCGTATACGTTGACGATATTGCCGCCGCGCCGGAGCCGATCCAGTCGGTGTGGAAGAATTCGCCGCGCGGACGATCTACGCGCTCGTAGGTGTGCGCGCCGAAGTAGTCGCGCTGCGCCTGGAGGAGGTTCTGCGGCAGGCGCGCTCGACGGTAGCCGTCGAAGAAGGCCAGCGCGCTGGACATCGCCGGGACAGGGATGCCTAGCTCGACGGCTTTGGCGATGACGCGCCGCCACGCCGCCTGCGCCGCCTCGACCTCAGCCTTGAAGTAGTCGTCGAGCAGCAGGTTGGTCAGGTCGGGGTTCTTGTCGAACGCCTCTTTGATCTTGCCCAGGAAGACGGAGCGGATGATGCAGCCGCCGCGCCACATCAGCGCGATGCCGCCGTAGTTGAGATGCCAGCCATACTCCTGCGCCGCCGCCCGCAAGAGCATGTAGCCCTGGGTGTAAGACATAATCTTCGAAGCGTACAGCGCATCGTGCAAATCTTGGATGAAAGCAGCTTTGTCGCCGTCGAAGGTCGCCGTGGGGCCGGCGAGCGACTGGGAGGCCGCTTTGCGCTCGTCAATCAGCGCCGAAAGGCAGCGCGCAAAGACCGCTTCGACGATCAACGTTAACGGGATGCCCATATCCAACGCGGAAATGCCCGTCCATTTGCCAGTGCCCTTTTGCCCGGCGGTGTCGAGAATCTGATCCACGACGTAATGACCCTCTTCGTCCTTAAAACCCAGAATGTCGCGGGTGATCTCGATGAGATATGAGTCCAGCTTGCCGGCGTTCCACTCGGCGAAGACCTGGTGCATTTCCTCATTGCTCATCCCCAAGCCCTCTTTCATCAGTTGATAGGCTTCGCAGATAAGCTGCATATCGCCGTACTCGATGCCGTTGTGGGTCATCTTGACATAGTGGCCCGCGCCGTTCTCGCCGACCCAGTCGCAACACGGCGATCCGTCGTCTACCTTCGCGGACACCGCCTGGAAGATCGGCTTGACGAAGGGCCACGCGGCTGGCGAGCCGCCCGGCATAATCGAAGGCCCGTGACGCGCGCCTTCCTCGCCGCCGGAGACGCCCGTGCCGATGTAGAGCAAGCCCTTCGACTCGACGTAGGCCGTGCGGCGGATCGTGTCGTTGTAGTTCGAGTTGCCGCCGTCAATGATGATGTCGCCCGGCGACAGGTGCGGGATGAGCAGTTCGATGAAGTCGTCCACCGCCTGCCCGGCCTTCACCAGCAGCATCACCCGGCGCGGCGCGGCCAGCATCCTCACGAGTTCCTCAATTGAGTGCGCGCCGTAAATCTCACGCCCCGCCGCGCTGCCATTGATGAAGTCGTCCACTTTCGACACAGTACGATTGAACACGGCCACCTTGAACCCGTGATCGCTCATATTCAACACCAGATTTTGCCCCATCACCGCCAGGCCGATGAGGCCGATGTCAGCTTTTTTTTCGGTCATTCGAAATCCTCCTTGAAATTTGACATAAGAGTTAAGAGTTGCGAGTTAAGAATGAGTTTGGGACATTCGTTGTGTGACGCAACTCTTAACTCTTCACTCTTAACTCGGTGCTTTGCCTATCCCCGCCCAATCCGTATGGAACGTACCCTCGCGGTCAATGCGGCGGTAGGTGTGCGCGCCGAAGTAGTCGCGTTGGGATTGGAGCAGATTGGCGGGCAGGCGCTCGCTGCGGTAGGCGTCGAAGTAGGCCAGCGCGGAGCTAAAGACCGGCGTTGGGATGCCGTTGGCGACGGCGTAACCGATGACGGCGCGCAGCGCAGCCTGCCGCGCTTCCACGGCTTTGCCCAGGTCGGCGTCGAGCAGCAGATTGGGCAGATCGGCGTCGCGCGCGAAGGCCGCCGTGATCTTGTTGAGGAACTGCGCGCGGATGATGCAACCGCCGCGCCAGATTTTGGCGATCTCGCCGTAATGCAGGTCGTAGTCGTATTCCTCGCTGGCTGCGCGCAGGATGCCGAAGCCTTGCGCGTAAGAGCAGATTTTCGCCGCGTACATCGCCTGCTCCATCGTGTCTACAAAGGCATTGACATCGCCATCAAAGGCCGGCGTTGGTCCGCTGAGGAACTTCGACGCGCGCACGCGCTCCGCTTTGTACGACGAGAGCATCCGCGCCTCCACCGCCGCGCTGATCATCGGGGCCGCCGCGCCCAAATCAAGCGCGCTCTGCGACGTCCACTTGCCCGTACCCTTGTGTTGTGCCTCGTCGAGGATCACATCCACCAACGGCTTGCCTGTCTCCTCATCCAGCGTGGCGAAGATGTCGCGGGTGATTTCGATGAGGTACGATTGCAGGTCGCCCTCGTTCCACCGCGCGAAGATGTCGTGCAGGCGCGGCGCGGACAATCCCAGGCCACGGTGCAGCACGTCATACGTCTCAGCGATGAGCTGCATATCGCCGTACTCGATGCCGTTATGCACCATCTTGACGAAATGCCCTGCGCCCTGCGGCCCGATGTACGTGACGCACGGCGTCAGCGTCCCGTCCGGTTCGGCGACTTTGGCGGCAATCGCCTTGAAGATCGGCTGCACCAGCGCCCACGCCTGCGGATCGCCGCCGGGCATAATCGAAGGCCCCCACAGCGCGCCGTACTCGCCGCCGCTCACGCCCGTCCCGATGTAGCGGATGCCGTCGGCTTCCAATGTGGCGATGCGGCGTTCTGTGTCGCGGAAGTGAGAATTGCCGCCGTCAATCAGCAAATCGCCGCGATCCAACGCCGGCCGCAGCCCGGCGATGACGGCATCCACCGGCTTGCCCGCCGGCACCATCATCAAGATTTTGCGGGGACGTTCCAGCAGGCCAAAAAAGTCCCCCAAAATCTGATAACCTACGGCCTTGCCATCGCCGGCCGTATTTAAGGCCAGCACTTTGTCAGCATCCAGGTCATAACCGGCCACGCGGAAGCCGTTACGCGCTATGTTCAGCGCCAACATTCGCCCCATAACACCCAGTCCCACAATACCGATGTCTGCTTTTTGCATAGATTCCCTCGTTCTAGTTGAACGATTTGCCCATATCGCCGGCGGTTGTTTCTTTCACTTCCTTCTGGAAGGTCGAAGTGGCGATGAGTTCTTGCAACTTGGCTTCGTAAGCTGCGCCATCGAGCGGCACGTCCACCGGTTGGCCGATGAACGAGGAGTACAACATCGCGTTCGCCAGTTCGACGGAATGGATGCCTTCCTGGGCGGGCGCGATGAGCGGCGCGCCGCTCATAATCGCGTCGGCGAAGTTTTCGAGGATTTCCATGTGCTGCCCGCCGTGATTGTCGAAGGTGAAGGTTTCCACGTCATGCGGAGGGCGGGCGAAGGATTCCGGCGAAGTGCGCAGGAATTCGCTGGCCGGGACCAGATTGCGCGTGAACGTGATTTGGTTGCCTTCGTAGACCAGCTTGCCGTTATCCGCCGCGATTTCCAGACGGTTGGTGCCCGGCGCTTCGCCCGTGGAGGTGACGAACAGGCCCGTGCAGCCGCCGGGATATTCCATGAAGGCCGTGACCTCGTCTTCCACCTCAATGGTGTGGCGTTTGCCGATCTCGCAGAAGCCGTGGACTTTCACCGGCATCCCGGTGATCCATTGCAGCAGGTCGAGGTTGTGTGGGCACTGGTTGAGCAGCACGCCGCCGCCCTCACCGCCCCAGGTCGCCCGCCAGCCGCCGGAGTCGTAGTAGGCCTGCGTGCGGAACCAGTTGGTGATGATCCAGTTGACGCGCTGCAACGCGCCCAATTCGCCGGACTGCACCATCTCCCGAATCTTCTGGTAGAATGGGTCCGTGCGCTGGTTGAACATCGCCGCGAAGACCATCTCCGGGTTGCGCTCGTGCGCCGCGATCAGCCGCTCGCAGTCTGCCTTGTGGACGGAGATTGGCTTTTCAACGAGCACGTGATGCCCGGAATCGAGCGCCGCGATGCCAATCGTTGTATGAAAGTAGTGCGGCGTGCCGATGATGATCGCGTCGCAAACTTTGTCGGCCAGCAGCGTGTCTGAGTCGTAGTAGGCTTTGACGCCATACTTAGCCGCCGCCGCGTCGGCCTTTTCCGGCACAATATCGCAGACGGCGGTGAGCTGCACTTTGGGCTGATTTTCGATGTTGCCCAGGTGCAAATTGCCAATGTTGCCAATACCGATAACGGCGAGTCGTACTTTGTCCATGACTGTCTCCTTCTGATCGTTTACTCAAATTACACGCGGGCGGATCCGCACACTTCGCGGACCAATCACCGCAAAAGCATCTACCAATTTATCATGATGCTGGCTAATGGCTTCTGCCACAACTTCAGCTTTAGCCGTAGCCGTCAAGCCGGCCAAACGCAATAACATTACACCAAACGCATAACGCTTGTCACGAAACACCAGTTCGCCGAAGTCCTTATCGCCAGTGATCAAGACTACACCCTGTTGATTTGCGATCTCCAAAACAACCGTATCTGCTATGCCTGGCTCCATTTCAGCAACCGCCCAAACCGTGTGCTGTTCCTGGCGCAAACGGCGAACAATAGGATAATCCACACTTTCATCAGCGACGAAATTCATGCTACCGCCACTGGATAAAGCATATCAGCGCGTAAGGATTCCGTGGCAAAGGCAATCGCTGCCAAGATTGCTTGCCGAGTCAACCGTGGATGTGCTTCGAGGATTTGATCATACGTTTCTCCAGCGGCAAGTTTCTCCAAAATCAGCTCTACTGGGATTCGAGTCCCAACGATGACCGGCTTGCCCATCATAATGTTGAAATCTGTATGAATATATTGACGCCAATCCATATATCCTCCAATCATGGTTTACTATACTCGATTAGCTCTCTCTCAGCCGATACAACATCTCACCCGCGCGCGGCACAAGCAGGATACCTTCGTCTTCACAGCCTTTCCACTCATCCAGGTTAATGCTGTTCGGATCGAGATACCCCAGGTTGACCTTCTCGCAACGTTCTTTCGGCACTCCCGTCGCCAGCGTGACTTTGATGCGCCGCGTTTCGATGCCCGTTTCGGCGTCGTATTCACCCATCCCGCTGACGTGCGTAGAGTGCGCGAGCACGCCCCACGGGTAATCCTTGAATGTCTCCCACTGCTTGAGGAAGTAGTCGCGGCAGTGATAGCCGACTTCATCCAGCACTTTACCGTGCGTGTACGAAATCTCGTCGATGTGTGGCGCGTAGATGATGACCTCGCCGCCGTCAGCAATCGCCGGCTCCATCTTGTACATTCCCTTTGCCGCTGTCCAGATGTCGTCGTACAGCTCCGGCATGACCGAGAGCACGCGCTTGAACGGCTTCTCCACGTAGATGATGTGATGCTGCGCCGACAGATCCGCCGCCGCGCTGTAGGCATCTTCCGGTGTGCCAAAGTACAATCCGACCAGATCATGATGACCTTTAACTACCATGCTAAAGCAAAGTTTCGGCACGTCAATGAAGGAAGCCGCTTTGTTGATCACCGCGCGTACCGGTGTGACTTTTGTACCGATCACCTGCCAACTGGTGATGACCGCGCCGAGCCAGTGCGAGAAGTTGATGACTTCTGGCCCAGCGACGCCGGGGAAGAAGTACTTATTGCCGCCGGAGAAGCCCACTACCTCGTGGGGGAACGTCGGCCCGCAGATGATGACTTGATCGTAGTCCCACAGCTTTTTGTTGATCGTGACGGGCACATCCATCCGCATCAGGCCACCGGTCAACGCCTCAATCTCATCCGCCGTAATCACCCCGATCTGTTTGAACGTCTCCGGCTTCTCCCACTCGTGGTTGAAGATGTTGACGCTCGCGTATTTGCCCGCGCGTTCTTCCGCCGTGAGGCCAAATAACTTGTTGATCGCCGCATCGTCCATCGCCATGTGTGTGCCGAGGGCGATGAGATAATCCAGCGCGGCCACTTTCTCGCCGAGCGCGTCATAGAATACGCGGAACATCACATCCATTGGCCCGGAGCGCGTGGCATCCGGCGTGATGAACAACACACGCTTGCCGGTCATATCGTGTTCAGCGAACGCCGCCGCCACAGTTTCGCGGACCTCCGCCTCGGTCATCATACAATCTGTATAACCTTTCCCGATAACCTCCATACGCTCCTCCCGCACGACCCAATCTTCCATTCGTCCATCTGCTGATTCACTCATTCGCTGATTCGCTCATTCGCCGACTCGCTCATTCTCTATTTCTCCCACGGGGGAACTTCGGGCATAAATTTCTTGAATTCAGTGACGAGGTCGGCCTCGTAATCCCCCTCAAATTCCTCTGCCAGGAACTTGTGAACACCCTCTTCAAAGAAACGCTGCCAGCTTTCGTCCTCGTGACCGGGGTTGATGGGGAAGAACAAGGCGTTGTTGTCGCGGGCCGCTTTCAGATCGCCCAGAGCGTCGCCGATCATGAGAACGTGGTTGGGCGAGTACTTGCCGCCAGCAGCAAAGGCAATGTGCTGGCTTTTTGTCCCTTTCTCCTGCCCGGCGATGGCGCGCACGTACTTGTCAATGCCGTGCTCGGCCCACTCGCGGTGCAGCGCCTCGTCCGGCGTTTGCGAGACAACGAGCATGTCCGCTTTGTCGCACAGGAACTCCAGGCTCTCACGCACGAAGGGGAAGGGCGGGATGCCGTACACCATATCGGCGATGGCGGCGTTCACACCCTGGCTCCAGGCGAGCGCCTTGTCGAGTTCTGGGTCAGGGTACTGCGCTTTGTACGCTTTGAGACCGTCGTTGCTCTGCGGGAAATTCTTGTCATTCATAAAGGCGCGCACGTGGGGCGCTTCGGGAATGGCGGCGTGACGTTTGATGACCTCTGGACGCACTTTCAAGAGATCGAAAACCTTGATCAGCGCCGGCCAGCGATTCACGCCGCGCCAAATCGAGTACAGGTTGACAAACTCCGCAGCTTCGCGCGCGTATTTGGAGACGCTTTGCAAACCCCAGTATTTGATGATGTTGGGGGCGAAACATTCCTTGTGCTTGATCTCCATTGTGTCGAACGCACAACCATCCGAATCAATGCCGATGAAGAAATCGTGCTGGGGCTGCATGTCCACCAACGGGCGAGCAGCTTCGGGAACAGTGACCATGATGACCTCCTTCAATTAGTGTGGATGTATGCTTAAGTATATGCCAAGATGAAAACGAATCAAAGGAAAGCAACGCGCTTGACCCTATATGAAATCTGTGCTACTATGACTGTGAGCGCTCACGTTACCGCTCACGTTATCTCTATTATAGCAGGTGAACCGTGAATCGCAAAAGAGTCACCATCCAGGATGTTGCCGAAGCCGCCGGTGTGTCGCGTCAAACTGTCTCCCGCGCTATCAATGAACTCGGAGAAATCAGCCCGGAGACGCGCGCGCACGTGTTACGCATCGCCGAAGAGATGGGCTACCGCCCTAGCAGCATCGCTCGTGGACTCGCCACGCAGCACACCGGCACGCTGGGTTTGATCGTGCCCGATGTCGCCAACCCTTTTTTCTCCGAAGTCGCGCGCGGCGCTGAACATCAGGCTTATGCCAAAGGGTATAACGTCTTCCTGTGCAATACAGACGAAGACCCGCAGCGCGAAGTCGCCGTGTTGCGCTCGCTGGAAGATAAACGTGTTGATGGGGTGGTGCTGTGCAGTTCACGGCTGGATGAAGCCACGCTGCGGGCTGCCTTGACGAATCACTCCAGCGTGGTGCTGATCAACCGGCAGTTGCGGGGCAATGATTTCGGCGCGGTGATGATTGATGACAAGCTGGGCGGTCAAACCATAACACAACATCTCTTGCGCGCTGGACACCAGGCGATTGGCTTTTTGACTGGCCCGCCGGCTTCGCGGAGTGGTAGAAAGCGGGTTGAGGGTTTCTTAGCGACGTTGATGGCTGTTGGCGTACCATATCAGCAGGACTGGCTGTTGCCTTGCGCTCCTACTGTGGAGGGCGGACAGGAAGCGGCTCTTGCTCTTCTCACCCATCATCCGGAGTTAACGGCGCTCTTCTGTTACAATGATCTGGTGGCTGTCGGCGCGTTGCAGGCTGCGGCTGAGTTGAGGCGCGCCGTCCCCGACGATCTTGCCATTGCTGGCTTCGACGATATTCCCTTAGCGGCGCTCGTCACACCGCCGCTGACAACGTGCCGCGTGTGCCGTTACGATATGGGCGCGCAAGCCATGGGTATGCTGTTAGAACGTATCGCTGGCTGCACCGATGAATGTCAGCGCATTGTCGTGACGCCGGAGCTAATCATCCGCGCCAGTGCGCCGTGAATGTTTTGCGGGCATAACAAAAAGGCCACCAAAACGGTGGCCTTTGCTATCACTGGTTCATTTAATTGCTGGGCGCAACCGGCTGTATTGTAACCACATTTGTCGCCGTGCGTCCCTCTTCGCAGACTAGCGCCACAGCTCCGCCCACAAAAGCGTGATCTTCGTCTGTTGCTGTGAACAGCGGTGCATCATCTACCCAGGCGCGCAGCGTTGCGCCGACAACTTCCAACGCCAGGGTGTGTGTTTCGCCAAATGTCCAGGGGAACTCGGTCTCGGCGAGCGTGATGGTGTCATGGAGCACCTTGACCAGGCGAATTTTGGATGTCCTCGGTTCGCCCTCGAAGCACACCAGCAGCGCGTAATAGCGCCGCATTCCCTGCGCGCGCGCGGCGATGCCAGCGGACTTGACCAGATGTGGTGTCACGTCGGCGGCGACGCGATAATCGGTCCACTCGCGCGTTCCCTGCATCAGCAGGCCGACGCTTTCGTTCTGTATCAGGCGGTAGGTTTCGCCCCAGAACGATGTTTGATCCACGCCGTTGACCCACGCGCGCTGCCACAATGTCCCAATGTGACCGGGGCGCGTGAGGGTAACGTCCGGCGCGCCATCCCAGGTGAGATAATCCAGGTACACGACGCCATCCGCCCGCTCCGCGCTGCTGATCTCGACGCCGATTTCGGCGATGGGGTCGCCGTCCATATCGGGGATGCGCCAGGTGAATTCGTGCGCGGCGCCTGGAGCGAGTATGCTGCCCGGCCCGGCGGCGCGCTGAAGGCGATCTCCATCGCCGTAGAAGCGCACGTACAGCCCACACGTCACCGGCGTATGGTTGTCACCGTCGGCGGAAAGTCGCGCGCGGACCGTTTGTCCTGGATAGAGGGTGGGGGAGGCCAGCAGACCGTAGCCGGGCATGTTCGCCGCCTCCTCCGGGATGAAGGTTGCCGTCGCTGCGCGCGCCGGGCGCCCCGTGGCGACGCCGCGATAGCGCAAGGCCAGGCTGCGCGCGCCGAGCAGGCTGTGTCCGGCGACGTTGTCCAGCGTCAGCGTGCCTTTGGATTCGATGCTGTTTTCCGGCAGCCAGGCTTGTACCGCGCCTGGCAGATCGAAATGGTAACGCGCCCCGTTTTTCGGCGCGAGCGGCGCTTCACCGGCCAACGCGCGCCCGCTGTTGATGATGTGATACGCTTCGGTTACGGCGTCGGTGATGGCGCGCCCGCCGTCTGCCGTTGGCAGGTAAAGCCGGTCGGCGACAGGACCGCGATAATCGGGGCCAGCGTCAAGTCCCGCCAGCCCATTCTTGATCCCCATCAGGCAGCCCACGTTGCCGGAGTTGCAGTCGGTATCCCACCCGCAGGTGTTGACAATCATCAACGTCTTCTGGAAATCGTCATCGCCCCACAGCAGGCTCAACACGATCAGCCCGTGGTTAGGGACCATGTGGCAGTTGCCACCGTATTTGTCGTAGCCGTAGTGCTCCGCGAGCAGGCCGAAGGCTTCGCGCCAGTCAGGCGTCGTCGCGCGCCACGCGCGGAGGTCGCCGATCATCCGGTAGATGACGGAGTCTTGGGGGATGAAGGTCACGGCGGTATCCAGCAGTTTGTGGATGTCCGGCTCCACGAAGGCCAGCGCCTCCATCGCCGCGAGTACCTGCGCGCCGTAGATGGCTTCGCCATCGTGGCTGACGCTCGCTGCGCGGCGCGCCAGATCCGCCGCCAAGGCGGGATCGCCCGGCGCGACCATCGCCCACCCGTCAATGAAGATTTGCGCGCCGATCTGCTCGGCGACGACCTTGCCGTTCAGCGCCATTGAGCCGCTGCGCGGCGCTTCGATGCCGTGCTTGAGGCGCAGGTAGGCGGTGTGTTCCGTCGAGTTGCCTAGGCCGCCCCACCACAAGATCGTGCGTTCTTCGATTAAGTAGTTCAGCCACGTCCGCCCAATCTGCGCGGGCGTCAGCGCCAGCGTGTTGCCATAGTCGGGTAGCGCACGCAGGAAGGTGAACGTGCCGGTGATGTCGTCATCGGTGACGATGAGCGGGACGCCGCGTTTTTCGTGGACGTAATAGTTGATCTCGCCCAGTTCGTGCATAATGCGCGCGTAAGGCCAGCCTTCGAAAGGCCGCCCCAGGTAGACGCCAATGATCTTGCCGAGGACGCCGGCGTAGACGCGCTCAACATAGTCGTGGGGGAGCGCCATTATTTCCTCCGTTTTTTGCCACGTCCACGTTTGGGGCGCGCTTCTGAACCGATGTAGATGCCGTAATGCGGCAAGACTTTGCGATGGAGCAGCAGGACGAGCATGGCCGCCACAAACGCAAAGCCAAAAATGAGGAGCGAACTGCTCAACTTGTTCATCAGCGCCGGTTTGATGAGCATGACGCCTGCCAGGGTGAGCATCAACATCCCGCCGATAAGTTTGAGGATGCGCCCGTGTTTTTCTTCCAATTTACTGGCCTTGAGGGTGAACACTGCTCCGAGGAAGATGGCGATCTCGTCAATTTGATAAATCAGCATATAGAGCAATAACAGCACGACGAACGTGAGCGTTCCGACCTGCTGCGCCGTTAAGAGGTTCGTCCACAGCACCGGGAACCCCGCCGTACAGGAAAACTCCACCACCGAGACGCCAATCGCCATCACGAAGGTCGCGCTTGCCAGACCCCAGACTGAATCGCCGGCTTTCATCACGTTGCGGATGCCTTTGTAGATGCCGGGTTTTTTGCTGTCGGCGATGGTGAACGACAACCCTTCTTTGTACCAGAAGTAGTCTTTGATATTGACCAACGCGAAGAACAGCGCCAACAGCGCAACGACCACTTGAATCCATCCCAGAAAACTTACGAAAGTGAACATAGTGAACAATCCGGCGATGAACAACATATACACAGCCGCCGTCGTGATGATGAAGACGGCGCCGATGATAAATATCTTTTTGCGCGAGCCGGTGTTCAAGACGAGGGATAGCAGGATGGACAGCACCCACAGCGAACAGGGGTTGAACCCATCCACGAACGAGATCAAGAGCGTGCTGACGAGTAAGGATTGCGATTCGAGGTTGACCGGACCGATGAGAGGGATATTGATGGTGCTGGAGGCTGGCGCGTCAATTTGGGCGACCGGCACGCCTTCGCGCGGTTTGCGGCCAGGGATAATGCCTACACCCGTATCTGCGCAATACTCGCTTAAGCACAGGTTGACCTGCGCTTCTATCTCTTTTTTAATCTGTGGGGAGAAGCCTACCCAGTAACGGTCGCCGATGATTGTGACCGGCACGCCGGCTGGCTCAAAGCCCATCGCCGTTGCCATCTGCTTCATCAGCTCCTGATTTTTAGCGACGTACCATACCTCGAAGTCGTACAGTTTGATGTATGGATTGCCACTCACCAGGCTCTTCAAAAAAGGCTCCTCTTCAGCGCAATGCGGACAGCCATCACCCCAGAAGAAATAAATGGGTACGTCCAGCACTTCTTGGTCGGGTCCCGCTGCGCGTCCGGGAGAGATCAGCCAGAATCCCCCGCCGATGAATAACAAGGCGATGATAACAGTAATTTTAGCGAACCATTTTCTGTTCAATTGTTCACCTCTCGCGTTAGATTGCTTGTCGCACCGTCGAGAGTGTACCTCAAAATTGCTGCTGCGTCAACTCCGCGTAAATAGCCACAGAGAACACAGAGTTCACAGAGAAAAATAAAAAATACTCTGCGCTCTCCGCGTGCTCTGCGGTAAAATTTCCATTATCGGGGCTGTACCCAGGTTCGGTTACACTCCTTTTTCTATCTGTCAACTCTCTCTTGCTCACCCCTTCTAATGTTATACAATGCGCTTATTCAATCTGTCGGGAGTCTCAAAATGAAGAAGGTTCAGCAGTTCTTTCAGCTTACTTCGCGGGAAACGGACGAGGCCCGGCGTCGTCTGTTACTCCGCATTTTATTGGTGTGTGTGGGGATAGCGGATGTCGTTGTGCTGTTTTTCGCTCTGTATCTTGATATGGCGAACCTGGAGACTCATGCCTTAATCCAATCACTCTACGAAACTTGTCTCCTCTTGGGCGCAGGGATCATCTTCCTGTATTTTATCAGCCGGTTTTGGTCAAGCCGGTTAGCGGGCGCGCTATTTGCGTTATCTCTGTTTAGCATCATTACGTGGAGCGCCGGATTTGAACTTCTGTTGTCGGGCAATGTTTTTCTGGCCTTCACGATACCGATCCTTCTCGCCAGTTTTCTGGTATATCCGTGGGCCGGATTCATAGTGGCGGCCTTGACCAGTATGATGATAACATTAGGGACGACGGCTGTCGGTGAGGTTGTCAGTCTCCCCGGTATTCTGGGGTATTTTGCGGTCGCTACGATTGCGTGGTTATCTTCGTGGAGTCTGGAACAGACGTTGTATGAACTGCAATTGGTCAATAGCGAGCTGGATCAACGCGTCGCGGCTCGGACTGCCGAATTGACGGTCATCAACACGCAATTGCAGCAAGAAGTTGCCGAACGTGAGCGTGTGACCAGGGCTTTGCGCGAGTCGGAGGCGCGTTATCGGAGCCTGTTTGCCAGTGCGCCCGTGGGAATTGGCTTGGGCACTCGCCAGGGCAATCTCCTGGCCTATAATCCAGAGCTGCTGCGCATGATGGGATATGTTTCTGCGCCTGACCTGCGAAATTTCGATGCGCCCTCGGTGTATGCAAATCCTGTGGATCGCGAGAGGCTTCTGCAGGCTTTGTACAAGGATGGGTATGTCAAAAACTATGAAATCGCACTCAAGCGTCAGGATGGAGCCATCATAGACGCCGATTTGACGGTTGCGCCCTATAGTGAAGACGACCCTAATGTCTGGCAGATTGTGCTGGTTGACATTACACAAAGAAAGCAGATGGCGGAGGCCCTGCGCCAGGC
This sequence comes from Anaerolineae bacterium, assembly GCA_035420085.1. Classification (GTDB taxonomy): domain Bacteria; phylum Chloroflexota; class Anaerolineae; order B4-G1; family SLSP01; genus DSWT01. Next base: position 22,352 of record DAOLUH010000044.1, read on the forward strand.
GCGCGACGAATTGGAACTCCGCGTTCAGGAACGGACGGCGGAATTGAGCGCCAGCAATGCCGCTTTGGAAGCCGAAATTGTCGAGCGGAAGCGCATAGAGGCGGCGTTGCGCGAGAGCGAAGCGCGTTACCGCACCCTCATTGAGATCTCTCCCGACTCGATCGTGGTGTGTAACCTGGATGGGACAATTACTATGTGGAACCAGCAGAGCATGGTTCTCTACAGAGCCTCTCCATCCGTCACACTTCTTGGCAAGAACGTCTTCGATTTTGTCGTGCCTGAAGACCGTGAGCGAGCGTTGGCCTACACGCGCGAGACTTTGGAACATGGCGCTGTCCACAATGTGGAGTATGCGTGTTTTCGGATTGACGGTAGCCGTTACCCAGGCGAGATCAGCGCGGCGATCATTCCGGATGCTGAGGGCAAGCCGGTTGGCTTTATTGGCATCACCCGTGATATCACGACACGGAAGAAAGCGGAGGAAGTCATCAAACGCCATAACCAGGAACTGCAGGCGCTGAATGTGATTGCGAATGCGCTAAATCAAACCCATGAGTTGGAAAAGCTCCTCAATCTTGTTCTGCCTGAGATTCTTAAAGTACTCGGCCTGGATACCGGCTGGATAGAGTTATTACGAACAGAATCTGCGCAGGTCAATCCTCTTGTCATAAGTCAGAGCGGATGTTCAGACCCCTCGCTCTCAGGATTAATTCCGGCAACTTTGCGCGAAAAGGTGCATCATCGCATCTACGTAGAGGGCGCGACGGTTGTGCTTGAGGATGTTCAGGCCGAACCGTGGCTTCGGCGAAACGATGCCGCACAGCCGTTAAGTTTTCCTGTGGTGGTGTTGCCCATCAAAACCCAAGAGCACACGACAGGTATGTTAGGTGTGGCGGGCGTTGTCAACTGCCGGCCACGCTCTTTTGACGCTGCCGACATACAGCTTCTCACCATTATCAGTTCCCAGATTGGTCTGGCGGTGGAAAATATCCGCTTGTTTGAGGAAACGGCTGAGATCGCCGCCTTGCGGGAACTTGATCGTCTGCGCTCAGAGTTGGTCGCCAATTTCTCCCATGATTTGCGTACCCCGCTGGGTTTGATTAAAATGTCATGTACAACCCTGTTGCGGGATGATGTGGAGTTCGACCATCAGACACAGCGAGAGCTTCTCGAAGATATAGAAAGTCAGACCGACATGCTGTCGGACATTATCAATACGATGCTTGACCTGGCGCGTCTGGAAAGTGGGCAACTGCAATTGAATAAACAGCGCATTGATCTCGCGCAGCTTACTCACGCGGTCGTGGAGGCGATGAAGGGGCGATTTGTACATCATACAGTCAAGTCTGTGTTTCCCGCAGCGCCTCTGCTTGCCGATGTTGACCCGAAATATATAGCGGAGTTGTTGCGCAATCTTATAGATAACGCTATCAAGTATTCGCCGGGCGGTGGTGAAATCGTGGTTGCGGGGGAAATCAGCGGGGATCATATCGTTATCCGTGTCAGCGATCATGGTATTGGCATCCCACAGGAAGCCCTGGGCAAGATTTTTGAACGCTTCTATCGTGTTGACAATGATATCTCCCGTCGCATTAGCGGTGTTGGCCTGGGATTACCTCTCAGTCAAGGGATTGCTATGGCCCATGGCGGGTATATCAAGGTGGAGAGTGCGCTTGGTCAGGGCAGCACTTTTTCCTTGATTTTGCCATCCTCGATAACGCACGCGCAGCAATCACCAGCAATTGTTTCTGAGGTGTGTTAGCATCCATGAACGGAGCCCAAAAAGATCGTATTCTTGTTGTGGACGATGACCCTCGTTACGTGCGCCTGCTCAAAGTCAACCTCGAAGCCAGTGGTTTTGCCGTCATCGTGGCTAAAGACGGTCAGACGGCACTTGAGTTGGCTGCGGGCGAGGCGCCCGATCTGATTTTACTGGATATCATGATGCCGGCAGTGAACGGATATGTGGTCTGCGAAAAGATCCGCGAATTTTCAACTGCGCCAATCATCATGCTGACTGCACTGGGTGAAACCGAGGACAAGGTCAAGGGCCTCGACCTGGGAGCCGATGACTATATCACCAAACCGGTCAGCATTAAGGAGGTACTTGCCAGAATTCACGCAGTCTTGCGGCGTAGCCAATTGGGGCAACCCGGACCTCAACCTGTTTTTGAGAGCGGCAACCTGCGTGTGGATTTCGCTGCGCGGCGCGTTTTTATCGCTGCCCAGGAAGTGGCGCTTACGCCCAATGAGTACCGCGTGCTTTATGAATTGATAACACACGCCGAGCATATCCTGTCACCGTCGTATTTGCTGGAAAAGGTGTGGGGAGCGCCGCATGAAGAGGATACACACCTGGTATGGCAGGTGATTCATCGCTTGCGCCAAAAACTCGAAGCTGATCCTGATATGCCCTGCCGCATCCTCACGCGGCCAGGCATTGGCTACATTTTTACCCTCACTGCGGGGTGTTGACTGGCGGGTCTGGGCGTGCGTGGGCGGGCACGCTCAGAGACCGGTCCGAGCGAAAATCATTATTTTACCGATACTAAGTTAGAGCGTCTGTTTTGCACTGTGTTCTAACCTTAGTAAAACCTGCGATATTGATTTTCGGCTAATTTGTGGTATAATCTCCTCTAGCCTTGATTGAAATAGGCTAATTCGGCGATAGTTATAGGTTTTTCGGATGGACAATTATTACAAAACACATTGCCCTATCAAGGATGATCCTGAAGACTCATACAGCGTTACGATGTGGAGGTCACGCTGTCGTATGACTTGATTCCTGTTGCCTGTGTGAAATGCGGATTGTTACCGGGGTTGCAGCGTGAGTTGCAGCCTCGGTTTTTTTATGTCAGTGCTTAGCGTATGTGAAGCGAAAGGAAGGATAAAAGTTATGTTCACCATTATTCAAGGTAATACCTGGCTCATTGCATTAACTGGACTGTTTACCGTGGCGTTGTTGGTGGCCAGTGCCGACGTCGCGGTGAAGAAATTCACCGGTTTGTCGGGGTACTTCAAACTCTCCACGACGTTTATGGGCGTTACTGTGCTTTCGCTGGCGACTAGCATCCCGGAGATTGCCGCGCATCTTACAGCTTCGGTTGGCATTCTCAGAGGCACTCTCGACTACAGAATCAGTTCCGCCGTCGTCTTGGGGTCGAATATCGGCTCAGACGTCGTTCAACAGACCCTGATTATGAGCATCGTTGTCTTCATCGCTGGCGTACTGCGTTTCAAGCGCTACTTCCTCTGGAAAATTATGGGGCCGATGATTGGTACCACCGTTATGTGCATCATCCTGGGCTGGGATCGCACCTATTCCCGGCTCGATGGCGCCATCTTGTTCGGTACCTTCATTGCCTACATCTACTATCTCTATGGGGATGAACGCAAACACTACAAGGCTCACGAAAATGGCTTCTCGGAGACCGGTGCCCCGCCGGAAGGGGTGCCGACCAGCGCGATGGGCGCCTTACGTGATGCGGCGATTGCTCTGGTGGCGTTGGTCATCACGATCGGCAGCGCGATGACGGCATTACAGCTCACCGAAATCATCGTTCAGCGCACTGGCATCGGTGGTTCACTGATCGGCGTGACCACACTTGGTGTGGCTTCGGCACTGCCGGAGTTGATCACCGCAGTCTCCGGCATCCGCAACGGCGACCACGGGATTCCGCTGGGTACCCTGATCGGCAGCAATATCACGAATCCGCTTGTCGCTATCGGGTTAGGGTCGCTGGTGTCCACGTACTGGGTTCCCGGTCCTCTGGTTCTTTGGGACCTGCCCTGGGAGACGATTACGGGTTTGATTCTGTGGGCTATTATCTGGTTCAATAAAGGCAAGCTTGGCAAGTGGGCCGGCTTCTACCTCATCGGACTGTACATCGTTTATATCCTGCTGCGTTCGATATTCTTCGCGGTGGACTAGCGTATAGCGCATTGAGTTGTCAGACTGCAAAAGCCTCACGATCTTGCATCGAGGCTTTTGCAGTCTTTGTTTGATTGACACAAACTAAATCCGTAGTATAGTGCCGTGTTGCCTTCTCGTAGAAGGGACCGAAATTTCGACGGATGGATACTCAATGCTATGGCAGAAGATTATAAACGTAAAGGGTTAAGCCCGCGGCGCTTGCTGTTTGGCGATCCACTCTCTACATCACAACTGATTCATGAGCGGCTAACGAAGATCAAAGCGTTAGCCGTTTTTGCCTCAGACGCTCTTTCTTCATCAGCCTATGCGACCGAAGAGATGATGCTGATCCTTATCCTTGCCGGCAGTAGCGCGGCTCACTTTGCCTGGCCTCTGGCGATCGCCATCGCTGTCCTGTTAGCTATCGTCGCCTCGTCGTACAATCAGACCATCCACGCCTACCCAAATGGGGGCGGTTCTTACATCGTCAGCCACGATAATCTGGGACAACTCCCCGGCCTGACCGCAGCAGCTTCGTTGCTGACCGATTATGTGTTGACGGTTTCTGTGAGTATCTCGGCGGGTGTCGCGGCGTTGACCTCAATGGTGACAGCGCTCTACCCATATCGGGTATTGCTGGGTCTGGGCTTCATCATGCTGATGATGGTCTTGAATTTACGCGGCGTCCGTGAATCCGGGACCATTTTTTCTATTCCCACCTATATCTTTCTGGTCATTGTCCTGGTAATGATCGCCATCGGGATTTACAAATGGATAGCGCTGGGAATGCCTGCGCCGACGCCTCCCCAGATCACCTATCCGGTTGTGCATTCCCTGACGCTTTTCCTGATCCTACGCGCATTTTCGAGTGGTTGTGCTGCGCTGACCGGCGTCGAAGCCATTAGCAACGGTGTACCGGCTTTCAAACCGCCAGAGGCGAAGAATGCCGCGGCGACGCTTACGGCGATGGCCGGGCTGCTCATCACTTTGTTCTTGGGGGTCACCTTCCTGTCGCGCCAGTTTGGTGTGCTACCCAACGAATTCACACACGAGACCTTGATCTCTCAACTTGGCCGGGCCATTTTCGGCAGCGCTACATTGCCCTATTATGTACTCCAGGCAGCCACTGCGATGATCCTGGTGCTGGCTGCCAACACCAGCTTTGCCGATTTCCCTCGCCTCGCCTCTCTCCTGGCGCGTGACCGTTACCTGCCGCGCCAATTTTCTTATCTCGGCGACCGGCTTGCCTTTTCGAACGGGATCATCGTCCTGGCCGGACTGTCCTCGTTGTTGATCATCCTCTTTGGCGGCACCACGACGCGCCTGATTCCGCTTTATGCGCTGGGCGTCTTCCTCTCGTTCACGCTCTCGCAATTGGGGATGGTGATGCGTTGGCGGCGTATCAAGGGCCAACACTGGCAGATCAAAGCCCTGGTCAACGGGATTGGCGCAGTCGTGACCGGTGTAGTCCTGATCATTTTCGCCCTTACCAAATTTGTCGATGGCGCGTGGATTGTCATCGTCTGGATACCGATCTTCATCTCGTTCTTTCTGACCGTACACCGCCACTACGAATCGGTGGCCAGACAATTGTCTTTGGAAACACACGGCGACCCGTCGCCCATCTGCCGCAACCGCGTCGTCGTTCCCATTGGTGATGTGCATCGCGCGGTACTTGCGGCTCTTCATTACGCGCAATCGCTTTCCGACGATGTAACCGCTGTCTATGTGGAAACGGACCCGACGCGCACGCCGCGCATTCTGGAAAAATGGAAAACCTGGGGCAAAGGCATCCATCTGGAAGTGCTCCCTTCTCCCTATCGTTCCATCCTTCACCCGTTGGTGCAATATGTGGATCAGATCAGCGATCCTACCCACCGTGACGAGGTCGTGACCATCGTTCTGCCGCAGTTCGTGACCGCTAAACCCTGGCAACAGCTCTTGCATAACCAGACGGCGTTCCTCATTCAAATGGCATTTCTCTTTCGCCGGGAAGTGATCGTTGTCAACGTGCCGTTTCACTTGCGCGAGGCATCGGTGTAGCTTGTACCCCTTGTCTTTTCTTGAAAGCCGGGTAAAATGCTCACACGAGTCACTGTTGGAGATAAACGATGCCGGCCAATTATAATGAATTACATCAGCAACTTTTGGAACAGCGACAGCATCTCACATCGCAGTTGGATACGATCGCGCACGCCGTCCGCGAGGATGGGGTGGGGTACAGCAATCACATGGCAGATGTGGGGACTGAGGTTTTCGAGCAGGCCCGTGATGTCTCTCTGGCCCGTCAGTTGCAGCGTTCTTTGGAGAGCGTCGAACGCGCTCTGCGCAAGTTTGACGATGGCACTTACGGGATTTGTGAGACGTGTGGTACCATCATTGAACTGGCCCGCCTTGAAGCTTTGCCCTCCGCGCAGTTTTGTATGCAGTGCCAATCCCGTCGCGAAGGGACGCGATGAAACCAACTGTCCGCAGCCGCCTCTTGTTTTTCGGAGGCGTTGTGCTCGTCGTGATTCTTGACCAACTATCCAAATTCTGGATAGTTCAGAATGTGCCTGTTTATACCCCGGTCAATTTCTTCCCGCGGTTGGCCCCGATTCTTTCATTCACTTTTGTGCAGAACACCGGCGTGGCCTTTGGCCTGTTGCCGGGCTTAGGCCATATCTTCAAGGTATTGTCCGCAGTCGTGGTCGTTGGTATAATGATTTTCCACCGTAGCATCGCTGGGATGGACCTCTGGATTAACAGCGCGCTTGGCCTGGTCGCGGGTGGGGCGCTGGGTAACCTGCTAGATCGCCTCACGCGTGGTTTTGTGGTTGATTTTTTAGACGTGAACTTCTGGCCGCTGCGGGAGTGGCCGGTCTTTAATCTGGCTGATTCCGCCATTGTGGTGGGCGTGGCGATTTTATTGCTTGACGCTTTCCTGACGAGCGAGAAACCGGCGGTGCCTGATGCCGGAGCGTGAAGCAGCCGTTGTCAATGCCGCGATGCGGCTGGATCAGTTCCTCGTGCAAACCTGGCCCGGCCTGGATCGTCAGCTAGTGCGGCAGATGATTGCGAGCGGCGGTGTCTTCGTCAACGGACAACCGGCGACCAAAGCCGGACAGTACCTTGCGACTAACGACGAAGTTGCCGCGCTTGTGGATGTGGCGGAACCGGCGGAAAACACCCCGTTGCTATCTTCCCTGCCATTGTCTGTGTTGTACGAGGATGAAGTCGTGCTCGTCGTTGACAAACTGGCGGGTGTGCCAATGCACCCCACGCGCTATGCCCCCCAGGGAACGTTAGCGCAGCAGTTAGCCGAGCTTTATCCGCACCTCGTTCACGTTGGCGGCGTGGATCGCGGTGGATTGGTGATGCGGATCGAACCGGAGGTCTCTGGCGCGGTGCTGGTCGCCAAAGACGAGGAGACCTACCGCGCGTTGCAGCGACTCGTCAAGCACGACCGGGTAGAGTGTGTCTACTCCATCCTGGTGGAAGGCCGTTTGACCGGCGAAGATGTGATTGATCAACCCATCGGCAACGTCAAGCGCGCCCGGCAGCGTTTGGCCGTGGCGCGGGAAGGCCGTCCATCGCAGACCTGCTACCGCGCGCAGCGTCATTACAAGGACCAGGAGCACGATTACTCGCTGCTCGAAGTGCGCCCGCGCAGTGGACGTTTGCACCAAATTCGCGTGCATTTCTCCTGGTACGGTTTTCCCCTGGTCGGCGACCGTGTCTACGGCTCGCGCCAGCAGCCGCTTCTGCCTGATCGCATCTTCCAGCACGTGAGCGTGGTGGCTTTCCCGCACCCGCGCACCGGTGAGATCGTCCGCGTGGAATCGCCGCTCGCGCCCGAATTGCGCTCAGTGTTACGTTATCTCACCCGCTCAAAAAGCCGCTAACCTCACAGATTGACCGGATTTAGCGGAAGGAATTTTGACTTTCGACTTTTAACTGAAGACTTTCGACTATTTTGGAGGGATCAAAATGCGTGAACTAAACATTGCTGTTGTGCAAATGCAACCTGAGTTGGCGAAAATGGAGGCCAACGTGGGCAAGATGGCGGATTTCATCGCGCGCATTGCGACGGAACAACCGGTGGACATCATCGTTTTCCCAGAACTGGCGGTGACGGGTTACGAAGGCGGGCAGCGTTTCGCACAGATGGCGCAGCGCGTTCCTGGCGCGGTGACGAACATCCTGGGCCAGCACGCCACCGAGTTTGGCGTCTACGTGCTGATCGGGATGGCGGTCAAGGAGAAAGTGGAGACGGTGCTCTACAACAGCGTTGTGCTCATCGGGCCGGATGGCGGCGTGGCGGGGGAGTATCGCAAAGTCCACCTGCCGGCTGAAGAGCGCCTGGTTTTCCGCCCGGGCTACAAAATCGCGCCCATCGAGACTGAGGTCGGGGTGATCGGGCTGATGTGCGGCTGGGATTTGGCCTTCCCGGAAGTTGCGCGCAGTCTCGTGCTGGACGGGGCCGAAGTGCTCCTGCTGCCGGCCGCCTGGCAGGCGAAGGACGCCGATATGTGGCGCACTCTGCTGGTCGCCCGCGCCTACGAAAACGATGTGTTTGTCGCTGCCGCCAACCGTATCGGCGAGGAGCCGTCCTACGTCTTCGCCGGGCAAAGCGCCATCCTCGCGCCTTCCGGCGAGGTGCTGGCGGCGTTGGAAGAGCCGGACGAGGGCTACGTCGTCGTGCGCCTCGACCTGGACGAAATTCGCCGCCGCCGTGAGGAAACGCAAATCATGCTGGCGCGCCAGCCTTCGTCGTATCGCGCCATTGTGAAGAAGTACTAAACTGTCAGGTTCATCACGCCAGAGGGGCAGCGATTTCGCTGCCCCTCTTTTTTGTCAGCAGATATGACTCAAAACTCCCCCACTCAGGACTCCCCTACTATTGACTTATCATACAACCGATACGTGCGATAGAGTTGCCCGTGCAGGTTAGCCGCCGTCTGGCGCATTGGGATGTTGCTTTCCAGCACCCACGAAAACTCAATGTGCGTGTAGCCGCGCCGCAAGGCGACTTTCAAGTCCTCTAAAGCCATAATGGCATCCAGGCCGCGCCCGCGATACTCTTCGATGAAACCGCCGGCAAACGCACGCAGGGTTGTTACGCTCTTGCGCACTTTCCACCAATACATCATCTTCGCCAGCGACCACCAATCGGGCACGCCCGGGCGTGGATAAGCGCGGTGGAGCGCCTGATTCGCGTCCGGCAAGGGCAGACTCGCGCCAATCGCTCGTCCATCTTTCTCGGCGAAGAGCACGGTCGGCGGGTCGAGAATAGGTTTGAGCGCGGCGATTTCGTGCGCCAATTCGGCGTCGGTGAGCGGCACAAAGCCCCAGTTCTTGGACCAGGCGGCATTGTAGAGTTCTTTGAAAAGCCGCGCGTCGTTGTCGAAGTTGCGCATGTTGATCTGCCGGAACGTAATCCCCTCGATCCGGTTGCGGGCTTTTTCCGCTACGCGCAGGACTTTGGGATTGAGTCCGGCGCCATCTGGCTGGATATTGGAGATGTCTGAGAGGAAGGCATACAAGTCATGCGCTTTCACATAACCGGCGCGCTCGATGAAATCGGCGTAGTAGCGCGGATTGTACGTCATCATCGCCACCGGCGTACCGTTCCAACCATCCACCAGCAACCCACATTCTTCGTTTGTGGAGAAGTTCACCGGTCCGCGCAGCGTGTCCATCCCCTCACCGCGTGCAAAATCCTCGGCGGTCGCCAGCAGCGCTTTAGCGGCCTCTTCGTCCTGGAGCACCTCAAACAGGCCAAAGAAGCCCACCTTGTCGCCCCAGTATTGGTTATGATTATGATTGATGATGCCGGCGATGGTACCGACAATTTTGCCGTCGCGCTGTGCCGTGAAGTAGCGCACCTTGGCATGGTGGTGGAAGGGATGTTTGGCGGGATCCAGAAACGCGAGGCGTTCCGAGATCAGCGGCGGGACCCAATAGGGATCGCCCTTGTAGACTTCCCACATAAAGTGGATGAACGCTTTGCGTTCTGCCGCCGTTTCGGCGGGCTGGATGATCAATTTTCCGGGCATGAGTGCTCCTCCTTCGATAAAAACGTATGATAGATCAATGACTTGTGTAGGATTATAGTCCGTTCCTGGATTTGGGTCAATCGCCACGCTCCGCTAATGGGAATCTTACACTGGACTAATCTTTTTCTAACATATATCTTGTATGATTAATATGAGAGCACTATACTACATAAGTTACGCGGTTCGTTTATTTTGGACAGGATTTACTGGATGGATTCCTATCTTGTAAATCCTGTTAATCCTGTCCAAAAAAAGGAGGTTTTCTATGGATCCAAATCGTTATACAGAAAAATCACAAGAAGCTCTACTGCGCGCGCAGGGCCTGGCGACCGAGCGAGGCAACCCGCAGATTGAGCCTGAGCACTTGCTGCTGGCCTTGCTGGAACAGCGCGACGGGATCGTGCCGCAGGTGATTTTGCGCCTGGGGGCCGATCCACAACGGCTGCGTGTAGACCTGGAGCAAGCCATCCAGCGGAAACCGCAGGCGCGCGGCGCGGCGGCGCAAGTGGGCCTGTCGCCGGCGCTGTCGCGGATTCTCCAGGCGGCGGAACGCGAAGCATCTGGCCTGCGCGATGACTTCGTCAGTGTGGAGCACATCCTGCTGGCGATGGCCGATTCCAGCGCCGGCGACATCGCGCGTTTCCTGGCGGCGCAGGGCGTCAACCGTGAATCGGTGTTGCGCGCGCTCACGTCCGTCCGGGGCGGGCAGCGCGTCACCTCGCAGAACCCGGAGGGGACGTACAATGTGTTGGAAAAGTACGGGCGTAATCTCACGCAGCTTGCGCACCAGGGCAAACTCGACCCGGTCATCGGGCGCGACGAGGAAATTCGCCGTGTGATGCAAATTCTCTCGCGGCGTACCAAGAACAACCCCGTGCTCGTCGGCGACGCCGGGGTGGGGAAGACGGCCATCGTCGAAGGGCTGGCGCAGCGTATCGTGCGCGGCGATGTTCCCGAAGGGTTGAAGGAAAAGGACATCTTCCAACTGGATATGGGCGCGTTGATCGCCGGGGCCAAATATCGCGGCGAATTTGAGGAGCGGTTGAAGGCCGTCCTCGACGAAATCGCCCGTTCCGACGGCAAAATCATCATGTTCATTGACGAAATCCACACCGTCGTGGGCGCGGGCAAGGCCGAGGGGGCGATGGACGCCGGCAACCTGCTCAAGCCCATGCTCGCGCGTGGCGAACTGCACACCATCGGGGCGACGACGCTGGACGAGTACCGCAAGTACATCGAGAAAGACGCGGCGCTCGAACGGCGCTTCCAGCCGGTCTACGTGGATGAGCCGGACGTGGCAGACACCATCAGCATCCTGCGTGGCCTCAAGGAGCGCTACGATGCGCATCATGGCGTGCGCATTCAGGATGCGGCGCTGATCGCGGCGGCGACGTTGAGCGACCGCTACATCGCCGACCGCCAGTTGCCCGATAAGGCCATTGACCTGGTGGATGAGGCGGCCGCCCGGCTGCGGCTGGAAATTGATTCCAAGCCCGCTGACCTGGACGAAATTGACCGCCGGGTGATGCAGTTAGAAATCGAGCGTGAGGCGCTGAAACAAGAGAAAGACAAGGCCAGCAAGGAGCGTCTGGGCAAGCTGGAGCAGGAATTGGCTAACCAGAAAGAGGAAAGCAACGCCCTCCGCGCCCGTTGGGAGCAGGAGAAGGCGATCATCCAGCAGCTTCAGGACATCCAAAAGCAGATGGAGGCGCTCAAGGTAGAAATTGAGCAGGCCGAGCGCAACAACGACTACGCTGGCGCGGCGCGGCTGCGTTACGGCAAAGCGCAGGAATTGGAGCGCGACGTGGAAGCCGCCGAAGCGCGGCTGGCGAAAGTACAGGGCGACCGCCCGTTGCTGCGGCAGGAAGTCGGCCCGGAGGAAATCGCGCGGGTGGTCTCGAACTGGACGGGCATCCCTGTTTCGCGGTTGATGGAGGGCGAGCGCGAGAAGTTGATGCGCATGGAAGACGAACTGCACAAGCGCGTCGTCGGCCAGGATGAAGCCGTGCGCGCCGTCTCGAATGCCGTGCGTCGCGCCCGCGCGGGCCTGCAACCGCCGAACCGCCCCATCGGCACGTTCCTCTTCCTGGGGCCGACGGGCGTAGGCAAGACGGAACTGGCGCGCGCATTGGCCGAATTCCTCTTCGACACCGAGGAAGCGATGGTGCGTATTGACATGAGCGAGTACCAGGAGAAGCACACCGTCTCGCGGCTCATCGGCGCGCCGCCCGGCTACATCGGCTACGACGAAGGTGGACAACTGACCGAGGCTGTCCGGCGGCGGCCTTACAGCGTCCTGCTGCTGGATGAAATCGAGAAGGCGCACACGGAGGTCTTCAACGTGTTGCTGCAATTGCTCGACGAAGGCCGGTTGACCGACGGTCATGGACGCACGGTCAACTTCACCAACACGATCGTCATTATGACGAGCAACACCGGCAGCCGGTGGATCAAAGAACTGGGGCCGGAGGCGGCGCGTGCGCAGGTGATGGCCGAGCTGGATCGCACCTTCCGCCCGGAATTCCTGAACCGCATTGACGATACGATTCTCTTCGGCAGCCTGACGCGCGCGGACTTGAAGGCCATTGTCGGCATCCAGGTGCGTGCTTTGCAGAAGCTGCTGCGCGAACGCGGTCTGGACATCGTCGTGACGGACGCGGCGCAGACGTATCTGGCGGATGAAGGCTACGATCCGGTCTACGGCGCGCGCCCGCTCAAACGCGCGATCCAGCGTCACCTGCAAGACCCGCTGGCGCTGGCGGTGTTGGAGGGGCGTTTCGCCGAGGGGCAGACGATTCGCGTGGATGTGCGGGACAACCATTTGCTCTTTGCTGCCTAGTCACTGCGGCATCGCGTCGTTTTAACAGCCGGGGCTTCTATGCCCCGGTTTTTTATTGCCCGAAGGTATAATTCAAACTTAAATTCAACCAAAACAGACAGACTATTGACGACTGTAAAAAATGATTGTACAATAAACATGCCGTGGCCTCCTTTCAAGATCACCGTTACTGCATCCAGGCGACGTGAGCCAACGACGCTAATCATTATCGTCTTTCTTGTTATGTAAGTATGACCTGCAGTTCCATGCTGAGAAATTTCCACCGTGGATGACGGTGACCTTAACTGTTCAAATTCAGTATGACAAGTGTTGATGTATGGAGGTGTAAAGATGGTCTACGCTAGAAGAATTCCGCAATTTGTTCGTTTGTTGCTGGCGCTGCTTGTGGGTCTTGTGATTGCTTTGTTCCTCGTCGTCACAGCAACGCAGGCCGCACGCTTGCCGGATGCTCCCTGGAACCCCAATGTCAAGGTGAACGACGACGCCGTTGGCATCGCCAATCAAGGGTCTCCGGCTTTGGCGGCTTCAAAAACCACCAGTGATGTGTTTGCTATATGGTTGGATTGGCGCAACGGTGACACCGACGTCTACTCTGCGCGTTCGCTCGACGGCGGGAAGACCTGGGGCGCGGGCGTGCGCGTCAATCACGACGTTGGCTATGAGCAATCCTTCCCCGATATCGCCGTCAATGCGGCGGGTGTGTTGCACGCTGTCTGGGCCGACAGCCGCGCCGAAACCTCAGACATCTACTATAGCCGTTCTACGGACGGCGGCGCGACATGGAGCGTTGAGGGGCGCGTCAATGATGTGTTCACCGGCACTCAGCAAAATCCGGCCGTTGCGGTTTTGGACAACAAGGTCTGTGTTGTTTGGGAAGACGGGCGTGTGGCTTATGCGCGCGATGTGTATGTGGACTGCTCGACCGATGGCGGCCTGACCTGGGGTACCGATACCCGCGTCAACAATGATGTGGGGGCGTTTTCCCATTATGCGCCTGATATTGCGTTGGGGGCGGATGGTCGCGTGCACATAGTCTGGTACGATAACCGCAACGACAACTGGGACATCTACTACACATACCTCTCGCCTGTGGGGAGCGTGAATGTGCGTTTGAACGATACGACCGCCGGAACGCAACAGTCCCCTGCCATTGCCGCCGATGGCAACACCGTCCATGTCGTGTGGATGGACTATAGCAGCGGGTCGGCATACATCGTCGGCGACGTTTCCACCGATGGTGGCGCCACGTGGGGCAAGGATCGAGGGATCAGTGAGCTAGATGACGCTATGGAGCCGGATGTGACCTTTGATGGGCAGGGAACGGCCTGGGCAACATGGCGCATTCCTACGACCACGTATCAGGTGTACGCCGACGCGTATGGTCCTAACGGTTGGGCCAGGGATATGCTGGTTTATGATTCCAAAGAGTTCCTGCAATCGCCGGCCATAGCCGCCGGGGGAAGGTGGGTGTATGTGGCCTGGGAGCATTACTTCGAGCCGGATATGGATGTGCTCCTGGCGATCTGGGACGGCAGCAATTGGACCGGCCCGGTGCAAATCAACGATGAGGGCGACGCGCTTCAGGCCTACCCGGCTATCGCCATCGGCAGTACGGGACGGCTGTACGCGGCCTGGGCAGACCATCGCGCCGATCTGTACCAGTTTGCCCTGTACGCCGACTACTCACTTGATAGCGGCGCAACCTGGCACACTGACGTGCGCGTGGACGACAGCCATCCACCCAATGAATCCCCGGCTATTGGCGCGACAGGCGCGCTGACGGTCCACGTCGCGTGGGCGGACACGCAGTATGAGACCGGCGGCGTTATTTATTACGACCGTTCTGGCGACGGGGGACTGACCTGGGGCGTGGATCAGCCCTTGAATGAGGAAATCTATGGCAGCGGCGCTGCGTCGCCCGATCTGGTGACGCGCGGGGCGCAGGAGGTGTTTGTCGTCTGGTCGCAGTACAGTAGCCTCTACCTGACCTATTCGGCGGACGGCGGAACGACCTGGATTTCGCCCACGCAGATCATCACCAGCACTGGCAACATCGCCAGTCCTACCATCACCAAAGACGCTGCCGGGACGCTGCACCTGGCGTGGTTAGAGACGCTCTGGACGCAGCCTAATCAGCTTCATATCGGCTACGCGCGCTCGCTTGATAGCGGCGTGACGTGGACCAACCGTCAGTTCGTGGATCTGGGTGCGCCCGGCACGTTGCGCAGCAGCCCCGACATCGCCGTAAACCCGGTGAACGGCTACGTCCATCTCGTCTGGGATGACGACCGCACCGGTACGAAAACCATCTTCCACAACGGTTCTGCGAACGGCGGCGTGACGTGGGGGACGCCCGCCGCAATCGTGAAAGGTCCGGCTGTCCAACCGGCGATAGCTGTGGATGGCAATGCTGTGGTCTATGTCCTCTGGCAGGACGGACTTGAAGGCGACACTGACATCGCGTACAGCACATCCCTGAACGACGGCGCAGCGTGGAGCGCGCCGGGGCGCGTCAACGACGATGCCACGGCGTTCCCGCAGCGCCAGCCGGCCGTTGTCGCCGGGAACAGCGCCTACGCCGTGTGGAACGACTTCCGCCGTATTAACTGGGATGTCGAGTCCGCCGGCCTGACGTTGGCCTGTCCCGTGCCGTTGGAGGGCGTCTCCATCACCGGACCATCCTCAACGCTGACCGGTGTGCCGGTGCGCCTTGAAGCCGTGGTCTCTCCCGCGACGGCGTCTCCGCCGCTGACCTTCGTGTGGACGCCGCGTCCGGCGGCGGGCCAGGGGACAGCGACGGCCATCTACTACTGGCAGACGCCGGGCGTCTATCCGGTGGAAGTCAAGGTGAGCAACTGCGGCGGCAGCGCCAGCGCTGCACATCGCGTCTCTGTCGCTGCGCCGGTACGCTTGCTGCCGTGCGTGGAAGGGCGAGTCTACTACGCGGCGACGGCGCTGCCCGGCGTGCAGGTAGAGTTGATCGCCGGTTCGAGCGCGAGCGGGACGGTGTTGCAGACCACGACTACCGATCCCAGCGGGCGCTACCGCTTCTGCAATGTGGAGCCGGGGACGTATATGCTGAAACGCTACGGTCCCACGGAAGAATATATCAATTGGGCAGCGGACAGCCTCACGATGGGCGGCAGCAATGTGATCAAGCACCTCGACATGCCCAAGAAGATGACGCTTCTCACCCCTGCTCAGGGGGCGGTCATTACCACGACCATCCCGACCATGACCTGGCAGGCGTTGCCGGAGGCCGGACGGTACACCTTCCAACTTAACAAAACGGCGGATTGGACGCTGGTGGAGCACACCAACAACATCATCGGTACGTCCCATCAAGTGCTCGCGCCGCTGAATTGGGAGACAGGCTACACCTGGCAGATTGACGCTTACACCGGGACGCATTGGATCGGCTCGACCTCAACCGCATTTACGTTCACCACCTCGACGCCGATCATCATCGTCATCCCGCCTATCGTGGAAATTAACTCGTCGCTGCGCCTTGAGGAAGCCGCTGCGGGCGTCACGGTCAATAAGCTCATCGGCGATGGCACCGGCAAGACAGCTTACAACTATGTGGATGTGGTCGCTTATGTTTCCACGCAGGCCGGGGCAGCGGCTTCGAACGTGGATGTCATTCTCACTGTGCCCGGCAACGTGCTTGGCGCGCCCACTGGCACATGGGTGCGCGATACGTACGGCGCGGCGCAGACGGCAGCGACTTCGACATCTCTGGGCGGCGGGCAGTACAAGGTGACGACGAATCTGACCAAAGGTTGTTTCTGGTGGTTCTGTCCTTACCGCAAGCAGGTGGTGTGGCGCTTCCGTATTCCCAACACCATCGCGCCGCAGACGCTCAACTTGCAGAGCCGCGTACAGCGGACGGGGTACTGGGTCTACAACAGCTTCTCCACCGCCAAATTGCGTCTGGTCAGCACTGCCGATGCGCTCATCGTGACCAACCGCACGCAACTGTACGACAACTACACCAGCTATGAGGTCACCAGCCTGTTGGCGCGGCTGTATAACGTGGCGCAGGGCGCGCCCTATAACGATCAGCCGCTCGGCGTCGTCTACAACGCCGACCTCTACGATACTGACGTGCTCAATTGGAACAACACCACGGTCAACTACACCAATGAAACCACCGCCAACGCCGTGGCGACCGAATTGGACGATTTGATCAACGATTGGGTCGAGGACGGCACGTGGACGTGGGCGTACCATTTCCCCTTCTCCACCACCGTCAGCGCCGACATCTACCCTTACTACTTGCTCCTGGTCGGCGACGACGATGTGTTGCCGTTCTACCGCTACAACGACCCCTTCAATGACGAGGCCGGCTGGACGGTGACATCGGCGACCAATCCGCCGATACACGCCACAGATAACGACTATATCCTCTCGGATGCGCCTTATGCTGATCTGTGGGGGGGCACGGATTGGCAAACAGGTGATCTGGAATTGGCGGTAGGACGCTTGCTGGGGGCTACGGCGGACGACATGAAGTATCTGCTCAACAACAGCCTGGCGACGGACGGCGGCACCTGGCGTTCGGTGATGGCGAGTGTGGATGGGTGGGAGCTTGGCTACAATAACCCCAGTTGCGGCACTGGCTCGGTCGCCGACGTGTTGAACGTGCCGGCGCGGCTGGCGGCGCGGGGCTTTGGCGTGTTCAATGATGCGGAGACGCCGCATACCGTGGATGTGATGTCGCCGTTTGATTCGGGCTGGATTAATGGTTTCCGCAATGCGGCGAATGCCGGCATGGACATCTTCTTCATCGGCGGACACAACAGCTATAACTCCGCTGGTATTCCGGGAGACAGTTTTACACCCGACGATACCTGCTCCGGTG
The DNA here is from genome assembly GCA_035420085.1 of Anaerolineae bacterium. GTDB lineage: Bacteria > Chloroflexota > Anaerolineae > B4-G1 > SLSP01 > DSWT01. The sequence goes on from DAOLUH010000044.1 coordinate 40,006, forward strand.
CAAGCTGCCGCTATAATCGCTTCGACAACGATCATCCGCTGACCTTCATTGTCGGCTGTCATGGCGGTTTACCCGTGCCCAACATCGGCGGACGGGGCGGCATTGACGACAACATGGTGTACGACGTTGTCCACGAAGGTGGGCGCGCTTACATCGGCGCAACCGGCTACAGCTACGGTTCGCCGGGCAGCCTGTGTCACGCGACGTGGGGCGAGAAGCTGCTCCAGCATTTCTTCGATCAGTTCCTCCAGACCGGAACGCAAAGCCTCGCCATCGGCGACGCGCTACGCCGGGCGAAGGATGTCTATCCCTTCGGCCAATACAACCCCGGCACGAGCGCAACCGACGGCGACGCGCTAGATCGCAAGACCGTCACCGAGTTCAACCTCTACGGTGTGCCCTGGCAGCGGTTGGATTATCCAGGGGGGATGAATCAGCGCAGCAGCGAATCGGCGAATGGGGCGGCGCCGACGGCGGTGCGGGTGGATGCCGGGAACATCGTGCAGGCGGATACCTATCGCTACACGCGCACGACCACGGTGGATATCGCCGGATACGACGTGACGCAGGTGATGACCGGCGGCGTCACGTATGACGTGCTCTCGATTCCCGGCGGCGAGATGGCCGTCGCGCCGAACCTGCCGATGTTGCCTTATGTCAGAGGGTACACGCTCACCTTGCCCATCAGCGCCACCGTGCAGAGCGTTTCCCTGGCGCCGGCGACATGCGGTAGTGTCGAACCTTACGAAGTCCCCATCATCGTCGCGCAGCCGTGGTCCGAAGGCGGCACGACCTTCACCACCACCACGACCATTGACACCTTTTATCCGGCAGATGCCAACCGCGTCGTCGGGCAGATGCAGGATGGGCGGATGCTGTTCACGCTGTTCCCCATCCAGCACAACCCTACGAGCAACGCGACGCGTTTCTGCTCGCAGATGGTGCTCGAAGTCGTTTACGATGCGCCGGTTGCCCTGGCGGTCTCGAATGTGGCCCCGCTGACTGCGATCCTGACGCCCAGCGCGCCTATCAGCGTCACGGCGCTGCTAGAGAACGTCACGGATGAGCTGCTGACGGTGACGTCCACGCTGACTTTGCTGGATGCCGAAGGCAACGCGATGGGCTGGCAGGACGACGGCCCGTTCTCCGTGCCGTCGGATGATCAGCAGAGCATCGAAGTGGGGTGGGATGGGACGTTGCCGGAAGGCGCTTACGGCCTGCTGCTAACGTTCTGGAAGGATGGCGTGGTTATGGGGATGGCGACGACGCACGTTGACATCGTCGGCGGCGCGCTCACCGCGCTCGAAGTCCCCACGGTCACCCTGGCGATGAGCGATACGGCGACCTTCCGCGTGACCTTCGCCAACTACCGCGCGGAGCCGGTCACCGTCACCGCGCACCTGGCGCTCTACGATGGCGAGGGCGGCGTGGTCGCGCTCCTGCCGCCGCAGACGGATGTCGCCGCGAGCGGGAAGCACGTCTTCACCTTCACCTGGGAGGTCGGCCCCAGCGCGGGCGGCGTCTACGAGGCGCAGGCGCGCATCGTGCGCGCGGATGAGACGACGTATGGCCCGCTGACCGGCGAGTTCACCGTCGGCAGCGTGCTTAACGACGTCTTCCTGCCGGTTGTTCTGCGCAATTTCTGAGGTTCTGTGCAAACCATCGGGGCGACCGCGAAAGGTCGCCCCGATTCTGTTCTCGTAAGGAGTAAAGCGTATAACGTGAAACGTAAATTGACTAATTTCTCAAACTTTCTATACTAACCCCGGTGTTCTAATTTCTAATTTCTGGCGAGGTCTTATGCAACCCTTAACATACGCTCAAACCCATCACGACAAATTCTTGGAAGAACTCAAGGCTTTCTTGCGCATCCCCAGCATCAGCACGCAGGCCGAACACAAGGCCGACATCCAGCGCGCGGCGAATTGGCTGCGCGACGCGCTGCTGGACGTGGGCTTCTCGCGCGCCGAGGTGATGCCTACCACGGGCCATCCCATCGTCTACGCGGAATGGCTGGCGGCTGGTCCCGACGCGCCGACCGTTCTCGTCTACGGGCACTATGACGTCCAGCCGCCCGATCCGGTGGAACTGTGGCGCACGCCGCCCTTCGAGCCGACGGTGGTGGGCGACAACCTTGTTGCGCGCGGCGCATCCGACGATAAAGGCCAGGTGTTCGTCCACGTGAAAGCCGCCGAGGCGTTCAAAGCGACGGTGGGTGCGCCGCCCGTCAATCTCAAGTGCATCTTCGAGGGCGAGGAGGAGATCGGCAGTCCGAGCTTCAATCCCTTCGTGTTCGCCCACACCGATTTGCTGGCGGCGGATGTGGCGCTGATTTCGGATACGCACATCCTGGGGATGGACATGCCGACCATCGTCTACGCGCTCCGGGGACTGGCCTACCTGGAGGTGAAAGTGACCGGGCCGGATCACGACCTGCACTCCGGCATCTACGGCGGCGCGGTGCTCAATCCCATCAACGCGCTCTGCCGGATGATCGCGCAGCTTCAGGATGCGGACGGGCGCATCACGATCCCCGGCTTCTACGACAAAGTGCGCGACCTCGATTCCGACGAGCGCGCGGAACTGGCAAAGCTGCCGTTTGAGCACGCCAAATGGCTCGCAGAGGCCGGCGTCAAAGCCGACTGGGGCGAGCCGGGTTACACCGTCGTCGAACGCACGTCCGCGCGGCCCACGCTGGACGTGAACGGCATCTGGGGCGGCTACATCCAACCGGGCGCGAAGACGGTTTTGCCGGGCGAGGCGTATGCCAAAATTTCGATGCGTCTGGTGCCGGATCAGAACCCGAAGGAGATTGCGCGTTTGGTGGGGGATTACCTGATGCAGATTGCTCCGCCGGCCGTCACCGTCGAAGTGCGCGATTTGCACGGCGGCGACGGCGCGATCGTCCGGCGCGACAGCCCGGCGATGCAATCGGCGTTCCGCGCCTACGCCGAGACATTCGGCGTGGAGCCGATCTTTATGCGCGAGGGCGGCTCCATTCCCGTCGTGGCGACGTTCCAGAAGGCGCTCGGCATCGAAACAATTCTGATGGGTTTCGGCTTGCCCGACGACCGGTTGCACTCGCCCAATGAGAAGTTTCACATCCCGGCGTTTTACAAGGGGATTGAGACGGTGATCCGGTTTTTGCAAGGATTGCGGGATGCCGGAGTGTGATCTGGCAGGGGGACGATATTTTTATCAGCGGATTGAGCAGATTCAGCAGATTTTTGAAATGTGCGTGCGGCGGATTTGACAATCCGCCGCACGCTGTTTTCTGTTACTTCTTGCTCAATGCTACTGTTGTTGTACCTTCGCCCAACTATCCCGCAGTGATACCGTCAGGTTGAACACGAGCTTCCCTTTCACTGTGTCTGGGTCGGTGCAGAAGTAACCCTTGCGCATGAACTGGTAGCGGTCGCCCGGCTGCGTCTCGGCGAGATTCGGTTCCACTTTCGCCTCTGGCAGGATCACCAGCGAATCGGGATTCAGGTTCGCCATGAAGTCCTGTCCTTCGGGCACGTCGCCGGGATCGTCTTTGGTGAAGAGGTAGTCGTACATCCGCGCCTCGGCGTCGAGGGCGTGGGCGGCGGAGACCCAATGGATCGTCCCCTTGACTTTGCGCCCGTCGGGCGTGGCGCCGCCGCGCGATTCGGGATCATATGTGGCGTGCAGTTCGACGATATTTCCGTCGGTATCTTTGACCACGCCGCTGCAGGTGATGTAATACGCGCCCACTAATCGCACTTCGCGTCCCGGCGCGAGGCGGAAATATTTGGGTGCCGGTTCTTCCATAAAGTCCTCGCGCTCGATGTAGACGACGCGGGAGAACGGCACTTGCCGCGTGCCCATTTCCGGCTTCTGCGGGTGGTTGGGCACGTCGAAGTATTCCACTTGCCCTTCCGGGTAGTTTGTAATGACGACTTTGAGCGGTTCGAGCACCGCCATCGCACGCGGAGCGCGTTCGTTCAAGTCCTCACGGACGCAGTGTTCGAGCAGGGCGATATCTACCACGCTATTGGCTTTGGCGACGCCGACACGCTCCAGAAAGTCGGCGATGACTTCCGGTGTATAACCGCGCCGTCGCAGTCCGCGCAGGGTGGGCATCCGGGGATCATCCCACCCGCGCACGTGGCCTTCGTTCACCAGCCGCAGCAGGAAACGCTTGCTCAGCACCGTGCGGGTGAGGTTGAGCCGCGCGAATTCGATCTGCTGCGGGTGATAGATGCCCAGCGCGTCGAGGAACCAGTCGTAGAGCGGGCGGTGGTCTTCGTAGCCCAGATCGCACAGCGAGTGGGTGATACCTTCAATGGAGTCCTCCAGACCGTGCGCCCAGTCGTACATCGGGTAGATGTGCCACTTGTCGCCGGTGCGGTGGTGTGGCGCGTGGACGATGCGGTACATCACGGGATCGCGCAGGTTGATGTTGGGCGCGGCCATGTCAATTTTGGCGCGCAGCACGCGCGAGCCGGCGGGGAACTCGCCCGCGCGCATCCGCCGCAGCAAATCGAGGTTCTCTTCGACGGTGCGGTCGCGGTAGGGGCTGTTCTTGCCCGGCTCGGTGAGCGTGCCACGATACTCGCGGATTTCGTCGGCGCTCAGGTCGTCCACGTAAGCCTGGCCCTGGCGCACCAATTGCTCGGCCCATTCATAGGTCTGCTCGAAGTAGTCGGAAGCGTAGAAAATCGTGTCGCCGAAGTCGTGGCCCAGCCAGCGCACGTCTTCAATGATGGCTTTCACGTACTCGTCTTCCTCTTTGGCAGGGTTGGTGTCATCAAAACGCAGGTTGCACTTGCCGCCGTAGTCTTTGGCGACGCCAAAATCAATCGCCATGGCCTTGGCGTGGCCGATGTGCAGGTAGCCGTTCGGCTCCGGCGGAAAGCGGGTGTGGACGCGCCCACCGAATCTGCCAGTTCTCAGGTCTTCCTCAACCGCCGCACGGATAAAATCCCGTGGGATGATAGCGTCGTTTTCAGTCATAATCCTTTCTCCTTCCTGCTGAATGTCGCTATTATATGCCCCTTTGCTTAGTCGGCAAGAAAAACGTCATTTGAAGGTTGCGCCGAAGTGGGTATACTCTGATGACATCACTTTAGCGATCCAGGAGCGAGCATGGAGCAACAGGTGGATTCGATTTCCAGGCCTGCGGTCAAAACCTGGGGGCTGGGAATCCCGCGTACAGTCCAGAGCCGGCGGTTGCGTTGGCAGTCGGCGCTGACGGTCATGTTCGCAGCGGCGCTCCTTTTGTGGTTGCATCTCCGGTTCTATCACTATGCTTTCGATGATGCGTACATTCATTTTCGGATCGCGCAAAACCTTGTCAGGTATGGCGCGCCCTATTTCAATCCCGACGAGGCGGTGAAGGCCAGCTCTTCTTCCGGGTGGACGTTATGCCTGGCTGGTATTATCGGACTCAGTCAAGCCCTTAGATTTACCGTAGACTTGCCGCTTATTGTGGCGTGCCTTAATGCCGTTTTTACCCTGTGTGGCGCAATGGTCTATACGGCATTGCTGCGCCGATTACTACGTTTTCGCTGTTCCGCGCTCGTCTGTGGTTTGGTAGGGGGAGGACTTTATGTCTCCTTGCTGATAGTGCCAAGCATCGGGTTAATGGAAACGGCGTTCGCGCTACTTGTCGTCGGGATGGGCTTCCATTTCTTGCTGGATAAGCGCCCTGTTTGCTTAACGCTATTTGGCGCAGCAATGTTTTTGCGTCCTGAGTTGATCGTTGTAACAGGGTTGGTTGTGCTCTACGCCGTGCTGACCAAGCGTTTTACCCTGGCAAAGATCATCTTTTTTACATCGCTGGGGGCGCTGCCCTTTTTGATCTATGACCTGGTCTTCTTTGGCACCGTTTTACCCAATACGGTCAAAGCCAAGTCTGTAGTCTACACGGTGGCGCTGCCCGAAGTTCTGCGCAGCATTGTCAAGGGCATCGTACCGGACAATGTGTTTTTTCTCTTCTTCAAATCCGTCGCCAACATCCGTGTTCCCTATGTCGTTAGCGTGGTGTGCATTATGGCAGGGCTTGAGATTTACCGTGAAGTCAAATCCGGCAAGGCTTTGCGCCTGGCAGAACGGCGCGCCGATGAAAGCTACGTCACGGGGATTCTGTTTCTGTGGGGATTGGCGGTTGCCGGCGCATACTTCATCACGCAAACGTTGGTCTTCCAGTGGTACATACCACTCTACGCCGTACCTTTGTCCCTCATTTTTTGCAAAGCCTGGCTTGAAAGTTCTACGATGTTAGCGCGCTCAGCCCTTATTGTATTGCTCGCTTTCTTTCTTAGCGGACACTTTTTATATTTTTTGCAGATAGCAGCAGCGGTGACGAATCCACTGTATTATCCAGAGTTTGGCCCAGGCGCGCGGGTGAAGCAGTACCTGGCAATGGGCAAGACCCTGTACACACAGTTTCCCACAGCGTCATTGTTGACCTCCGAAATTGGGGGATTGGGCTACGGATTCCGCGGCTATATCCTGGATGGTGTAGGACTTGTCTCTCCTGAGGCTTTGTTGTATCATCCAATGCAGGTTCCAGAAGAAAGAAGTTCCGGGAGCATAGGAGCAATTCCGGTGGAGTTTATCGCAACGACGCAGCCAGACCTCATCGTCAGTTACGATGTTTTCATCGAAGCCTTTCTGCAGAGCGAGGTAGTGAAGCAGTACGCGCGCGCGCGTTGTCCTTTGTTCCTGGATGATGATATGGCCCGTTTGCCTGGCGCTGTTTTTTGGGAAAGCCGGTACCTGAACGTCTTTGCCCGCAAAAACTCACCGGCGGCAGAAGCGATCACGATGTTAGTACAGACAAAGTGCCAACCGTGACCCACTAAAGATTCGCGCAGACGGGCAAGATTCAACTTTCAACCTGCAACTTTCAACCATTTTTCGAGGAGGATTGAGCATGAAACATATTCCCATCGCATTACAACTGTATTCCATTCGCCACGATTGTGAAAAAGACTTACCCGGCGCGCTGAAAGCCGTCGCCGGGATGGGCTACGCGGGCGTGGACTTCGCCGGCTACTATGGCTACGACGCGCCGACAATCCGCGCAATGCTCGATGATCTGGGCCTCAAGGCGGCGGGCTGTCACACGGGCATCCAGACGTTGCTCGGCGATGAGCTGCTCAAGACAGTCGAGTTTAACCACATTCTGGGCAACAAGTTCCTCATCGTCCCCGGCCTGCCGGAGTCGTATCGCAATTCGCGTGACGCCTGGCGCAAAACCGCCGACCTGTTCAACGAAATCGCCGCCAAGCTAAAGCCGGAGGGGATGTTTACCGGCTATCACAATCACCACATCGAGTTCACCCCGCTGGATGGCGAGTTACCCTGGGATACCTTCTTCGGCAGCACTGTCCCGGAGGTCATTATGCAGATTGACCTCGGCAACGCGCTGCACGGCGGGGCGGACCCGGTCGCCTTCCTCAAACGCTATCCAGGCCGCGCCAAAACCGTTCACCTGAAAGCCTACTCCGCGACGAACGACAAAGCTCTCATCGGCGAGGACGATGTGGATTGGGCTGAGGTCTTCCGTGTCTGCGACGTCGACCCCGTGACCGAGTGGTACATTGTCGAGCAGGAGAGCTATGCCTACCCGCCGCTGGAGTGCGTGGATCGCTGTCTCCAGGCGCTCAGGGCGATGGGGAAATGAGGCAGGATGCAAGAAGCAGGATGTAAGAATCAGCGAATCGGCGAATAGCGAATTACGAATCACTGATTACCAGTTACCAATCACTAAAAAAGGATCTAGCCACCGGACAGTTTTTCAAAGTAAGGTAGCCAGATAATCTTGAAAGAT
>DAOLUH010000045.1:0-47223 GCA_035420085.1 Anaerolineae bacterium
GGGTTGGATTAGTATCAGAAAAACCTTAATTCTGGACAACGCCTGAATAGTTACAAAAGTCCAATGTCTAAAGTCCAGAGTCAAGAATCTGGCGTTCCTGGCGTTCTTGGCGGTTTCAACGGGCGAAGGCGGTGAAGGGGTTGGCACAGGTGAGTTGGTGGATGGTGGCCTCGTCCACGCCGCGCGCGCGGAGTTTGGGAAGAAAGTGTGCGCTGATGTAGGTGAAGGGACGCGGCGTTCCACCGCCGGGCTGCGCCGGATCGTACCAGCCGCGGTCGTGGCTGAGCAGCAGCCGGTGCGCGAATCCAGCATCCAGCACGCGCAGTATGCGCTCGATGTAGAGGTCGTCCTCGGCGGGATTGCCGATGCCGTCATATTCCAGCCATACGCCGCGCCGCGCCATGTCGAGATGCAGGTCGAAGTCCGGCTCGGCCTGTGTGTGGATCCAGATGAAGCGTTCCGGCGTGTATCCGGCGGCTTCGAGGATAGCCAGTTGGTCGCGCACAACGCGCCTGCGAATCGTGTGGCTGCCGATGACGGCGTTCGTCGCTGCGCCGGCCTGCGCCGCTGCGCGGAGGATTTTCGCCTCGCAGTCGGTGAGGCCGTCGTCGCCCGCGCTGAGCTTGATCCACGCCGCCCGCACACCGGTAGTCTCGATCTCGTCCTGCAATTCGCGCAACATCCAGTCACGCAGTTCATCTTCACTGGCGGCGTGCGCCCAGGCGGGAATCCACGGCTCGCGGTAGATACCGGTGGGTACGACGATGGGAAACCCTGTCGCCTCTGAAACCGCGCGCACAAGATCAACGCGCCGCCCTACCCCCACCGGGCTGCACTCGACGAGCGCCGTCACGCCCACCGCACGCGCTTTCTCAACCTCCGGCGTCATCAACGCGATCACATCCGCTGCTTTCACATCCACCGCCGTCACCTGATCAGGCGGACGCACATCCACGAAAATGTGCTCATGGGGCAAAATCATTCCCAGTTCATCCCCCAATTTCGGTCCCAACGTCGTCATAAGCTGCGACATTTCACCCTCCCCCGAATCAGCGAATCAAGAATCGAGAATCATGAATCAACACCCATATCCAGCATCCGGCTTTCAGCTTCTAGTATCCAGCTTCCAGCTTCCAGCATCTACCCCGCCGCCTTCATTTTTTGCACGTGCCGGAGAATCACCCCGAACATCGCCAGGTCCAGCAACAGGCTCACCAGGATGATAAACACCGTCGCCTGTGGACTGACGGACTCGAACAGTTGCCCGATCAGCCAGGGGATGACCATCCCGCCGCTGCTCGCGCCGACGAAAAACCAGGCCGTGGTCTTGCCCGTCGTCGCCATGTGACGCCCGGCGAAGGAAATCATCGTCGGAAAAAGCGAAGCCATCGAAAAGCCGGCGCCGAATGTGCCAATCCACAACGCCATCGGCGCGCCAGGCCACGCGAGAATAACGAGTACGCTGAGCAGGCAGCCAATCAAGTCGCCGAAGAGCAAGACGCGCGGTCGCAAGCGCGCGGCTAACGGGATAGAAAACAACCGTCCCAGGGTCAACGCGCCCCAAAACGCCGATGTCAAATAGGCAGCCGCGGTCGCGTCGCCGAGGCCGGTTGCTTTGGCGTAAGTCGCAATCCACCCGCCAAAGCTGCCCTCTGATCCGACGTAGAGGAAAAAGAAAGCCGCAATCAACGTCACCAGCAGCGCATTGGAATGTGAAGAAGCAGCCGCGGCGTCCCCCTCCGGCCTGACGCGGGTTTCTACCGGCGCCGGCGGACTGGGCAGGCGCAGCAATCCCACCGCGACGGGGAGCATCAGCAGCGCCAGAATCCAGTAAGCCCAGGTGATACCGCCGGTGATATTCAAGATTTGCGCCACGATGACCGGCGACAGAAAAGCGCCCACGCCGAAGAAGAAGTGCAGCGCGTTCATATAAGGGCCAACCTTCTCGCCGTGCAGCCAGACCAACAACGTGTTGCCGCCTACGTCCAACGTTCCCTCAAACATGCCCAACAGCAGCAGCACAGCGGTGAGAATCCATAGGATGGGAATCACCGGGACGAGCGCCATACTCAGCGCCATCAACAGCAACACCGTTCCCATCAGCGGATTGCCGGGGCGCCGGTCGTATAGCCGCCCGCCGAGGAACGAACCGAGCAGATAGCCAAATGAGCGGGTCGTGAATACGTAGCTAATCTGGCTCAAGATCGCCCCCGTGTTGGTCGCCAGATCGGTGAGCGTCGGCCCAAGCGAGGCCGTCGTCAGCCCCAACGCGACGAAGGCCGCGCAGTAGCCGATGGTGACGAGTATGCGCGCCCGGTGTGTGGAAATGGGAGAGGAATTGATGGTCGTTTCGATGGTTGACATTGTGCTCCTGGTAAAGAGAAATGAGTTAGGAGTTAGGAGTTAGGAGTTAAGAGTTAGGAGTAACAGATAATCGGGATCGGTTATGCCATTTGCGTTTCTTCCTGCCTCTTGCCTCTTGCCTCCTGCCTCTAAGTGATGAGGGTCTTGGGCAGGAAATCCACGCGGTTCATGTAGATGATGCGGATGCGCTCTGGGGCAAAGTCGATACGGGTGATGGCGGCGTTGTTCATCACAAAACGACAGCATTCCCCCAAAGGCTGCCTCAGGATCGCCGCCAGAAAATAGCTGTAGAAGCCGCCATGCGTCACCAGGGCGATGTGGTCTGCGGTTTCACCGTGATGCGCCAACAGCAGGCTGAGGAGGCGCTGCGCCCGTGGCGGGATTTCGTCATCTTCCTCCATTGGGCGGTTCCACCAGCCATGTTCATCCACATCGTCGGGCAGGATCAAATCTGGATAGTACGCGGCAAAGTATGAACGATTTTTCCCCGGCAAACCGGTACACACGCCGGTCTCGTGATCCTTCATATAGATGCCGCTGGTTTCGTGCGCATCACGCAAGCCTACGAGCGGCAATCTGAGCGCGCGGGCAATCGCCGCGCCGGTAGCGACGGCGCGCACCATCAGGCTGCAATAGACGTGGGTGATGCCAAAACCGGCGATGTTCTGTGGGTCGCGCGCCTTGTCGGCAAAGGTCGGATCGGTGTGCTGCAGGAAACTGGCCACCAACGCCGCCTGCTGCCGTCCCACATCCGTCAATTCAGGGTCCGGGCTGCGCCCCAGGCTGGAGCCTGTGTATTCAAACAGTTGGTTATTCGCAGATTGTCCGTGTCGAACGAGATAAAGTTGCATAACACCCCTCAAAGGTATATGAATGTGCGAATTAAGAATCAGCGAATCGAGAATCAGCAAATCCAGCATCCAGTATCCAGTATCCAGCTTCCGGCTTCCAGTATCCAGTAGTCACCACACTCCCACAACAGGTATGCTGGTCTGACTGCAATAGTCGGCGATGCGGCGCCGGCTGCCCGGTGATGTGTCGGGCGGCAGCTCATCGAATGTGAACCAGGCGAAGCGTTCGATCTCGCGGTCGGTTTTGCCGGTCAGGTTAATATCGTCGCAGACGAAAACCGCGACGTGATCGCTTTTGTGCTCGTAAAAGTTCGTGTAAATGCCCAACAATCGCAGAGCGCCCAACGTCGCGCCGACCTCTTCGGCGGCTTCACGGCGGACGGCCTGTTCCAACGTCTCGCCGCGCTTGACGCCGCCGCCGGGCAGATACCACTCCGCTTGATAGGTATGCTTCACCAGCAAAACCGCCCCGTCCTGCACCGCCAGCAGCCGCACGCCGACGGTGATAGGGCGCGCCAACCGCTGCCACAACCGCTTGCAGTGATAAAGCCAACGGGCGAGTCTCATCTTGACCAAATTTATACACGCGAAAAGCTGGTCAAACTTTAGCCTAATTTGGCGAATGTGCAAATGAGTTCATCAAAAGGGCGCGGCATAAACCGCGCCCTTTCGATGTTTTACCCACACCCTGGCTAGACACTCAATGCAGGGTGTAACGCAGGCGCCACTTCCTCAACCGTGCCAACGTCGCCGCTCCACAACCGCTGCATCTCTTCGCACGTCTCCAGCAGATCGTCCAGCTTACCCTCCGCTTCGATCTTGCCGTCCTTGAGCACGATGATGTGATCGGCGCGGCGCAGCGCGGGTCGGCGATGGGAAACGACGAGGCAGGTTGCATCGCGCTGATCGAAGACGCGCTCCCAGAGTGTATGCTCGGTTTCCACATCGAGCGCGCTGGAGAGGTCATCGAAGACGAGCAGTTCGGGGTCGCGCACGAACATGCGCGAGGCCGCCGTCCGCTGGCGCTGCCCCCCGGAGATTTTGACGCCCTTCGCGCCAAGCATCGTGTCCAGGCCGTGTTCCAGCTCCGCCAAATCGTCCTCCATCACCGCCAGGCGGATGGCTTCCTGGATGTCCACCTGATCCTCCGGCAGGCCCATCAAGATATTGTCCTTGAGCGACTCGCTGAACAAGAGCGGCACCTGCGCGGTGTAGGCGCTGCGCGGCGGGACGAAGAAAGAGGCCGGGTCATCAACTCGCTCGCCGTTCCAGTAAATCTCGCCGGCATCCTTCGGCAGCAAGCCGAGCAACGCGCGCAACAGCGTCGTCTTCCCCGATCCGACGCGCCCGGTGATGACGACAAAACTGCCGCGATCCAGGGACAGGCGAATGTCCTCGACGCCGCGCCCCGTATCGGGATACTTGTACGTCAACCCCGTCACCGTCAGCACTTCCAGGCGATGCGCGTCCGTCTTGGCGATGTAGGGGATGTCGGGCAAGTCGCCGGACATGTGAACCGGGCCGTGCGCCACCAGCGTGTCCGCCGGCGCGCCTTGCAACAAGCGCACCATCCGCCCCAACGAGACGCCGATCTGCCTGTACCACGCCCAGAACCCGCCGATCATCCCGGTGAAGTCGGTGACGAAGCCCAGATAGAAGGTGAACAGCGCGAAGTCGCCCACGGTGAACGTCCCCGCGCGGATCGCCTGGCCAGAGAGCAGCAGGATGCCGCCGGTGCCCAGGTTGACAGCGTTCCAGAAGACCGAGTTGAACAGCTCGCGAAAAAGCCGGTCGCGCAAAGCGGCCTTGCGGCGCACCTCATTGAGTTCGCGCAGATGGCGCAACATGCGTTGTTCCGCCGCCGCCACTTTCACGGCCTGCGCCGCGCCGAACATCTCGCCGACGAAGTCGCTGATGCGCCCCGTGGCCTTGCGCAGCGCCTTGCGGTAAGCCTCGATCCGCTTCACCGCCAGGTTCGCAAACACAGTGACGACCACGAGCGGCAGGAAGACGATCAGCGTGATGCGCGCGTTGATGCTCATCATCACCACCAGCGCGATGATGGCAAACACGCCAAAGGACAGCGGGAATACCATCTCAACGATGAAGCCCGAAAACTCGTCCACGTCGCCGCGGAAGCGACTGATGGCTTCGCCGGGCGAGTCGGGGACGGCGCGCGCGCCGGGCCGGTCCAGGATGCTGCTGAACAGGTTCTTGCGCAGCAGCGCGCCAAACGTAAAGCGGTTGAACACGTTCAGGCTGACGTCGGCGAAGATGAAGGCGGCCCGCGCCAGCGCCACGCCCACCACCAGCGCACTCAAAGTGTACGGATCGAGTCGCACCTGTGCATCGCCGGTCAGACTGTTGAAGAAGGCGCGCGTAATCAGCGCAGTCGCCTGGAAGCCCACCGCAAAGACCATCAAGTTCACCCCGACCAACAGCAGCGACCACCAGGGCCGAAACATCATCAGCTTATACAGATATTTCCAGGTCGGCAGCTTGGGCAGGTTGTCGTCCGCGTCGGGTTTTGGGGTAGGGGTTGTGGGTTGTGGGTTTTGAGTTGTGGGTTTTAAGTTACGCGCGCCCCCTAACTTGCCGATTCGCCGTTTCTTTGATTCGCTGATTCTTTGATTCGCCGATTCGCTGATTTGCTGATTCGCCGATTCGCTCATACGAGCACCTCCTCCATCCCTGCCTGAAGCAGGCTGTAGAACCGCGAGTCCGGGTCGGCAGCCAGCGCCGCGCGTTGGCCGTACTCGCGGATGTGACCGCCTTCGAGGATCATGATCTGGTCGGCGCGTTGTACGGTCCCCAGGCGGTGCGCGATGATGATGGCCGTGCGATTCTGCACCAGCCGGTCCACCGCGCGCTCGATCAGGTGCTCGGTCGCCGGATCCAAGCGCGACGAGGCTTCGTCGAGGATCACCAGGCCGGGGTCTTTCAGGAAGATGCGCGTGAAGGCTAACAATTGTTGCTCGCCCGCCGAAAGCCCCCCACCCCCGGATTCCAGTTCGGTATCCAGGCCGTTAGTCAACGACTCGTACCACGTCCCCAGACCCAGATCGTGGATCACCTGCAAAATGCGCTCGTCGGGGATCGTAGCATCGAAGAACGTGAGATTGTCGCGCACGGTGGCGTGGAAGAGTTGGATGTTCTGCGTCACCATGCCCACGCGCTGCCGCAGTTCCGGCACGGCCACGTCGCGGATGTCCACCGCCGCGCCATTGCTCCCCAGGCGGATTTCGCCCGCGTCGAGGTCGTAGAGGCGGAAGACGAGTCGCGTCAGCGTCGTTTTGCCGCTGCCCGTGCGCCCTAACAGGCCCAGCACCGTGCCCGGCGGCAAGGAGAATGAGATGTCGTGCAACACAAGTTCTTTCGGCGCAGGTTCGGTGGTTTGGTTGTTGGGTGGTTCGGTGGTTGGCTTTGCCTCCTGCTTCTTGCTTCCCGCATCTTGCATCTTGCCTCCTGCCTCTTCTGCCTTATCGTCTGCTTCCTTTACAAAGGGCGCCGCATCATCATAGCCAAAGGAGACGCCCTTGAACTCCACCGCCAGTGGCCCCGCCGCGATATGAATGGTGGTTGGGGGAAGATTCGCCCCCTCAGGGATTTTGCCTTTGATGTTGAGCAGTTCGCGGATGCGGGCGATGCTGGCGCCGGCCTGTTGCAGGCTTTGCATCTGGCGGGTGATGCGATTGATGGGCATCATCAGCATATTGCTGTAGTAGAAAATGATGTAGACCGTGCCGATGGTGATCGCGCCCAGGCGAAAGAGGTAGGCGCTCATCGCAAAGGCAACGGCGTTGCTCGCCGCGAACAGGAACTCGATGAGGTTGAGCATAATGTTGAACATCAACACGGCCTTGAGCGTCTTCTGCATCAGCCCGCGCATCAGCACGAAGAAGCGGCGCATCACGTAAGGCTTGGCCCCAGAGGAGCGGATGTCCTCTGTGCCGGCGAGACGCTCTTCGAGGAAGCCGAACTGCTCGGCGCTGGCCTCGCGCTCGGCCTTCCAGTGCGGCTCGGCCATATCGCGCATCCGCCACAGCAGCGCCAACGCAATCGCCGCGAAGATACTCAGCGCGACGCCCACGCGCCAATCCTCGCGGAAGAGGAAGAACAGCACGCCGACTAGCAGCAGCGCATTGCCGAAGACCTGAATCACGAACTGCGAGAAGAAGTTGGAAAGCGCGTTGATGTCGCCTTCGATGCGCTCGATCATCTCGCCCGGCGTGTGCGCGTTGTGGAACGACATATCGAGGTAGAGACAGTGCTCGGCCACGTCGGCGCGCAGCGCGTTCGTCGTCGTCCAGCCCACATTCTCGCCGACGTAGGTGGAGAGCACGGAGACAATCTGCTGCGCCAGCGCCACGATCATAAACAGCAGCGCCGACTGCCACAGCGTATCCCCCGCGCCGCCGGATTTCGCCGTGTCAATGAAACTCCGCATAATCTGCGGGTTGACCAGTTGCAGGCCGATGTTGCTCAACAGCAGCACGGCCAACAGCAGCGCCAGCGGCCATTGCGGCGCGAGGTAGCTGACCAACAACTCCCAATACTGCTTCAATGGTATTTTTGCCAATGCGTCCTCCTCGAAAAATAGTTACAGGTCGCAAGTTACAGGTTGAACGTTGAGAAATCTGTACAGCCCGTTGATGAATCTCCATTATGGGGCTGTAGCGCGAGTTGGCAACTCGCGCTACAGACTTGATGACTTTACAACCTCAAACGTGACATAGTCTGGCTACGTTCCTCCGTTGCCGTGCCACAGATAACGCATCTCTTCACTCGTCGCCAGCAGTTCGTCCAGCGTCCCCTCGGCTTCGATCCGGCCGTCCTTAAGGACGATGATGTGGTCGGCGCGGCGCAGGGCGGGTTTGCGATGCGAAACCACGAGACAGGTCGCATCGCGCCGCTCGAAGACGCGCTGCCACAACGTCTGCTCGGTTTCCACGTCGAGCGCGCTGGAAAGGTCGTCGAAGACGAGTAGCTCCGGGTCGCGCGCGAACATCCGCGCCGCCGCCGTCCGCTGCGCCTGCCCGCCAGAGAGCCGCACCCCGCGCGGCCCTACGACGGTATCCAGCCCCTCCGCCAGTGTGGGGATGTCGTCCTCCAACACCGCCGCCCGCAGCGCCGCGTCGAGGTCCACCGCGCTGGCGGGCAAGCCCATCAGCACATTGTCGCGCAGCGTCTCGCTGAACAGCGTCGGCGCTTGGGGCGTGTACGCGGCGCGCGGCGGGATGAAGAACGCGGCGGGATCGTCAACCGGCGCGCCGTTCCAGCGGATCTCGCCGTCCTGCGCGCGCAGCAAGCCGAGTAACGCACGCAGCAGCGTCGTCTTCCCTGAACCGACGCGCCCGGTGACGACGGTAAACGTTCCCCGTTTCACGGTCAAGGCGATATCGTGAATGCCTTTTTCGGTCCCCGGATAGACGTAGGATAATCCATGCGCGCGCAACGTGTCCAGACGATGTTCCTCAGATCTTTCGACGAACGGAAGGTCAGGCAGCGCGCCGCGTGGGTAGACCGGATGGTGCGCCACCAGCGTCTCAGGCGGCGCGTTCGGCTGCAACTCCAGCAGCCGGCTGATAGAGACGGCCTGCGTCTGGTAATCCGAGAAGAAGCTGCCCAGGTTCGCCGGGAACTCGATGAGCGACGTGAGATAGGTCACGAAGAGCATGAACTCGCCCAGCGTGAAAGGGTGCAGCGGATCGCGCATCGCTTGCGCTGCGAGCAGCAGCACTAACCCTAGTCCCAGGTCAGTGATGTTGCTGAACGCCCACTGGATCAACCCCATAAAGAGGCTGAACTTCACCTCGGCCTTGCGCCGCGTTTCGCTCAACCTGTGCAAGTGGCGGACGACGTCGGCTTCGGCGTCGGCGACCTTGACAGCCTGTACCGCGTCAAGCACCTCGCCGAGGAAGCCGGTGACCGCGCTGGTCGCTTCACGCCGGGCGTGGCCGTAACGCAGCACCCGCTCCCAGGCGACGCGCACGATGAACACCATCGTCAGCATCGGCAGCACCGCGATGAGAGTGATGCGCCAGTTGATGGACAGCATAATCGTCAGCGCGACGACGGCAAAGACGGCGTGCCCAAGCAGGAAAGGGAGCCAACTCGGCCAGTCGGCCAGCTCCATTACGTCGTTGTCCAACCGGTTGAGCACGTCGCCTGTCGCAAGGGGCAGCCGGTCCGCCCCCGGTCGCTTCAAGATGTTGGCGACGATGTTGCTGCGCAGCAGCGCCCATCCGGAGCAGCGGAAGGTCTCTTCGCCGAGGATGCGCGTTAGATAGACCACCGCGCGCCCCACCTCGACCGCCGCCAGCAGTCCCAGCACGCCCCACACGCCGACCATCGCCGGCGCAGCGCCGGTCAGGTGATCGAAAAACGCCTGAATCAGCAGGCCGGGGAGCACATTGCTGCTGAACAGGAGCACGTACAGCGCGCCGAATTGCAGGTAAGCGCGCGGATTGAAACGAATCAACTTCCAGGTTGCAGCCCACGTGGATAAGGTTTTCATGCGAGCGCCTCCTCCAACCCGGTACGCAGCAGGCGGGAGAAACGCGAGCGCGGATCGGCCACCAGCGCCTCGCGTGCGCCGTACTCGACCACCTGCCCCCCTTCGAGAATCAGGATCGCGTCCGCCCGCTCCACCGTGCTGAGCCGGTGCGCGATGACGATCGCCGTGCGGTTTGCCAGCAGCAGGTCAATCGCACGTTCCACCAGATGTTCCGTCGCCGGGTCTAGCCGTGAAGAGGCTTCATCGAGGATGATTAGCCCCGGATCGCGCAGGAAGACGCGGGCGAAGGCCAACAGTTGCGCCTGTCCCGCCGAAAGTCCCTGGCTGCCCGTCTGCAAGACCGTGTCCAGGCCGTGCGGCAGCGATTGGTACCACGTCCCCAGGCCGAGCGTGTACAGCGTTTCGAGCAGCCGGGCGTCAGCGAAGCCTGACTTGAACAGCGTCAGGTTGTCGCGCACGGTGGCGCGGAACAACTGCACGTCCTGCGTCACCAGCCCCACGCGCTCGCGCAGCGCGCTCAACTTTACGTCGCGCACGTCCGCATCGCCGAGACGAATCGCGCCCGCGGTGGGATCGTAGAGCCGGAACAGCAGACGCGAGAGCGTCGTCTTGCCGCTGCCGGTGCGTCCCAGCAGCCCTAGCACCTTGCCCGGCTCCAGCGCGAAAGAGACGTCGCGCAGCACTGCGTCCGTTCCATTGGCGACGGGCGCATCCGCATAGTGAAAGCTCACGCCATCCACCGCCACCGCGAGCGGGCCGGGCGGCAGCGCGCCGGTCAGATTTGGCGCTTCCACGACGGATGGTGCGAGGCGCAGCAATTCTTCCACACGGGCGATGCTGGCGCTGGCTTGTTGCAGTTCGTCAATTCGATGGCGGATAGCGTTCATCGGCTCCTCCATCTGGCTGACGTAGCCGAAAATCAGGTAGACCGTCCCCAACGTCGCGCGCCCGTCGAAGAAGAGCCACGCGCCCACGGCCAGCGCGGCAATTTTGGCGGCCAACGTGACCATCCACACGGCGTCGAAGCTCACGCCCTGCACCATCATCGCCTTGATCCAGGTCTGCGACACGCGCCGCATCAGCGCATACAGGCGGCGCATCACGTAGGGTTCGGCGCCGTTCGCGCGGATGTCTTCCGTGCCGGAGAACCGTTCGCCGAAGAAGCCGGACAAGTCGGCCTCCGCCTGCCGCTGTTCGCCCCAGGCGCGCGCCAGAGGCCGGCGCACCGCGTTCAAAACCACAAAGGCGCAGATCGCGTACCCCACGCCGATCAAGCCTGCCCGCCAATCTTCGACGAACAGCAGAACCACGATCCCCACCGCCAGCAGCGTGTTGGCGAGCAAGCGTAACGCCATCTCCGAAAAGAACCCGCCGAGCGTACTCACGTCGCCGTCAATGCGCTCGATCAGTTCGCCCGGCGTGTGCGCTTTGTGAAAGGCCATATCGAGTTTCAGACAATGGACGGTCAAGTCCAGGCGCAGGGCGTTGGTGGCTTTCCAGGCCACCGTCTCGCCCAGGTAGGTCACGTAGAGCGAGACGGCCTGTCCGGCCACGGCAACGCCGATGAACACCAGCGCCTTGCGCGCCAGCGCCGCGACTGCATCGCCGGCGCCGACCGCGTCAATGAACGCCCGCAAAATTTGCGGTTTGAGCAGTTGCAGGCCGATACCGCCCACGAGCAGGACGGCCAAAAGCATGACGGTACCCCACTGTGGTTGGAGATACCGCACCAGCAGATTCCAGTAACGCTTCAGTGGGATGTTCAAAGTTCCTCCAGAAATCTCCAATGGTTACGCGGTTTGTTTTCTTTGGACAGGATGAACAGGATGAAAAAAATTTTTCTAATCCTGTCAAAAAGATGAACGCTTGAGTATATTTCACACAAACCGCAGGCTACCTTGCGCGCCGACTCGCGGCATGGAGCGTGGCAAAAGTCGGTGTCGAAACCTGGAAGAGTTTTTGCGGGAGCGTGGAGAGGAAAACTACGCCCGCGCCCTACCCAGAGTCCGGCGAACAAGACGCGACAACACGGCGTTTGCACCGTGAAAAACTGACATCTTGTTCACCTCCTCATCGAATGTAGGGCTTGATTACATCGGGAGTGTACTCCTAATCAAGAAATTGTCAATGTGTAGGAGTGAGGCAACTATTCAGCCTGGTTCTAGTGCGGTCGTCACCCTGAGCGGAGTGAAACAGAGTCGAAGGGTCTTAGCGTTGCAAGGGCGGAGACTCCTCCCTTCACTGCGTTCAGGGCAAGCACCTTCGACAAGCTCAGGGCAAGCTACTTCGCTCCACTCGTTGCACTCGTTCCGCTACGTTCGGAGACCTGTCCTGAGCTTGCCGAAGGAACTTGTCCTGAAGAATGAAGGATGACGGCTGAATAGTTACAAAAAATCTATAGTATAATTTTGCCCAGGGAGCCACACACAATCCTGGACACCATAAAGCAAACAAAAGAATGATGATTTACACACCCTACCTTTGGCCTAAATTCTTAGCCGTGCTCATCCCTCTGGGCTTTGCGTGGTATGCGCGCCGCTTTCGTGATGTGCCGGCGGCCTTGCCGTTCAGCCGTATGATGGGCGTGACGGCGGCCTGGGCATTGTTTCACGCGCTCAACAGCGTCACCGTCTCGCTGCCGTTGCGCTTGTGGTGGGGTCATCTGCAAATCATCCCGACGGTGGGACTCGCCCCGGCGACTTTTGCATTTGCGATGGCCTACACCGGGCAAGAAAAGCGGCTTACCCGGCGGCATTGGGCGTGGCTACTCCTGATTCCCCTGGCGACAGTCCTCTTGGAATGGACAGGCGCCTATCACACTCTCTACCGTTACAACTTTTCGCTGGATGTGTCCGGCGCGACGCCCACATTGCACGACGCTAAAGGCTTATGGTATTGGATGCATACCGGCTATATGTACCTCCTGCTCTTGCTCGCCAGCGGGCGGCTGGTGACGGCTTTTCCGCCCTTGACCCCTTACTTCTGGAACGCGCTCGTGATCGCTTTCTGCGTCATTTTCCTCTTTGCGATTTCCCTACTGTACGATCGCGGCATTACCCCTATCCCCGGCTACAACTTCTCCAGCACCACGTTTATTTTCACCGGCGCGCTTCAACTCTGGGCGATGTTGCGCTTTCGGCTGTTTGATCTGATCCCCATCGCCCGCGAGACGATGCTGGAGCAGATGCAGGAAGGAATGATCGTTGTGGATGCGCAGCAGCGCATTGTGGACATTAACGCCGCCGCCGCCGCGATCCTCGGCGCGTCCCGCGCCCACCTGATCGGGCGCGCGTTCACATCGGTAGCCGGTCTATCTGGTTTGAGCGCGTTCAGCCCTGACCCGGCTACGGCCCAGATCGAACAGCCGGTAGAACTAGAAATCGCGCGCCGTTGGTATCAAGTCAGCAGCGCGCCGCTGCGCGACCCACGTGGACTGCGTCCCGGACGCTTGATTATCCTGCACGACATTACCGACCTCAAGCAAGCGCAGGCGCGCGTCCTCGAGCAGCAACGCGCACTGGCGATGACAGACGAACGCGCCCGACTGGCGCGGGAATTGCACGATGGCCTGGGACAGGTGCTCGGCTATGTGAAGATGCGTGTGCAGGTGGCGCGGGAGTTGCTGGCGGAAGGGCAGCAGGGTGAAGTGGATGCCTACCTCGCCAACCTGATCGCCGTGGCGCAAGACGCGCACACCGATATCCGCGAATACCTGTTGGGCGTCCGGGCGACCGGCGCGGCGGACGCGGCCTTTGTAAGCGCGCTGCAACAATACGTCAGACAGTTTAGCCGAAACTATGGTATCCGCACAGAACTAACGGTGGCGCCGGAGGTGAGCGATGGCGCGTTGACCCCGACCACCGAGGTGCAACTGCTGCGGATCATCCAGGAGGCGCTCACCAATGTCCGCAAGTATGCCCAGGCCACACGGATCCAAATCAACCTGGCAGCACAGAATGATACTGTGACCGTCATCATCCAGGACGACGGGCAGGGCTTCGATCCAACGCAGCCGCCGGCAAGCGGCCCGACGTTTGGCCTGCGCTTCATGCGCGAGCGCGCCGAAGAGTTGCGCGGCAGCCTGGATGTGCAATCCGCGCCGGGCAAGGGTACGTGTATCAACGTTACAATCCCACAACGGAATCATGAATCATGATTCATGATTCTTGGAGGCATTATGCAAGTTTTACTGGTAGACGATCACCCCCTATTCGTAGATGGATTGCGCGATCTGCTCACCCGGCGCGGTATCACCGTCGTTGGCGTGGCGCGGGATGGCCTGGAAGCGCTGCAACAAGCGCGCGTCCTGCGCCCAGAGATCATTCTGATGGACATCCAGATGCCGAATTGCGACGGGTTGGCCGCCACGCGCCTGATCAAAGCGGAGCTGCCTGCTATCAAAATCGTAATGCTGACGATGCTAGAAGACGACGAAAACTTGTTTGAGGCGATCAAGAGCGGCGCGTGCGGCTACCTGCTCAAGACGCTGGATACGAACGACTTTATGCAGTTGCTTGAGGGTCTGGCGCGGGGCGAGTCGCCGCTGGCGCCGGGGCTGGCAAGCAAAATCCTGCAAGAGCTGGCCCATTCCCCGCGGGCGGCAGCATCCGGTGCGGATACGCTGCTGGCCGAATTGACCTCGCGCCAGCGACAAATCCTGGAACTGGCCGCCCAGGAGATGACGTACAAAGAGATCGGCGCGACGCTGGGCCTGGCCGAGCGCACCATCAAGTACCACATGGGCGAAATCGTGCAACGCCTGCACCTGGAAAACCGCGCGCAAGTGGTGGCGTATGCCCGGCTGCGGCTCGGCAAAGGAACCTGATCCACCGACTTCCGGTTTCCAGTTACCCCTTGTTTCCAAAAGTACAGTCTTGTCGTTGACGAGACTGCACTTTTTTTGTCCCTCCCCCTGTCCCTGGACTGTCCTCTCATCCGCGGTAAGGTCATTGCGTTCTAACCGAAAAACCCATATACTGTTAGATATGGGTAAGAATAAATGCGCTATCATATTGTGTGGTAATTCACTGGTCATAGCGGGACTCGCTGCCAACCTGGAAAGCCATCCCAACCTGCGCCTGCATCGAGTGAACGGCCTCGAGCCGTCTTTGGCGCAACAAATCGCCGTACTGCACCCTGACGTGGTGATTTTCGACCTGACTGCCGACCTGCCGGACAATGCCTTCCTCTTGCTCCAAGAACAACCGCAGCTCCTGTTGATCGGCATTGACCTGAACCGCCACGAAATCATCCAATGGACCGGTCAGCACGCCCCCGCGCAGACCGCGCAAGATGTGATGCAGACCATCCAGAGGTGGGCAGAACTAAAGACCCAATCACCAATCCCATCCTAACATTCCGTATCCTAACATTTTGTATCTTAACATTCCGTATCCTAACATTTTGTATCTTAACATTCCGTATCCTAACATTCCATATCCTAACATTTCGTATCCTAACATTTCGTATCCTAACATTCCGTAAATCCTGTTATTTTTTTGGAGGTTCCCATGAAACGTTCTCATCCGCTCCTCTACCTGCTATTGACCCTCGCCCTGCTTGGGCTAGGACTCGCCGCGCGCCCCCTGGCCGCGAACCCCGCTTCCCCGCTCGCGCCCTTGACGGCGCGCGGCGCGGTGGAAGCGGCCTGGCAACGCGCCAACGCCGTCGGCGCGTACACCTACGCTACTGACATCGAACAGACGACGTGGCCCCTGCCCAAGCTGGAAAACGTCGGCTTGCATAGCACGGTCGAGCACATCTACATCGAAGGCGAGACCGATGTGGCGGCTGGCGCGATGCGTCTGGCGCTGTGGTCGGAAGGCGGTAGTACGGCCATCGGAGGGGACAGCCTCCAGCTGCGCGTGGAGCAAGACAAAGCCTGGGGACGCATCGGCGCCGGCGAATGGGAGGAACTGAAAGACGGCGCGGCCTCGCTCAACCTGTTCGCGCCCGGCGGCGACCCGTTGGGCTACCTCGCCGCCGCGCAAGACATCACGCGCCTGGACAGCCAGACCCGCGCGGGAGTCGCGTTTGAGCGGTACAGCTTCCGCCTGGATGGCCCCGCGTTTGCCGCCCACATGCGCGACCTGATGGAAGCGGAGTTGACCCGCAAAGGCGAACTCCCGCCCGGCCTGAGCCTCGATCTCACGCGCACCTACCTTGAGATGACCGGTTCCGGCGAGCTCTGGATAGACAGCGCCGGCCTGCCCTTGCGGATGATCACCCACGCCAAATTCCCGCCGGACCGCCTGGAACAGGTCGAGGCGACCATCACCACCGACTTTACGGATTGGAAGACGGACGCCGCCCCCACCGGCGCGGCGCCGGCGCGTTTCATCAAGGCGGCGCTGGCGAAAGCGCAAGACCCCAGTTTCGGCATCCAACTGAGCCTGCTGACGGCCTTCCTGGCTTTCACCGCGCTCTTGATCACCTGCCACGCCTCGCAACTCTACGCGGCGGTGGTGATCGTCGTCATTGCCTCGATGGTGGGCACGCCGCTGTTGCAAAGCCAGCAAGTGTATGCGTTTACGCAAAAGCAAGACGCCGCACACGCCGAATTTGAAGAGCAACAAAAACTAAACCAAAAACAGGCGCAGCTAGAGGCGGATTTATCCCGCAAAGATTTCAATCCGCAGCGCGACCCGTTGGCCGGGAACGCCGCCGTTCCGGCGGCCAATACGCCCGGCCTCAGCGTGACCGCACCCATGACCGCGACCCCCTCGGCATGTGACGATCTGCCCAACGATACCGGCGTGGATACCGATGGCGACGGCCTGACCGACTTGCAAGAGTTGTGCCTCGGCTCGAATCCCAATCAACCCGACACCGATGGCGACGGGTTGAACGACGGCATCGAAGTCTACGAGTTGGGCCTGGAACCGACTGCGGCGGATACCGACGGCGACGGCTTGCCGGACGGCGTGGAGGTGCAGGGGATTGTGGACGGGACCGGCAAGCGGTGGTATCTTAATGCGCTGGATGTGGATACCAACGGCGATGAAGTCCCGGATGGAATGGAATGTGCGTTGAACGCCGGGGCGTTGGTCTGCCCCGATACCGATTTGGACGGCGTCGCCGATGTATTCGACTTTGACGACGATGGCGACGGCGTCCCCGACAAATTTGATAACGCGCCGTTGCTGGCGATGGGTGAGATCGCCCAAATAAGCGGACGGGCGGTCATTACGGGCTTTGCCGATCAAGTGTTCGAGTTCACGCTGGCGGAATTGGCGGTGGACACGCCTGTGTTCGTGGACTTCCAACTGCGTCCGGTCAACCCGAAGCACCTGTGGTACACGCTCAACGTGCTGGACTGGCCCTCGAACGACCGCGAAGGCCAGGTGCAGCGTGTCCACGAGACGACCTTCGGCAACAGCGGCGAGGAAGCCGACGGCGACCTGCGCCTGATCCCGATGCTCGAACTCGAAATCCCGTACCACGACGGGCAGTATGGCTATTTGCCCGTCATCCCCGACGCGCCCGCCATCACCCCCAGCACGCCGATCACAGCCTGGCTCGATACGGCGCAGATGGACATGTACGGCATCACCGTCCGCGCCAAGGACGCCAGCGGCGAGGTGTTGCTGGCCTACGTCCCGGTCTCGCTGGTGCAGGATGATTACCAGGGGCGCGTGGCCTTTACGGCGCGCATGGTCTACCGGCCTGCCGTGAGCGCGCCTGGCCTGCTCCAAAAGGCCCGGCTGGCGTGGCTGCTCCAGGCCAAAACGGACACCTGCACCACGCCGCCGGACGGCCTGACCGAAGAGGAGCGCAACGCCTGGTGCGACGGGACGGCGCACTGGGTTGAAACGCCCTCCCGCATCATCCACTCCTACTACGACGACTGGTATCTGACCGGCCTCTCCGTGCGCGAAGATCATGGCCTGGATGTGGGCGTCATCTTCGAAGACCCGGACTACGCCATCAGCCAGCCGGACTACGACCCGGAGACCTATTACGAGAGCAACCTCTGGCAACTGGCGAACGGCCTGGATCAGAGCTTTATCGCCGGGCGCGACGCGGACGCCGACGGCGCGCGCGACCTCCCGCTAGCGGAAATCGCGCGGCGCTTTGACCGGGACTTGAACACCGGCGTCACCCCCACCGAAACCTGGGGACTGCCCCAGGGCGCGTTCCAGGTTGTCACCCAGACCTTTGCCCACCAGGGGTATCTGGCGGCGCTGCCGATGACCACCACCAAACAAATTCTGGCGGATTATTTTATGGAGGGCAACCGCGCCAAAATTCAAGCCCCTACCTTGTTGTTCGCGCGCGAAGAGCGCTTCCGCGCTGCCGCCCTGGAGGATTTGGTGACGGCGACGCAGGCCGGCATCCGCCAGGGCAATCGCCTGGCAGTCACTATGGCGGCGGCGAACTTCCCGGACATCGTGTTGACCGGCATGAGCTGGTCGCCGTTCCGCTACAAGGGCGCGGGCGTGTGGGACGCCTATCCCTACGACGAGTACATTAACCGCCTGGGCGACAGCGTCCGCCCCTGGCTGGCTGCCGATAGCGAATTCGGCAGCGACCCGTATGTGTTGGAAGGAGCGCTGCTGGTTGCATCCTCTTTTTACCTCACCGTGCTGGCCGGAGCCACCAGCGTGGTCGAATTGGACGGTGCAGTGCAGCTCCGGGCGAACGTCGCCAGCGACCTCGAGATTTCTTACGGCATTGCCGGTGGCGCCGGGGCCGGCGCCAAAGTTCTCGTGGGGTTGATTGCGGACAAACTGGCCGGTCCAAAAGAGATTACACTGTTTACCGAGAATGTGCGGGTCGGCGGCCACGATCTGCTCAAAGATTTGGGCAAACAAAAGGCCGGCGAGCCGGGGATGTTCACCAAGCTGTGGCAAAAACTCTCCACATTCCAAAAAGGCGTATTTGTGGCGGCTCTGGTGACGTGCGCCGTCGTGGCCGTCGGGCTGGTGGGACTGGCGCTCGCGCTGTATTTTATCGGCGGCACACAACTTGTCATGAAAATGGTGAACTATGTCATCAAAGGCGTGTTGTTGATCGTCAAGGTTGTGGCCATCATTACCGCGATCAAAGGCATCATCGAGATCGCCAAGAAAATCAAGGGCGCGTTTGACGCGATCACCAAAGCCGCCGTCGTCGCCGCCGTTATCGGCCTTATGGTCACGGCGCTGGTTTCGTTGGGCCTGTTCATTTTCCAGATGATCAAAGGCGGCGTGGGGTTTGCCTCGTTGGAGTTCAACCAGGCATTTGCCGATATGGTGGCTACGGTCATCGTCGCGGCCATTATGGTGGCGATCGGCTTTATCCCGATTGTCGGGCAGCTCATCGTCGCCATCATCGGCATGATTGACCTGGTGTTCTCTACCATCTGCATGACGCTGGGGGTAGACGAGAAAGTGGCAAACAACGAGGGCGGGGGATGGAAGATTATGCAAGAGTGGTTCTGTCCCGGCCTCACCGGCTTGTTGACCAAGTTGGTGCAGTTCCTCACCTACGACCAGACGCCGTTGGTAGATCTGGAAGCCAAAGATTTGATGCAAATCCAGAATTTCGATGTCGGCGCAGTGGATGCCCTCAAGGGGATGACGGCCGGCAACCGCCTCGCCATCAGCGCGAATGTGCTGACCACGCTCTACCGCGAAATCCCGGTGGGCCTCGGCGACTTGTACCTCTGGCAATTCGCCGATATGTACATGGACGATTCCACCTTCCGCTACGCCTTTGTGCCGACGAACACCCAAACGCTGGACGTGGCGCGCTGGCAGATGGAAGAGGAGTGGATTCCGGCGAACAACGACCACGGCGCCTACTGGGACACTAAACGGTTCACCTCCACCCAGCCGGTCAGAAACGACTTCCCCATCCCCCTGGCAAAGGCCGGTCTCAACCAGGAACCGCCGCTCTACCTGGTGGAAAGCTATGCCTTCAACGCCCAGGAATGTTTTATGATGGCTATCATGGTTGGCCCGTGGGTCATTCCGGTCCCGGTCTGTTACCTGCGCGAAAAAACAGACAACGTCCACATCTATATGGGCAACAAACTCAAACTGGATGTCTTCCCGGCCACGCTGGACGGCTTCTACGAGTTAGCCGACCGGGGCCAGCGCAGCTACGCCCTGGCGTGGGACGCGCGCTTTCCTACCCTGGCCGACGCCGACGGCGACAACCTGCGCAGCGCGGCCTGGGGCGGCAACGACCCCGACGACGGGACGCCCGACAGCGACGTGGACGGCCTTTCCGACTGGTACGAGTTGCAACACGGCCTCGACCCGATGGCCGCCGATGGCGACGGCGACGGCGACGGCCTGGAAGACTATTGGGAAGTCTTCTACGGAACCGCCCCGTACCTGTCCGACAGCGACGGCGACGGCCTGACCGACAAGGAAGAGCTGGACGGGTGGGAATACGTCTACGCCTTCAAGGACGAGGGCGGCGTAGAAGTCCCGCTAATTACGCGCGTTGTCTCCGACCCCAACGACCCCGACGCGGACGGCGACGGCATCAGCGACAAGTTGGAGCAGGTCTACGGCTTTAACCCCAACGTCTATTCGTCATCGGCGGTGCTGGGCGTCTCCTCGGTCATTGACGACGGCGACGGCATCGTCGCGCCGGGCGCGACGATTGTCTACACCGCCACCATCGAGAACTACCTGCGCGACCGTTACGCCCTGGGCCTGCTCGAAGTCGAGTTCCCCGCCGCCGTGCAGAACAGCGACATCGAACCGCAGCCCTACACCCTCGGCCCCAGCCAGACCACCACACTCAACGGCCAGGTGACGCTGCGCTCCGACATTGACCACTCCTACGCCATCAGCCTGACCAACCGGGCCGGCGCGAACATCGCCGACCTGCGCGGCGAGGCCGCCGGGCGCGTCCTCTGGCTGCACCTGAACGAAATCAGCGGGACGACGCAGTTTGCGGATGCCTCGCTCACCGGCAATGCCGGCGCGTGTACCGGCGTCGCCTGTCCCATCGCCGGGCAAGCCGGGTACGCCGGGTTGGCCCCGCGCTTCGATGGCGTGGAGGACTATATCACCGCCGACTCGGTTTCCACCGCCGCACTGAGCCAGACGCTCTCGTTGGGCGCGTGGGTCTACGCGGAATCCGGCGCAGCGGCGCGGGAAGCCGCGCTGGCCTTCCAGACCAACGCGGACGAAGTGCGCGCCGCGCTTTACTACAACCCCACCACGCAGAAGTTTGAGTATGACGATGGCGCGACCACCCAGTCCAGCGCGGCGACCTTCGCCGCCAACGGCTGGCATCACGTCATGGTGACGCTCGACAGCGCCAATGCCGGCGTGCTTTACGTGGACGGTCGGCCGGAGGCCACATTCACGTCTGCCGCGCGCCCGGAAACCGGCGGCAAATTCTCCATCGGCCAGGCCTCTGGCGCGTGGTTCAAGGGCTTCATTGACGAAGTGGAGGTTTTCCCGCGCGCGCTATCGGCGGAAGAGATTTTGTTGTACGTCACTACCCCGGCGCTACACGTCACCTTTGATGGCAGCCCCGACAGCGGAGGAGGCGTGCTGTGGTTGCCCCTGAATGAAACCGCCGGCGCAACTCAATTTGCCGATGCATCAAGCGCCGGCAACAATGGTACGTGTACGGTCTGCCCTGCCGCCGGGCAAGCCGGTTATCACGGGCTGGCGGCCTACTTTGACGGCGTTGACGATTACATCAGCCTGGGCAACCCGGCGAGCCTGCCCACCAACGGCCAGATCACCCTGCTGGCCTGGATCAAGCCGGAAGCGACGGATGGCCTGCGTAACATCATCGCGCATGGTTATAGCACAAGCCCCAACGGTGAAGTGTTTCTCCGGCTATCAGGGGGTAATTACGAAGTCGGCTCATGGAATGGCACTTCCTACGGGGCGAGTTATGCCATTCCGTCGAGCGACCTGAATCAGTGGATTCACCTGGCTGGCGTCTACGACGGCAGCAACTGGATCCTGTATCGGAACGGGCAAGAAGTCGCCCGCCAGGCCAGCGGCACAGGCGCAGTGCCGGTGAATAGCAACTGGGCGATTGGCGCCCGCGGCACCGGCACCGAGCGTTTCTTCCAGGGGACAATTGACGAAGTCGAGATTTACGCCCGCGCGTTGACGCCCCAGGAAATAGCGCGGTACAGCCTGGGCGACAGTTCCGCCAATCAAATTCCCATTATGTGCAGCGGCAGTCAATGCCCCACAGCAGGCATCAGCGCGCCGGTAGGCCAGGGCGTCGCGTTCAATCAGACGCAGTGGCTCAGCACGGGCGGCAGCAGTAGCCTTGACCTCAGCAAGGGCGCGGGGCAGTTCAGCCTGGCGGCGTGGATCAAGCCAGAGGTTTACACGGTGTTTATTGATAATTTCGCCTGTCCAAACTCTGTCGATCCCTATGAGTGCAAAGATGACCCTATCTGGCGAGGTTGGTACGGCATCCTGGGCCGCGAAGCCGGCGTCCAGGGTTATCCCACGCTCTACGTAAACCCCGCCGCCACCCGGATCGGCCTGCGCTTTGGCGACGGCGCGACGGCGTGCGGCTATCAGACGGTCAACTCCATCATCACGCCCAACGAATGGCAACATGTCGGCGTCACCTTCGACGGCGAATTGATGACCTTCTACATCAACGGCATCGCGGTGGATACCAGCGCAGCCTGCAACGGCAAGAAACCCTACGCCGGCAACTGGCTCTATGCCGGACGTCCCAATGCCAATGGCTATGTGTGGTTTGATTACGTGCGGTCTGACAATATACATTGGTCGGAATCTGCGCCTGAATTGCTTCTTGACTGGGACGGGGTTAATCGCTGGCGGAAAGAGGTTTGGAAGTGGTCATCGAGCTATGACATTCATGTACCTATTTCCATTAACAATGATAGCGCCCACGACTTATGGTTCTGTGAAAAGGATTTTTCGACCCCAAGTGATCGTTGTGGCACAAGTGGCGGGATTGATAATGACGACACCCTGGTTCGTGATAACCGTTACAACATCCCCGCAGGTAATTTTGCTCCTAGCTTTTACCAAGAATCCAACGGGGCTATAGACGGTCAATTGT
Source organism: Anaerolineae bacterium (assembly GCA_035420085.1). GTDB lineage: Bacteria > Chloroflexota > Anaerolineae > B4-G1 > SLSP01 > DSWT01. The sequence continues at coordinate 22,750 of DAOLUH010000045.1, forward strand.
TCTGGGCGCAGGACAACGACTTCTACAAAGGCGCTCTGGACGACCTGCGCATCTACCCCTACGCGCTGACCGCCGTGCAGATGGACGACCTCTTCACCGGGATGCAGCGGCTCCTCGAACTCCGCTTTGACGAAGCGCCGGGCCGGGACATCTTTGCGGATGACTCCGGCAACGGTGCGGTGGGCGTCTGTTCCGGCGTCGCCGTCTCCGGCGACACTTGCCCGGATAGCGGCCTGCCCGGCCGCGCCAACCAGGCCGCACGCTTTGACGGCGTGAACGACTTCGTAGACCTGGGCGGCGGCCCGGTGGTCGTCGGCAGCGACCCCTTCGCCGTCTCCGCGTGGGTCAAGACGCAGGCCGCGCAGGAACAGGTCATCCTCCAGCAACGCAACGCCGCCGGCGGCTACCAACTGCGCGTCACGGCGGATGGGAACGTGGGCTGGTGGAGTTCCGGCGCGGGTCTGCCGGGGGTCGTCGTCACCAGCACCGGCGCGCTGGTCAACGACAACCTCTGGCATCATCTCGTTGCGACCCGCGAGCGCGACGGCGGCGGGCGCATCTACATTGACGGCGTGGAGCGCGGCGCGGCGTCCGGCACAGTCCGCGCGCTGACCGCTGGCGCGGTCGTCGTCGGCGCGGACAAAACCGACAATACCAAGTACTTTGCCGGGTTGATTGACCACGTGCTCGTCATCAACAAAGCGCCCACCGCCGCCGAGGTGCTCGCCCTGCTGCGCGAAGCCCCCGCCATCAACCTGCGCCTGGATGAGCCGCTCTTCGAGGCGGCCACCGGCGTCACCACCACTGTCTTCGCCAACGCCGCCAATCCGAGCGTCAACGCCGGGTGCGTGCTGAATCCCACGGCGCAGCAGTGCGGGTGTCCCAAAGCCGGGTTGGATGGCTGGATGCGCGGGGCCATCGTCTTTGACAGCATGAACTATGCCTCCGACGCGCCGCAGTGCCTTGAGCTGCCCAGCGCCAGCACGCCAGACAGCTTCACCGTCGGCGGTTGGTTCAAGCCCACGCGCCAGCGGTGGATTGGCGACCAAATCCTCATCGGCAAGGCCGGCAGCTTTGAACTGACCATCCTGCGCGGCTCGATGCGGGTCAAGTTCGATGTCACCCAGGGAACGCGCGCCCCCCAGGCCATCAACTCGATTGTCACCACCGCCACGCTGATGCTCAACCAGTGGAACCACGTCGCCGCGACCTACGGGGATGGCAAACTGACGCTCTACCTTAACGGGCAGCCGGCCGCCACCGGCGACCTCCCTTCGCGCGCGACCAACGCTAACCCCATCCACATCGGCAACCAGTTTGTGGGCCTGGCCGACGAGGTCTTTATGACTGACATGGCGCTGGATAACCGCGCCATCAGCGATATGTACCGGTATCAAGTCGCCTGGTACGACGCCGCCTTCTCACACGACATCACCATAGACGCCGACAACCCGACGGTGGCGATTGACCATCCCGCCGCGTTCATCCCCTTGCAGCCCGGCTATGTGATGGCCGCCACGGCGCGCGACGCGACCTCGGCTATCGTCAGCGTGGATTACAGGGTGAACGGCGGCGCAACCTGGCAGGCCGCGCAACGCGATGAAGACCTCTGGCTGTTCGCCATCACGCCCACCGTCGAAGGCGCATTGACCCTGCGCGTTCGCGCCGCCGATAGCGTGGGGCACGTCAGCCAGAACAGCCTCACTGTGACGGTAGACGGGACTGCGCCGCAGGTCAGCCTGGATGGCGCGCCCGGCGCGCGGGGCGCGGAGGCGAGCCTGCATTTGACCGGTGTGGCGACCGACACCCTCAGCGGCGTGAGCGCCGTCTACGTCACCCTTTTCGACGCGACCAACGCGCCCGTCAACGGCGCGCACCTGGCAACGTTGCGCAGCCTCAGCGGCCCGGCCAACACCCTCGTGGCCTGGGAAGTGGACTACCCCTTCCCCTTCCCGCCCAACGGCAGCTACACCGTCCAACTCAGCGCGGTGGATGCCGTCAACAACGCCACCGTCAGGACGCCGTTGCAGCGCCCGTCCGCCGTGCTGATGCGGCCCCAGGCCGTCAGCGCCACGCAGTTCGTCATCGAGGTGGACGGCACGGCCCCCTTCGCCGACGTGACCGCGCTGGCCGCCGGCGACTACGCCATTACCGGCGCCGCGCCGCTGCCCACCCTCACCGGCGCGGTAGTGGAAGCGCCCTATCCCACCGGCCAGGTGTTGCACATGCACCTGGAAGAACCCGCCGGGGCGACGCGCTTCTACGATGCCTCGCGCACGCGGCTGGTGGGCGACTGTGAAGGGAGCGCGTGCCCGGCGAGCGCGGCCGGTTACTACGGGCAGGCTACCAGCTTCGACGGCAATGACGCGCTCACCCTGGCCGCCGGCGGGCGTCTCGGCAGCTTGCGCGACGACCTGACCGTGATGGCGTGGGTGCGGCTCAACAGCATCGTCGGCTTGCAGCATCTCATCTCCGCCGACAGCGCCAATAGCGCGAACGGCTTTGGTCTGGGCGTCAACGGCCAGGGATTGGTCTTTAACGCCTACGGCGCGCACACCTTTGAGAGCAGCGCGGTGACGTTGAGCGCGGGGCAATGGACGCACATCGCCGCCGTGCTGGAAAGCAGCAGCGGCATGACCGTCACCTTCTACGTCAACGGCGTCGCGCAGGAAACGCTCACCTCCACGCTGACGCTATCCGCCAACGCCGATGACGCCTTCCGCATCGGCGCGAACCTGAACGGCCTGTTGGATGAAGTCGTTATCTATGACCGCGCGCTCACGTCGGCGCAGCTCCAGGCGATTGCCAACCCCGGCGTCGGCGGCGTCGCCTCGGTCGAAATCGCCTTCCAGCACGCGCAAGACCGGCACACGCCCGGCAGCCTCGCCTGGCAGCCGGTCACGTTGGCATCGCCCGGCGCAGCTTTCTCCACGTGGACTACCACGCTCCCCGCCGGTCTCGAAGGCCCGCACCAGGTCTACCTGCGCACAGCGGATGCCCTCGGCCACACCCGCGTCATCTCCAACGTCTGGCAGGGCGAAATTGACACGCAAGCGCCGCGCGTCACACTGACGCACTATGCGCCGCGCTTCCCCGGCGACCGCGACCTCTATCGCTGTTGGAGCGAGGACTACAACTTGAGCGCGCCAGGGTACGAGTGTCCTGTGAACACCTCGCAGCCCGTCTATCAAAACGCCGCCTGGTACACGGAACTCTTCCCCCAAACCAAACTCTGGCGCTACACCTCGCCCGCCACGGTGATGAACGCCGCGGATGCCGCCGACGCGTTGACCGCGTGCGACATCTTTGGCGCCTGCACCACCGTCGCCCGCGCCACGCAAACGTTGAACTTGACGCTCGGCGTCGCCATCTTCACGCCGACGCACACCAGCGTCTTCACCAGCCACGCGCCCATCGCCATCGGCGGGACGGCTTACGCGCAAGCCAACCTCAACAACTTGACCCTGACGGCCAATGGGCAGGTCATCCATACGGAGAATTGGGGCGGCAGCGCGACCTCGGCGGCGTGGCAGACCACCTTCACCCCGGCTAACGACGGCGTCTACAACCTGCTGGCGACCATCTATGACGCCGCTGCCCACGTCATCACCTCGTCCGCGCCGCTCAACGGCGCGCCCGGCCCGCTCACCACGTTCTACGTGGACGCGACCGCGCCGGAAATCTCCATCACTACGCCGAGTGTGACGCAGGCCAACTTCACCAACGGCTACATCCGCGTCGCCGGCCTGGTGAATGAGAGCGTCGGCATCACGCGCCTGGAAATCCGGCTCAACGACGGCGATTGGCAGCCCATCCCGCACACCTTCCAGCCGGGCTGGCAGCCGTGGAGCGTGGACTTGTACTCCGGCGCGCTCGAACCGCCGGCCGGCGCGTCCTACACACTTGCCGCCCGCGTCACCGACGTGGCCGGAAACACTGCCGAAGCCAGCCGCGTCGTATGGGCCGATGCGACGCCGCCCACCGCCTTTGCCGCGACCTTGAGCTACTACGACGCAACGGGCGCGCGGCGGACGCTCATGCCGGGCGCCGTCATTGATGACGTGCTGGCCCCCACGCTGTTCGTTGAGTGGACGGCCTCCGGCGACGAGAGCGGTCTCGCGCCGTATCAGGTGCGGTGGATGGAGCTGCTGCCGGGGACGCAACAAGCTGTGCGGACGGTTGCCGTGGCCGACCCGCGCAGCGACAGTCTGAACGCCGGCGGGTCGCAAAAGCTGGCCGTCGAGATCACCGCCCGCGACCTCTACGGCAACGAAACCGTCGTGACGGTCGGCCCGGTGTATGTGGATTACCAACTGACGCCGGTGTACGTCGGCCCGCTGCCGCCTGCCTATCAGGGCTGGCTGCAATCGTCCTGCAACCTGATTGGAACCGATACCCGCGTGGCGGAGCGGGCGCTGCCTAACGCTTCCCTCAGCGCCCCGCAGCGACTCTACGCCGCCTGGAATGCCGACGGCTTGCGCCTGGCGTGGACGGGGGCCAACTGGAATCTGCACGGCGACCTGTTCGTCTACCTCGACACCCAGAGCGGCGGCAGCACGACCGCCTACGATCCCTACAGCACCCTCAGCGACACCGTCACCCTGGGGATGGCCGCCGACTACGTGGTCTGGGTGCAAGACGGCAGCACGGCGACGCTGTTGCGCTGGAATGGCAGCCAGTGGGTCAGCGCAACGGGTCTCTCTTACGCCTTTGCCACGTCCGTGACCGACCTGTTCGTGCCCTTCAGCGCGCTCGGCATCGCCAACCCCGACGCCGCGTCCCTGTCCCTGGTCGCCTTCGCCGTTGAAGAAGGCGCGCTGAAAGTCTGGGCGGCCATGCCGTCCACCAACCCGGTCAACAGCGATCTGGCGACCGCTGCGGGTTGGGAACCCGGCGTCCTGGCGCTGACGGCGCGGTACACCTGGGCCGCCCTGACCGATGGCACCTGCCCGAATGACGCCGCCGGCCTGCTGGCCGCCTTCACCGCCGCGCCCGTGGCCGGCGCGCCGCCGCTGGCCGTGACCTTCACGGATCATTCTTCCGGCGGCGTCACCGGTTGGCAATGGAATTTTGGCGACGGCGCGACCAGCACGGCGCAGCATCCCAGTCACACCTACGCCGCCGGGACGTACACCGTCACGTTGACCGTGAGCGGGGCAAACGGGAGCGCGTCCGTCATCAGACCGCTCTACATCGCAGCGCAGGGCGCCAGCGCCGCGCCGGCCGCGGACTTCACCGCCGCGCCGTTGAGCGGGCAAGCGCCGTTGACCGTCGTGTTCACGGATACTTCGACCGGCGACATCGCTGCCTGGCAGTGGGCCTTCGGCGACAGCGCGACGAGCCTGTTACAGCATCCCACGCATCAGTACACCGCGCCGGGAACGTACACCGTCACGCTGACCGTGAGCGGCGCCGGCGGCAGCAACAGCATCAGCCGGGCGAATTACATCCACGTGACCCAACCCACAACACCGCCGGAGCATACCGTGTTCCTCCCGCTGGTGTTGCGCAACACCCCATAGCGGTTTTTCCTCAGGAACAGGGGCAACGCCTACCAGGCGCGTTGCCCCTGTTTGTTGCCTCTCGCGTGTTTGCCGGTAGAATAGAGGATAAGTCAATGCAATCTGGGGAGGTAAAGAATGCGCATTGTTGTTCCAATCAAGCAAGTTCCAGAAACCAGCAATGTGAAGATGGACCCCGAAACCGGCACGATGCTCCGCACCGGGGTTGAAGCCATCGTCAATCCACTCGATCTTTATGCTATCGAGACGGCCTTGCGCTTGCGCGACCAGGTCGGCGGGCAGGTGACGACGATTTCGATGGGGCCACCGCTCGCCGAGAAGGCGCTCAAGGAGGCCATCTCGATGGGCTGCGACGACGGCGTGCTGCTCAGCCACCGCAAGTTCGCCGGCGCGGATACGTGGGCCACGGCGTACACCCTCGCGCAGGCGATCAGGCAACTCGGCGTGGTAGATCTCATCATCTGCGGGGAGCGCGCCACCGACGGCGACACGGGACAGGTTGGCCCCGGCATCGCGGCGTTCCTTGATTTACCGCTGGCAACCTACATCAGCCGGATTTCAGACGTGACGGAGGACGGCCTGTACCTCAACCGCATGGTCGAGGGCGGCATCGAGGTACTGTGGTCGCCGCTGCCGGCTGTGCTCACCGTCGTCAAAGAGATCGCTTCCCCGCGGCTTCCCACCCTACACGGGAAACAGCGCGCCAAGAGCGCGACGATCCCGATGTGGGGGCCGGACGAGCTTGACCTCGACGTGACGAAGATCGGGTTAAGCGGTTCACCAACCCGCGTGGTGAAGATTGATAAGCCCAAAATCGCCCGGCACGGTGAAATGGTCTACGTCAAAAACGCCGCCGATGTTGAAGCTGCCGCCGACCAGTTCGTCGCCTTCCTGCGCGACCGCCAGTTGATATAGAATGGGCGAATCAGCGAATGAGCGAATCAGTGAATGGGCGAATGGAGACCTTCGACTTTTGACTTTGGAATTTGGACTTTGGACTAAGGACTACGGACTGAGGACTAACAACTATGGACTGGACTGACATTTGGACGCTGGCTGAAGTTAAACAAGGCAAGTTACACACGGTATCGTTTGAACTGTTGACACGCGGGCGCGCACTGGCCGATGCGCGGGGGTGCCGGTTGTGCTCTGTGGTGCTCGGCGATGCCATCCCCGAAACGGAATTACACGAACTACTCGCGCGCGGCGCGGATCGCGTCTACGTGGTAGATCATCCGGCGCTGGCACGCTTCCTGGTGGAGCCGCACGCCAAGGCGCTGCGTTATCTCATCGACACCTACCGGCCCGAAGTGCTGATCGCGGCGGCGACGACAACCGGTCGCACGGTGATGCCCTACATCTCGATGCAGGTGCATACCGGGCTGACGGCGGATTGCACCGGCCTGGAAATTGACCCGGAGACGGGCAACCTGCTGCAAACCCGCCCTGCCATCGGCGGCAACATCATGGCGACGATTAAAACGCCCACCGCACGCCCGCAGATGGCGACCGTGCGCCCCAAATCCACGCCGCCCGCCCCACGGGATGAAGCACGCGCGGCGGCCGGCCTCGGCGAGATTGTGCGTGTGGATGTACCGGAAGCGCTGCTGACGGCGCGGATGCGCTACGAGCGGTTCATCCCCGACGAGACACAGGAGGTCGTGATTGAAGACGCCGAAGTCATCGTCGCCGGTGGGCGGGGGATGAAACGCGGGGAGAACTTCAAGCTGCTCGCCGACCTCGCCAATGTGTTGGGCGGCAGCGTCGGCGCGACGCGCGCGGCGGTGGATCGCGGCTGGCAGTCGTATCCGCGCCAGATTGGGCTGAGCGGCAAGACCATCGCGCCGAACCTGTACATCGCCTGCGGCATCTCCGGCGCGATCCAGCACCTCGCCGGGATGCAGACGGCGGAGTACATCGTCGCCATCAACACCGACCCCGATGCGCCCATCTTCCAGGTGGCCGACCTGGGCATCGTCGGCGATGTATTCGAGGTGCTGCCCGCCGTGCTCGAAAAACTGCGCGGGGAGTTCCAACGTTAGAACGTTCTAACGATTCATCGAGGAGAATCTATGACACACTACAATCCTGTCACCCCTGCGATTGTCGCGGAGTTGCAAAATATCGTCGGCGAGAAATATGTGATCCATGACGATGTGGAGAAAATGGAAGCCTACGCCCACGACGAGGTGGCCGATCCAGCCTTCGCGCACATGCCGGATGTGGTCGTCAAACCGGCGAGCGCGGAGGAGATTGCGGCGATTATGCGGCTCGCTAACCGCGAGCTGATCCCGGTCACGCCGCGCGGCGCGGGATCGGGGCTATCGGGCGGCGCGGTGCCGGTCTACGGCGGCATCCTGCTGTCGGTGGAGCGGATGAACCGCATCCTGGAGATTGACCGCGATAATCTGGTGGTCGTTGTCGAGCCAGGCGTGGTCACAAACGTCATCAACGAGATTCTGAAGGACGACGGCCTGTTCTACGCGGGCTATCCGATGAGTGTGGAGACCTGCTTCGTTGGGGGCAACGTCGCGGAGAACGCGGGCGGCGGCAAGGCGGTGAAGTATGGCGTCACCGGGCGGTATGTGATGGGCCTGGAAGTGGTACTGCCCACCGGCGAAATCGTCCAGTTCGGTGGCAAGCGCGTCAAGGATGTCACCGGCTACGATCTGGTGCAACTGATGGTCGGCTCAGAAGGCACGCTCGGCATCTTCACCAAGATCATCCTCAAGCTGCTGCCGCTGCCCACGGCGAAGGTGGATTTGCTGGTGCTGTTCAAGGACGTGCCGTCGGCGATTGCGCTGGTGCCGAAGATTATGACCAACGGGCGCATCATCCCCACCGCCATCGAGTTTATGGACAAGCTCTCGGTGCAGACGACGTGCAAGTATCTCAACGAAGATTTGCCCTACGAGCAGGCCGGGGCAATGCTGCTTATTGAGGTGGATGGCGGCAGTGAAGCGCAGGTGGAGAAGGAATACGAGACGATTGGCGAACTGTGTCTGGAACACGGCGCAATCGAGGTCTACGTAGCAGACAACCACACAACACAAGAGCGGGTTTGGTCAGTACGGCGCAACATCGCGGAGGCGTTCAAGGTCTACAGCCCGGTGCAGAGCCTCGAAGACATCGTCGTGCCCTTCGCGCAAATTCCCGACCTGATGCCCGAACTCGACCGGCTTTCGGAGAAATACGATGTCATCATCCCCTGCTACGGCCACGCCGGCGATGGCAACCTGCACGCCACCATTGTCAAACATCCGCACATGCCGCTAGAAGTGTGGGAGGAGCAGGAGCACGCGGTGCTATTCGATTTATATCAAGCCGTCGCCAAACTCGGCGGCACGCTCAGTGGGGAACACGGCATCGGCACCAAGCGGCGCGATTTTTTGCCGATGCTGCTGGACGGGACGGTGATCGCGCTGCAACGACGCATCAAAGCGGCGTTCGATCCAAACGGGGTGCTCAATCCGGGGAAGATTTTCCCGGCGGCGTAAATGCTACATTGGGTGTGGGTTGGATAGTTATCCAACCCACACCAGTTTCTTCACGCGAGCCGCATCGCCTCTAGCGTATGCTCCTGGACCTCGTCGCCAACTTTCTCCACGTAATAGGCCGTGACATCAGGATGCGACGTAACCACTCGAGACAGATTGTCGTCCACAAAATGCAGCGCCGCACCCTCATCCACGCCGTAACCGGGCAGTATCTCGCCCGCGGCAACGAGCCGGTGATAACTTGGGCGGCGCTCGGCCTCGCCATTATAGTGCGGACAGCAGCTTCCAGGCAGCAAGCCCAGGCAATCCAGCGCAGTCAATGAGCCGGGGATCGAATCGGTGCTGCCCTGCTCAAACCAGCAAATTGCGCCCGCGCTCAACCCTGCAAGCACAATGCCTCGTTCCCACGCCTGACGCATAATCGCATCCAATCCCCACGCGCGCCAGAGGGCTAACATGCTTTTGGTGTTGCCTCCGCCCACGTAGAGAACGTCCTTTTCGAGCAGAAAGGAGGCCAAATCCGCCGTGGATGGACGGAACAACGACAAATAACTGGGTTCCGCCCCGAGGCGGGTGAACGCGGCATAGAAGTTAATGATGTAGCCTTGCGCCTCGCCGCTGGCCTGCGGCAAGAAGCATACTTTTGGACGCGGCTTGCCGGTCTGTTCGCAGATGTAGCGATCTAGCACGAGATTCTCCGGGTCCATTGAGAACCCGCCATGGCCCATGGCAATGATCTGACGCATACGTTACCTCCGAAGATAGTCGAGTAGTCTGAGACTCAGTCGATGTGATTTTTCGTTCGTAGTAACGGCTTCAGCCGTCCCCGCGCGCGGCGCACCGACCGCTAAAGCGGTGACTACGAACCCAATTTTCGATCTACTGAGACTTGCCGGTTAAACGCAGAACCGAGCGCGCTGCGCCTGGAATTCTTCCACCGTCATGCCGTAATGGAGTTCGTCGAAGTGCTGCCCCAGGGTGAAAACGACGCGGCGGATACGGCCTTCCAGCGTGAAGCCCAGACTCTCGTGGAGACGCTGCGAGGCTTCGTTGTTCGAATAGACGGTGGCGCTGACTTTCTGGTAATTGAGTTCATCGAAGAAGTAGCGCAACAGCAGGAAAATCGCCTCAGAGGCATAGCCGCGGCGGCGATAGCCCGGCCCAATCCCCAGGCCGTACATAAAGCACCCCACCCGCCGGTCGCAGGTGTGGGAGTTGATGATACCGACGGCTTCCCCGGCCTGATTCTCGATGACAAAATCGAAGACGTCGTCTTTCAAATCCGGGGTCGCCATCCGCGCAAAGTGCTTGCGGGTCGCTTCCAGTGAATCAGGAAACCGCACAAAATCCGTGAAGCGCGCCATATCGCTGTCGCGCCACGCAAAAAAGGTGTCGGCGTCGCCCGGCTCCACGCCGCGCAGTCGCACCCGCTGTCCTTGCCATATATCCATACACTTCCTCCTGCAAATAGTCCGAAGTCCCTGGTCCGCGGTCGCAAGGGAAAAGTACCCGACCTTATCTATGGTTATTGTCGGCGGTTTGCGGCGAAGTCAAGCTACTTCGCCTTCGCCATTGGCCCAACGGTACAGCATGGCATCCACGTCGCTAAGGGAAATTGGCTTTTCGTCGGCCAGCGCCTTGATGTGCTCGGTGATCGTCTTGATGTGCGCGTCATCCAATGCCAGCCCCAGTTGTTCGGCGCGGTTTTTGATGGCGTTCCAGCCGGTGAGGCGGTGGGCGATGCTGACGTAGCGGGTGAGGCCAAACGCCTGCGGGTTGATGATCTCGTAGGTCTCCGGGTTGTTGAGGATGGCCTTCGCGTGGATGCCGGCCTTGTGGGTGAAGGCCGTGATGCCGGTGATGTAGTTGTTGAACGGCACGTCCACGCCGACCATCTGCGCGACGGTGGTATCAATCGTGCGCAGCAGGGGCAGATCGTACTTGGCGACGGAGGCGGGATCGGTGGCGTAGAGCCGCGCAATCAACCCGCCAAGCGGTGTGATGCCGTTGCGCTCGCCGATGCCGAGCACCGTCGTATCCACGTGCGTCGCGCCAGCGTCGAGCGCCTCGTAAGCGTTGGCAATGGCGCAGCCGGCATCGTTGTGCCCGTGGAACTCGATGTCGCAGGCCACGCGTCCGCGCAGCTCGCGCACCAGCTCGTAGACCTGGCGTGGCGTCGCCACGCCGACCGTGTCGGCGATGCCCACGCGATGCACGCCGATGCGGTCGACGGCCTCGTAGATGCGGAACAGATCGCGCGGATCGCTGCGGAACGAGTCCTCGGTGCTGAAGCGCACGCGCACGCCCTGCGAACGCACAAACTCGACCACTTCCAGCGCCAAATCGATGATCTCCTCGACACTCTTGCCGTGGCTAAACTCCCGCAGCATAGACGATGCGCCGATGACGACATCCACGCCATCCACCCCCGTCTCAATGGCCTTCCGGGCATCTTCGATGCGGCAGCGAATGTGCGTCAGAATACTACAGCGCAAACCCAGCCGCGCGATAGCTTTCGCGTCCTCGTAGCTCTGCGGCGACGCCAGCGGCGAGGTCAGTTCCAGGCACTCCACGCCGAACGCATCCAGCAGGCGCGCAATCTCGATCTTTTGCGCCGTCGTGAAACTCGCGCCGACAAACTGCTCCCCCTCACGTAATGTTGATTCGATGATAGCAAACTGTTGTAAAGTCATTGGTCTCCTCCGCGGAAAAATAGTTACAGGTGACAGGTTACAGGTTGAAAGTTAAAGTCGTGCAAACAAAAACCGGCCCTAGTGCGGAATACTCACTAGGGCCGGTTCTTACCAACGCGAAATGTCCGGACCTAGCGGTCCGGCTTCTTGGCGACACCCATTGTAGTTAGCGATATGACATTTGTTCGCATTTCTCAGTCATTCATCCTGAATTTGGGCAAATTGTAGCGTAAACACGGAAATTGTCAACGAAAACCCAGGTAAACCTATTGACAAACCATTATCCCAGTGTATAATGTTATAAAGAAATACCAAAGTGCCTTTCATCATACAAAGTCAGGCCGTTCATGGTTGATCGAAATTCTCCTGTTCCCATCTATTATCAACTCAAACTCCATTTCAAGCAGCAAATGGAAGCCAACATCTTGCGGCCCGGCGACCGTCTGCCGACCGAAATGGAACTATGCAGCCTGTACGACGTCAGCCGCGCCCCCATCCGCCAGGCCCTCACCGAGTTAGCCCGTGAAGGCTTTCTGTATCGCCGCGCCGGGCAGGGTACTTTTGTGGCGCGCGGTGTCTCCAAACGTCTGGAACGGCAAACCGAGGTTCACGTGCTCACCCACTACGACGTGTTCTGGCTTGGTTCGATGGAAAGCGCGGTCCACGCCTGGAACCTGCACCATCCCGATCAAGAAGTCAAGCTGAAGGTGACGATGTGTTCGCGCGATGACTTTCATCGCCAGTTGCGACGGACCGTCGCGCAGGGTGAAGCGCCAGATATCGTGCCGATGGACTATGTATGGATTCCCGATTACGCGCGCGCCGGGTATATCGCGCCGCTGGATAAACTTGATCAACAGTGGGCGCACGAGCTGGCCGAAAATCTGGAAGCGCCAGTCGCCCGCAACAACACTGTGGACGGCCAACTCTATGGTGTGCCAGTGCAGGCCGATGTATCAGGGCTGTGGTACCGGAGAGATTGGTTTGAAGCCGAAGGCGCCGCGCCACCCGAAACTTGGGATGACTGGTTAGCCATGATTGACCATTTTGCACTACCCGATGTCCAGCGGCGGTATCACAATCAATATGCGGTTGTTTTCCCGGTTGGCGCCGCCGCAGGCGAAGCGTTGATCAATTTGCTGATCCCGTTCCTTTGGACAGCCGGTACAGTATCATCGGATGATGAAGCCAGGCTACAGTTGGATGATCCGGCTGTTGAAAAGGCGTTATGTTTTCTGCAGCGGATTTCGGTGCAGCGCCGCAACTGCCTGCCGCCGGACGTAGTGCACTTTCATTGGTGGGACTTTACCGACCGTCTGGCCAAGGGAATCGTCCCAATGACGCTGGGCGGCACTTACGAGTGGCCGCGTATCCAGGACGAGTCGGATTGGACTGAAGAAGAGGATGCCATCGCGCACCTGGGTTTTATCCCGGCGCCGCGCCCAACAACGGCAGCGCCGCAAGCAATGTCATTAGGGGGTACGACCTGGGCAATTATGCAGCAATCGTCGGAAGGCGAACTGTGTGCGGAAATCCTTAAACAGGTTTCCACACTGGAGGCTTTGCAAGCATACTGCGAAGAGCACCTTCAAATTTCGCCACACCGCACAGTCAACGCCAACCTGAGCAGCGGCAGGCATCCCTGGCTTAAGCGAATCATTCCCTTCCTGGAATTGGCACGCCCACGCCCATTTTTAAGCAATTATTTACAGGCATCCCTATTTTTACAAGATATGCTCCAGAAAATTTTGTGGGAAGATGCTCCAATAGGGCCAACGATTCAGCGGACAAAACAAGCCCTGGCTTTGCTCTTATAAACATTGCGTCAACCATAAATGATGGTTGGGGAATGTAACCCAAGTTCTTTTAGTCTCAACAAGGAGGTGAACCGTATATATTACAGTTACAGACCATAAAAAACCATTCTCTGCCAAAATTTTACTCAGTAAATTCGAAGGAGGTTTATCATGAAGAAGCGACTGTTTCTATTGTTGAGTGTTGTGATGGTATTGGCGTTGGTGTTGCCATCCTGCAAGAAGGCCACACCCGCGCCGACAACAGCGCCAACAACTCAGGCCCCAGCGGCCACCGCGGTGCCGAAGACCGAGGAGCCAGCTCCGGCAAAATACAAAGAGGCCCCCATGTTGGCCGAATTGGTCAAGGCTGGCAAGCTGCCGCCAGTTGAGGAACGTCTACCTGTGGACGTTGTGGTTGTCCCAGTAGTCGAATCCATCGGCAAGTACGGCGGCACCTGGAACGATGTGACCTGGTGGGAAGGCGCGGGCAACATCAAGATGGAATTGTACGATCCACCCGTCCGCTGGAAAGCCGACCTCACCGGTTACGAACCGGGTCTGTTGACAGAGATGCCCACATGGACCGACGACGGCAAGACCATCACCATGCATTTCCGCAAGGGCATCAAGTGGTCCGATGGTGAGCCTTTCACCATGGCAGATATGAAGTTCTGGTGGGAAGACCTCGCCCTGAACGAGGAGTATAAGACGTCGTCGGTGCCGTGGTGGGCTCGCAACAGCGACGGTACGCCCATCACGATGGAATTCCCTGACGACTATACCTGGGTGTTGAAGTTTGACAAACCCCAGTACATTATGCCCTACGTTCTGGCGCAGGGCTTCTGGGAATGGGAACCGCTCATGAAACCGGCGCACTTCCTCAAGAAATATCACCCCAACTACGAGGGCAAGAAAGGCGAGGAAGGGTACACCGAACTCGACCTGATGGATCGCTGGTTTGATACCCCCGGCTATCCCTGCCTGATGGCGTGGTGCTTGAAGGAATACAAAGCGGGCGAGTATCGCATCCTCGAGCGCAACCCCTACTACTGGAAGGTCGATCCCGAGGGCAACCAACTGCCCTACATTGACTCTATCCGTGTAGAGGTGGTAGAGGATTCTGAGGTGCGCCTGCTGCAAGTGGCGCAGGGGCGATACGACTGCAACTTCCGCTATAACGGCAGCCCGATGGACATTCCCTTCCTGCAGGAAAACGCTCAAGCTGGTAACTACCGCCTGGTGCCCGGCTGGATGAACGGCGCTGGCGCGTGGCCTGCGTTTATCGTGAACCAGGACTTCCACAGGGACATGGAGTACGATCCGGCGAAAGAATCTGAAGAGGACAAGGAAATCCGCGAACTGCTACGCAACCATGACTTCCTCGTCGGTCTGTCTTATGCAATGGATCGGCAACGCATCGTGGATGTGGCCTGGGGCGGCATCGGTGAGCCGAAACAGTTCACCATCAGCCCGCAATCCCCGCACTTTGCCACCCCAGAAGGCAAGAAGGTCTTCGAAGAATGGGCAAATTCCTATGCAGAATATAGCCCCGACAAGGCCAAGGAAGCCTTCGACAAAGCCGGTTTCAAGGATGCGGACGGCGACGGCATCCGCGATCTGCCCAGCGGCAAGCCCTTCACTCTGGTCATCCAACTGAACGACTGGAGCGATCCCAAAATCAATACCAACGCGGTTGAAGTCTACAAGAAGAACCTTGAGGATATCGGCGTCAAAGTCCTGATTGACAACGCCATCGGTACCCCCGACGGTGGCACCAACCGTGACAACGGCCTGTTCATGATTGCCACAGCCCACGCTTCAGAGCTTGACCTGTGGACCTATCCCGACTGGATCTTCCCGGTGCGCGGCGTCGGTGAAGGCACACGCGCATTCCCCATGCAAGGTCAATACTACAAGACCGGTGGGGAGAAAGGGTGGGCGCCCGAACCCGGCAGCCCGGCAGCCCTGCTGCAGGAGATTTACCGCAAGGGCCTGCAGGAACCCAGCGAAGAGAAGCGCAACGAGATCATCTGGGAAGCTGTGCGCGTCTACATCGATAAAGGCCCCTTCATCATCGGCGCGGCGGGTGATCAGCCCATGCCGGTAGTCTGCAAAAACTACTTCAAGAATGTTCTGGAGTACGGTGTACTCGGTCCGTGGGCGCCCGGCACCCCCGGCAACACACATCCTGAGCAGTACTGGATGGACAAGTAAGCTAGTGTGCTACAGCGGGTGGGGAAACCTTCCCCACCCGCTCTGTTTTTCACCGTGGGAAGGAGGTAACAATGCTATCGTACATTGCGAGGCGGATCCTCTATATGGGGATCATGGTCATTCTGGTCTCCTTCGTCAGCTTCCTCATCATTGAACTACCCCCTGGAGATTATCTAACTGTGAAATTGCAGCAGTTGCAGGCGCGTGGCGACCTCAGCGCCCAGATGCGTATCAATGAGTATCGTGCGCGCTATAAACTCGATCAACCGGTGCTGACGCGCTACTGGAACTGGATCACCCATTTTGTCACCGGAGATTTCGGAGAGTCGTTCGAGTACGAACGACCGGTCAGCGAAATCATCGGGCAACGCGCAGCCCTGTCGGCCGTGCTGGCACTCGCCAGTATCACGATTGTCTGGTGTCTGGCGATTCCGATCGGGGTTTACTCGGCCACCCATCAATACTCCCTCGGCGACCAGATCGTGACCACCTTGAGCTTTTTGGGACTGGGGATGCCGGGGTTCTTGCTGGCACTACTGGTATTGTTCTTTGCAATGATGGTGCTGAAGGTCGAAGTCGGAGGTCTGTTCTCACGGGAGTTTGCCGACGCGCCGTGGAGCTGGGGCAAAGTTGTTGACTTACTCAAACACCTCTGGATTCCGGCGTTGATCAGCAGTGTGACCGGCACGGCGGGCCTCGTGCGTATTATGCGCGGCAACCTGTTGGAGACGTTGGGGCAGCCGTTTGTGGAAGCGGCCCGCGCGCGTGGATTGAAAGGCAGCAAAGTGACCTGGAAACACGCGGTGCGCGTGGCTATCAATCCCCTCATCGTCATTCTGACCTCGGAGGCACTGCCAAGTATTGTGGCCGGCGACGCCCTGGTGGCAACGGTGCTCAACTTGCCTACAGTGGGGCCGCTCTTCGTACGGGCGCTCATCTCGCAGGATATGTTCCTGGCCGGAACGGTACTGGTGTTCATTGTGCTCATGACAATGATCGGCACGTTGATCGGCGACCTCTTGTTGGCCGCGCTGGACCCACGCATCCGTTTAGAATAGGGAGGACAAACCATGGAAGAGCCTGAAATTATCGAGAGCGGGGTAGGCGCAAAAGAAAAACAGCAACAACTGAGTCAGGCGTATTGGAGTCTGGTGTGGTGGAAGTTCAAGAAAAACAAGCTGGCCATCGTCGGCGCGATTATCATCATCTTGTTCTATACTGTCTGCGGCTTGTTTGCCGAGTTCTTCTCCCCCTATCGGCTCGATTACCAATCCGACCACCTGGAATCACGACCACAACCGATTGTGTTCAAGAACCCAGATGGTAACTTCAGTCTGCGGCCTGCGGTATACGGTCTGGATCAACAATTGGACCTCGTAGCGCGCACACGGGTATGGGTGGTTAACAAAGAAAAGATTTATCCTCTTTCGCTCTTTGTCAAAGGACAACCTTACAAATTACTAGGCTTGATCCCTATGGACATCCATTTCTTCGGCGTCAACACAGCCAAATACCCGGATGGTACGGTCTTTCTCTTTGGCACTGATCGCCTGGGCCGCGATATGTTCTCGCGCATCCTTTATGGAGGCCGGTTGTCGCTGCTGCTTGGCTTGATTGGCCAATTTCTCACGTTGATATTAGGGATGGTGATGGGAGCAATCTCCGGGTTTTATGGCGGCATGACGGACATCCTGATACAACGGCTGGTCGAATTCGTCGGCGCGTTCCCGGATATTCCACTCTTTATGGCACTGGCGGCAGCAATCCCAGTGACATGGTCGCCGATCCTCGTCTACTTCATGCTGACGCTGATCCTCGTCTTCATTCGTTGGGGTGGATTGGCCCGCCAGGTGCGCGGCCTGATCCTTTCACTGCGTGAGCGCGAGTACGTGTTGGCAGCACAAAGCGCCGGCGCGAGCGATAAACGCATCATGTTCCGCCACCTGCTCCCCGGCACACTGAGCCATGTCATCGTTATTGCCACGTTGATGATTCCCGGCATGATCCTCTCGGAGACCGCGTTGAGCTGGCTGGGACTGGGGCTACGCCCCCCGCTGACCAGTTGGGGTGTGCTATTGCAGGAAGTCAGCGCCGTGCGGATCATTCGTTTCGCCCCCTGGATGTTGATCCCGGTGCCCTTCATCATCGTCGTCGTGCTGGCCTTCAACATGCTCGGGGACGGGCTGCGTGATGCTTTGGACCCCTACGGTGGACGGTAAAGGAGGACGCAATGGCTGAGCCTTTAGTCGAAATCAAAGATTTGCACGTACAGTTTGAAGTGCGTGATGGGATCATCAAGGGCGTTGACGGCTTTACGCTGACCATCAACCGCGGGGAGACGTTAGGCGTGATCGGCGAAAGCGGCTGTGGCAAATCCATCACCGCTAAAGCCGTGATGCAGATGGTGCCCAAGCCCGGCAAAATCACCGACGGCGAAATCATCTATTACCGCCGGGACAAATACGATCCCAAGAAGCCCACCCAGGTGGTCAACATCACCCAGTTAGACCCCGACGGCAACGAAATCCGCTCCATTCGCGGCGGCGAGTTTGCGATGATCTTTCAAGAGCCGATGAGTTCTCTTACCCCTGTATATACTACCGGTACGCATATTGGGGAAGCACTAAGCCTGCACCGGCTGATACCCAAAACTGTCGGTGAGCAGATGGCAGAACAGATGATGCAGTATCGGCCAGTGACCAAACAGGAAGCCCGCGAAATCGCCATCGAAATGTTACAAAAGGTGGGCATTCCCAAACCCCACGAGCGTGTGGACGCCTATCCACACCAGCTCTCAGGCGGGCAGCGCCAGCGGGTGATGATCGCCATTGCGCTTTCCTGCCAGCCGTTCATGTTGATCGCCGACGAGCCGACGACAGCACTCGATGTGTCCATCGAAGCCCAGATCCTCGATCTAATGCGCGAGTTGCAAGACACGATGGAAATGTCCATTATGTTCATCACCCATAACCTGGGCGTGGTGGCGGAGATGGCGAAGGAAATCGTGGTGATGTATATGGGTAAGCAGGTGGAGAAGTCCGACACAGTGCGCGTCTTCTACGAACCCAAGCATCCGTACACCCGTGCGCTGCTGCAATCTATCCCCAAAGTCGGCAAGCGTACCAGCGAGCGGCTGGCCTCCATCAAAGGCATGGTGCCCGATCCCTTCCACCTGCCAAGCGGCTGCGTCTTTCATCCGCGCTGCCCCTCGTTCATGCCGGGAAAGTGCGATGTGCTGACGCCCAACTGGATCGAGGTTGAACCCGATCATTGGGCACGCTGTCTGCTATACGAGAACGTCTAGGAGGTAAAGCGAATATGGCCGAAAATATCGCAACGCAAAAAGCCAGAATCATTCTGGATGTCAAGGGGATGAAAAAATACTTCCCGATCCAGAAAGGCCTGCTCAAGAAAGTCGTCGGCAACGTGAAAGCTGTGGATGACGTGAGCCTTTACCTCCGCGCCGGCGAGACGTTGGGGCTGGTTGGCGAAAGCGGGTGCGGCAAGACGACCGTCAGCCGCACCATCATCCGCCTGTACGAACCGACCGCTGGTACCGCGCATTTCGAGACTGCCTTGTTCTCCCCCGACGGCAAGCCAGAGATGGTCAACATCTTCGACCTGGACAAAGAGCAGATGAAGCGCATCCGTCGTGAGGTCTCGATGATCTTCCAGGACCCCATCAACTCGCTGAACCCGCGCATGTCCATCTTCGACATCGTCTCGGAGCCGATGGTGATCCACGGCATGAAGATTGGCCCGGAGATGGAGGAGACCGTCATCACGCTGCTGGAACGAGTGGGACTGCGCAAGGAACACATCCGCCGTTACCCACACGAGTTCTCCGGCGGGCAGCGCCAACGCATCGGCATCGCGCGCGCGCTTTCAATGAACCCCAAGATCATCTTCTGCGATGAACCGGTTTCGGCATTGGACGTCTCCATTCAAGCGCAGACGTTGAACTTGCTGCAAGACTTGCAATCAGACTTCAACCTGTCCTACGTCTTCGTGGCGCACGACCTGAGCGTAGTGCAGCACATCTCGGACCGCGTCGCGGTGATGTATGTGGGGAAGATCGCCGAGACAGCTCACTCCGATGTGCTGTACAACGAGCCACTACATCCCTATACCGAGGCGCTGATGTCCGCCGTGCCCAAACCGGATCCGCGTTATCAGTCTGAGCGCATCATTATGCAGGGCGACGTGGCGGATCCTTCCAACCCGCCGCCGGGCTGCTACTTCCACCCGCGCTGCCGCTACGCTGTGGACAAGTGCTCACAAGAGACACCGGAGTTCCGCGAGCTGAAGCCGGATCATTGGGTGGCATGCCATCGCGCTGAAGAGCTGAAACTAAAGGGGGTGTAACATGGCTGTAGCTGACAAATTGACCATCCTGCAACGCACGCCGCTGTTTCGAAGATTGAACCGGCGGCAGATCGAACAAGTGGGCAAGCGCTTCGTCGAACGCACGTATGCAGCGGGCGATCACATCGTCACGCAGGGCAAGGGCGGCGAGGGATTTTTCATCATCATGGAAGGCCGGGCAGAAGCCGTGCACGAACAGGCAGACGGCACGCAAGTCGTTCTGAATCCGCTAGATCCAGGCGATTTCTTCGGCGAAATGGCGCTGCTGACCGAGCAACTGCGCACGGCCTCTGTCATCGCCACCGAGCCGACCTGCTGCCTGGTGCTGGCGCAGTGGGACTTCCTCGGCTTGCTCCGCGAGGATGCGGAGATGGCTGTCGCCGTCCTGCAAGAGCTGGCGACGCGCTTTAGCCGCGTGCTGGCGATTATGTAACTGTTTCTAGACCTGACAGGTTTCGGAAAACCTGTCAGGTCTTTATTAACCCCAACGGATTGATACGCCCCACCCTGACAAGCTCGGCTTCGGTCAGCTCGCCCAAAGATGCCAGATGCGCCATACACTGCGCCATCGTCGCTGATGAGCCGACGAGGCACTGCTTTTCCGGGTTGTGAAAGCGGCCCGAAGGCTCCAGGATTGCGTCGTTGTCGAGGAAGCGATAGCGCCCTGGCGGCAACCCCGCTACCGGCGAAGCATCGCTGACGACGATGAGCTTGTCTGCCCCTTTTGCCCGCGCCGCCCCCTTGATCACCGACGCAGGCAAATGATGCCCATCCGCAATGAGCATCGCCGTATACGCATCGTGCGCCAATCCCACCCACAGGGGATTGTCGTGACGCGGCAGCATGTTCGGCAGGCCGTTGCCCAGATGCGTGAGCGCCGTTGCACCCGCGTCCGCCATACGATCAAGATCGGCGGTCGTGAAAAGCGAGTGCCCAATCGACACAGCAACGCCGCGTTCTACCGCGCAGCGCGCCAGATCCTCCGCGCCGGGCAATTCTGCCGCCAGCGTGAGCAGTCGCACGCGCCCGCCGGCCCAGTTGAGCAACTGCTCCAACAGCGCCACATCGGGATCGCGGACATAAGCCGGATTGTGCGCCCCCACCGCGCCCGGCACGCGGGAGATGAACGGCCCTTCGAGGTGGAAGCCTAACAGCCGCCCCTGAAATTCTTCACGCGCCATCACCTCGGCCATCATCGGCAGATTGCGCGCGTAGGTGTCGAGCGTACTCGTGATCACCGTCGGCAAAAACGCCGCCGTGCCCTGCGCGAGCAGCGCCCGACAGGCAAGCACAAAATCCTCCTCGGTCAGTGCCGGGCTGGAAAAATCCACGCCCAGGAAGCCGTTGACCTGCAAATCGACGAAACCAGTCGGTAGTCGCATAGTCAGGTAGTCGCGTAGTCTTTGACGAGGCGATTGAGCAGGGCTGCTGCCGGTTCGTCGAGGAAGAGGTCGCAGTGCGGGTGCCACTGCAAAATAGACGAGGGATGCAGGTTGGTCACTGGCCCCTCGACAGCCTTCTGCACGGCGACGGCCTTGCGCGCGTCTGGCACGGTGCAGACGATGGCTGCGCTTTTCATGATCTGCCGAATGCTCATCGAGATTGCCTGCGTGGGCACATCGTCGAACGTGGGGAACCACCCTTCGCCCAACTGCTGGCGGCGGCATGCTTCATCCAGGTTGACGACGATGTATGGCGCTTCCGTCTCGAAGTCGGCGGGCGGATCGTTGAACGCCAGGTGGCCGTTCTCGCCGATCCCGATACAGGCTACGTCGATGGGATGCGCGGCAATGAGGGCGCCCAGGCGTGCACACTCAGCCGCAGGATCGGCGGCCTCGCCATTGACGTAATGGAACATCCGTAGCTTCGGCAACTTATCGGCGAACCGCGCCTTGAGATACTTGCGGAAACTCGCCGGATGCGTCTCCGGTAAGCCGAGGTACTCGTCAAGGTGGAAGACCGTCACCTTCGACCAATCGACATCCTGCGTCACCAGACTCTCCAACATCTCGAACTGGCTCGCGCCCGTCGCCAAAATCAGGTTCGCTATGCCGCGCCCGGCAATCGCTGCGTTCAGCCAATGCGCTGTCCGCCGCGCCGCCGCCACACCCATTTCCTCTTTCGTCGAGTAGATATGCAGATGCATCGAATACACTCCCGGCTAGAAAACGCAGGGCAAACTGTTAGTTTGCCTATCCGCAAGCTAACAGCTTGCGCTACTGACAGAACCTCACAACCCGTCCCCGAGACGGGGGCGACGAGCCACTACCACAAAATGCTGACCGCTGATAGCTGTTCGCTGACCGCTACTTCAAACACCGGCACGCAATCCCTTCCCCCGCCTCTTTGGGCCAGCAGCGATTGCCGGAGATGCAGGCGGAGCGCGCCTGGCCTTGCTGTAAGCGGTTGGGCAAATCCGGCTCGGCAATGAGCGGGCGGCATAGCGAGATGAAATCCACATCGCCTGAAGCCAACACGTCGTCCATTACTTGCCGCGAACGGAAGCCGCCGACGAGCATCAGCGGCAAAGACGTGACGGGGCGCGCTGCCTTCGCAAAATGGCGGAAGTAGGCTTCATCCTCGACATTGCGCACACCCGCCTTGGAGTTCTGGATAGCCCCGGCCGTTATGCCGCCGCTGAGTTCAATCGCATCCAGGCCCATGTCGGCCATTGCTGCCACGACGCGCAGGCTCTCATGCAGCATAAGGCCACCTTCAATGCCATCCATCATCCCGAACTTGATGAACAGCGGGTAATCCGGCCCCACCTGGGCGCGCACTGCCGCGCAGACCGCGCGCAAGAAACGCATCCGTCCTTCAAGATCGCCGCCCCAGCCGTCTGTACGGCGATTGCCGAACGGCGAGAGAAACTGGTTGATCAGATAGCCGTGCGCACCATGGATCTGCACCGCGTCGAACCCAGCGATCTGCGCGCGGCGGGCGGCCTGCGCGTAAGCGTCGATTGCGCCCTCGATCTCGTTCAGCGCCATCTCGCGCGCGGGTTGTGGCAGGAACGGCGCATCCATCGCCGACGGCGCTATCGTCCCGGCGACGCTCTCGCGGGCGCACTGCATCCCGCCGTGATTGATCTGCACGGCAATCTTGCCGCCCTCACAATGCACGGCGTCGACCAGCGCCGCCAGTCCAGGAATCAACGCATCGTCGTAGATGCCCGTCATCCCCAGATGGCACCGTCCGGCAGGGTGCACGTACATGTGCCCGGTGATGATCAACCCCACACCGCCCCGCGCCAGGTCGCGGTACAGGCGCGCCAGTTCCGGCCTGGGGCGGCCTTCGTCATCCGCCATCCGCTCCGCCGTCGCCGAACGAACAAGACGGTTCGCCAGCGTTAGCGTGCCAAACGTACCCGGTGTAAATAACAGGCTCATCGTGTGCTCCTTGAAAGGGGTAATTGGTAACTGGTAACTGGTTACTGGTAATCAGGGAAACCGCCTGGTAATCCCCTAATCCCCGATTACCGATTACCAATCCCTGATTACCAATCACCACCAGAAAGTCTGAATCGAATGTGCCGGACTATCGGTAACGACGACCTGCCCGGCAAACTTAAGCGCGAAGGCGACATCCTTTTCCGTGCGGTTGAGCACAACGACGGCAATCCGCCCGTCGGGATTGAGAAATGCCGTGGTTTCCAGTTCGTCGCACGTCGGCGCGGCGATGATGCGCTGCGCGCCAGGACGGATGTAGCGCGAGAAATGGCCGATGTAGTCGTAGGAACTCTGGTAAAGCACTTCGCCCGTGCGCGTGTCGGCGATGATGGGCGCGCTGCAATAGTTGCCGACGTGGTTCGGCCCGCCGATTTCGTCCAGCACGAGGTTCCAATCCACCCACCCCACCGTCCAGCGGTTGAGATCGTTGACCATCGAGCGCGCGTACCGCTCGCCCACAGCCCACTCGCCGAGATGCGACCCGCCTTCCTGGCAGCCTTCGGTGAAAAGCAGGTGTTTGTTGGGATAGGCGTCGTGCACGCGCTGGACGTTGTCGAAGCAGTCGACGACGTACCAGTGGAAGCCCGTCCCCCACACGTAGCGCGCGGCCGCCGGGTCGTCCAGCACGACTTTGGCGCGCTCGTAAAGCAGATCGCGATTGTGATCCCAGATGATGAGATTGACGCCGCCTAACCCCTCGCGCTCCAGCGTCGGGCCGAGGTAGTCGCGCACAAAATCGCGCTCTTCTTCGCCAGTGTAGATGCAGGAGTCCCAGGTCTGCACCGCCAGCGGCTCGTTCTGCACGCTCAGCCCCCAGATGGGGATGCCTTCCTTCTCATACTCGCGGATGTAACGGCAGTAGTAACGCGCCCAGGCGTCGCGATATTCCGGCTTGAGCTTGCCGCCGTGATTCATCTCGCCGTTGGTCTTCATCCACG
>DAOLUH010000046.1:0-47075 GCA_035420085.1 Anaerolineae bacterium
GGCGCCGTCGCCCGACTGGCCTGCCGTCATCACGGCGAATGGCGCGATCTGACCACCGCGGAAATCCTGCGCGAACTGGGTCTGGTTCCCAATCCCACCTACCTCTACCTCGCTGGGAAATGGCGACTTACCACAGAGGGAGGCAAGACCGTCTCTCTGGCGGACTTTGACCCTTCGGTGGGCATTCCGGCGACGCTGGCGGCTCACATCAGTGATGTGAAAGTGGATGCGGCGCGCGTTGTCTGCGTGGAAAACCTCACCTCGTTCTACACTTTGCTGCACCATGCGCCCGATGATCTGGCGGCGCTGTGTCTGGCCGGCAATCCCTCGCCATCATGTCGGCATGTGCTCACCCGCCTGGCGGAGCGACTACCGGATGAAGTCCCCTTGTATGTATGGGCAGACATAGACTATGGCGGGCTGAACATCCTGGCGCAACTGCGCCGCCACGTCTCGCCGCGCTTTGCACCCTACCGGATGGACGTCGAGACGCTGGACGCCTTCGCCTACTGGGGACAGCCGCTCACGCCGAACGATGTCCGTAACCTGACGCGGCTGCGCGACCATCCCGCGCTGGTGGATATGACTCCGCTCATTGACGAGATGCTGCTGCGCGAGGTCAAACTCGAACAGGAAGCCGTTGTGTTATCTGGATTATAGTATCAGGATCACACAATCGCTTAAACGAAGTTTTGTATAAGGACTGTATCGCCTGCGCGACACACTAACCATATAAACGTTTTCCGCTCAGGTCTGCGGTAATTTCGGCAAGTGGGCAAGCGCAAAGCTACGCGCCGCGCCTCATCTCCTTCAACTGCTTCACCTTAGAATCCCCGCAACGCCGTGCTCTGTCTTCGCGGCAACCCCGCTTTAGGCCGCCGTTCCAGTACGACGTACTCGAGGCCGTGTTCCGCACAGAACGCACGCTTCTCCGGCCGGTCGCCGTCCTCATTCACCGCATAAATGTCCGGCTTGATGATGGCGATCTCCGGTTCGGCGTCCATCCAGCCGTGCCCGGAGGAAATCAGCGCCTGTTTGACATAGCGGATAGACTGCACCATATACCTGCGTTCGTCCTGCGGAAATAAAGGATGTCCCTCGCCTTTCAGCAGCTTGATGTTGTCATCATGCCCAACGACCACGTACAAATCGCCCAACGCGGCCGTCTCCTCGAAGAACCGCACGTGGCCCGAATGTAGCCAGTCGAAGCTGCCCGTGACGACGACCTTCTTTCGCTGCGTCCGATCAGCATCGGCTTCGACCGACGCCACAGGGAAGCGGCGCAGCATACCCTCTTCCACAATATAATACACTATCTCGTGTGTCGCGCAGTATATTCGCTTTTGGTTAGTGTCGCCCTTTTCATCCACCACCCACACATCCGGCTGGATAGCGTCAATTTGGGGTATAGCGTCTCTCTCGATAGGTCCCGTTACCAGTGTCAACTCATTGACGTATCGCAGGGCTTGCAGCAGGTACATCCGCTCTGCTTGCGGAAACTTTGGCGGCTTTCCCTCTAATTGTTGTATGGTCTCGTCCGACCATAACAGCACGTGCAGACTCCCCAGTTTCGACGCCTCTTCCAGGAAGCGAAAGTCACGCGCTCTCAGATCATCAAAACTTCCCGTTACGATGGTTTTCTGCATGGCTATCTTTTATCGCGCAATCCTGACATTCACGTGGAACGATCCCGGCACTTCTTCCTCCGCCACGACGTAGATGTATCCGCCGCCACTGCCGGAGTACATCGCTCCTGCATACCGGGATTGATAGTAGTCCAGGAGCGCCATCAAATCTATGGTGATGGTTGGATGTCGCACCGTGCATGGCAGGATAGCCTCCCAGCACTTCATGCACTCGTTCATCGAAGCGCCCAGCCTTCTTACATCCTGCGAGACAATCGCGTCGAAGCACTCCTTGCCCGATTGCCCCAGCCTCTTGATCCACGCCGGGTCCAGATTCTTTTCCCCCAACGGATTGTATCCGGGTGGGCGTTGCGCAATCGGCACCATGTGCAGCACACGCTCCAACCAACGGGCGACGCCAGGATCGTTATTCGACTCGATGTGCACAGGAAAGTAGCCACCTTCATGCGCGAAATCGTAATCGAGCCGGTTGATGCCGGGATAGACGATACCGGCCATGTCCTGCGATCCCGATGGCTCTGCTTGTCTAGCGTTCTCTGCGGCGTATAGTTCCCGCATCAACTTTTCTGGGTCTTCATCCGGCAGTTTGTCGCCCCACAGCGCCGCGGCTATTTTGCGCGTACTGGTTCCCATGCCGCTCCGCTCCATGAAGCGGCAAGTGGGTTCCAACGCCACCACAACCATCGAGCCGGGCGGTGCGGGATTGTTCTGCGACACGAACGGCTGATCGATCCACCCACCTGCAAACGCCATCCGGTAGGGAAGAAAGCCGATAATATCGGTGAGTTGTTTAGCATTTTTCACGTTCGCTCGTCTCCACAAAACGTAATGCGTGAGGCTTTCACACATCACGTATTACGTTTCAGGCTAGGGTTACCCGCAAGCACTGCGTGTACTCGCACGGTTTTTGCTCCGGTAAGTCCACCGCCAGGCCGCGCGAGGTCTGGGTAAACGAGACCGGGCCGGCGCCCAGCAGTGTCACATCCATCACTTTGCCTACACTTCCCTGCGCCAGACTGCGCACAACGGTCTTACCGCCTTCCGGCCACTTCATCTGGAAGGCGTAGACGGTCTGGCCTTTGGCGGTAAAGCGGAAATCCTCGATCGTCCAGGGGACGGCATCCTCGCGGAAGCCCTCGATGATGACGGACATCGGCCCTTCGCCGGATACCTGCCATGGGCGTGTGCCGTAGACGCCCTCGCCATTGACTTTGATCCACGCCGCCGTGCGCTCCAGCAGGTAGGTACACTCGTCGTCGAGCGTGCCATCGGGGCGCTGCGGGATATTCAGCAGCAGGTTCCCATTCTTGCTGACGATGTCCACGAGCATCTCGGCTACCTGCTTGGGCGTCTTGTACACGTCGCGGACGTTGTAGAACCAGTCGCCAACGCTGGTGTCGGTCTGCCAGACGTAGGGGAAAATATCGGGCCGCTGGCTGCGCTCGATATCGTAAACGCCGACGGAAAAGACCTCTACGTTCTTGTCCTTCTGGGTGTAGACCGCCTGATTGACGCCGTTATGCCGCCGCGCGCTGCTGTTGTACAGGTGCGCGATCGCGTGTAGGCCGTAATCGCCAAACGGCACGCCACCGTCGGAGTAGAGCAGGTCGGGCTGGTACACGTCGATCAGCTCTTTGACGTAGGTGTACCACTTCTCAGGCCACCACGGATTGCTGGTATACCATTCACCGTCCTGCCACCCTTTGGCGCCGCGGTTGGGCAGATACAGGTCTTCGTAAGCCGGATCGTTGCCGTCGTAAGGAACGCCGGCATACGGGCCGGCTTTGTCGGCGCCTTTGTTGGGCACGTACCAGCTAAACGTCGCGCCGATGTGCTCGGAGAAGCCAAAGGGCAGCCCGTGGGCCTGCGCCGCGTCTTTCCACAGTTGGATAATGTCTTTGTGCGGTCCCATGTTGACTGCATTCCACCGGTGGTGCGTGGAATTCCAGTTGTGAAAGTTGTCGTGGTGCGCCGCCTGCGCCACGAAATACCGCGCTCCGGCTGCCACGTACAACGCCATCAAGCCAGCCGGGTCGAACTTCTCCGCCTTCCACAGTTGCACCACGTCCTTGTAGCCGAACTTCGACGGATGCCCGTACTTGCGCAGGTGATAGCGGTACTGATCCGATCCCTCGATGTACATTTGCCGGGCATACCAGTCCCCGTACATCGGCACAGACTGCGCTCCCCAGTGTGACCAGATCCCGAACTTGGCATCCCGATACCAATCTGGGCATTGAAACTGCCGTAGCGACTCCCACGTGGGCGCAAACGGCCCAGATTCGATAGTCATATCTACCATATCAATCCTCCAGAATCAGCGAATCGCAAATCAACAAATCTCCAGTCCCCCAATCTTCAATCCTGTACCGTATGCTTCCCGGCTTTGCGGTCGGCGTACTGCTGCTCGATCCAGGCGTAGGTCTTCGCCAGCCCTTCGCGGAAGGGGGTTTTGGGTTCCCAGCCGAGCACTTGCTGGATGAAGGTGTTGTCGCTGTTGCGCCCGGCGACGCCGCGCGGGGCGTTCAGGTCGTAATGCCGCTCCAACGTCACGCCGCCGATCTCCTCGGCCAGGCTGACGAGGGTGTTGATGGAGATCAACTCGCTCGATCCCAGGTTGATGGGCGTGGCGATCAGGGCGTCGCAGTGCATAATCATATCAATACCCTTCACGCAGTCGTCAATGTACATAAAACTGCGCGTCTGGGTGCCGTCACCCCAGATGACGATCTCGTGTTTGCCGGTGTCTTTCGCCTCGATCACCTTGCGGCAGATGGCCGCCGGCGCCTTCTCGCGTCCGCCGTCCCATGTGCCGAAGGGGCCATAGACGTTGTGGAACCGCGCAATGGCCGTCTTGAGATGGCGTTCCGCCCAATACTCCTGGCAGAACATCTCGGACATCAGCTTTTCCCAGCCGTAGCCACGTTCGGCCATGGCGGGGTAGGCGTCGGACTCCTTGAGCGCGCGCACGTTGGGGTCTTGCTGCAAGGTGACATTGTAGGCGCACGCCGATGACGAGAAGAAATAGCGTTCCACCCCCGCGCGGTATGCGGCCTCGATCATATGGGTGTTGATGAGGATACTGCGCAGACATTCCACGCGGAAGCGCTCGATGAAGCCCATGCCGCCCATGTCCGCCGCCAGGTTGTAGACTTCCACTGCCCCCTCGACCGCGCGGACGCAGTTGTCAAACTCACTCAGGTCCATGCACAGGCTTTCGACGCCCGGCACGCGCTGATACCAGAGGGGCAGCGGCTTCTTGTCAATGGCGCGGATGCGGGTGAACCCTTGATCGTGAAAGTAGCGGGTCAGCGCACCGGCAATGAACCCACCGGCCCCGGTGATGACGATCAAATCGTCCTTTTTCAGGACGTCCTTTGCTGTGCGATTTTCACTCATTGAACTCATCCTCCTTCAAAAATAGTCGCATAGTCATTAGTCTTGTAGTCGAATCGCCAATTTTCGTCCTCGTTAGTGTGGCTTGCCACATGGCGACTCCTCAAAAAATAGTTTGATAGTCGTTAGTCAGATAGTCCTGTAATCATTTTCATTATCAAGGCTGTACTGAAGGTTCAGTGACACGCCCCCTCAAGAACGGATATAGCCAACAGATTAAGTGGATTTAGTGGATTATATGCTGTAAACCGGCCCAAAATCTGCTTAATCTGCTTAATCTGCTGATAGAAAACAACAGTTTTTGCATGCGGTTGGCATAACACCAGCCCGGCTCGATAAGATATACGGTTCGCCTACAAAAGCGCGAACCGTATATCCCGAAGTCCTTGTCGTCAATAGGCGCAATCAATGAAGATCAATAGAGTACGTTCTGTGCTTCTTCGCTATCAATGTTGTTTTTGTCCACCATGATGAAACCGGTGTCCACAAAGTGTTCGACCGTCTTGCCCTCGATGGCGGCTTCGTAGGCAGTCTTGACACCCAGGTATCCCATGTTGAAGGAGCTTTGCACTGCAATAGCCTGCAGCGTGCCGTTCCTGACCATCTCCTGCAACACCTGGTTGCCGTCGAACCCGATCGCCACGATCTTCCCCGCGAGTCCAGCCTGCTCGATCGCGCGGCCCATGCCGATGGCGGTCGGTTCGTTGGCGCCGAAGATGCCCACCAGGTCCGGGTTGGCGGCGAGCACGTTCGTGGTCTGGTCGAGCGCGGTCGGCATATCGGCGTTGGAGTACTGTTTCGTCACGACCTTCAAGTTCGAGTTCTTCGCGATGTAGTCCTCGAATCCGCCCACGCGCCCGATCTCGGACCCGACGCCAGCCACGTAGGACATGATGGCGATATTGCCGCTGTCGCTGCCGGTCTTGGCTTTGACTTCCTCGATCAATCTCTTGGCGCAAGCTCTACCGGCTGCATCATTGTCGGTGGCGAGGAACGACACATAGTTGTCCTCAGGGCCGGCGAGCAGCGAGTCAATAATCACGACGGGGATGCCCGCGGCCTTGGCCTTCTCTACCGGTGCGATGAGGGCATTCACGTCCGAAGGGGCAAGCACAATCGCCTTGACCCCGCGGTCAATCGCGCTCTCAACGATGTTAATCTGTTCGTTGATATGGCTCTCAGACTGAGCGCCCAGGAAGGTGACCGAGAGCTTGGGCGTCTTTTCCTTCAGCTCGGCCTGAGCAGCAAAAGCCCCGGTCTGCACATTCTGCCAGAAACTGGAGTTGCTGGTCTTAACGATGACGGCAATCTCGATCGGGCCTTCCTTTTCGACTTCCTTGATGACCTCCTTTTCAACTGGGACTTCCTTGATGACTTCCTTGGTGACGACTATCGTCTGGGGCGTCGCTGTCGGGCTAGTGCAGCTAGCCAGGAGCACTACGAAAATCAGACTTAACGTAATTCTAAAAAGCTTCATCTCCTATACTCTCCTTTCTGTTTTGTAGTCCAGCCCATACTGACTGGGTCCGGCATCTGCACGTTCAGGCGCGCGCGCCTCGGCGTGCAGACGTTCGGGGGCCGTTATTTTATTTGCGACCTCTAAGCTGATCAACCGTCACTGCGCCAATGACGACAAGTCCGATAACAATCTGCTGCATAAAGTAGTTTGCACCTGCCATTGTCAGACCCACTGTAAGTATCCCGATGATAAACGACCCAATCACCGTCCCTCCCACTGTGCCCACGCCACCCATCAGGCTCGTGCCGCCAATGACGGCGGAGGCAATGGCATTCATCTCATAGCCCGCTGCACTGTTGGGCTGGGAGGTCGCCATCCGTGAGGCGAGGATAATGCCGACCAGGGCCGAAAGCAGGCCGCAAAAGATATAGTTGATCATCTTGACCTGGTTGACCTTGATCCCGGAAAGCCGTGCCGCCTCCTGATTCGATCCAATGGCGTAAGTGTACCGGCCCAACCGCGTTCTACTGAGGATAAAGCCAAAGATGATGGCTACTGCAATCATGATCAGCACGGGGTAGGGGATGCCGGGGAACTGCGGCCCCATTCCAAAGATAGTGCCATTGCCCAGGTTGCCAAAGCCTTGTGGGGCCGGCCAGGCGTTGGCGTTCGTAATGGTGAGGGCAACGCCCCGGGTGACCATCATAGTGCCAAGCGTCGCAATGAACGGCGGCAGCTTCAAGCGGGTGATCATCAGCCCGTTAAGGAGACCGGTGCCGACGCCGACAGCCAGACCGATGAGCATACTGAGCCAGGTCGGAAGCCCGGCTCGCGCAGCGATCACGGCGACCGTACCGGAAAAGGCGACGACCGATCCGATGGATAGATCAATACCTCCCGTGATAATGACAAAAGTCACACCGATGCCCATCAACGTGATCGTGCTGGTCTGCAAGGCCAGGCTGAGGATGCTGCGCATGGTGAAAAAGTTCCGCGCCGTGATCGAGAAGAACGTAAACAGCACGATGACGGCGGCGAAGGTAATAAACCTGTCCAGGGCCAGACCCGATTTCCCCGACTTTTCTAAGCTCTCAGGGCGTTCTTTTCCGATTTGTTCCGTCGGCATCTCGCTCATCGCTGTGCTCCCGTTCGGGTCAATTTTCGATCAAACATCCGTGTACCTCCTTCAAGCGACTACGCGACACCCGCCGCGTAGTTGAGTATCTCTTCCTGCGTCGTTTGCGCGGTGGCGAGCGTTGCCGCAAGACTCCCTTCGTGGAGCACCAGCACGCGATCCGTCAAGCCGAGGATCTCCGGCAGATCGGAGGAGATCATGATGACACCCCTGCCCTCACGCGCCAAAACGCCGATAAGTTCATAGATCGCGTACTTGGTCCCGACGTCTATGCCCCGCGTCGGCTCGTCGAAGATCAGAATCTTTGAATCGCAGAACAACCACTTTGCGACGACCACCTTCTGCTGGTTGCCTCCAGAAAGATTGTTCACAATCTGGGTGAGGCTGGGTGTTCGGATATTGAGGCTCTTGACGTATCGCTGCGTGACCTCAATCTCTTGACCGCGCGAGAGCACGCCGAAACGCCGGCAAATCTCCAACACGTTTGCCAGGGTGACGTTCTCGGCGAGCGTCATTTTCACCGCCAACCCCTCCTCCTTGCGGTTTTCTGAGAGGTAGGCGATTCCGGCTTTGATGGCGTCGGCCGGCGAACGCAACACCAGCGTGCGGCCATTCATAATCACATCGCCCGTATCAATCGGATCGGCGCCAAAGATCGCTCGCCCCAGCTCCGAGCGCCCCGCGCCCATCAGGCCGGCTATGCCGAGAATCTCCCCGCGATAGAGGTCGAAGGAGATATCGTGCAGGATGCCCGCGCGCACGATATGGCGCACCTCGAGTATCTTATCCGTGGTCGGGACGTTCTGCTTCGGCGGGAATTTGTTCTCGAGTTTGCGGCCCACCATGCGGTTCACGATTTCACCCATGCCGATGGCGGTGTAATCGTCGGTGCTGACCGAGTGCCCATCGCGCAAAATCGAGATGCGGTCCACGATGTGCCTCAGTTCGTCGAGGCGATGCGAAATGTAGATGATCGCAACCCCGTGATCGCGCAGTGTATGGATGATCCTGAAAAGTTCGTTGATCTCGGATTCCGTCAGCGCGCTCGTCGGCTCATCCATAATGAGCACTTCCGAGTCGAAAGAAATGGCTTTGGCGATCTCCACCATCTGCTGTTTGGAGACGGGTAACTGGTTCAGTTTGATCGTCGGATCCAAAGAAACGTTGAGACGGGCAAGCGTGGCCACTGCATCGGCGTTCATCTTTTTCTCGTCGAGCGTCCCGAACCGGGTGAGTGGCTCCCTGCCGATGAAGATGTTGGCCGCGACCGATAGATGCGGAATTAGATTGAGTTCCTGGTAGATAATCGCGATGCCGGCTTCGCGGGCCTGGGTGACATCGTTGAACGAAACCGGTTTTCCCTTATACCGGATCACACCCTCGTCAGGTTGGTAGACCCCACTCAGGATTTTCATGAGCGTCGACTTGCCGGCGCCATTTTCACCCACCAAGGCGTGGACTTCCCCCCTACGCAGGTCGAATGAGACGCTATCCAGCGCCTTCACGCCCGGAAAGCTCTTGGAAACGTTCTCGACCTCAAGAATGACCTCTTGTGAGGGTGATGCGCTTTTTACTTCCATGTATACAGACTCCCGTGCAACGACATTGTGGCATTGCTCCCTGTGCGATCCTTGTGTGGTATCGTTACCATATCAAACCAAAAGAAAAACGACTACAAAAGCGCCGTATGAGATTGACCGCTAACCGTCCTACTGTTCCAGAACCTGCCCGCTCGATCCCCGGACAACGATCTCTGTTGGCAAAACGATCTCCTGATAGGCTGCCGGCGCCTCTTCAGACAGCCGCGCCAACAGCAATTCGGTGGCTTGCCGCCCCATCTCGTAGGCTGGCTGAGCGGCGACCGTCAGGAATGGATCCACTACCAGGTCTGCGGGCAGGTCGTCGAACCCCACCAGAGCCAGGTCCTCCGGCACACGCAGACCGGCGTCCCGCAGAGCTCGCAAAGCGCCGATGGCGATGAAGTTGTTGCCGGCGAATAGGGCGCTTGGACGCGGCGTCCGTGCCAGCGCCTGCAATGTCAAATCGTACCCGCTTTCCAGCGAGAACTTGCCATAGTAAACCGGCGCGGCATCCACATTCGCGCCAGCATCCGCCAGCGCGCGCCGGAAGCCGGTCACACGATCCTCAGCCGTGGAAACCCCCTGCGGGCCGCTCAACATGGCAATCCGGCGATGGCCCAATGACAGGAGCAGGCGCGTCAGTTGATAGGCGCCGCCTTCGGAGTCGCAGCGCACCACATCGGTTTGGGAATTGGGGATCCGGCGGTCCAGCACCACCACCGACGTATTCTGGCTTTGGATAAACTTGATCGGTTCAACCGCACTGCGCGCTGGCACCAACAGCACACCGTCCACCTGCTTTTGCATCAGCACGTGCAGGTACTTGTCTTGCTCGGCCTCCGACTCGTCGGTGTTGCACAAGATCACGTTGAAACCGGCGTCGCTGGCTGCATCCTCGACCCCGCGCGCGACCGTAGTCCAGAAAGGGTTGGAGATATCGGTCAAAATCAACCCCAGCGTGCCTGTGCGCCGCGAGCGCAAGCTGCGGGCTAACACGTTGGGGACGTACCCCAGGTCGGCAATCGCCGCTTCCACGCGCGCGCGCGTCTTCTCATTCACGTAACCAGAGTTGTTGATCACGCGGGAAACCGTAATGGGGGCAACGCCTGCCCGTTTCGCTACTTCACGTATGGTGGTCATAGATCAGATCACAGAACAGGGATATGGTACCGTTTTCCTGGTACGCTTACCATATTACAACAGAAATCTGTCAATGTCAAGAGGGTCTTTGAACGTGGCTGCCCATTTGGTTGTGTGTGGATCACAATCCTACCAAATTTCCCAAAATAGAGTTCGCTATTCCCTGGTAAGTGTCATCGAAAGTTAGGATCGCGCTTTGGGCCAGATCCATTTCGTCGGTGCATCGAACGGGATGCGGATAAACAGGCGCCTGCGCGCCATATTTCGCGTAGACGGGCATACGCGCTAGCGGCATTTCGATGCGCTTTAGCCAGCGATTTCCGGCCAATCGCTCGCCTGTCCAGAAATCAACCCACACGCCGGAAGGTAGGTACACATCCCGCACGCCTGCGCTGTTGATGATCGGCGCTACCAAAAAGGTATTGCCAAAGTAATACTGGTCGTCAATGTGCCAGCATGTGGGATCGTCTTCATGGTGAAAGATCAAGGCCTGCAGCAGCGGTAAACCGGTTTTGATGACGTGTTGCCCTTGTTCTACCAGATACGGAATCAACGCGTAACGCAGCTTCCACCATTGCCGGACAATGTCGGCGATGGCGGGATATTCGTACGGTTCGCGGGGGGAACTGCCGTGATACCTGAGGTGGGAGGTAAATACGCCAAATTGCGTCCAGCGGACATACAGATCATCGGCGGGCCAACTGTTCATAAAGTTCGGCACGCCGTGAA
This sequence comes from Anaerolineae bacterium, assembly GCA_035420085.1. Classification (GTDB taxonomy): domain Bacteria; phylum Chloroflexota; class Anaerolineae; order B4-G1; family SLSP01; genus DSWT01. The sequence goes on from DAOLUH010000046.1 coordinate 11,086, forward strand.
AACCGGGGACATCGTGGCTCCAAAAAGCAAAACCGGATAATCCCAGGTGTAACCCGCCACGCAGCGAGCCGGCCAAACCATCCCAGGTGCAGGCGCTATCTCCGCCCCAGTGAAGCGGATAGCGCTGGCTGCCGGCCCAACTGGACCGCGCCCATATCAGGCCCGCGCCGGTCGTTTTCCTGATGATTTCATAGGCTGCGCGTTGATACAGCAGCGCATAGAGGTTGTGCAGTTTGGCTGCGGGCATCCGATAGCTGGCGTCGAAATGCACCTCCTCGCCAAAGTCGGTTTTTATCGCTGCTACCCCCAGGCGTAACAGGCGCTCCAACAGCCCTTGATACCATTCGACCGCTTCGGGATTGGAAAAGTCGATTCTCCCGTCCACCATCTGGGCGGAAAAATCGGAGCCGACCTTGCCGTTGTGGGCGAAATGGGGCGCGACATACCCTTTTTCAACCGCCATCTCGAAAAGCTTGTTGCCCGGCCCCACATTTGGCATTTGCCACAGGGTAATGCGGTATCCGTCTTCCAGCATGGCTTTGATAAACGCTTCGGGATCAGGGAAACGCTCCCGGCTGAATTCCCACTCACATATCCAATCTTTGGCAAACCAGCCCGTGTCGAGATGCAGCACGTCGCACGGGAAATCGCCCTCTCGCAGTTTTCGCGCCACGGTGCGCACTTCTTCTGCGGAGAAGTACGTCATCCGCGACATCCAGGTGCCGTAGCTCCACAGCGGCACGTCCTGGGGAAAGCCGGTCAAACGGCGATAGTTGTAGAGCACCTGTTCGACCGTACCGCCGCCGATGACAAACAGGTCCAGTCCCGGTTCTTCCACCAATCCCTGGGCCGCCCGCGTGGAAATATCGGCCAACGAAAGCCGCATGTGGGCCGAGGTATGGATGAACAATCCATACGGACGGCTGGTCAGGTAAAAAGGGATGTTTTTGTAGGCGCGGCGGTTGTTGACGCCGAGCGCATCGGTGTTTTCCAGGATCAGCGTGCGGCCGGCGAGGTCCAACCGGGCAAAACGCTCGCCGGTTCCCGCGAATTTCTCGTTGGGCTGGGCGTGAAAGGAAAAGAGCGCCCGGTGTGGAACGCCCGCCCGTTCCACAAAGGCCAGCGCCATGGAATCGTGTTTTTGCGGAAAGAATTGGTCGTAGGCCATCAAGGGGACGCTGGTTTTCCCGTCGGGGAACAGTTCGATGTCCAGTGTTTCAGCGGGTGGGGGTTGCAGATCGCTCCACACTTTGATCGGAGGTTCGGCTAAATTGACCCTCATCCGCAGCCTGTCGTGGCGATCTCGGATTTCCCAGCCGCTGTCCGTTTTTTGCGCCGACAAGGCCTCGACCACGAGCGAATCGTGCAGCTCTAGCATGGGGCTGTCATCGTCGGGTATGGGGTCAGCAAAAGCGATAGACAGGCGTAGGATGCTATCGCCATAAGCTCGTACCCGTAGCTGGTACGCTTTGCGGGCAATGTCCGAATCGGCCTCAATGGTCAAGCCCTTTTTCTGCGCCTGGAAAGGGACCGTCAGCAAAATATCGCCGTTTGGCGCGCAACTGATGCTGGTCGGACGGCAAGCTCGCCAAAGGATGTCGTCTGCTGCTTCCGGCGCGTCGAAATCCAACATATCAATCAGGAAGTCATTGGCTTGTTTCATCGCTACTTTTATCCTTTAATAGCGCCAGAGGTTAGTCCGGAGAGAATGAAACGCTGTCCGGCCAGGTAAAGGACGATGACGGGCAAGATCGTCAGTAAAATGTCGGCCGACACCAGATTCCAGCTTTGCTGGTATTGCCCGAAAAAGTTATAGACAGACAGCGTCATCGGCCAATAGGCGCTGTTGTTCAGATAGTATAGGGGCAACAAGAATTCGTTCCAGCTTCCCAAAAAATTCAGGAGGCCGGTGGTGACCAATACCGGCGTCAGCAGTGGGAGGATCACCCGGACGAAGAGTTGGACTGGCCTGCAACCGTCAATAATCGCGGCTTCATCGAGTTCTCGCGGGATCGTCCCGACAAAGCCATAAATCAGGAAAACCCCAAACGGAATCTGGCTGGCGGCATACAGGATAATCATGCCCACCTGGGTATTGATCAAATGGGTAAATTGCATGACTTTGGTCAAGGTGAAGTAGTTCATCGGCAGAGCAATGCCCATGATGATAAAGAAGTAAAGGAAGCGATTGAGCCGCGTTCTTCGACGCGATAACACAAAGGCGGCCATGGCCGCAAAAAGCGTTCCGAGGATCGTCGAGCCACAGGCGTAGATCATGCTGTTCGTGAAGCTGGCAACCAGTTTTCCCTTTTCGATGACGGTGGGGAAGTTGTTGACCAGTTGAAATCCCGCGGGGAACTCCAGCCCCATCGAACTGGCTTGCGGCCTGGTCTTGAAGGCATTCACCACAATCAAGTAGACCGGGACGACCATGATCAGGCTGGCAAAAATGGCAATGGCATGAGCGCCAATTTGTCCAAGTTTTTTCGCTCTCATCGGAAAGAGTTCTCCTTATTCACTGGCGGATTCGCGCTCCATCAAGCGAATCACGAAGTATCCCACGGCGCTCATGACCACGAACAAAAGGCTGGAAATCGCCGTGCCGAGGCCGTAGCGGCCCTGGCTGAAGGCCTTGAAGATAGCGGTGAACACAACCTCGGTCGCGTAGCCTGGCCCCCCGTTCGTCAAGACATAGACGATGTCGAACACGCGCAAGCCGTACAGCACATTGAGCACGGTCACCACGATCAGGGCCGGGGTGAGCAAAGGCCAGGTAATGTGTCTGAATTTGGCCAGAGCGCCAGCGCCGTCAACCGCGGCGGCCTCGTAATACTCCTTCGGAATGGTTTGCAGGCCGGCCAGGAGGATGACCATAATGTAGCCCACGCCTTTCCAGGTATCGACCCCAATCACCGAAAACAGCGCGATCTTGGGATCGACCAACCATTTCATCGCCAGGAAATCCAACCCAACGCCGCGCAATAAAACGTTCAGCAGGCCGGTGGCCGGGTTCAAAATCGACCTGAAGACCAGCGCCACCGCTAACATCGGCAAAACGACCGGCAGGTAAATCATCATCCGATAAACGTGGGATAAGCGTTTGACCGCATCATTCAACAGCAGCGCCAGAGCCAAACCGAACACGGTTTTTAGCACAATGGTGACCGAAACGAAGATCAACGTATTGGAAATATAGTTAAGGTAGCGTTCGCCGGACGAGAAAATAACCTTGAAGTTGTCCAGGCCAACGAAATTGACCTCGGGGTGATAGCTGTTCCAATCTGTGAAAGCGTAGGCGATGCCGGAAATTCCTGGAATGATAAAGAACACCAGGTACAAAACCAGCGCGCCCAGCACAAAGGCGAAGGGATATTGACGTTGGAGTTTCATGCGATCTTTTCCTCGTCGCTAATTGCAATCTCAGCCCGATGCAATCGGGCTGAGATTGATTGGTTGAACCATACGAACCGCACGCTAAAACATCTGTTTATGATCAGCAGATTTAGCAGATTAAGCAGATTTTTGGTCGGTTTACAGCCCTAATCTGCTAAATTCGCTTAATCTGCTGACAGGAATAGGTGAATTTGGCTGTGCGCCTGGTATATCCAATCGCGCGGGTGCAGTTACTTGCTCCAGGCCGGGTCTTTGGCGGCGGTGGCCAATTCGGCCCGCCGTTTGTCGATGCTCGCCAACACCTCTGCTGGACTCATCGCTTTGGTGAACATAGCGGTGAGGTCCTTGCCGATGTCCATCCACTGCGGGTTGACGTAGGTGACCGCCGTCTGGTATACCGTGCCGCGCTTGGTGTGGGCATCCAGGAAAGCTTGCTGGCTCGGCAGCAAGGTGCCCTTGATGCCGGTAAAGGGCAGCGAGTTCACGGCGGGCGTGTTATCAATGAGATATTGCAAGTTCTCCGGTTGCGTCAGGAAGTTGAAATACTGCTGCGCCTCGGCCACGTGCTTAGACCCCTTGTAGATGAACTTGGTCGGGCCGGCGGGATTGATATTCAACACCTGGTTGTCGGCCAACGGGATCACAAAAACACCCAGGCTTTCCGCGTCGAATTCGGGATAGTCATTCTTGACCGATTGCGCAAAGACCAGGTTACCCACGGCCATCGCGGCGCTGCCTTCGGCGATCTGCTTCGAAGCATCAGCGTAGGCGTCGGACAAGGCGTTCGACCCGAAGCACCCGGCGTCATACAACTCGTTGAGCTGGGTCAAGGCCGTGAGCATAGTCGGGTCGTCGGCAAACTTGGCTTCGTTGGCGTTCAGCCTGTCGGCCAGGCCGGGCGTGACTTCTTCATACCGCGGGCCAAGTTCCGGGAACCACAGCACATGGTGCCAGCCATCGGAAACCGGCTCATAAATCGGCGTGATGCCGGCGACCTTAATGGCTTCGCATGCCGCCATCAAGTCCGCGTAGGTCGTAGGGACGCTCAGGTTGAGCCGGGCAAAGATGTCCTTATTATAGTTGACAACCCACGTCGTGCCAATCACGTCCCAAATGGTCAGACCGTACACTTTGCCATCGAGCGTGGATTGTTCCAGCACCAGCGGGTCTTCCGACTTCACCCACGGCTGGTCGGACAAATCCACCGCGTTCTTCTCGACATCGTACTGCACTTTCAGGTCGGTTTTGCCGCTCTGTCCGCCGAAGATGTCTGGCCCTTCGCCAGAATTGAGTTTGGTCTTCAAAACAGTGAAGTATTGATCTGCCGGGACAACCTGGTAATCAATCGCGATGCCCGTCTGCTCTTCGAACTTTTTCCCCAGTTCCATTTCGGCATCGAACAACCAACCCTGACTGACCAGATAGGTCAAGGTCACTTTCTCTTTCGGCGCTGGGGTGGCCGTCACCACGACTTCTTTTTCGACCACGACCGTTTCGACAATTTTCTGACCTTCCTTTTCGACGACGACCGTCTTGACAATTGTTTCCGGTGTGGGGCGGCCACAACCGGCAAGCACCAACGCCAGTACCACTACAAGCATGAGGTAGACTAACTTCTTCATTCCAAAATCCTCCTTGGCTTAAGCAATCAGCATTGAATTGAATATTTGGCACGCAGGGGACAAAACTTCTTGCTTTATTTCTATAGAACACCTCCTTGTCAACCATGGATCATACTATAGGTTTTTTGTGAGCGATAAGTGCGTGACACTCTGGAAGTCGTGTGAAAGATTTGACGGGTTTATTGTAAATGATACCGGTAGCATTTACGGTAATGCTTACGAATAAAATACCATACTTTGCCTCGAATGTCAAGAGGTAAAATGACGATATTGACGCCGACTTCGGAAACTCGCCAACAAGAAATCTGAGCTTGATGACGATGTTTTGGGAAGAATTTAAGCGTAGTATCACATAATTAGTGGGAAAAATACGCATAATTTCCATATGGACCTCAATCAGCCATTATCGACTATTGACAGATAACCAGAATCGTGATACGCTTAAGCAGTCAATGCCCTGTAATCATACATCATTTTGTAAGCATTTACGGTAAAGCTTACGGGATTTATTCTGAGGATATGGAGCTCATTCATGAACAAGAAACCGACGATTGCAGATATTGCCAAAACCGCAGGGGTTTCGCTGGCGACTGTTTCCCGCATCCTGAACAATAAGCCGGATGTTTCAGAGAAAACTCGCAAACACGTCCTGAAAATTATCGAGGAACAGGGCTATACCCCCCAAACTCAATGGCAGCAAATTGCTTCGGGGAAAAGTCGCACCATTTCCATGCTCTATCCGCGCGATTATGCGGCTTTCAACCCCCTGGCGCTGCAATTCATTGTGGGGGCAACGGAAGCCTGCGAGGAAAGAAATTACTTCTTGAACCTGATCACCAAATCTCTGACCGAGGCCAGTCTTTTGGGCATGTATCGGAGTGGACAGACCGACGGAATGATCTTGATGGAAATACGCGTGGTTGATTGGCGGGTGGAGCTATTGCGCAAACACCAGTTGCCGTTTGTGGCGATTGGTCACTGCGAAGACAATACCGGCCTGAGCTATGTTGATCTGGATTTTGAAATGTTGGTCATGAATGCGGTCAAACATTTGTTCAACCTGGGCCATAGGAATATCGGCTTCATCTCCATTGTGCCGGACCCAAAACGCAAAAGATATGGCCCCACGGTCAGGGCAGCCGAAGGCTATGCCGAGGCTTGTCTCAAATATGATCTACCACGGTTTTTCCGCGAAACCCTTATGGACACCGAGGACGTCAAACTTGCTACGCTGAGTTTGCTAGATGAACAACCGCAACTCACCGCCATTGTTACGGCTAATGACGCCGCTATTGCGGGTGTGTTGAATGCGCTACAAACGCTGGAACTGCGCATCCCGGAAGATATATCTTTTGTAGGGCTGACGACCGATCAGGTAGCCGAGATCGTCACTCCACCTTTGACGGCTTTCCGCTTTCCGTCCCGCTCAATGGGATACCAGGCAGGGCGGATATTGGTTGACAGGCTAGAGGGTGTCAATGACGAGGTCAAACAGATTCTGATTCAGCCCGAATTAGTGACGCGGGGCAGCACCGGTCCTGCCCGGTCAACCGCCAGGGAAGTCCAGATCGTCTCAGGACAAAAATAGGGTAAATGACCACCCTGATGTTGTGGCGGTCACTTCAGGCGATACGTTGATTTTCAAGCTGCCCAGGCGGCGAAATGCTCACGCTGTGCGAGGCGAAATCGTGCGGGTCAATCTTGACCCGTGTCACCTGGTTCAGTAGAAAAATTAGCATCTCCCACAGCGAATAGCGATCCAACACCGTGTGGGAGATTTGCCCTTCCTGGATGAGCGACACAAAACCGTGGATCAGTCCCCACAACCCCACCGCCGCCAAATCCGGCTCGCTGGAGTCCAGAATTCCCGCTGCCTGACAGCGCACGACGAGTGCGTGCAAGAGGCCAAAGTTCCGCGCGGTCATCTCCACCAGCGCCGGATAGTCGCGCTCCTTTTCTACCACCCCTGAGAACGTGATGCGAAAGTGATCCGGCTCCTCGAACCCGAATTCCACGTAAGCCCAGGCCGTCTCGACGAGCTGGCGTAGGGGATCGTTGGGATACCGTTCCATAATCGCCACGAACCTGGCGTGGATTTTCGTGTGTCCGTCGGTGGCGATGGCGGCAACCAATGCCTGTTTGTCGGCGAAATGGGCATAGGGCGCGGCGTGGCTTACCCCTGCTTTGCGCGCGACTTTGCGCAGGCTCAGGCCATTTACCCCCTCCCTGGCCAGGATCTCGATCCCGGCCTCGATGAGGGCGTTCTTCAGATCGCCGTGATGATACGCGCTCTTTTCTGCTGCAACCGTTTCGGGTGTTGACATATGAACGATTATAGCGTATAATCTTTACAGTGTCAAGATTGATTTTCGACGAAACGGAGAGCGGATATGGGATCCTTTGATTTATCCAGGCAACGTGTGGTGGAGACGGCCCGGTTGTTGGTCGAAAAAGACTATTTCAAAGGTACGGGCGGCAATTTGTCAGTGCGAGTGGAGGGCCAGCCGGCCTTTGCCATCACCCCCTCGAACTACGACTATCTCAAGATGCTCCCTGAGGATGTGTGCGTGCTGGACTGGCAGACTAACGTGCTGGAAGGGACGCGCAAGCCTTCCATCGAAAGTGGTCTGCACGCCGCCGTGTATCAGGTGCGGGCAGACGTGAATGTGATTATTCACTCGCATCAACTTTATGCCAGCACGCTGGCCCTCATCGACGCGCCCATCCCGGCGCTTTTCGATGAGCAAGTCCGCTATCTTGGGCGCTCGGTCGAGATCGTCCCTTATGCTCCTTCGGGGACAGGTGCGCTGATGAAAAACGTCCAAGCCAAAGTCCGCAATGGTCACAACGCCTACATTCTGAAAAACCACGGTGCGGTTGTCCTGGGCACAGACGCCGAGCGCGCCATACAAAACCTGGAATTGCTCGAAAAGTGCGCCCTGGCGTACCTGCTGGCGTTATGCACCGAGCGCCGCGTGACCCGCATCCCCCTGGCGATACGGGAGATCGTCTTTGCCAAGCTGCGCAAGGACGAAGAAAAATTCGCCAGGCTCAACCAGAACGTCGGTTGATACGCTAAGGAGTCCCTAGTGGGAACTTCACCAACGCTGATGATTATTTGTCAACGGATTGAACGGATTTGAACGGATTTTTTCTTTTCAATCCGTTTCGTCCGTTGAATCCGTTGACATTTATCGGGGAGGTCAATGTGTCTGAAACTCAAATGCAACAATACGCCATCTCAGCATGGCACGATACCGATGAAATCAACGCCCGGCTGCAAGCACTGGTCCGCCAGCCGATTCGCCCGATCCGGCGCGACCGGATGGCCGAGTTCCTCAGCTACTTCGAGACCCGGTGCACCCGCTCGAAGGCGCTGACCGATGCGGCCAAACAACTCATCCCCGGCGGCGTGCAGCATAATCTGGCCTTCAACTATCCCTTCCCGCTGGCCGTCGAAAAGGCGGAAGGGGCCTACATGTGGGACGTGGACGGCAACCGCTACATCGACTTCCTGCAGGCTGGTGGCCCGACCGTGTTGGGCAGCAATTACGCGCCGGTCCGGGATGCGGTGGTCAAGCTTCTGCAAGACTGCGGATCGGTGATCGGTCTGTTCCACGAGTACGAGTTGAAGCTGGCGCAGCTTATCAACCGTTTCATGCCGTCCATCGAGATGTTCCGGATGCTCGGCTCAGGCACGGAAAGTGTGATGGCCGCCATCCGCGCCGCGCGGGCGCATACCGGCAAGAAGAAGGTCATCAAGGCCGGGGGCGCGTATCACGGCTGGAGCGACCAGATGGTCTACGGCCTGCACATCCCCGGCACCCGGCGACTGGAAGCGACCGGTATCCCGCGCGGCTGCACCCGCGATACGCAGGAATTCTACCCGAACGACCTCGGCCACTTGCGGCGGCTGATGCAGTTCAACCGGCTGCGCGGCGGCACGGCGGCGGTGATCGTCGAGCCGGTCGGCCCGGAAAGCGGTACGCGCCCCGTCGCCCGTGACTTCAACCAGAAGGTGCGCGAGCTGTGCGACGAGTTCGGCGCGTTGCTCATTTTCGACGAGGTGGTGACCGGCTTCCGCCTGGGCATGGGCGGCGCGCAGGGCTACTTTGGCGTCCGGCCCGACCTGACCATCTTCGGTAAGTGCGTCACCGGTGGCTACCCGATGGCGGGCGGCGTCGGCGGGCGGCGCGAGGTGATGGCGCACTTTGCGGCCGGCATCGGCGGCACCGGCGAGCGGGCCTACGTGGGCGGGACGCTCTCGGCCAACCCCTTGAGTTGTGCGGCCGGCTATCACGCGCTGCTGGAGATGGAGCGCACCAACGCGCCCGTCATCGCCGGGCGGGCGGGGGACCGGCTGACCCAAGGGCTGAACGCCATCATCGACCGCTATGGGCTGCCGTTCGTGGCCTTCAACCAGGGTTCGATCGTGCACCTGGAGACGTCAGCGGTAATGCAGCTCGATTTTCGGAATCCGCTCAAGTTGATGCGCGAAATCAAGTCGCGCAAGCATATGATGGAAGAGATGGGCGCGGCCTACATGGCGCAGGGCCTCATCACCCTGGCGGGCAGCCGCATGTACACCAGCATTGCCGACACCGACGCGGTGATCGACGACGCCCTCGACCGCTTCGAGACCGTGCTTTCGAGCGTAGAGGGCGTTCAGGCATAACAGAGGAGGGCCGATGAACGATAAATTCCGCGTGTACGTGTATCGCTGGATCATCCTGGCTGTGTTCATGTTCGTCAATCTGACGATCCAGATGTTGTGGATCTCGTATGCGCCGATCACCGGCCCGGCGGCGCAGTTCTACAACGTCACCGATCTACAGATCGGCTTGTTCGCTATGACGTTCATGATCGCCTTCATCCCGCTTTCGATACCCGTGTCCTGGGTGATCGATACCTATGGGTTCCGCATCGCCGTCAGTGTTGGGGTGGCGCTGATGGGGATCTTCGGCCTGCTGCGCGGCCTGGCCGGCGCGAACTATGCCCTCGCCCTGTGGAGCACCATCGGGATTGCCGTCGCCCAGCCGTTCCTGCTCAACGCGTGGACCAAGATGCCGGCCAACTGGTTCGCCATCGAGGAGCGCGCCACCGTCGTTGGGTTGGTGACGCTGGCCAACCTGATTGGCACCGCCCTTGGCATGGTCTTGACTCCCATCCTCGTCGAGCAGATGGACATCCCGGCGGTGCAGTTGATCTATGGCGGGCTGGCGGCATTTTCTGCCGTGCTGTTCGTCGTCTTTGCCCGCGAGACTCCGCCCACGCCACCTTGCCCGCCAGGCATGGAAACGCGCGCGCTGATGCTTGACGGTCTCAAGCACGCTCTGAGGGTTAAACCGTTCTGGCTGTACCTGCTGGTCTCATTCATCGGGATGGGGATTTTCAATGGCATCACTACCTGGGTGGAAAACATCGTCCGCCCGCGCGGCTTTACGCCCACCGATGCCGGGACACTCGGCGCGCTGATGCTGGTCGGCGGCATCCTCGGCGCGGTCGTCATCCCGCCCTTTTCCGACAGGCAGCACAAGCGGCGGCGCTATCTCCTGCTTGGCATCGCCCTCGCGCTGCCGGGGCTGATCGGCCTGACGTTTGCCACGAGCTTCTGGCTGCTGATTCTTTCGGCTTTTTCCCTGGGATTCTTTCTGGTCAGCACCAGCCCGATCGGTATGCAGTACGCCGCCGAGATCACCTATCCCACTCCTGAAGGCACCTCCAACGGGCTGATCCAGCTCTTCGGGCAGGCATCGGTTGTCTTTGTCTACGTTATGGAAGCGCTGAAGCGTGCGGACGGCTCCTTCACCCCGGCGCTGTTGCTGGCTGCCGGATTGCTAATCGTCAGCGCCCTCGTCGTCACACGTTTGAAAGAACCGGCGATAGCTTTCCCGCCAGAGGGGGTGGGGGATGTAGGGAGTGAACGCGTATGACGCCGGACCGCGAACGCTACATTCTCGCCGTCGATCTGGGCACTTCGGGCTGCAAGTCGGCGCTGGTCTCCACGACGGGCCGGGTCGCGGGCTGGGAGTTCCAGGAAGTGCCGCTGTACGTGCTCCCCAACGGCGGGGCGGAGCAGAACCCCCAGGATTGGTGGGACGCTTTTTTGCGCACCGCGCAGCGTCTGATCGGAAAGAGGCTGGTTCCGGCAGCGGACATCGTGGCCGTGTGTTGTTCCACGCAGGGTGAAGGCACCATCGCCGTGGATGCAGACGGCGATCCCCTGATGAACGCCATCCTGTGGATGGATATGCGCGGCGCGCCATACCTGCACGCTCAGGCGCGCGGGCCGGTCAACGTCGCCGGGGTGGACGGCCTCAAGCTGCTGCGCTGGCTGCGGCTGACCGGCGGGATGCCTTCCCTGACCGGCAAAGACCCCGCCGGGCACATGCTGCTGGTGCGCGACGCCTATCCGCAGGTGTACGCCCGCACGTACAAATTCCTCAACGTGCTCGATTACATGAACCTGCGCCTGACCGGGCGCTTCGTCGCCACCTTCGATTCCATCGTCACCTCGTGGGTCACAGACAACCGCGACCCGGGGGCGATCCGCTACAACAAGACGCTCATCCGCTTCAGTGGAATCGATGCCGACAAATTCCCCGACATCGTCCCCTGCACCGAGGTCCTGGGCACGTTGAAACCGGAGGTGGCCGAGGCTTTGGGGCTGTCGCCGGCGGTGCGGGTCGTGGCCGGGGCGATTGACACTACCGCCGCGGCGATTGGCGCGGGGGCGGTGGAGGATTTCCTGCCGCATCTGTACATCGGCACGTCATCGTGGATTGCCGCGCACGTTCCGTTCAAGAAAACGGACATCGTGTCCAGCATGGCCTCGATCCCGTGCGCCGTACCTGAGCGCTACCTGCTGATCGCGCTGCAAGCCACGGCAGGGGGCAACCTGTCCTTCCTGCGCGACAAGATTCTGTATCACAAGGACGAGCTGTTGATCGAGGAAAGCGTCCCGGACGTGTTCAAAGTGATGGATCGCATCGCTGAGCGCGTGCCCGCCGGGAGCAACGGCGTCATCTACACGCCGTGGATCTGGGGCGAGCGCGCCCCGGTGGACGATCGCACGCTGCGCGCCGGGCTGTACAACGTGTCGCTCCACAACACCCGCGCCGACATCATCCGCGCCTTTCTGGAGGGGGTGGCTCTGAACACGCGCTGGGTCGTCGGGCCGGTGGAAAAGTTCCTGGAGCGAAAGATCACCCAGATCAACCTGGCCGGAGGCGGGGGCAATTCGGACGTGTGGTGTCAGATCTTTGCCGACGTGTTGGATGTCCAGGTCAATCAGGTGCAAGAACCGATTCAGGCCAACGCCCGCGGGGCTGCGCTCATCGCCGCGGCGGCGCTGGGCGAAATCACCTTCGCCGACGTGCCATGCCTGGTCCCCTTCCGCCAGACATACATCCCTAATCCGGCTCACCGCCAACTTTATGATGATTGTTTCAGCGTGTTCCTGGACATCTACCGCCAGATGCGCCCGGTGTACCGGCGGTTGAACAAGGACGCATCGGTTTAACTTCGATTTATCATCCATTTTGAGTTGCGCTGTCGCTAACATCTGGGGTGGGTCTCACCCTTCCGACCTGTTACCAATTTCTCCGAATTCCTCAAAATACCCCTTGACACAGCGAAAAAGTTGTGCTACATTATAACTATCGGAAGTGAAACGTTTCACTTTTTGACCAGGAACCAGATTGACGCCGTTCGAGGCACGGCTCATCCCATTCACGACCTCGACTACCGGACTGAAGACTACCTGACTTACTTTAAGGAGATGCCATGCGCCGGAAATTCGAGAATCCTTACGGCTACTTTTCCGATGACGGCAAGGAATACGTCATCATCACGCCATTGACGCCGCGCCCCTGGGTGAACATCATCAGCAACGGCGATTACGGGATGATGGTCTCGCAGAACGGGTCGGGCTATAGCTGGCGCGGTAATGCCGGGCAGAACCGTCTGACGCGCGCTTTTCAAGACCTTATCAAGGACGACTGGGGCAAGTACTTCTACATCCGCGATGTGCAGAGCGGCGCTTACTGGTCGGCGACCTGGAAGCCGGTGATGCACGCTTTCGAGTCCTACCAGGTCATCCACGGTTTGGGCTACACGCGTTTCATCCAGCAGGTTGAAGGCATCCGCAGCGAGCTGACGGTTCTTGTTGCGGCAGCGGACCCGGTGGAACTCTTCCGCCTGACGCTCACCAATACCGGCGACGCGCCGCGCGAGCTGGACGTGACCTCCTACGTCGAATGGCTGCTGGGCTTTGCGCCCGACGAGCACCGCGAGTTCCACAAGTTGTTCATCGAAACGTCAGCCGATACTGCGCTGAACGCGCTGTTCGCCCGCAAGTATCTGTGGGGCTTTCCCGATGACAAGGGCCGCCACAACAACATTGATTGGCCCTACACGGCGTTTATGGCCGCCAGCGAGCCGCTCAAGGCCTTCGATGCCGACAAAGAATCCTTCATCGGGTTGTACAACAGCCTGGAACGACCGCAGGCGATGCGCGACCAGGTGCTGGCCGGACGAACGGGCCGATTTGGGGATGCCATTGCCGCTTTGCAGGTGGCGGTGAAGCTGACGCCCGGCGCATCGCACACTCTCGTCTTCACGCTGGGAGCGGCGGAGCAGGGGCGCGAGGATGCGGCAGCGCTTATCCGCCGTTACACCTCGCTCGAAGCAAGCGCGCAGGCTCTGGAGGATGTCCGGGCGTTCTGGTCGCGTTTTGTGGACGGCGAGCGTGTCGAGACGCCCGATGAGGCGCTGAACTTTATAACCAACGATTGGCTCAAGTACCAGGCCATTTCTTGCCGCTTGTGGGGGAAATCGGCTTACTATCAGGTCTCCGCCGGATATGGCTTCCGTGACCAGTTGCAGGACAGCCAGATTTTCCTGGTCGGCGAGCCTGAGTACGCCAAAAAGCAACTGCTGTTCCACGCCGCACAGCAATTCGTAGAAGGCGACGTGTTGCACTGGTGGTTTTCCATTCGGGGGGGCGGTCCGCGCACCAACTGTTCGGATGATTTGCTCTGGCTGCCCTTCATCCTGGACGCTTACCTGAAAGAGACGGCGGACTACGCCATTTTGGACGCACCGATTCCCTACTTGAACGGCCCGGCGGAGCCGCTGTACGAGCACTGCAAGCGGGCTATCGAGCGCGCGTTCTCGCGCTTTTCGCCGCGCGGCATCCCGCTGATGGGCGATCACGACTGGAACGACGGGCTGAACGCCGTCGGCACGCTGCTGAAAGGCGAAAGCTTCTGGGTGGCGGAATTCCTCTATGCGATTTTGGGAAATTTCATCCCGCTGGCCCGGCGGCGCGGCGACGAACGCTTTGCGGCGCGCTGTGAGGCTGTGCGCGAAAGCCTTAAAGGGGCGACGAACCGCTACGGGTGGGACGGCGACTGGTACTTGCAGGCCACGACGGACGCCGGTTTGCCGCTTGGTTCGCACGCGAACGACGAAGGGCAGATTTTCCTCATGCCGAACATCTGGGCCGTCATCAGCGGCATTGCGGAGGGCAACCGCGCCCGACAGGCAATGGACGCTGTGACCCGTTACCTGCTCCGAGATTACGGGACGCTGTTGAACTACCCGGCGTTCACGAAGCCGCGCCCGGACGTGGGCTATGTGACCCGCTATGCACCCGGTCTGCGCGAGAACGGCGGCGTCTATACGCACGCGGCGACCTGGTCGGTGTGGGCCTACACGCTGTTGGGCGACGCCGAACGCGCCTACGAGGCTTACCGCAAAATCTGCCCGCCCAACCGCAGCGCCGATATTGACACCTACAAGGCCGAGCCTTACGTCACTCCAGGCAACGTGGATGGGCCACAGTCCGAGTACTATGGCCGCGGCGGGTGGACCTGGTACACAGGCTCGGCGCAGTGGCTGCACCGGATGGCGACGCACTGGATTTTGGGCATCCGTCCCCAAGAAGACGGTCTGCTGGTTGATCCATCCATTCCGGCGGCGTGGGATGGCTACCGGGTGACGCGCCGCTTCCGCAACGCCGTTTACGAAATCGAGGTGCGGAATCCAGAGCACGTCAATCGGGGCGTCAAAATGATCACGGTAGACGGTCGTCCCCTGGAAGGAAATCTGCTGCCTGTCTTTGGCGATGGACAGAAACACAGTGTTAAGGTTGTGATGGGATAGTCGAATCGTCGCGTAGACAGATGAAAACGTAACGCAAGCTGTTAGCTTGCAACAGGGGCAAACTGACAGTTTGCTCTACCATTGTGATCTTTGGAGGAGGTGGAGCGCGAAAATAACGAAGCGAAGCAGTCGGTCAATCAGTTTCTTTGGTATTTCATTAAACTATTGAAACTCTGTGGAGGAGAAGAGTATGAAAATCTACGCTAAATTTACCGCTTTGTTTGTTTTGATGATGCTGGTGGTCTCGCTGGGCGGCTGCGGACCGAAGGCAACGCCAGCGCCGGCCACGATCGAACCGGCTAAAACCGAGCCGGCCACGATCGAACCGGCTAAAACCGTTGAAGCTCCGACCGCTACCCCAAAACCGGCTGAACCCACCAAAGCCCCAACCGCCACACCGAAACCGACGGAAGAGGTCAAGCAACCCGTCACGCTGCGCTATGCGAACTGGAACCTGGGCACGGAAGAGGAAAACAATCTCCAGCGGCAGTTGATCAAGGCCTACACCGACCTCAATCCGCACGTGACGATTGAGTTCGTGGATATGTCGGGTGAGGGCGGTTGGGATGCGCTGCTGAATGCCTACGCCGCCAAGGGCGAGCTGCCCGATGTCTTTATGGCGAACAACGTCCCACTGTACGTGAAGAACGGCTGGCTGGCCGATCTGACCGCGCTAACGAAGGACGATCCAGACTGGAAGGACATCCCGCAGGCTCTCAAGAACGGCGTGACCTACAGCGGCAAGGTGATGGGACTGCCGGCGGCGCAGTTCATCATGGGCTATTTCGTCAACAAGGACCTGTACGAGGCTGCTAACCTGGATGCGCCGGAGTACGGTTTCAGCCTGGCAGATTTCAACGCTGCTGTGACCGGCCTGCACAACCCGGCCAAGGGCATTCTGGGGCTGGATGAGCAGGAATTTGTCGTGGGATGGTATCCGCATACGGTGGATAACAAACTGGGCTGGTTCAGCTTCGATGGGACGAAGATGAACTACAATTCGGCGGCCTTTAAGGAGGCGATTGCCAAGTTCATCGAAGTGAAGTCCTACACCTGGCAGGGTCTCACGGATGAGCAGAAGGCCAACTTCAAATCCACCGGCCCCTGGGAACTGTTCCTCAACCAGGAAGTCGGGATGCGCTGGGAAGGCGGGTGGTCTATCCCCAACTTTGTGCAGAACGCCACGTTCGAATGGGATTTCGTCGGCTTCCCTGGTGGCAATCAAGCATTGGTGATGGATATTATGGTGGTTTCTAAGACGACCGGCAACCTAAATGAAGCATACAACTTCGCCAAGTGGATGACTTTCTCGAAAGCGGCTTACGCGAAGGAAGCCGAGCTGGCGAAGGCGATGGGATCGGCGCCCAAGATGCCGGTTTCGGTGGACGACGCTTCGCTGGCGCTGTACCGGCAGTTCGTGGACAAGCCGGGCATCAATGCGGCGCTGCAGAACCTGGATAACAGCCTTGTTGAATCCTTGGCGAAGATCATCCCTGGCTACATTCAGGCGCGCTGGGAGGGCAAGCCGGGCATTGACATCGGCGACGACAAGGACGTGAACATGTGGTTTATGTTCAACTTTGCCAGCGACGGCCGCTACAAGTATGAAGATTATGCCGCCAAGCTGGAGGAGTTCGCCAACAAAATCCTCGCCGACGCGCGTGCTGAGGTCGAGGCGGGTCTGAAGTAGGTTCAATTTTGACAGGATTAACAGGATTTTCAGGATTGAGAAGCTTTTCTCATTAGTGTTTATCCCGTTAATCCTGTCTAAAAACTCTCGCTCGGGCCGGTCTCTGACCGTACCCACCCGCGCCTGAGCTTATGGCGGCGTGGGCGGAGACCGGCCGCAGCTTTTCGGGAAGAGTTGCACACGGCTTTTTCGACGATGAAACGCAAATCGGGGAAGCTCATTCGTAGATTCTACGCGGCGCTGGTCGTGCTGACGCTGATGCCGCTTGCCGGGCCAGTGCTAACGGGCGGGGTGTATCACGCGTCAACCGTGGCCATTATGCCGCAAGCCACCGATGGAGACGGCGTCGAGATTCGCGCGGATGCCTTCGGGTTGCCGCTTGCCGGTGAATTGCTTGCTCTGACGTATGATAAGCCCAGCGTCAAATTGCAGGGTGGGGCGAGTGTGCGGTTCGAGGCGGTAATCAAGCGGGCCGGGTTGTATACCATAGCCTTCGATGCGGCTGTACCGGCGGACGTGACGATCACGCCGCCCGAAGGCGCGTTGCTGGTGGACGGTGCGCTGCCGTTCTCCGATGCCGGCGCGATCAGCTTCCCGCTCTTCTATGAGAACGCTGCGGACCGTTTCCCACTCGACCGCTACGGGAACGAAATCCTGATGCCGCAACGGCGGCTGGAACGTTGGTCGCGGGTGGCCTTGCGCGATGCGGCTTTCAGCCAGGCTTATCCGTTGCAGCTCGATCTCACGGTGGGACGCCATACGTTTGAGTTCACGTTGAACAGCGGGACGCTGTTTTTGGGCAGCATCTATCTGGAGCCGTTTGCGCCTTATGTGGCCTACGAGCAATACCTGACGCAGAGCCTGGTGGCGGACGCTTCCGGCGTCTTGATCGAGCTGGAAGCTGAATTCCCCACGTTCAAAAATGACACATCTGTGCGACCGGTGAGCAGTCGCAGCCTGGATGTGACACCTTATGATACCTATCGGCTGCTGCTCAACACGCTCGGCGGCGAAAGCTGGGAGCGCAGCGGCAGCGCGGTGTACTACGAATTCGACGTCCCGCAGGATGGCATGTACGTCATTACCCTGCGCGCCTTGCAGAATTACAAGAACAACTTCACGGTTTTCCGGCGGATCACGGTGAACGGTGAGGTACCGTTTGTGGAACTGAACGAGATGCCATTCCGCTACAGCACGCGCTGGGCCAATCTGTCTCTACCCTACCGGATTTATCTCCAGCGCGGCGTCAATGTGCTCGGTATCGAGACGACCGTTTCCCCTTATTACCCGTCTATCGAGCGCATCCGGGCATCGCTGCGGGACATTATGGATTTGTCGCTGGAAATCAAAAAACTGACCGGCAATCAGTTCGACATCTACAAGGAATGGGAGATCGCCGATTATATCCCCGACATTGTGGAGCGTCTGATGGCGATGGCGGACGCGCTGCGGGCCGACAAGCAGATGCTCATGGCGGTCAATCAGAGCGCCGGGTCGCAGGAAGTGCTGGCCTATCAGATGGCGATTGATAATCTGGACGCCCTGGCGCGCGATCCGAACAAAATCCCGACGCGGATGAACCGCCTCTCCGAAGGCTCCGGCTCGGCGACGCAGTTGTTGGGCAGCATCCTGCCGTCGTTGCAGAGCCAGCCGTTGGCGCTGGACAAGATTTACATTCACTCGCCGGATGTGACGCCGCCCGACATCCACGTTCCGGCGACGACGGCGGTGAGCGAGGGGGTCAAGCGTTTTGTGCGCTCGTTCAGGCGTGATCCCTACCAGGAAATCGGGGCCAATCCCGACGAAATCGAGGTGTGGGTCAACCGTCCGCGGCAGTACGTGGACCTGTTGCAGGCGTTGACGGACGAACGCTTCACGCCGGAAACCGGCATCAAGGTCAAATTCTCGATCATGCCCAACGAGTCCAAGCTGGCGCTGGCCTGCGCGGCGGGGATTCAGCCCGATGTAGCGCTGGGCGTGAGCACCAACATCCCCTATGAGCTGGCGATCCGCAACGCGCTGATGAACTTGCGCGCCTTCGACGATTTCGACCGGTTCATCAGAATTTATTCGCCCGGTTCGCTGCTGCACTACATCATTGACGACGCCGTCTACGCCATTCCTGAGACGCAGGATTTTTGGGTCACTTTCTACCGCAAAGACATCATGGCGTCGCTGGGATTGCCCGTTCCGCATACCTGGAACGAGGTGCTGGAAATCCTGCCCGAATTGCAGCGTTACGGGTTAAACTTCAATACACCTCTTTCCAGCGGCAGCGGTTTGAAGGGCTACCTGGTTACTGCGCCGTACATTTTCAATCAGGGCGCGCAGTTGTACAACCCGGATGGCCTTTCGGGCTTGAGCAGCGAGGAAGCGATCCGGGGCATCCGATTTATGGCCGAAAGTTTCACGGTCTATGGCATGCCCCTGACGACGGCCAACTTCTACGACAGTTTCCGCTATGGCAATCTGCCGATTGGGGTGTCGAACTTCGAGACGTACCTCAAGCTCCTCACCGCCGCGCCGGAGGTTGAGGGGTTGTGGGACATTGACCTCTATCCGGCGACGGTCGCGCCTGATGGACAGGCATATCGCTACGCGACCGGCTCGGCGCAGGCGGCGCTTATGTTCGCCAACACCGACCGGCCTGAGGAAGCCTGGACGTTTATGAAGTGGTGGATGTCCACCGAAACGCAGGTCACGTTCCAGGAGCAGCTCATCATGAACTACGGCCTCGAATACCTGTGGAATTCGGCCAATGTGGAAGCCTTCAGCTATTCGCCCATTCCGCAGCGTCACAAGGATGTGATTCTGGAACAGTGGCAATGGTTGCAGGAACCCGTCAAATTGCCCGGTAGTTACATGCAGGAACGCGAACTGAGCAACGTTTGGAATCGCATCGTTTTTGACGGCGTGAATCCACGGGTAGCGATTGACGCCTCGATCACGATCATCAACCGCGAAATCCTGCGCAAGATGGAAGAGTTCGGGTACACGGTGGACGGCGTCAGGGTGCGCGATGTCACCATTCCGAGCATCGAGATGGTGAAGGGGTGGATGGCTGATGACGACTAAACCGATGGCCGTTCGGCCCAACTCATGGCAGGCCGCCTGGCGGAACTGGCGCACCAAAGAAGCGAGCGCCTACGCTTTCCTGTCGGCCTACGCGCTGTTGTTCATCATTTTCATCGCCGTGCCGGTGCTGGTGGCGTTTTTCCTGTCGTTCACTTTCTTCGATTCGATTCAGCCGCCGCGCTTTACCGGCCTGAAAAATTATATTGTGCTGATCACGCAGGACGACATTTTCATGAAGTACGTCCTGCCCAACACGATCAAGTTTGCGGTGCTGGTGGGGCCAGGGGGCTACGCGCTGGCCTTCTTGCTGGCCTGGATGTTGGCGCAGCTTCCCAAAACGCCGCGCACGATTTTCGCGCTTATCCTGTACTCGCCCTCGATGACCGGCGGCGTCGCCATGGCGGTGGTGTGGCAGACGCTCTTCAGCGGCGACCCCAACGGCTATCTCAACAGCCTGCTGCTGAACCTGAATCTCATTCAAGCGCCGATTCAGTGGTTGCAATCGCCGCAGTATCTGATGACGATTATGATCGTCGTGACGCTGTGGAGCAGCATGGGCGTGGGATTTTTGGCGATGCTGGCCGGGCTGCTGGAAATCAACCCGGAATTGTACGAAGCGGGTAACATTGACGGCATCAGCAATCGCTGGCAGGAGATTTTTTACATCACGATTCCTTCGATGAAGCCGCAGATGCTTTTCGGCGCGGTGATGGCGATTGTGTCCACGTTCCAGGCGGGGACGATTGGCGTAGTGCTGTCGGGCAGCAATCCCACGCCACAGTATGCCGGGCAGTTGATCGTCAACCACATCGAGGATTTCGGCTTCCTGCGCTACGAGATGGGCTACGCGGCGGCGGGATCGGTCGTCCTGCTGCTGATGGTGTTGTTCTTCACCCGCCTGTCGAACCGGCTCTTCCGGGAGGAGTCTTGAGCACAAAATACTAACCGCGAATCACGCGAATCTTCGCTGATTTTTTAAGAAAGGATTCGCGTAGATCAGCGAGATCAGCGGTTCATTCATGCTAACCGCGAATCACGCGAATCTTCGTTGATTTTTGAAGAAAAGATTCGCGTAGATTAGCGAGATCAGTGGTTTATTCTGAGAGAGGGATCATGAAGCGCAAGCGATGGTTGCGATTCGGGCTACGGGATAGCGGCATGAATCCGAAGGGGTTTCACCCCAGCCAGCTCAAGTTCTACGCGATCTTGACGCCGTTGGCGGTGTTTATGCTGCTGCCGATGCTCTTCATCTTTTCGCACGCCTTCAAGCCGCCGGAGGAATTGTTCGCCTATCCGCCGCGCTTCTTCGTGGTGAATCCAACGACGAAGAATTTCACCGACCTGTTCGCGCGGCTTTCGACCTCCAACGTGCCGGTCAGCCGGTATCTGTTCAACAGCGTCATGATCACGCTGGTCACGGTAGCGGCTTCGATCCTGGTCTCTTCGACGGCGGCCTACGCGCTCTCCAAGAAACGCTTCGGCTTGAAGCAAACGTTGTTCGCCATTAACACCCTGGCGTTGATGTTCGTCCCAATTGCCGTCACTATTCCGCGCTTTTTGATCATTCAACGGTTGGGGCTGCTGGACACATTCCTCGTACACATCCTGCCCGCGCTGGCTATGCCGGTAGGGCTGTTCCTCATCAAGCAGTTCATAGACGGCATCCCGAACGAGGTCATCGAAGCGGCACAGATTGACGGCGCTTCGGATTTGGGCATCTACTGGAACATCATTCTGCCGATGATTCGCCCGGCGATTGCCACGATTGCCATTCTGACGTTCCAGGCTGCCTGGAACAACGTGGACACGTCCGCGCTGTACATCAACAGCGAGAGCCTCAAGACGTTCGCCTTTTACCTTTCGACGCTCACCTCCAGCGCCACAGGCGCGAATGTCGTCGCCGGACAGGGCATTGCGGCTGCGGCGTCGTTGATTGTGTTTTTGCCCAATCTCATCATCTTCATCTTTCTGCAAAGTCAGGTGATGAGCACCATGTCACATTCGGGTCTTAAGCAATGAAAAAGATCGCGTTGCTTTCGGTGCTAGTGTTGACGGTCCTGCTGGCGACGCAGGTCAAGGCCGACGCGCCCTATACGACCTGGACGCCGGGGCCGGGCCGGCGTTTGTACATGACGCAGGACGCCTACACGCCGCTGACCGAGGTGGATTTGCCCATTTCCGGCGCAGAAGACCTCTTCGTCGCCGCCGACGGCGCGCTGTACATCGCCGACA
This sequence comes from Anaerolineae bacterium, assembly GCA_035420085.1. Lineage (GTDB taxonomy): Bacteria > Chloroflexota > Anaerolineae > B4-G1 > SLSP01 > DSWT01. Next base: position 33,265 of record DAOLUH010000046.1, read on the forward strand.
CCGGCAACAAGCGCGTGGTGAAGCTGGAGAGCCTTGCTGTGAGCAGTGCCGAACGGCTGTCGGTCGCAGCCGAATACGGTAAGGGCGTGCTCGTGAAGCCGACCGGCGTTTTTGTGGACGACAGGGGAATCGTTTACGTGGCCGACGCCGGGGAGAATGCCGTGTTCATCTTCGATAAGGACGGGCAGCTCCAGAAGCGTTTCGGTCGTCCCACCGAGCCGCTGTTCGGCAAGCATCGCGAATTCCTGCCGCGCAAGCTCGCGGTGGACGTGCGCCGGAACGTCTACGTCGTCAGCGAAGGTTCGGTTGACGGTCTGGCGCTGCTGAACCCCGACGGTCATTTCATCGGCTACTTCGGAGCCAATACGGCGAGCATGTCGCTGAAGATGATCCTGCAACGGTTGTTTCTCACGGCGGAGCAACTGGATCAGCTCATCAAGAACGAAGCGGCATCGCCTTCCAACGTGGCGATTGACAATCAGTCTATGCTCTACACGGTGACGGCGGGCACGTTGCCGCGCAAGAGCATCCGCAAATTCACCATTGCGGGGCGCAACATTTTCCCGGATTTGCTGGGGTCTTCATCCTTCCGCGATATTCACATCAGCGACGACGGGTTGCTGGTGGCTGTGGACGGGGACGGCAAGGTTTTCGAGTACGACCGGCACGGGACGCTGCTCTTCACCTTCAACGCCAAAGACACCGGCGAACAACGCCTGGGGACGCTGCGCAACCCGACCGGCATCGCACGTTACGGCGATCACATTTACGTGCTCGATAAGGACAAGAACGCGCTCGTCGTGTATCGCACGACGGCCTTTGCCGATGTCGTGCATCAGGGCGTGCGGCTGTACATGGAGGGGTTCTACAGTGAGGCCAAACCCTACTTCGAGGAAGTGCTGAACTACAACGGCTCCTTTATCATGGCCTATCAGGGATTGGCCGACGCCTACTTCAAGGAGCAGAACTACCGCGCCGCCCTGCAAACCTATCGCTACGCCGAGGATCGCAGCGGCTACTCGCAGGCCTTCTGGGAATTGCGCAACGCCGTCTTGCAGCGCGTGTTAGGCCCCTTCATCATCGCGCTGGTCGTGCTGTCGGTGGCGCAGAAGGGCGTCGCCTGGGGCGACCGGCGTTATGGCTGGTTCGCACCTTTGCGCGCCCGCGTGCGGGGCTGGCAGCGTCACAAGCTGGTGGATGACCTGGTCTTCATGTTCCGCTTCATCAAAAAACCGGCGGACAGCTTCTACTACATCAAACGCAACCTGCGCGGCAGTCTGGCGTTCGCGCTGCTGGTTTACCTGTGGGTGATCGTGGTGCGGGTGCTGACGCTGTACGTCACGGCGTTCCCGTTCAGCCCTTACGCCTATCTGTCGGACATCCGCGTGGAAAATGAGATCGTCACGGTCGTCGTCCTGCTGTTTTTGTGGAACACGGCCAATTACCTGGTCTCGACGATCAGCGACGGCGAAGGGCGCGTCCGTGATGTGGTCATAGGGACGGCTTACAGCCTGTTCCCCTACGCGCTGTTTGCCCTGCCGATTGCGTTGCTCTCCAACGTGCTCACCCTGAACGAAATCTTCCTGGTCTCCTTCTCGCAAGACCTGATGTGGGCCTGGACGGCGCTGATGTTCTTCATCATGGTCAAGGAAGTGCATAATTATTCGTTTGCGGAGACTGTCCGCACGATTCTATTGACGTTTTTCACGATGGCGATGATCGCGCTGACGGTTTACATCCTCTACATTCTGTTTGGGCAAGTGTTTGACTTTGTCCTGGCTATTTTCCAGGAAGTGGGATTGCGGGGTTGAGATGAAACGGATACTGCACGGTTTGCTTGTATGCGCCTGGTTGCTCGGCTGGATGATGAGTCCCTTCTCGATCCATGCCAGCGTCATGGGGCCTCCGGCTCTATTCTCTGTTCTCCATACTCCGTACTCCGTACTCCATACTCCATTCTTTATCCGACCTGCCGGAATTCCCGATTCGTATGAGTTGGCGGCGGAAAACGCGACCTTTCAGCTTTATTTTGACCGGAGCACCCTGGCCTTCAAAGTGCTCGATAAACGCAGCGGCTACGTGTGGCATTCCAACCTGGACGAAACCGAGCCGGGCGACAGGCTGAACAAAACCTGGAAAGCCTTTGCCCAGAGCGGCATCAGCCTGGATTACCTGGACGAGAAGGCGACGCCGCGCCGTGTCTCCATTACCAATGCCAACCCGGAGATGACGGTTGCCACGATTGACCAGGGTTTCACGGCGCAGGTCACGTTCATGGACATCGGCATCTCGGTGGGCGTCACGGTGACGCTTGAAGCGGCGGGCGTGCGGGTGGATATGCCATTCGCCGCCATACAAGAGACCGGCGCCGTCCGGCTTTCTATGATTTACGTGTATCCCTTCTTCGGCGCGACCAGAGCCGATCAGGTTTCCGGCTACATGTTCATCCCCGACGGATGCGGCAGCCTCATCCGTTTTGCTGCGCAGACCAAAGCGCAGACGATGTTCTACGGGCGCTATTACGGCGCCGACCTGGGGATGACCGGCGTGCGGCCCTTCGACCCGCAGGTGAATCCGGCGTATCGCATCTCCATACCCGTCACCGGCATGGTGCATGGCGAAAAGCAGGCTGCCTACATTGCTATCGTGGAAAAAGGCGCGGCCTACGGCGAAATTCACGCACATCCGGCAGGCATTATCACGAACTTCAACTTTATGTACAACGCCTTCATCTACAACGAGAGCTACTTCCAGCCGACTAACCGCGCCGGCGCGGGCGTGACGATGATCCAGCCGCGCACCAACGCTTTCGACGTGGTCATCCACTACCGTTTCCTCACCGGCGCCGACGGCGACTACGTGGGTATGGCGCGCAGCTATCAACAATACCTGCTGGAGCAGGGTGTGCTCCGGCCCGAACGCCATGCCAGCAGCGACATCGGCATCCGCCTGGAATTCCTGGGGGCGGAAAAGGAGAAGGTGCTGTTCTGGCAGCGTCCCATTCCCATGACGACCGTGGCGCAGATGCAGGAAATCCTGGCCGACCTGGCGCTGCCGAATCCAGAGGTCGTGATTTACGGCTGGCAACCGCTTGGCGCGGCGACCATGCCACCGACGAAGCTGAAGCTGGAGCGCGCCTTGGGCAACATGCGCGACTTCCACGAGTTAGGCGACAGCATTGCCGCGCAAGGTGGACGGCTTTCCCTGTACCTTGATCCACAAGCAGCGCTGCGTGGCGAGAGCGGCTATTCCCGCCGCTACGATCTGGCGATGTCCATTATGCGTTCCGTGTTGCAGGGCGTGAACCGCATGCGGAGCACATTTTACTTCAACCTGGATGCGCTGACCCGGCGCTACGCCGCCCTCAGCGCGCAGGTGACGGAAAACCTGGACGCAGGGCTGGCCGTAGACGGTCTCGGCTATATGCTCTACAGCGATTTTCGGGACGGGCGCTTCGCCAACCGCGAGGACGCGATCCGCGCCTACCAAAGCCTGCTGGCAGAAGACGGGACAGCGGCTTTCTACCGGCCCAACGACTACCTGTGGGCCTACACTGTTGCCTACTATGACGTTCCGATTGCGGACAGTGGCTATATCTACACGAGCGAGACGGTGCCGTTTGTGCAGATTGTGTTATCCGGCTACATCCCGTTGTACGGCCCGGCGTTGAATTTCTCCTCCAACGTACAGGACGACTTGCTGCGCCACGCCGATTTCGGCGTCTATCCCTCGTTCTTCCTCACCCACCAGGGGACGGCGGACATCCTCAACACCAGTTCGCGCTGGATTTACACCTCGTCATACCGGCAGTGGGGCGACGAAGTGAAACGCGCCTACACGTGGCTGAACCGCCTGCTGGGGCCGGTGCGCGGACACCCGATCGTGGCGCGCGAAACCCTCGCCGACGGTGTCATGGCGACACGCTACGCCAACGGCAAGCAGATCATCGTCAACTACACGGCCCAACCCGTGCGCGTCCAGGGTGTGGATATCCCGCCCAAAGATGCCATACTGCTCGACAGCCCTGTATCCGCCTATGACAGTCCCACTTGCAACACCGCCGCGAATGAAAGTGCCTACGCGACTACCCGACTAACGACTACCCGACTACTCTCGGAGGTGACGCCGTGATGACAGGCAGACGTGCCCGGCGGGAACTCTCTTTTCGTTTGCGCGAGGCCCTGTACGGCTACGGGTTCGTGGCGCTGTGGATCGTGGGCTTTGCGCTGTTCACGGTCGCGCCGCTGGTGGAGACCTTCCTCTACAGCCTGAACAACGTCACCGTGACAGCCACCGGCATCCAGATGACTTTCCTGGCCTGGAACAACTACACGCGCGCCCTGCTCACCGATCCGACGTTCGTACAACTGCTCATCGAGTACGGCGTCGAGACGCTGGTGTCGGTGCCGATCGTGCTGATTTTCGCGCTTATCATCGCGCTGTTCTTGAACATGGATTTCCGTTTCCGGGGGCTGTTTCGCGTGATCTTCTTCCTGCCGGTCGTCATTACCAGCGGGCCGGTCATCAAGGAGCTGGCGGCGCAGGGCGTGACCGCTGCGCCGCAGGTTGCCAACTCGCCGCTCATCGTCAACGCGCTGGCGCAGGTGCCGCCCTATTTGCGCAATCCTATCGAATACGTCCTCACGTCGTTCATCCTCATCTTGTGGTTCTCCGGCGTGCAGATTCTCATCTATCTTTCCAGCCTGCAAAAGATTGACCGCTCTATCTACGAAGCGGCCTCGGTGGACGGCGCGTCGGGTTGGGAGACCTTCTGGAAGATCACGCTGCCCGCGCTTTCGACAACGACGCTCATCAATGCCTTTTACACGATCATCACGCTCTCGCATTTCTCGGAGAACAAGGTGATTCGTTACATCTACTCACAGACGTACCGGGTCGAGGGCGGGATCGGCTATGCCAGTGCGATGTCGTTTCTGTACTTTCTGGTGTTGATCTTACTCTTGCTGGGGAGCTTCGTGCTTTTGCGACCGCGCACCAAAAGCGAACTTTAGGGGAGACGATGAAACCACCACGGATGAAACCACCACGGATAACACGTGATACGCTCAAGTTGCGCTTGCTCGGCAGCCGCAGCCGGCATGGCGTCCTGCCCATGATCTTTGTCTACGCTGTGCTGACCGCTATCGGTTTCGTTTATCTCTACCCGCTGCTCTACATGTTCGTCAACAGTCTGAAAAGCCCGCAGGATTTGCTCAATCCAATGGTGCAGTGGATTCCTACGCAGTCTTATCTGGGCAACTATGCCAAAGCCTTCCGCGTGCTAGCCTATCCACAGACGCTGCTCTCCACGGTCCTGGTCAGCGTGGCGCCATCGTTGTTGCAAGTCTGGGTGGCGGCGCTGGTGGGTTACGGGCTGGCGCGCTATCGCTTTTGGGGCAAGCGACTGCTCTTCCTGCTCATCTTCGCCACCTTCATCATCCCGCCGCAAAACACGGTCATCCCCCAGATGCTCACTTACCGGAAGTTTGGGTTGTTGGGCAGTCTGTGGTCGTTGCTGCTGCCGGCGTTGCTCGGACAGGGATTCAAGAGTGCGATTTTCATCCTGATTTTCTACCAGACGTTTCTCTCGCTCCCGCGCGCGTTGGAAGAGGCTGCCCGGCTGGACGGCGCGTCGGACCTGGGGATTTTTGTCCGCGTCGCGCTGCCGGGGGCGATTCCGGCGTTCATCGTGTCCATTATTTTCTCGGTCGTCTGGTACTGGAACGAGACCTACCTGACCGTCGTTTTTCTCGAAGGCGGGATCCAGACCTTGCCGATGCAGCTTGCTAAATTCACACAAGCATACGAAAATCTGTACCCGCCCGGCATGGTGAACATTTTTGACCGGCTGAACGAAGCCGTCAAGATGAGTGGCACGTTTTTGATCATTTTGCCGCTGCTGGTGATGTATTTCGTTTTGCAGAAATGGTTTGTTGAATCTATCGAAAGATCGGGGTTGGCCGGTGAATAAACGACATTTTGTCCACGCGCTTTTGACGTTGGCGCTGCTCCTTGCCGCGTGCGCCGCGCCGTTGACACCTGCGCCCACACCGCCGACCGCTACGCTCACGTCTGCACCCACAACGCCAACGGCTACACTTACACCTGTTGCCACGCCCACCTTCACGCCGTCCCCCACGCCTGAGCCACCGGCTATTGAGGACATCATCGCCTTCGAGATGAAGGGGGCTTTCGACTTTTTCTGGGAACAAGCCAACACGGACGTGAACAGCCCCGGCTACGGCCTGATCCGCGACCGTTACCCCGGCTCGGAGGGCATCGCCAGCATCGCCTCGGTCGGCTTTGGGCTGACGGCTTATGTGATCGGCGTCGAGAAGGGCTACATCACCCACCAGCAAGGTTACGAGCGGGTTGCGGGCACGTTCGACACGCTGCTCGCCATGGAGCACACCGAAGGCTTCTACTATCACTTCGTCAACCTCGCCACCGGCAAGCGTGCCTGGGAGAGCGAAGTCTCCACCATTGATACGGCGATCTTGCTCATGGGTGTGCTGACCGCCGGCGAGTATTTCGGCGGCGATCTGGCTGCCAAAGCAGAGGAAATTTACGCTGCCGTGAACTGGCCCTGGTTTGTGGACGAATCCCACTCGATGTTCTATATGGCCTACCGCCCCGAAAAGGGCTTTGAGGGCCATTGGGATTTCTACGCCGAGCAACTGATGCTCTACGTGCTGGCTGCCGGTTCCGACACGTATCCCCTGGACGAAAAACCGTACTACACGTTCACCCGCCATTACGCCAAATACGGGGAAGGCCAGCCCTTTGTCCACTCCTGGTTCGGTTCGATTTTCACCTATCAATACAGCCACGCCTGGATTGACTTCCGCGAGTATGTGGATAAAAAGGGCGTGAACTGGTTCGAGAATTCCGTCGAGGCGTCGCTGGCGCATTACCGCTTTGCGACGGCTATGGATGCCAAATACAAGACCTTAGGTCCCGACGCCTGGGGCTTGAGCGCCTGCGACGGGCCGAACGGCTACAACGGACTTTATGGCGCGCCGCCCTCCGGCTACGACAACAAGGCGCATTTCATTGATGACACCATTCCACCGGCTGGCGCGATCGGCTCGATCATCTTCACGCCGGAACAATCGCAGCAGGCCATGCGCAATTACTACACGCTGGAGCCGCTGAAAGGACGTTATGGCTTCCAGGATGCCTACAACCTGACCAAAAACTGGTTTGCCAGCGATGTGATCGGCATTGATAAAGGCATCTCATTGCTGATGCTGGCGAACTACGAAAACGACATCGTCCACAAGGTGGCGATGCGCAACGTTCACATTCAACAAGGATTAGCGCGTTTGGGTTTGGTGAAACCGTAACGCCTGTTCTACAAAAGCTGTGGCCGGTCTCCGACCGTGCCATCGTGAAGGCATAGGCGGGCGCGGTCAGAGACCGGCCCGAGCAAGAGACTAACGACCACCAGACTAACGACTACCAGACTACTTCAGGGAGAATTTATGCCAACCATCAAAGACGTGGCGCGCCGCGCCGGAGTGAGCATCACCGCAGCCTCGTATGCCTTGAACGCGACGGGCACCATCAGTGAGGAGACGCGCCAGCGCATCTTGCAGGCCGCTGCGGACATTAATTACCACCCCAACGCCTTCGCCCGGCATCTCAAGAAGCGCAAGTCGCGTACAATCGGCGTGTTCATCACGCGCTTCAGCGGCGCCTTCTACGAGGACATCCTTGAAGGCATCCACAACGCCGTCCTGCAGACCGACTACGACCTCATCGTGTGTCCGGAGAGCCAGGTCGAACGCCGGATTTTCACCCACCGGCAGGTGGACGGGGCCATCGTTTTCGACTCCAAGATTGACAGTGACCTCGTCCTCAAGCTGGCTGCGCCGACGTTTCCCATCGTCGTGCTGGACCGCCGTCTGGAGGCGGACTACGTTTTTCCGTTATTGATTGACAACCGCCATGGCGTGGTGGAAGCCTTCGAGCATCTCTACCGGCAGGGATTGCGCCGTCTGGCCTACGTGGCAGGCGCGCTGGATTCCTTCGACAACGCCGAGCGTACCGAGACGTTTTTGGGCGAGGCGGCCCGACACGGCTTGACTGTCGCAGTCTATCAAGGGAATTTCTTCGAGGAATCGGGCTATGATGTGGCCCAAAGCGTCATCGCCGCCGGGAATCTGCCCGAAGCTGTCTTCTGCGCCAACGACCAAATGGCGATTGGCTTCATCAAGGCGATGAAAGAGCATGGCCTCAAAGCGCCCGACGACATCGCCATCGTGGGCTTCGATGACATTCGCATCGCCCAATACATGCAGCCGAGCCTTTCCACCATCGGCGCTTCGCGCTTCCTGTGGGGCATGACCGCGGCGACCTGGCTGTTCGACTATCTGGAAAGCGGGCGATTGCCGGAACCGATGCGCATCCCGACCGCCTTCATCCCGCGCGAATCCTCGCTAAAACATCACATTTTTTATCAGCAGATTTAGCAGATTAAGCAGATTTTGGGTGGATTTACAAACCAGAATCTGCTAACTCCGCTTAATCTGCTGACAGAAATGGGGTAATTTTGCCGTGCGTCTGGTATATCTCCTAGGAGAATCAAATGCCTGAACGTGAGTTTTTAGAACAGGAACTCAAAGGGACACTGGACTTTTTCCGCGACTTCACGAACCTTGATCCGCACAGCCCCGGCTTTGGCCTGACGGTGGATGTGACCCGCAAGCCACACATTGCCTCCATCGCGTCCGTCGGTTTTGCGCTGAGTGCCTGGGTCATCGCGGCGGAACGGGGCTATATGGAGCGCGCCGCCGCACAGGACATCGTCCGGCGCACCTTGCTGACGTTGTTGCAACATGCCGATCATCATCGCGGCTTTTTCGCCCATTTCCTGGACATGCAGAGCAGTGCGCGTTGGCGTCAGTGCGAATTTTCCACCATTGACACGGCCTTGTGTCTGAACGGCGTCATCACGGCGGCGGCTTATTTTGGCGACGCCGAGATCGAGGCGCTGGCGCAGCAGCTTCTGGAGCGAGTGGACTGGCGTGCCTTCGTCGTCGAACGCGACGGGCGTAAGCTGTTCCGCATGGCCTACAATCCCGACGCCGGCGGCGATTACGTCGGCGGCAATCCCGGTTTCGTGGGATATTGGGACATGGCCGCCGAACAGAAGATGCTGTACTTGCAGGCGGCGCCGCTGCTGGAGCCGGAACTGGCACGTGCGCTTTATCACGGCTTCGACCGCACGGTGGGCGATTACGAGGGCCAGCCGGTCATCATCAATCCTGGGGGAACGTTGTTCGCTTACCAGTACACCGAAGCCTGGCTTGATACCGCGCACTACCTCGATCCCGACGGTGTGGACTGGTTCAACAACACGCGCCTGGCGGCGCTCGCCAACCGTGATTTTTGTCTCGCGCACGCGGGCGAGTTCAAGACCTATCACGAACACTGTTGGGGCATCGGTTGCGGCGACAGTCCCTGGGGCTATGATGTATCGGGCGCGCTGCCGGCCTTGACGCCGCCGCGTCCCAACGGCGTCGTCTCCATCAGCAACGCGACGGCTTGCTTGCCCTTCATCCCCGACCTGACGCTGGACATGCTGGCCTATCTGTGCCGCGAGCACCCGCAAACCTGGGGGCCGTATGGTTTCTACGATGCGTTCAGCCTGGATGCTACTCCGCCCTGGTACAGCCAATCGGTGTACGGCATCAACAAGGGCTGCGCGCTGCTGATGATCGAAAACTACCTGAGCGGCTTGATCTGGGACGTGTACACGCGCAGCCCGTGGATTCAGCGCGCGCTTGCTGTTCTGGGATTCACCCGCTGGGAAAGGGATTCACTATGAGCACATTCCGCGCTGCCGAAGGGTTATTCTGGATTGATGACCGCCCTATCCTGTTGCAGGCGGGCGAATTCCACTACTTTCGCACGCCTGCCGACCAGTGGCCTCACCGTCTGGGATTGTTGAAGGCCGCCGGGTTCAACGCTGTCGCCAGCTACATCCCCTGGCTGTGGCATCAGCCGTCTCCCGATGCGCCGGACTTCGACGGGCGCACGCATCCGCTGCGCAACCTGGCCGGCTTCCTGGACCTGGCTCATGCGCTGGGGTTATACGTCATCGCCCGGTCCGGCCCCTACATCATGGCCGAAACCATCAACGAGGGTATCCCGCCGTGGGTGTTCGAGCGTTATCCCCAGGCGGCTTTTGTGGACCAGCACGGGCAGGCGCAGAACCTCGCCAGTTACCTGCACCCGGATTTTCGGCGCTGCGCTACCGCGTGGTATGAGGCCGTGTTCAGCGTGCTCGCCCCGCGCCAGATCACGCGCGGTGGCCCTATCGTCCTGGTGCAACTGGATAACGAAATGGGCATGATGCAGTGGGTCAGGAACATCTTCGATCTCAATCCCGACACGCTGACCCGCTTCGCAGCCTATCTGCATCAAACTTGCGGCGACGCCCTTCATGAACCCTATCCTTTCGATGTTTTACCGGAGGCACTGTGCGAACAACTTACCTTGCCCCATACCCCGTTTGCAACCCGTCTCGTCGCCGACTATCGTCGCTTCTACCGCCGGTATCTGCGCGATTATGCCGCCTTCCTGCTGGACACCGCGCGCGCCTATGGCCTGGAAGTCCCGCCGGTCATCAACATCCACGGCTTTGGCAACGGCGGCAAGACGTTCCCCATCGGCCTCTCGCAACTGGTCGAGGTCATGGCGCTGGACGGCGTGATCAGTGCGACGGATGTGTATCCCCTGTTCATCGGCGAGAGCAATATCCACCACATCCTGCTGGTCAACGCGATGACGGCGGCCCTGCAGAACCCACAGCAACCGCTGTTCTCTATCGAATTCCAGGCTGGCGGCAACCAGGATTTCGGCAACGGGCAGACGTCCTTGTACGATCTGCACACCCGCCTGAGCCTCGCCTGCGGGATGCGCGCCTTCAACCATTACCTGTTTTGCGACGGCGAGAACGACCCGCTGCTGAGTCCCGTCAAGCGCCACGACTGGGGGCATCCGGTGCGCAAGGACGGGACCGTGCGCCGCCACTATCACCGCTACCCGCGTCTGTCGCGCGTTCTGGCCGCTTACGGCGACGCCTTGACACGCGCCCGGCCCGAAACCGTCACCACGATTGGCTTCCGGCTGGACGACTTCATGACCGAAGTCAATCTCCCCGCGACGCAGGCGGCGACCGACATCCTCACCCACCAGCGCGAGGTCATCCTGTTCGACTTCATCGCCCGCGGTTTGACTCTGACACATCGCCCCTTCGCCGCACTGGACCTTTGCCGCGCCGCGCTCGATGTGCCTCATCATCCGTGGTTGTGGGTGATGCTCGACCAAACCTGCGAGGCAGCGATACAACGCAAGCTGGTGGATTACGTTGCGTCCGGCGGGAAGCTCGTCATCGTCGGGCGGCTGCCCCGCGAGGATGAAAACGGGCAACTCTGTACGTTGCTGCGGGATGCCCTGGGTGTTACGGCAGTAAACAGCGATCCGTCGTTCACGTCTCGGCTGATCACAGCCTTTGACCATAGCGACGTACCGGTTTCCTTTGTGGAGACTTACGCCGGCAACTTCGATGCAGTCTGGGCGACCTGTGAAGGCGCGCCGGTGGGGATCACACAACGGTTGGGGCAGGGGACGGTGATGCTTTTAGGCGCAGCCCTCGCTGCCAACACGCTCGACGACCTGGACATTGTGGATCAGATTGCCTTACGCATGGGTTGTGTGCCGCTTTTCACGCTCAGTGATTGGGCCGATGTGTATCTCAGCCGTGGAGAGCGCGGCAGTTTCCTGTTCATCAACAACTATCAGGACGACCCCATCGAGACCACCGTGGCCTATCGCGGCGATCTGTTGTTCAGCGGTCATCCTCTGCGCTTGCCTGCGCGCCAAGGGTTGATTTTGCCGCTGGAATGGCAGCTCAGGCCAGACATCACGCTCCACTACGCCACCGCCGAAGTCACCGGCATCAGCGCGGACGCGACCGGCCTGACGATTACTCTTTCGCAAGACACCTTCTGGGCTGAACTGACCGCGCCGGGTTATCGTGTGCAGGCCATTCCTGCGCTGTTTGATGAGGGAGAGCGATGCACCGTTTGTGGTATGGAAGGCGCCATCCGGCTGGTTGCGACGCGCTGAGATTTGCTTTTGCACGTAATACGCTGCATTTGTCCCCAAAATCCTCCAAAATGTCTTGACAGCGCGACAAATGACGTTATAATAAGGGAAATAGAACAAATGTTCGAGATTCCCTTATGACCATAACGACAAAAAACACACTCACCATGCTGTTGGGCAAACGCCAGATGACCACCGGCGAACGCTGGACGCTCCGTCGCCTGGCCGATGTCGCTGGCGTCCCCAAAGACCTGGTCTATCGCCTGGACGCGGGCGTGGCGCGTTATCTGGAGTTGGACGCGCTGGAACGCTTGTGTGCGACGCTGTTGTGCCGCCCCGAAGAGATTCTTGCCTGGGAGAATAACGGCGCGTCATCCTCCCCTGACAAGGACGCCGTATGACCACAACGACGCAGACCCTCCGGAATCCCTTTGACGTCCTTCCTGCAACACTATTCAATCCCCTCGGTTCGGGCGGTTACCAGCGCCACTACATGGCGATCCTGCTCCGCATCTACGGGTTGGCGGAATTCAACCGCTTCGGGCTGACCCGCGATATGGTCATCGCCGACATTGTGGAGTACGTCGCGCACGAAGGCGCCGATGCGCTGACCGGCGCCAGCGGCGGCGACCCGGACGCACCGGCCTCTGGCGACGCCCGTGAGTACGCCAGTTGGGTGTTGCGCCGCCTCATCGAGACGGGTTGGCTGGAACGCGAACAGACGGCGGATTACACGGAGTTCATCATCCTGCCTGACTACGCCTTCACGCTGTTGGAAGCCATGCGCGCCATCCAGGAGCAAAAGCCCCGCGAGTACACCGGTCAACTGTACGCCGCCCACCAACTGCTCACCAACGACAATGACGATTTCTCCCCCGCTTTGGCGCTCCCCCAGGCCTACGAGAACGTCCGCCAACTGGTGCGCGGCCTCAACGAGCTGAACCAAAACATCCGCCGTTACACCGAGCGCGTCACCCGCGACCGCCCGGTAGCCGATCTGCTGCGCCTGCAATACGACGATTACACGCAGGTCCTTGGCCCGGCCTACCATGCCCTGAAGACCTCTGATCACGTCTCGCGCTACCGGCGCGACATCATTGCCCGGCTCCAGGGATGGCAGCTTGATGGGGAATGGCTCAATGCGACCGCCGACGACCTGGCGACCCTGGGCCGGCTCACGCCCGCCCAGGCTAGCGACGAAATCCACCACTACCTGCGCTTTATCGTCGGCCAATTGGAGACGCTCGATCCACTGCTGGAAGAGATTGACCGGCGGCATGCGCAATACCTCCGTACCTCCTTGCGGCAGATTCGCTATCAACTGGTCGGCGCGGAGGGCAGTTTCAAGGATCGGCTCGCGCTGCTGGCGAAAGGATTCGCCGCGCTGCTTGATGCAAACGTGCCGGCATTGCCGGAAGACGCCCCCACCTTCCAATCCATGCCGCTGCGCCAGCCGGACAGCCACAGTCTCTACACGCCGCCGCGCCGCCAGCCCCTCTTCGACCCCGCGCCCGTCGCCATCACGCGGCTGGATCCCCAGGAAATACATGCCCTCTACGCAAACACCCTGGAAATGCTGGGGCAGACGATCACACCCACCCGAATTCAGCAGTTTGTCGGGCAGTTCTTTAACGGCCACCGCACGCTGCATATCAACGAATTGCCGCCGGACACGTTTGCCCGCCTCGAAGACT
>DAOLUH010000047.1:0-46946 GCA_035420085.1 Anaerolineae bacterium
TGGAGACAGGATACACCAAGTTACCCATCAGAGCATGGTTGACAAAGTACTAGTTTTGAGGAGGCTATGCAAATGTACGAAGCACCGGAAATCATCTGTGAAGGCGACCTGGAGATCCAGGCGGGCAGTCCGCTGAGTATCATCGACGCGGAAGATTGGGATTTCTAGCCGATCCCACAAGTCATGAGCGATGATTCAGAAGCGCACAACAATTCTATGATCAGGATAGGGAGGTCCATGATGAAACAGACACACAAGAACTTCAGGGCGTGGGGGGCGGCGCTGACGCTGGTTTGCCTGCTCCTCAGCATTTCCCCGGCGGCGGCAGCGCCCAATCTGCTGACCATCAATAAGGTCTACATCAGCGATGTATGGGAGAACGGCTTTGTGGTGAGTTGGGCCACGGACGAGGCGAGTGACGGGCACGTGGACTGGGGAACCACCATCGGTTCCTGGACGACCACGTCCGACTCCGAGGGCAGTACGACCACCCATTACGTGACCATCAGCGGGTTGTCGCCGAATACCCTCTACTATTTCCAGGTACGCTCGGGCGCAGAAACAGACGACAATGGGGGAGCCTATTACAGCGTCACCACAGGGGTACTGCCAGGGGGGATTCCTGAGGCGGGGAAGACGGTATATGGGTATGTCTACGACGCCGATAGTAATCCTGTCGCCAACGCAATCATCTACCTGCAAATTCAGGACAATGGCGGCGGCGGGAGTCCGGGCAATTCACAGTGGGTAAGCGTGCGCACAGATGGCAGTGGAGCTTGGCTTTACAGTCTGGGCAACATCCGTGTCGCCAGCAACAATGCTTATTTCATCTCGAATGATGGCGTTGATAACCTGCGTCTCATCATTCAAGGCGGCGCTTTGGGCTGTATAGGCGAAACTGGAAACGAGCGCATTGAAACGGTACCTGCCTCCGCTGCTTATCCTGCACAATTTGATACTACCCTTGATGCCATCCCCACAGCCGTCACCTTGACAAAGCTGGGAGGCCGGAATGTAGCCGGGATTGCCGCCAATATGGCGCTGCTGATTGGGCTGTGCGCCCTGGTCGGGCTGGTCGTGATCGCGCCCCGGAAGAAGTAACCGTAGCTTAGCCGGTATCTTCAGCGGCCCTACCCCTTAAACAACGCGGCGTGTCCACATCGGACACGCCGCGTTATGCGCGCCGGAGTGCGCGCTCCATCAAATGTAAAACGTGAAACGTAAAAATTCCCTTACGTTTTACGAAAGCTCGTTCATCAACTAAGATGAAACTCCTCAAAAGCTGTGGCCAGTCTCCAACCGCGCTGCCCGCCAGCCCAGACGTAAGCGGACACGGCTAGAAATCGGCCCGAGCGGGAAGTATTCTCTTGCGTTTTCAGAATGACTTACTGTCTTATTGTTGCGGATACTGTTCTGACAGACCACTGGCGATCAAATAGGCAATGCCTGCGCCCATAGCTGCTCCGGCAATAGCAATGGCGTAGGTGGCACACGTGTCGCCATTACCGATAAATGCGCCAATGACAGCCCCAATCAACTCGCCGCCAAACCATAAAACCACCGTCAGCACTTTGTACCCACCCGACTTATGGCCTTTCGCCTCTGCAATCGCACCGATTTTCTTGGTCAACGCCCATAGAGCAAGAATTTCTAGCATTTTTCCCCTCCTGATCGCTGATGAGAATGTGCTCTCATGTGACCCTTCATGGTGGTTGGGTCGCTGCGGGGCTATACCTCGAACTGGTCTGGCATTATGGGTCAGTTTTGAACAACAATATCACTATAGCATAGAAATGCAGAGAATTCAAGAGAAGGTCGAAGTCACCTTCAACGCGCAAAGCGCGTGGTTGCGCATCCCACTGGAGTCTTTCGCCCAAATGCCGTCTGGAAGCCGCTTATATGCAATCCTTCCTGCAGAATCCCTTTGGCGTGTCGACGCCCTTCGCCGTCCCCTAAACATCCCTGCTGCTCACCATATCCCACCCGGCGCCTTCGCGACGCACGGTAAACCACGGGCGCGCGCAGGTGATCCACGGTCACGGTCAAGCGGAAAGGGAACAGCTTTGGCAGACGCATCGGCCAACATCCCCCACTCCCGCGTTGTTTATCAGACGACTTATATCACTTGATGTAACGCTCCAGCCAGGTTACCAGATCGCGCTCGTCAGGCGATGAACCATAGTACCTTTTCGTCGCCCCATACCCGCTGAACCACTCCGAGTAAGGGCACGTGTCGGGATATGAACCATAGATGTTAATCTGAGCGACCGTCAGTCCGGTGACGGGGTTGACAATGCGCGCGGGATAGTATTCGCGATACCGCTCAATCGTGCAGTTGCTGGTATAGGGGCAACGCTCGACCAGCATCATATCGGTATCGCCCACGCACACCACCACAGTAATTCTGGATTGCTTCCAGGCAGCCGGAAGCGTGAAATCCCAATTACGGCCATAGATCGTCACACCGTATGGCTTCACCAGCGTCGCGGCGCCGGCCTGCACCCATGTCGCGGCGTCCTCGCACACTTTGCGAATGGCCGCAGCGCTGTTCGCGCTCAGACGCTCAAACCACGCCACCAACAACAAGCTCTGACGCGCCCTGGCGGTGTACGCGCTCTGCGGGTATTCATCTATAACCCGTTGGAGACAGGTCCGCGCATGCACAAGTTTGTTACCGTCTATGTCCGCCTGCGCGCACTGGTACAACGCCTGCGGCAAGATACGCCGCACTTGCGCCGCATACGTCGTCGGCATGAGCGCATCTAAAATGGCGATCTGGGCGCAGCCCTCGCCGCCGGTCACAGCCGTAGAAGCGCTATTCAGCAGCTCAGACAGCGCCGCATTGGCCTCGGCGGCGGCATCCGACTGCGGATCAACGGTCACAGCCTGCGCATAATGGGTAATAGCCGACGCATACTGACTATTCGCCAATTCGACGTTGCCCCAATCGACCCAGGCGCGCGCGGCTAACGCCTCCGTTCCGGTGATAACGGTGTGCAACTGGCTATCATCCAGCAAACGTTGATAGTGCGTGAGTGCGTCTTGGTAATTTTTCTCGCGGTACAGCGCCTGTCCCCAGTTTTGCTCTGCCTGGGCTAACCGCACCAGAGCGGTATGGCTTTGTAAAGCGGGTGGATAATCCGGGCTGTAGGCGGGTACATCCAGTAAAGGCAGGCTTAATGTGACGGCTTCCGCCGGCGCCCAGACTTGCGCATCAGGAACCGTGGGGGCGAACAGCAACAGCCACACCTTCCCCGCGCTTTCATCCCGCGCCAATACAGGAAAGGACTGCCCAGGCGTCGCCAGCAGCAGTTGCGTCGCTGTGGAAACGGGTGTAGCGCGCAATGCGGTTTTCCGCGTCGTTGTAGCGACGCCGGCGGCAAACGTTTCTTGCTCCAGCGTGAGAACTGCGCCGTAATCCTTGCTGGCGGCTTCCCAAGCCTGGGCGTCCCAGGCTATCGCCCCCAGGCACATCAAATCGCGCACCCTGAGCTGACGGGCCGGGAGAAGCTGATGCGCCGCATCAAACGCCTCTGCATAGCGGGTATGAGCGAGGCTAGGCGCGCAGGCTGCCTTTGTCGTCAGATCTTGCGCCAACTGCAAATGGAGCGCCGCGATTTTGTCCCACACTTCGCGGCGCGCGGAATCACGCTCAAGCAGTTCGGCCAGCGCCACATAGCGGGTCGTGGCTTGCTCATAATCGCCCTGGGCGACCAGCGTTGCGGCCCATTGCGCGTAAGTCGTCTGCAATTCCGTCTGTACGCGGGCGGCCCAATCGCTCTGTGCGGCTAACGCAGCGACGAACTGCCCCGACAACGGGTAACCATAGAAACCGGATACGGTCGTTGGCGCCGCGGCGACGGGCAGCCAGAGAATAAAATCATCCATGGCAGTTTGCCAGGCCAGATCATAGATGCCCTGTTCAGGAAGAGCCTGATCCGCCCACACACGCGCATTGATGGCGATCCAGGCGTCGTCAGGACTTGCGCCAACCACCGCATATACCTTTGCGGTATACATAGCGCGGACATCCCCACCGGCCGCCGATAGGTACGCCTCGCCAGGGCCGCGCCGCAATACGTCCTGCAAATCGCTCAACTTAAGCAGCGTTCCCCCATAAGGATAGGGCCAGGGCGAAGGCCAGTGTTTTGACAGCGTCAGCGGGCCGCGCCGCACATGCTCGAGGTGCAATAACCGTTTGTAAACTCGCTCGGCTTCCGCATACTGTTTATCTGCGCGCAGGGCGGCCGCCCCATCAAACAGCGCCGCGCAGCGCGGTTCCTGAGCCGCCGCAGCAAACTCTCCCCCTCGCGCTTCCAGCGCGTCATAAACCGCAGTGGCCTGGGTAAAATCCTTTTGCTGAACCAGCGCCGCGCCCCAGTCCAGATGCGCGGCGAGAATTTGCGCCTCGGCTTCGGGCTGAAATTGCGGATATTCGGTCGCCCACTGCTCATAAACCGAAATCGCCTCAGCGAACTGCGCGGCCCGCCTCAGCGCATCGCCCCACAGCAGATAGGTTTCCTGCACCAGTTCGATCGCTGCCGGCTCAAATTCTGCGTAATCCGTTTTTAGTTGTTCATAGGTCGCGATGGCGGCGGCGAAATCGCCGGCTTGGCGCAGCGCATCGCCCCAAGCCAGGTAATGATCCCGAATCGCCGGAATCACCACGGGCGTCAATGTACTAGAGGGATACGCCGCAAGGAAATCTTCGTAAGCCTGGATACCGGCGGACGGCTCCTCAAGGCTGGCGGCCTGGACATACGCCTGACATTCTGCCCGTAGCTGCGCCGCATCGGTGACAAAGCTCCCGGCGACAGTCGGGTACCGTTCAAGTTGGGCGGTCAGCGTCAAAACCTGCTGACAATCGCCGTCCTGGTAAGCCGCACGAGCAGCCGCGTGAAGCTGAGTGCCGCGCCTAATCCAGAGGAAGGCCCCACTGCCGATGAGGACAATGAGGATCACCGCGCCCCAGGCGAACCGCTTGGGGGATATTTTCTGTTTCCGAAGTAGCTTATCGGTTGACATATTTTCACCTCCAGGACGTCCGCCCCTACCAGGCGGAACAGGTCTTCGAGATTTTGGGTGGCCGTGCTGCGCATACGCCCCAACACCACCTCGAATTGCCCACTGATGCATTCCGCCGCCGCGCGCACGTGGGGATGGGTGAGCAACGGGACACACTCAGCTTAGGGCCTGGTTAAGCGATAGCACAGGTCAACGGTGCGCAGCCGCCAGACTTTCGACCGCCGCTTCAAGACACACCACAGCAGGGGAAACCAGCAACAAACATGGCCGGGTCGGATGCGCCAGGAAAGCGGCGACCGTCGTCACAAGGTTTGGTGCTTGTATGACGCGCTACCTCCGACCCGGAAATTGGCCTACGCGGCGCCGGCTTGATCTGCTAACGCAACACATCCACAGCGGTTCTTTCGATAACGAGGCCCTTTTTGTAGCTTTCCATAAAGGCCGCAAAACCGGCGACATCCAGCGGATCAGGCGCGATGGTAACGCCATTTTCGCCGGCAAAAACCTTATGGGCGAGATAGGCTTCCAGGGGTTCATGCGCGGTCTTGCGGAGCCTATAAGCCGCCAGCAAGGCAATGCCCCATGCGCCCCCTTCGCCGGCGGTCTCCATCACCGAAACAGGCACATTCATCGCCGCCGCCATGATTTTTTGTCCCACGTCCCTGGTTTTGAAGAAGCCGCCGTGACCAAGCACCTGATCAATTTTCACCTTCTCCTGCTCGAAGAGAATGTCCAGGCCGATCTTCAAAGCGCCCAGCGCCGAGAACAGATGCACCCGCATAAAGTTCGCCAGCGTGAAACGGCTTTCGGGGGTACGAACGAACAGCGGGCGCCCTTCCTCAAGGTGCGTGATGTGCTCGCCGGAGAAGTAATTGTAGGCCAGCAGCCCACCGCCATCCGCATCGCCCGTGAGCGCCTTTTGGTACAGCAGTTCATAAAGGCGGGATTGGCTGATCTCCACACCGAGCGCCGCGGTGAATTCCTGGAATAGATCAACCCAGGCATTGAGGTCCGAAGTGCAGTTATTGCTATGCACCATCGCCACCGGTTTGCCGGCCGGCGTCGTGACCATATCAATTTCTGGATAGACCTTCGACAAAGCTTTTTCCAACACGATCATGGCAAAGACGGATGTTCCAGCAGAGACATTGCCGGTGCGCCCGGCCACGCTGTTGGTCGCCACCATGCCCGTGCCGGCGTCGCCCTCAGGCGGACAGAGCGGAATCCCTGGCCGCAGTTGCCCTGTGGGATCGAGTAACCTCGCGCCGGCTTCGGTCAAAACGCCAGCGGCCTCCCCCGCGACAAGCACTTTGGGCAAGATGTCCTGGAGCTTCCACGGGAAGTTTTTCACCTCGTCGCGCGCGTTGAACAGTTCGCGCATACGCGCATCGTAGTCGTTGGTCGCGCTATCCACGGGGAACATCCCCGAAGCCTCGCCAATCCCCAACACCTTTTCGCCCGTCAACATCCAATGCACATAGCCGGCCAGCGTGGTCAAATGGCTGATCGCGTCGACATGGGCTTCCTGGTTCAGAATCGCCTGGTAGAGGTGCGCAATGCTCCATCGCTGCGGGATGTTGAACTGGAACAACTCAGTCAGCTGCTCCGCGGCCTGGCCGGTGATGGTGTTGCGCCAGGTGCGAAACGGGGCAAGGAGGATGCCATTCTTATCAAAGGGCAGGTACCCATGCATCATACCGCTGAAGCCGATAGCGCCAACCGTCTGGAGCTGGACGCCGTACTTTTCAAAGACCTCGCGGCTGAGCATACGGTAGCTTTCTTGCAAACCGGTCCACACATCTTCGAGATGGTAGGTCCAGACACCATTTTCGTACCGGTTTTCCCATTCGTAACTGCCTGAGGCGAGCGGCGTATGATCCACGCCGATCAACACGGCCTTGATGCGCGTCGAGCCGAACTCGACGCCGAGAACGGTATCGCCGCTCTCAATCGCTTTTTTGCTCTCGTTTGAACTCATATTCCCCAACTCCTTTCATCTGTGTCATGTACTGTGGCAAAGACAAACTCAGTTTCAACAAGTTTACTGCCATTCTGAGCATAGGCAACTCCTCTCACTCTCGTCTCATTTATCGTTTCGTCTATTAACAATTTTTTACTAGTGATGCAGAATAGAGATAAATCAATCGAGATGCGGAGCAATAAAAGGAGGTGAGAACATGCCAAGATTCGATGGAACCGAACCGCGTGGCGCGGGTGCAATGACCGGCCACGGCCAGGGCTATTGTGCGGTCGCCTACCCCAAGAGCGGTCAGCCGTATGGCTACGCCGGACTTCAGGGCAGACCCCTGGGTGGCTTTAGATTGATGCGCTGGTTGAATCCTTTCCGCGCTTTTGGACGTGGTATCCGGGGCGGTGGACGAGGACGACGAGCACGGTGGTAAAAAACAGAATCGTTTTGAGATGTGGGGCAACGCAGTATCATCACCACACTTTCTATCGAAGGGTGGTATAGACTGGCCCGCAGTAACGCTGGCGCTGGGCCAGTCCACCGCTGATCATGCTTGGGCTGATCGTGGCTGGCTATCTGGCCTACAGCGCCACAGCGCCGATGCGGACGCCCACGATGCCCACAACCATGTAGGCGATGACCACGGGGATCAGGCACAGCAAGACCCCTTTGCGTTCCAACGGTTTCCGGTCGGCCCAGAGCAGCAAGAGCGTCCAGCCGAGCATCACCGGCGCGCCGTAAAGCAGACCGAGGGCGCTGCCTTTGGATTACGCCTGTGGCGTTATATCACATTCATCCTTCCCGCGGATGACGATTTCCAGGCCCTCCATCGTCTTGATCGTGGCGTGAACCGGACAATGTTCCGCGACGCGCTCGATGGCCTTCACGCGCTTCGTGCAATCGCCCAGGGGCAGATTCACCGTCGCCTTGAGGTTGACCAGCCGCGTCGGGTCGCTGGCCTTTTCGAAGGTCAGGTCCACAGTCATCCCGGTGTCGTCAATCTCGTTGTTTTCGCAATACTGCGCCACAAACGCGCCGATGCAGCTACCCAACGAAGCCACGAACAAATCCGGGGGAATGGGGCCGCGGTCGCTGCCGCCCATTGCCGGGGGTACGTCAATCGTGATGGTATGCTTGCCGATCCGCGATTCAAATAGCATATCACCTTTGTAGTACGTTGTAATGGTTGGCATAGTTTACTCCTTTTCTGATATAGTTTGCACTGTCGAGAAATATAAATTGAGTCAAGATAGTTTTCTGGTAAATTTCTCATTGTCCTTCCATCTACTGTTTGCTTTTGCCTCCTAAAGTGGGGAATAGCTCTGCCGCATGACGACACTGCCGACCGGCGCACCGATGTCTCGAGCGATGACCGGACATTTGACCTGCAAAAGGCAGAACACGCGCGGGCCAGCCTCGCTCAACGTCTCATAATTCCCCTGCCCCTTGGCGATGATGAGCGGCGCAGCGGCGTAGACCCGGCGGAAATCCTCCGAACACAGGCGCAGAATCGTGCCCGGCGCGTCGGAGCCGTTGTCAATGACGGTCGCGCACGTCTCCAAGCCAGCCGCCAGCGCATCTTCGCGCGTCGCGTCGTTGAGCGTGGGGCCGCCCTTCACCACGTAGATCACAGGGAGGTCAAGCGTCTCGATCAACACCCGGTCGAAGACCGTCTCCCCGGCGTTGTCGGCCAGAAAGAGCACGCGGTCGGCAGCGTCCAACGCCGCGCGCAAGACGCCCAGATCGTCAACCGCAAAAGGCGCCGCCAGTACGCGCTCTACCGTCGCCCAGAGGTCGGCCAGTTCGTCGGAGAGGGCAAAGTCAATGATGTTGCCCGCGATGCTCAGGCGCACGGCGGTTTCCAGCGGATCGGGACTTGCGGCCACCAGCGCCTTCAAGCGTGGATAAAGCGCCAGCGCCGCGCGCGTGCTCTGATCTTTGAGGGCGCGGTAGGGATCGCCGCCTTCCATCCGTTCGCGCACAATGCGATGCACCGCGTAGCCAATTTCCGGTGGCGTCGCGCCGGATGGCAGCGTTTGCAACAAGGCCAGCGCCTCGCCAAGAATGGCGTGCTGCTGTTCATCATTCGCGCCAACCTGGCGCGCCGCGCTTAGTGCCTGGCGCAGAAAACACGGATAGCAATCGAGATAGGTGCGCATTACAACTCCGATGTTAACTGAGTCTGTACTACATTCCACGCTTCCTGCAATGCGTCCGCAATCGGTCCTGCTGTCGCTGTGACCGGCTCACCGCGCACCATCGCGTCTGTCACTGCCGGGTCGTAGGGCAGGCGGCCCACCAACGGGATGCCGTGCGCACTGCAATAGACAGTGATAGCGGCAGTTTGTGCCGGGCTGAGATCGGCTTTGTTGAGCAGTACCACCGCCGGGATGTGGAAATGCGCCGCCAGTCCCAGAGCGCGTTCCAGGTCATGCGCGCCGGAGACGGCCGGCTCGGTGACGATAAGGACCAGATCCGCCCCCGAAAGCGCGGCGATCACGGGGCAACCGATGCCTGGCGGGCCATCCACCAACAGCAGGTCGGCCTCGTCATCGAAAGCACGCAGCCGCGCCATCTGCTTGACCAGCGTGACGAGCTTGCCGGAGTTTTCCTGCCCGGCGAAGAGATGCGCGTGATAGAGCGGGCCGTAGCGCGTCGCGGCGACGAACCACTGTCCCGCGCGCTGTGACTGCATCGCAATGGCGTTGACCGGGCACTCATAAACGCACGCGGCGCAGCCTTCGCAGGCGAGAGGGTCTACTGCGTAGGCGTCGCCTGGGTGCGTGCGCACGCGCACCGCGTCGAAGCGGCACACCTCAGCGCAGCGCCCGCAGGCGATGCAGAGCGCCGGATCCACCACGGCGACTTTGCCGCCCGTGAAGTCGTGCGTCTCCTGCGTGACGGGCGCGAGCACCAACCCCAGATTGGCCGCATCTACATCGGCATCCGCCAGCACCACCGCCAGCGACGATGACGCCAGGTGCGCCAGCGCCGCCGTCACCGTCGTCTTGCCCGTTCCGCCCTTGCCGCTTAAAATGACCAGTTGCTTCATCAGTACACGTCCAACTTTTATTACTCCCCAGCACCAATGACGAAAACCTGCCCCACGCCGCTTTCCAGGTAATCCGCGCCAAACGCCTCTGCGAAGGCGCGGCGCGCGGCGTCGCCGGTGCAGTGGCTCGGCGCGATGCGCTGCACGCCAAGCGACTGCAATTCCGCAATCACGGCGGCGGCCTGCGCAGCGTTGGCGTCGCGCAGATGAAAGCCGCCGAGCGCCATATAGACGTCATTGCCCAGCTCGGCCTGCGCCTGGCGCACCATTTCGACGATGCCTGGATGTGCGCAGCCGGTGACGACGACCAGCCCGCGCGGCGTCTCCAATGCCAACGCCTGCTCGCGGATCTGGCCGCCGAGTTCGCCGGTGGTGTGGGCGCGCGCGGTGATGTCCGCGGGGCCGCTCACTTCCACCAGGGTCGCGCCAGCCCGCCGGACAGTGTCTTTGATGTTCGCCGGGAATGACTGCGGCAAGTATACGGTGACATCCGGGTTTTCTGCAAGGAACGCCGTCAATCCGCCGGTATGATCGCCGTGGGCGTGCGAAAGCACGACGATGCGCACGGCTTGCGGGTCCAGCCCCAGCGCGCGCATATTCTGCAGGAGGATGTCGCCCTTGCCGCCGGTGTCGAAAAGCAGCGGCTGCTCCAGGCCCTCCACCAGGCAGGCGAACCCCCAATCGGTCTGCAAACGCCCTTCGTGGGCCACGTTGTCATACAAAACAGTGATCGTGAGCATGGTTCCGGCCTCCAACCGTTGCGGGTCAGGTGTTGCTGTATACGTCGCGCCCGGCGTTATCGTGGGAGGGGCGGCAGTCACGGTCGGCGTGGGTGTGGGCGCCGCTGTGGACGTGGGTGCGCGCGTCGCGGTCGCTGTGGGTGACGCTGGTGGCGTCGCCGCAGGCGCACTCGTTGGCAAAGGCGTTGCAGCACAACCCGCCAGCCAGAAGATCAACATAATGCACAACGATTGTCCACGCACAGGCGCTCCCAGATTACGAATCACGAATTACGGTTTTTGAGTTCGTCCCATAGGGCGATGAAACGCGCACCATATTCGGGATGTATAGCGATGAGCGTTTGTCCATCCGCAATTCCCTCGGCAATCGCACGTTCCAGCGGGATACGCAGCAGAATGGGCAGGCCCTCGGCGGCGCAGTAGGCGGCGACGCCAGCGTCGCCCACGCCATCGCGATTGACGACGACGGCGACGGGCAGGCCGAGTTCGTCGCGGGCCACCTGTACCGCCACGCGCAGATCGTGCAAGCCGAAGGGCGTCGGTTCGGTGACGAGCAGCACGGCGTCGGCTCCACGCATCGTCTCCACCACAGGGCACGAAGCGCCCGGCGGCGCATCGAGGATGACGGGCCGTTCGCCCACATCCGGCGAGATCGCCCACTGTTTCAGTTGGCGGATGACCGGCACGGCCATAGCTTCGCCCACGTTCAGCGTCCCCTGGAAGAATTCGACCCCGCCGGCCATGCCTTTTTCCAACGTTCCCATCACGTTCAACGTCTCGTGGATCGCGTCCTCTGGGCATTGGCGGGAACAACTGCCGCAGCCGTGGCACAGTTCGGGGAAGACAAGCACGTGCTTGCCGATCACGGTGATCGCGTGATACTCGCATACCTCGGCGCAGCGTCCGCAGGCTGTACAGCGCGCCATCTCGACGACGGGGATCAGCAGTCCTACATCGCGCCGCGCGGTGATCTCCGGGCGCAGGAAGAGCGCGGCGTTGGGTTCTTCGACGTCACAATCGAGGAAAAGCGGGGAGACGGCAGCCGAGGCCAGGCTCAACGCCAGGCTCACGGCCACCGTCGTTTTGCCGGTGCCGCCCTTGCCGCTGGCAATGGCCAGTTTCAATGTCCGTGCTCTACGCTCTCACTACAGGCAGCCGCACCCTGCAACTCGCCGCCCAGATAGCGGGTCAGCGATTCACGCACGGTGCCTGCCGCGCCGGTCGCCGGTTCGATGCCATACTGTTGAAAGAAGGCCACGGCGCGCCCACCCATCCCGCCGGCAAGCATCACCTGCGCGCCCAGGCTGTGGATGAAGGCGGGGACTTCGCCCGGCTCGTGGTTGGGGTAATACGGATTGGCGACCGTTTGGACGGCGCATACTTCCTGCCCCTCGGTCTCGATCAAGGCAAAATACGGGCAGCGCCCAAAGTGCGGGCTGACCTGGGCGTCCAGGCCATTGGCATCCAATACAGCAATTGCAATTTTCGTCATGGAAGTCTCTCCTCGTTGTTAGTCAGATAGTCGTTAGTCGGATAGTCGGCTACGCCAAAATCGTAAATCTAAAGCTCACAATCAACCACGTCCGCCGCGATGTCGCCCCCCGCCAATACCCACGTGATCGTCGCCGGGAGTTTCGAGGCGCGCCAATTGCCCGGCGTTGAAGGCAGTGATAACCTCACGGACGGTTGCGCCTGCCATACGATAGGCCGGAATGCCCGCGGCCTGGACCACGCGGAAGGCGTTCGGCCCCAGGCTGGGCGCGATCACGGCGCTGACGCCGTGCTGCAAGACGGTCTGCGCCGCCTGGACGCCCGCGCCGCCGGGCGCATCGAGCGCGGGGTTGGGCAGCGCCTCGAACGCCAACGTTTCAGGGTCAACCAGAATGAACATTTGACTTCGCCCAAAGATCGGGCTAGTGGGCGCGTCCAAATCAGCGCCGTTAGCAGGAATGACAACTCGCATTGAAACCTCCTCATGGGTGAATGTAGGATCCGTCGCCAGGGTAACGCCGTCCGGCGCAAGTTCGTCGTGCAATGCCAGCACATATTCGAGCACCTGCTGAGTGCTTTTGAGTTGCGCGATGCAGCAAGCCAAAATCGCACGTCCCGCCGGGGCAAGCGCATAGACGCGGCGCGGCGGACCTTGTGTCTCCTCTTCGTCTATCGTGGATGTGACCCACCCCCGGTCTTCCATCTCGCGCAGCGCGCGATAGATCACGGTAGGAGCCAGGAAATCCAGGCCAAACTCGGCCATACGGTTCAAGAGGGTATAGCCGTGCGCCGGGGATTGTTCCAGCAACAGCAGCAGCGCCGGATCGAGAAATTGCCCCATCCGGCGATTACAGTCTCGTCCTCCACATAGTTGCCGTTGTCGTCGTCCACGAGCGCGCATTGTGCACCTCCAATAAGAGTATAGCATCTATTGTCATTTTGTCAATAGTAATACCTGCAAATATCATCTATCGAAGTGACGATTTAGCCGTAAGGGTTGCCAGCCTGAATAGATACTATGTGACACACGTAATCCCATACACCGTCCCGGCAAAAGCGCCGATGATCATATACGGGATTTCCAGCGCCTCAAGCGTGTTCAGAATGTCCAGGAACAAACTCAGATCGGGCTTGTCGGTTCGTGGCATCCTCTAATTCCTCCAAGAGTTTGAGGTTGATCTCTCGCGTGGTCAGATGTGGGTAACGACGGCGCAAACGGCCCCGCATCAATCCCACCGCCAATTCTCGTGCATTGAGCATCAGACGGATGCGTCCGCCGGGCGTCAACTGCGATAGCATCCGCAATCGCTCAACATCCACCGGGTCAAATTGGTAGAGTGTGCTCATTCAACTCGCCTCTAGCAACAAGCGGAATTTACCTCAGTATCGTCGTATTCAAAGAACTCACAACCCTGGTGCTCAAACGTGACGAACCCCGAACGCGGACTGCGTGGGTTGATGCAGACACCCCAGTCAAGATTCAATGGTACTCATTTTTCGCCCGCCGCAACTTCATCCTCCAACCCCAACTCCCGCAGGGCGGCCTGCATCTCGGCCACACGCTGCACGGAGATACCGGCCGGTTCATCCACGGTGACCTGGACGTGCAGGCGCAGGCCCGGCCCCGTAGCGAATTTCGAGAGCACCTTCATGTAGAAGTTCATCCACTTTTGCGATGGCACGTCGCCGCGCCAGGCAAGGCGGGTGATGTGCGCCGGAGGTGGGGTCACGCCAGGCTCGACCGGTGGGGTAACATCGGTCTCTCTGGCGGCGCTGCCAGGCGTCGCCACAATGGTGGGATAGGGCGTATCCCCGCCCGGTTCCGGTGGTGTGACGACGTCCTGGGCGGCCTGCGCAGCGGCGGCAGCTTTGGCGGCCTGCGCCGCCAGATAGGCGTCCGCCGTCTCCGCCTTGAGGATGACCATCGCGTCGCTGATTTCTACGTCGGTGGCATAGAGCGGGGTCTTGTAGAAGAACGGCGTGTACTCGCCCTCCGGCGTTTGCCCGGCGTAGGCCAGGAAACCGTTGGTCACGCCTTTCGCAATGGTGTCGCGGAGCACGCGCGCGTCGAGCAGGCGCGGGAATTGGGGGGAGGCGAAGAACGCTTCGCTCACCTTCGCCGTACTCCACGCTTCGAAGGCCGGGGGCCAGTAGCGTACCAGGAACGCCGGGCCGATGGCGTCTTCCAGGTCGCCATCCTGCCGCAAACGACTCAACATCAGCCCGACAAGGGTCTCCGCCGCGCTGGAATGGATCAGGCCCAGGTTCACCACCCGCAGTTCGTTGTCCTTGCCGAGCAGGACCAGGTTCTTGTAGGTGCGCCACACGCTTTCGGTCAACTCGTCGCGCGCTTTCTGCAACTCCTGCTTGAGCTGCCGCTGTTGCACTTCATCCAGACTCAGGCCCGCTTGTTCGTCGCGGATTTCCTCCCACGCCAGCAGGTTGCGCGCCGCGTTGCGCAAGGCGCTGTCATCCTCGGCGACGGCCCACAGCAGCGCGCTCTTGTGCGTCCGCCCCGACATGCCGGCCTCCGACGTCAACCGCTTGAGCCACGGCAGCGTCTCCGGTAGATGGATGTGGCGCTCCGGCGAGAGCACGCTCAGGGTCAGCGCCGCCCGGTCAGGAATCTGATTGCTCAATTCGGGGAAGTAGATGACCGTTACAAGCGATTTGCCCTTGCTGAATACGCTTTGAATTTCAGCGCGAACACGCTCTTCGATGGCGGCGTCCTTGATACTGGCGCGCCGATCGGCCAGAAGCTTGTTCAGATTGGGCTTGAAGCTGAACCAATACTGCGCACCTTCCACCGAAAGGTAGTACGCTGACGCACGTAGCGCCTCCAGCACCGTCTCCACGTTGCCGATGTCCAGATCGGGATCGGCAACCGCCAGCCGGACTTCCGGCAGGGTGGCCCTGGCGTTGAGTTGCCCGCCGTTGGACTCGAAAAAGATGGTCGTCGCCACTTTGCGATGCAGGCGCGCCTGACGGAGGGTGTCCACGGCGTCTTCGTCCAGCCGCGCGGCATGGGCATCCGCCTTGCCGCAGATGTCGGTGACGACGGCGGCCTCCAGGCGTTCTTCGCCCAATTGACTGTACACCGCCGCGCGGAACAGCGGATCGTCCAGCGGCGCGGTCCCCAGGGTAATGAGTGGATCGCGGTGCGCGCCGGTATAGCCGGCCTGGTAGGCGCGCGCAATCCACAGCGCCAGCAGGCGCAGCACGCCGCGCGTGCGTTGGAAGCGCGGCAGCGATTGCCACTTACGCTCGAAGACCGAGAGGGCCAACGGATGGAACGGGTACGTCGCGGCGAAGGCGTCGCGGGCATGGTCAATGGGAAACCAGTTGGGCAGTTGCAGGCGATGTTCCACGACCCAGGCAGCGTGCGCGGCGACCGTTTCCCAGGCTTCGGGCGGCAGTCCCTTGAACTCGAACAGGCGGCGGCGGATGATCTGCGCCGTCTCACCCTCCGCCGAGAGGATAATGGACTTGCCCAGGCGGTCCAGCATCTTGGAAAACCGCTGTTGATCGGCCTCATCGCTGGTCGTATACTCCAATTCCGAGGCCGGGATCGAGCCGACCAGCACCACATTATCGAGGCTGCGGGCTTCTTCGGAGAGGGCTTGCAGGAAGTTGTACAACCGGTCGCCGTAACCGAGTTTGCGGTAGGTGCTGACGTAGTTGAGCAGCTCATCAATCAGGATGAGGCAGGGCTTGTCTTTGGGCAGAAACGCGCGGATGACGTCGCCTTTGGGTTCGATGAATTGCTCGTCGTGGCGGGCGACGATCTGGAAGGCCGGTGCGCCGCCCAACTGGAAGGCGATCTCGCCCCACGGGGTCTGGCGGTGCGGCGTGCCATCGTTGCCGCCGCGCCCGGCGAGGGAGTCGAACTTCATCCCCACAAAGACGGCGACGGCGGCCTGGGGCACGCTGGGGACGTTGGCCTGGGCCAGTACTTTGCTCACGCCCGTCCAACTGTTGGCCGCCGGGCCGTGGACGGCGAGGTGATAGAGCAAGGTGAGGGCGTGGGTCTTGCCGCCGCCGAACTGGGTGGTGAGGTTGAACACCGCCGAAGTTTCGGTCTTTTCACCGGAAAGCCGCCGCACCACCTCTGCCGCCATCCGCGTGAGGTTGTCGGTGAGGTAGGTGCGCTCGAAGAACCGCGCCGGGTCTTGATAATCCAGCGGCGCGCGGCCATCGCGCACCTGGTCAAGATGGACGGCGAACTCCGCCGCATCCAGCGGCTTGCCGCTGCGTAAATCCTCGCGAGGGAAGATGACTTGATACCAGGGTTTTAGCGCCATAGAAAAACCTCCTGTTGTTTAGTCCGAAGTACAGAGTCCGATGTCCGAAGTGCGATGGTTGTGGGAGCTAGAATTGGGGATGAAGGGTGCTGCGGAAACCGGCGATGAGGGCGATGGTTTCGCGCGCCAGGCTGTAAAGACGCTCGAATTGCGCTTGATCGAGGTAGCCAATATCCAGCGCGACATACAGCTGTGACTGGACTTCAACCGCCGAGGCGCTGGCAAAGTTGAGAAAGCGCACAAATTCTCGGTCATTCTTCCGCGCGAACCCCTCAGCAATGTTGCTCATCGCCGAAACTGACGCCCGCCGAATTTGATCGCGCAATCCCCAATCGCGCTTGAACGGGCCAACGTCCGTGATTGTGTAAATCTCTCGCACCAATTCCCGCGCCTTCTGCCAGCCGCGAATGTCTTCAAAGCGGTTGATACCGGGCATAAATTACCTCCTTTTTAGTCCGAAGTCCGATGTCCGAAGTCCGATGTCCGAAGTCCGATGTCCGAAGTCCGAAACCTGCTTTGGACTCTGTACTTCGGACTCCGTACCTCGGACTATACTCTCAAAATCCCAATCCTTTCTTCCGCGCCAACACCCCATCGACCCAGCGCTTCTCCTCCGTGCCCGATGGATACAAAGCCGAGAGCGCCTGGGCGAGACGCCAGAAGCGCGCGTCCTGCCCCACCCCATCTTCGACGAGGAACCGCTTGAGCGCGTCGCTGCGCCCGGCGCCGAAGAGGAGCATGGCCTGGTGCAGGCGATCCAGCACCGTCTCACCGACGGACGGCGTAGCCTCTTTTTCGCTCCACACTTCCGCGTCAAGCGCGTCAGCGGCGATGTCCAACACGTCGCCAAAGTTAAGCTGCGCCGATGGTTTCGCGGGACGCAGCGGCATAGAATGCCGTGGCGCCGGCAGCGCGCTATCCTCACCAAAAAGCCGCCGCGCGCGTTCGGCGACGGGCAGCAACCGCGCCACGCTCCCTCTGATTTCCACCAGATGCTCCAACCGCTCCAGGTGCGCGCCAAGCCCCTGCGCGATCTTGCGCGCCGCGTCGTATTCCAACGTCCATAGTCCGGTGTCCGTAGTCCGCAGTCCTGAGTCCGAAGCTTCGTCTTCATCTTCGACCTCTTCCTGTAGATCAAGGGCCTTGGACTTCGGACTTTGGACTTCCGACTTGGGACTTTCCGTTGAGAGCGTCCACAGCCACATCGCGGTGAGGCGGGCGTCGGCCTCGAAGCCGGTGACGTCGCCGCCGGCGAAGACGAGGGCGAGCGCTTCGTTGGCGACGGCGGCCCAGACGTATTCCAGATAGTCACTCAACGTGAGCTGCTCCCCGCTGGCGCGCTCGACGCGGTCGTAGCGGGAGAAGATTTCGAGGGCCGGGCCGAGACAGGCGAAGATCGCATCCGCGCCGACGACGCCTTCCTCCGCCAGACGCGGCATCCAGGCGTGGATGCGGGCGGGGAGTTCTTGCAACACGTCGCGCCAGTCACCGATGGGGGAGTCCGAGGTGGGGAGTCCGAAGTCCGAAGACCGATGGGGGCGGCGGCGCGGGCGGACGACGAGGTGGATGGAGGAGGCGAGACGCGCTTGCCCCTGCGCAGCGACGCGCGCCGCCATTTCGGTGTCGATGGGCCACGAGCCGGTGATTGTCCAGCCGGCATCGACGACCGCCTGCAAGATGGCTTCCCAACTGGCGGTGGTTTTGCTGGCGAAGACGATCACACCGACGCCGCCGGGATGCAGGATGCGCCGCCCCTCGGCAAAGGCTTTGGTCAACTCGCGCTCGTAGAAGACGATGTCTTTGGTGGAATGGCTCAGTTCGTGCGGCCGATCCACGACGATTTCGGCGTCTTTGGGGACGGCGGCCTCGCCAAACAAGTCCGGGTGGACGCTGCCTAGGCTGCGCTTGAGCCAGACGTAGAAGAAGTCCGAGAGATAGGCGTAGGGCACAGCGTCGTAATAGGGTGGATCGGTAACAAGGGCGTTTACAAAACCATCGGGGAGAGGGTGCTTTGTTGCAGAGGCTTGTTGAGCCTGTCCGGGATTGGCATTGAAAGCATTGGCTTCACAAACTTTGGCCACCCAATCAAGTGCCCCATCAAAGTCACCTGAACTTCCGGAAAAAGGAAATACCTCTGTGAAATCCCAAGCCATCGGCAGAGCTTGACGTGCGAAGGTATGATTAATCTTCTCCC
Organism: Anaerolineae bacterium; assembly: GCA_035420085.1. Lineage (GTDB taxonomy): Bacteria > Chloroflexota > Anaerolineae > B4-G1 > SLSP01 > DSWT01. The sequence continues at coordinate 18,773 of DAOLUH010000047.1, forward strand.
CAGTAAGATGCCAACTGCATAGCGAACTCGTATAATCACTTTGGCGACTTACTGCCAGAGCGACAAGTGTCTGAATTGCCCTAGACAGATATTCGTCTCCGGGAATCACATGCTCCAATTCGGCAACCAGATGTCCGAGGGTAATAAGCGCAAGTGCCTGACGTGAAGTAAAGACATATCCCCATTGATCAAATCCGTAAATCATTGACCATGTATGCCGAATCCCGCGCACATCCAATTCTTCATCCGGCACGAGGCTCAACGGCCCGGTGTGTGCGGCCTTGCGCCGCTCCAATTCCGCCTTCGCCCTCTCCACCGCGTCAAGATCGGCGGGTGTGGGCAGGCGGTAGAACCGGCCTTGCTCGCCGGGGCGGGTCGTCACGACGCAGAACAGCCGGGCGTCGTCCGCGCCGCCGCGTCGCGCTTTCAACTGCCGCCGCACGGATTCCACGGGCGTGGTGTAGCCGCACACGGGGCAGGTCGCCGCGCCTCGGCGCACCGTGCCGTCGAATTCGGGATTAGCGATTTTAGTTCGTGGATCGGCCTGGCTGTACCAGCCGCCGTTGCGTTGTTCGATGATCTCGAAGTCCACCCGTTTGGCCTGGGGGTCGGGACGCAACAGCAAGGCGACGCCGCGTCCACGCTTCTTCGCCAGCCACAGCGAGCGCATCAGCGGCACGTCCGCGCCGCAGCCGGGGCCTTCACACGTCACCGTCCGCGCCCAAAGATAGGCAATCGGCGTCGCGCCATCGGGGTCGGGCGGGTAAAACTCCGCCAATTCAGCCTCGGCGCGCGCCTTGATCCACTGCCCCCAATACCGCACCGCCTCCGCCAACCCGTGCAACGTGAGCGGCTCGCCCTCCTCACTCTTCACTCGCAACTCTTCACTCGCATATTTCGGAATGTACTCCAACACCACCTTGTTCAGCAACACCGCCACCGGATTGAGGTCGCTGGCGAAGGCGTCCGCGCCCACGCGCAGCGCCTCCAACGGGATCGCCCCGCCGCCGGCAAAAGGATCGGCGACGAGCGGACGAGGGAGATTTGCGATTGTGGATTTTATATTTTGGATTTTGAGGGATAGATCGTCGGGCGAAGCAGATCCGAAATCGTCAATCTTCAATCCTAAATCTAAAATCGCGTGAGCGGCATGGGTGAGGAGGCGGGCGGCGTCGAGGAAGGCGGGGACGGTGGAGGCGTCCCAGTTGGCGAAGTCGCTGATGAAATCGAGGAGCGCATAGCGCAAGTCGGGCCAGCAGGCGGGATCGGCAGGACGCAATCCGGCGAGCGTCGTGCGGTTCCAGCGCGTCCAATGGCCGGCGCACAGTTCCGCCAGCGCGCGGTCGGTGCGCACTTTCTCGGCGAAATCGCACAGCACGAGCGCGGCCACGTCGCGGAACGCCTGCGGGCAGGCTTCGTCGGCGGGATCGGGCCACAACGCCGCGCACAGCACCGCCCGGCACGCCGCCAGCGGGCGTCGCGCCCACCAGATGTGCAGCGTGGAGATGTGCCCGTGCCGGATGGATTTCTCGCGCCGCGCGTGCGCGGAGATGGCTTTGATGGGAAGGTCGACTTCGATGAGACGTTTGGGATGCGTATTCACAACTTCACCTGGGCGTTAGAATTTTGAATTTGGAATTTGGCAAAACTCTTGACATTATCGGCCATATCACGTAGAATAGAAGTGGAGGCTTTGATGGGGACCCGCAAGGGGAACCATCTCTGCCTTTTCGTTTTTTATAGCCCCTCGCGCTCTTCACGTGGGCGCAAGTCATCGATGTAGGTGACGCCATACACAGCTCGGGCGATCTCCCTTTCATCAAAACGATGTCCTACATAACGCAAATCAAACGCCTGTTGCCCGAACGGTTCTAAATCAACACGGGTAGGTGCATACATCCGATTGAGACGTAAGCCCCAATTGAGAGAGTAGGCCACGATATCGGCTAACTGCACCAAAGTCGTCAGGTCAGAATGAACGAAGAACGGTTCAGGTATGATGCGCGAGCTACGCATACGCCCATTATACGTTTGTAGAAAATACGTCTCCATCTGCGTCAGCAGTCGTTGGCACCGCGCCTTTTCCAATTCATCGAAGACAATCACGCCCATCTCATCCACAGAAATATCTTCCAGATAATAGTAAAAACGCTCGAACAAGTACGCATAATCCTTGCGCAAGAAATTACCCTCCGGGCGCGGAGAGTGCGGATCCACCATAGACGCAAATACTTTGACGCCGAATTGCCCACACAAGGCATAGATTTCTTGCACAAATGTAAGCACAGCCTGCCCATAAGCTGTGAACTCGCGGCGCTGAGGTATTTCACAGCTCAGACCTTTACGTAAGAAACTCCCAGCCAACGCAGTCCGTTCATCTTTAGGCAAAAGCACACCTTGTCGGGCAAATCGGAAAACCTTATCTTTGAGCAGCTTCTTGCCCTTAAACTCCACCAGTGTCTCTCGCAGCAACATCCCAAAATGATCGCGTTCCGCCGCGCGGATAGCCTGAATCAACGGCCAAAGATTGCGCTCGCGGATTGCCACCCCGGCCAGCACTTCATACGGCGCTTCACGGCGGTCAACGCCGCTTTCGTCAACAAATAACAGCATGGTCTCCCCCCCCCTGTATCCAGGTCGTGTGCAAGAGATTCCTCCTCGCGGACTCGTCGGAATGACAGCCTTCTCTGTTTAACAGGTTGTGCAGCTACGTTTTCTTGAAATGCTCAAGGTACCACAGACATGCCACCTTAATTGCGCCCAACTCGTGGAAGTAGTGGTTGCGGCGCTCGCTGGCTTTGACCGCCGACAGATGCTGCGTACTCATCCCGATGCTGGCAGCAAACGCCTTCTGCGTGATGCCGATGGTGCGCAATTGATCAACCAGGTTGTCCAGGGTGACGCCGCGCAGATATTCGAGCATGGTATCGGGCGTCTCTACCGCCTCCAAAGGACGGGTCTTGAGTTCGACGAAACGGTCCGGGTCTTGGATGAACGTCAGGCCCAAAGCGTGGCAATGGTGGCAATACCCACCCTTCCCGATGTAGCAGCTACATGATGATTGTATGCTGTCCGCGTCGACCTGAATCGTGACGGTGTACGTCCCGTGATTGCCCTCCACCTGCCCGGAGATGCGCGTCCCTAACCGCGTGGTACCGAAGAACTTGCCAACGTAGGGCTTCGCCTTATCCCCTGCCGGGCCGGGCCAGTGTTTCTCAATTGCCGTTTTGAGTGTTTCGTATTCGATGGTTGACATTTTCCCTCATTGACGTCCTCTGCTTGTGGCGGATCACAATCCGCCGCTCCCCGGACGCGGATTATGATCCGCGAAAAGCGTTGTGGTGTTCTGCGGCTTGCAGGATGGCCTGCGAACCAACTTGATAGTGTTCCACAGTCGTCACCGGCTGCCAGCCCAGGGCCACCGGATTGCGGATAATGTGTAGTTCCGGCTCCGTCGCGCAGTTGAAGACGACGTAGAGCCAATAATCCTCACCCAGGCGCTCCGCCGTCTTGTACTCGTTGGGACTCAAGGCCACGATTCCCACGCCCGCGCGGCCCTTCACCTCGATAAACCGCACGGCGGTAGTCCCAAGTCCGTAGTCCGAAGTCCCATATTGCGGACTTCGGACTTCGGACTTCGGACTCTCCTCAGACTTGGGACGAGAGACTAAATCGAACCCCCGGTTGTCCTTTTCGACGCTTTCGACTTCCCACCCGCGCGCTTCCTCGCACCGGGTAGCGACTTCCACGGCGATACGCTCGATCTCGTCGTCGCGCACCATCGGGGCCAGGCCGGGCGTGTCGCGGTCGGGATGTGGCAGCACCCACGCACGCCCGTGGTGGCGGATGTCGCTGATGGTACACTGGCGCTCCTGCTGCAAAGCCGCCATTCGCTGCTCCAGACGCAGGTTCAACTCGTCCAGCCTATCCTCGGTCAGTTTGATATTCGCGGCCAGCAAGGGATCGGTATTGCCGTCTTGTTGGTCCTCCCACAAAGACGCCATCCGCATATTCTGCCGGTGGATCAGCGCATTGAGGCTGACCTCGGTATGCGCAGCAATCGTGGCAATCTCGCGCTCACGCGCCGCCGCGACCTCGTCGCGGAAAGCGTTAAGCGCAGTTTCGATCAGATATTGCTCAAGCTCCGGTGTCTCCGGCAAGCCATCGCCATCCGGCGCGAGGGCATCCGCCGGAGCGGGCAGCAGGTCCAGGAACAACGTTGGTTGCCGCAACGCCAGGGCGCCATTCAACGCCATTTCCACCACGAATAAACGCCGGTGCAACTCGTGATTCTGCCCATCGCGGATCGCCGCCGTGAACACGTCCAGGCGCGCCGGTTCCGCCCGGTTTAGATCGTAGAAAACCGCGCCGCGCTCCAAATCAGGCTGCGCTAGATCGAGCAGAGCCGCGCGCACCGTCTCAAACAACGGATGGCCCGGCGTCACCCAGTCCAGCGTCGCATCGCCCGACAGAGCGGCTTTGTCGAAGACGATACGGCCATACTCGCGGGCTAACTTACCAAAACGTGGTTCCAGACGCTCGCCCACCGGCCAAAGGGTGCGCGTCACCCGTCCCACCTGGTACACACGCGGCGGCGCGGGATGCAGGCTGCCGGTGCGCCGTCCCACCGGGCGCACGGTGACACCCACCAATGGCGCGGCCTGGATAAAGAAATCCTGGACCACCTCAGGCACCAGACGGCGCTCTTTCGCGGCCTCGGATTTGCCCATAATGGCCGACAGGTTCAACTCGCGCCTCGCCAGGCCCTCCAGCGCCGAGTGCGTGATGCGCTGGAAGCGGGCGGTGTCCACCTGCGCCACGATGCGTTCCAGGATCACCGCCTCAGTCAGATTGCGGGCGTACATCTCGCGCACCATCCGCTCCAACTGGTTCGCCGGTAACACATCCCCGAACACGTTGAAAACCTTGCCCGTGTGCTGCGGGTCGAGGTCGTGCTCGATCTGCGCGATGCGCTCGAAAAGCCGTTCCAGCACACGACCCTCGCGCGTGTTCGTCGCCACAAAGTTGAGGATCAGGCAATCCTTCTCCTGCCCGTAGCGGTGGATGCGGCCCATCCGCTGTTCCAGGCGCATCGGATTCCAGGGGATGTCGTAGTTGACCATCAGCCAGCAGAATTGCAGGTTGATCCCCTCGCCGGCGGCCTCCGTTGCCACCAACACCTGGCAAGACGTTTTGAACTCGCGCTCGGCGTAGATGCGCGTGCCGGGCGTGTTCTCGTCGCCCACCGGCATCCCGCCGTGAATCTGCGTCACCGTCAGTCCCCAACCGCGCAGCCGGCCCACCAGATAATCCAGCGTGTCCTTGTGCTCGGTGAAGATGAGGAGCTTCGTCGTCGAATCGGCGAAAACGCCCTCGTCCTGCAACACCTGCTTGAGCTTCAGCAGCTTGGATTCCACCACCCGCCCTTCGAGCGCCTGCGCCTGTACAATCAAGCGGTTCAATTCCCCGATTTCAGTGCGCAGCGTTGCCGGGTCCACGGAGGCCACGGCCTGTTCCAGTTCTTCGAGGATGGCGTCCTGTTCATCCTCAGGCAACTCGTCGAAGTCGTCCGGGATTTTGCCCCGGATCTGCGCCTGGCGGTAGCCTTCTGGGTCGGCCAACACTTTCTCGCGGCGGTCGCGCATCCGTTCCAGACTACGCCGCGCCGCATAGACACTCGACGCGAAGCGCCGCTGCAACAGCGCCATCGTAAAGCCCAACGCCCGTCCACGCGCCGAATCATCCGCCGCCGCCTGCACCGACTGCTCCTCCACGTAGCGCGTCAGTGCATCGTAGAAATCCCACTCCTCCGCGTCAATCTCGAAGCGGATCGTGCGCACATTGCGCTGCGTGAACAGCGAACTAACCGCGCCGGTCTCCGGGTTGGGAAACGTCACCAGCGCCTCCTTGACGCGCCGCAGGTAGAAAGGCGCTTCCCGCTGCTCCAACGCCAGTTCGAGGCTCTTCACATCGGCGTAGACGTCGCTATCCAGCAACCGCAAGAAAAGACTGAAATTCCGCGGATCGCCCTTGTGCGGCGTCGCCGTCATCAGCAGATAATGATCGGTGCGGTCGCGGAGCGCCTCGCCCAGTTGGTAGGCCAGTGTCTTGTGGCTTTCGTCGCTGGCGCTCATCTTGTGCGCCTCATCTACCACGATCAAATCCCAATGGCTGCGCAAGAGACTATCGCGCGCGTCTTCGATCCGCGCCACCCACGCAATCGAGGTGATGGCCTGGTTGCACTCCTGCCAGGGATTGGACCCGTAAGTCGCCCGCAGCACCGCGCCGCGCACCACGTCAAACCGCTCGTGGAATTTGTCGAGCAATTCCCGCTGCCACTGGAAGGTCAGATTGGCCGGGGCAACGATCAAAATGCGCTTGATCAGCCCGCGCGCCTTGAGTTCCTTGATGAGCAGGCCCGCCATAATCGTCTTGCCCGCGCCGGGATCGTCGGCCAGCAGGAAGCGGATACGCGGCAACTTGAGGAAGTAATCGTAGACGGCCTCCAACTGGTGCGGCAGCGGATCGATGCGGGCGATGGAGAGCGCGAAGTAGGGATCGTATTCGTAGGCCAGCCCCAGGCGCAACGCCTCCACCGCCAACCGGAAGCGCGCCGCATCGCCGTCGAACGGTTGCGTCTCTGGCGCGTGTTCCAATGCGGCGACCTGCTCTGGGGTCAACACTGGCTCGTACAGATGGCCTGTTTGCAGCCCCTTGCCATACAGCTTCACCGCATCGCCAAGGGGGACCACGGCGATCACCTGAACCGGCTCGGGGAAGAGCGCGCTGCGGATGAGGGCGTTGGGGCTAAGGTTGGACATTGTCATTCTCCATCGTCAATCCTTGTGACCGATCGGTACACAAAGAGTATATAACAAGCCGGGGCAAACGCAAAAAAACGCTTGCCCCGACCCATGAAGTCCCCACTCCTCACAGAATTCCCAGGACTGACCTTGCAGCAGAGCGCCGACTCAACGCACGACCAACGGCAAGTAGACGTAAAAACGTCCCGTTATGTGGATCATGGCCGCAGCGGATACGTTGCCAACCCCATCTCTGACACGCGCGTAGACTTCGTCGCCCGGCTGCGCGATCGCTTGTGCTGTTGTATTGAAGGGTTGCCAGCGCGCGCCGGTGAAATTAGCATCGGCGCCAATTTGCATGTCGGCTATGCCACTGCCCCCCTGCTGATCTGCAGCAGATAGTTGCAAGGTGATCGTATCTGATGCCGGCATTGTCAACGCATCCATCTGGCCCGGTTGGATGATGACCGAGATGATACTTGGCGCCAGTGGGTCGTAGATAATGTCATCGTTAAGGCTCAGACCACTACACAGAAGATTGCCATTGATGTCACGGAAACGCACATAGACCAACAAAGTGACGATTCGGTCGCCGGGATTGGTGATTATCCAATCAAGCGCCGAATGGTAAGGTCGCCACTGCGCTCCGGTGAAGCCAGCGTCATTGCTGACCAGCATCTCCGCCGCGTCAGGCATATTTGAGAAAACCTGCACGTTCAATCGTCCGGTATAAGCGGCGCCGCTGTTCAAGCTGATGGCGCAGCCTTGCATATTCTGGACACCGATAACGAAGAGCGAGAAGTCCTCGGTAACGCCCGTGATGATATTAGCGGATGTGTCCAAGTCGGTGGTAATATCTTTCCAATGACCGTCCTCGAAGTGCAGCAAACGTAGGGACTCTTCGGCCACACCTGCGGCGACAACATCCGAGTCACGATAGGGGAAGCGTATCGTGGCTTGAGCAAAGTCAATGCCTGAAATTGTCACTTCATAATGGATGCCGAGAAGCGTGAAATTGCTTGGCGGCTGATTCGGCGGAGTGACCGACACAAGCGCCGTGATCGTCCCACCAGCGCGCACATCTTCCAGTACAATCTCGACGACGCCAGCCGGGGTATTGATGGAAACCGTAACCGGTTGTGACGGATCCGGCGGCGCAACAATTTCGACAGGGGGAACGTTCAGGTCATTTTCAACGATGGTCAACGTGGCTGTGATCGGTGTTCCCAAGGTAGCCCGGCTGGGGTCGCTCAAAACCAACGTCAACGTTTCATCCGGTTCCAGCAATGTGTCATCGTCGCTGATGGGTACGCTGAACGTCGAAATCTGATCTCCCGGCGCGAATGTCAATTTGCCCTCAGTGAGTATGTAGTCATTTCCCGCCGTAGCCGTGCCGTTGTTGGTTGCATAGGCTACCGTGACGGTCTGAACCGAGGCATAGCTCAGGGTGACACTGATAACCGCATAACCATCCCCTTCGTTCACACTATAACCGGTTGCGCCAAATGCCACTTCCGGCCCATCGTCGTCTAGCAGCGTCAGCGTGGCGGGGTTGGGCATCCCCAACGTGGCGTTGTCGGGATTGCTCAACGTCGCCGTGAGCGTCTCGTCGGTTTCATCGAGAGCATCATCGAGAACGGCAATCTCAAAAGTCTGCACAGTCTGGCCAGGGGCGAAGGTCAGGGCGCCACTCGCGGCGGTGTAGTCGCTTCCCGCCGTCGTCGTCCCATCGCTCGTGGCGTAGTCTACCGTCACCGTCTTGCCCGAAACCGCGCTGAGCGTGACTGTGAGGCTGACCGTTCCGGCGCTTTCTCCGACGCTGTAGGCTGCCGCGCTGAATTGCGCCGTCGGCGGGTCATCGTCGTCTAGCAGCGTCAGCGTGGCCGGGTTGGGTGTCCCCAACGTGGCGTTGTCGGGATTGCTCAACGTCATCGTGAGCGTCTCGTCGGTTTCATCGAGAGCATCATCGAGAACAGGAATCTCAAAAGTCTGCACAGTCTGGCCAGGGGCGAAGGTCAGGGCGCCACCTATGGCTATGTAGTCGCTTCCCGCCGTCGCCGTCCCGTCGCTCGTGGCGTAGTCTACCGTCACCGTCTTGCCCGAAACCGCGCTGAGCGTGACTGTGAGGCTGACCGTTCCGGCGCTTTCTCCGACGCTGTAGGCTGCCGCGCTGAATTGCGCCGTCGGCGGGTCATCGTCGTCTAGCAGCGTCAGCGTGGCCGGGTTGGGTGTCCCCAACGTGGCGTTGTCGGGATTGCTCAACGTCATCGTGAGCGTCTCGTCGGTTTCATCGAGAGCATCATCGAGAACGGGAATCTTAAAAGTCTGCACAGTCTGACCAGGGGCGAAGGTCAGGGCGCCACCTATGGCTGTGTAGTCGCTTCCCGCCGTCGCCGTCCCATCGCTGGTGGCGTAGTCTACCGTGACGGTAAAGGTGGAAGCCCCGCTGAGCGTTACTGTAATGGAGGCTGCGCCGCCACTTTCATCCGCGCTGTATACCGCCGCGCTGAACTGAACTTCGGGCGGGGGATCATCATCCATAATCGTCAACACCGCCACACCAGGGATGCCTACAGCTACACTGATCGGATTGCCCAACGTCACGGTGAGTGCCTTGTCTGATTCGTCCAACGCGTCATCGAGAATAGGGACAGCGAACGTGGTGAGCGTCAGTCCGGGCGTAAACGTGAGCGCGCCCGTGGTCGTCACATAGTCAATCCCGGCGATGGCGGTATGATCAATGGTTGTATAGGGAATAGTGACTACCTGTGTGGGGGAAATATCCAGGGTCACAGTCATCGTGGCTGTACCAGCGCTCTCACTCACGCTATAGGCGGCAGCGTCGAACCGGACGGTGGGGTAACTGACAGTAAAGGTAAAGTTAGAGGCTGGCGCGATTTCGAAACCGTCGGAGCTGGACGCGCCAAAGATGGTGAGGGTATATGTACCGTGCGGGACGAGCGGGGTGATGTCACAAGACGTACGGAAGTGAGTTGGGTCAAGCCATTCAGGGCTTCCGATCAACGGTTGTGTTCCCCAACCAGGCGGTGTGTATTCATCAACTCGTGTCAAGTAATAACGACCATCGTAGCCCCCAATGGCGTAAATTTTACCGTTATCGGCCCTAGCCACACCTATGCCATAACGTCCTTTGTACAGATTAGGCTTAATCACCCATGTATTCGTGGCCGGGTTGTATTCCTCGACAGAAGCCTCACCACTCGCACCCCCAATGGCATAAATCTTTCCATTATTGGCAGTAGCTGCACCTACCCACACGCGTGCAGTTGGCATACTGGCTTTGGTGGCCCAGGTATCCAGAAATGGATTATATTCCTCGACTGTAGCCAGGTATGAAAACTCATGCTCCCCACCGATAGCGTAAATCTTACCATCACCGGTAACAGCCACGCCCATTCCGCGGCGTCTGGTAGGCATATTGGCACGGGTTGTCCACGTATTAGTGGATGGATCATATTCCTCAACCGTTGGCAGGTACACTTCATTATATCCACCGATAGCATAAATTTTCCCATTGCTGGCGGCGACTACGCTCAAGCCCCAACGCGCGGTCGGCATACTGGCCTTGGTGGCCCAAGTGTCCGTAGCCGGGTCATATTCCTCAACGGTAGACAAAGCACTTACTCCCCCGTTATCCGTTCCCCCAATTAAATAAATCTTGCCGTTATTGGCGGTAGCCGCACCCAACCCACCCCGCAAGGTCAGCATGCCGGTCTTGGTAGACCAGGTATCCATGGCTGGGTCGTACTCATCGACTTTGTCGTTCCCGATGATATAAATCTTGCCATTGCTGGTGGTAATTGCTCCCAAACCCCAACTAGTTGGCATGCTGGTCCTTACTGTCCAAACATCGTTTTTGGTCGGCGCAAAAGTCATCTGCGGATCAATCGCCGTATCCATCGGCCGGCTAAACGCCACATCAAACGTAGTCGGTCCCAATCCGGCCGGGTTGGGCGAAATGGTCACACTTCGCACATAGGCTGGCGCGTCTTGTACCGGGCCAGTCAACGCGGGCGTGTAAGCGACCTGTCCCAGGTTGAAATCGTCTACTAAGTCGTATATCCGGCTCTCAATCGTCGCGGCATCGGTAGTGCCCCACCAGTTGCCGGCGGCGGCGATGGCGTTGGTTGTGTTGTTCACCACATCGTAAGCGCCGTGGTTCAATTCCAGGTTGTTGGCCGTTAAGACAGGCGTTCCACTGGCAATGATAATAGCATTGCCCGCATTGCCGGTCAGGGTATTGCTGATCACCGTGGCATTGCCGCTAAGCTGCAAGCCCACGCCTCCGGAGTTGGCGATCAGGTTCCCTTGGAGCGTCCCCCTATCGGCGCGGATTCCATTGGCATTGCCGATCAACCGGTTATGCTCAATAGTAATACAGCCGCTGGCATCAATGCCCCAGCCAGACGCACCTTCGATGGTGTTGTGGTGTAGGACACTGCCTGTTCCTGCGCTAATCCCGCCGCCAGAGAGTATATTGTCTCGCGCCTCAGCTTGTTGGGGCAAGGAGAGATTACCACGAAGATGATTAGACAAAATATGATAACCATACGACTCGGGGGCCAATGTGAATTCTTCTACCGTTGCCAGAGGGTATTCCCAAACAGTATGACCTCCTACAGCATAAAGTTGACCATCCGGTGCGACCGCCACTCCAGGTCCAGTGCGCGCGGTGGGCATAGAAGCACGGGACATCCAAATATCCAGCACTGGATTATACTCCTCCACAGTCGCTATTCCAGACGTTCCATCGTTAACACTCCCCCCAATTACATAAATATTACCGTTGGAAGCAAGGGCCACGCCCATTCCTAAACGCCCAGTGGGCATTGAGGCGCGGGGTATCCAGGTATCCGCCGCAGGATTATATTCTTCAACCGTCGGGAGATTAGCGTTTGCACTACCGGTTCCTCCAATAGCATAGAGCCGGCCATTTGGTGCCGCTACAACAGCGAGGTTGCGGCGTGAAGTAGGCATCGGGGTCCGGGGTGTCCATGCATCTGTCAATGGATCATATTCTTCTACTACTGCCAGAATGTTTGGGCCATTGGATCCCCCGATGGCGTAGATCCGCCCATTTGGCGCCATTGCTGCTGCTAAATTACAACGCGTCGTCGGCATACTGGCCCGAGTAGTCCAAGTATCCGTCGCCGGATCGTATTCCTCCACAGCCGATGAAGCTACTCCCTCAGCTTGCAGTCCCCCAATGACATAGATCTTGCCGTTGCTTGCAGCAACCACACCCGACAGACCTCGCGCAGTTGGCATGGGAGTACGAGTTGTCCATGTATCTGTTGCCGGATTATATTCCTCTGTTGTTGCCAGAGGGCCCCAATTCCAGCCTCCAATAACATAGATCCGGCCATTTGATGCGGTTACCGTACCTGCATAAGAACGCACAGTCGGCATATCGGGACGCGCCCTCCACGTCCCTAAAAGGCTATCTACCCTGCTTCCCTCGCTAATCTGTACGTCACCGCTCAAGTCGCTATCTTTTATCCACAGCGGCGTATCGCCTCCGGTGCAGTCTATCCCACCGCCGGTCAGAGTCACATGGTCAAGGTACGGCGTAACATTAATGCATCCGATCCCACTAACGGCACCCTCCACTCGAACATGACGCAAAAGGTTGCCGCTCTGAAAGACGCCAGCGGCATCGGCAGTGGCATCCACGCTGGAGTCGTTAAAGTAAATGCGACTCCAGGCCAGTCCGGGCCGAGCGGTGAATGTGATCGGATGGGCCGCCTCGCCATCGGCAAATAACGTCCCCCCTACGGTCAGCGTATAGTTACCGGTAAATGAGATCACCGTCCCCGGCTCAATGGTCAACGTAATACCAGACGCAATGCCGATGTTGTTGTTCACCACATACACATTGCTGCTGATCCAGGTGGTATGCGTGAGGATGGAGCCACCAACCGGCACTGAAGCGCCTAATGGGCTAGGGTTGACAGAACTTCGAATTGTCAATAGGCGGGGGATGAGATCAATCGCCCCATTTTCATTCAATAGTTCTGCTGTCTGTGCGGGGGTCGTCGTTAGCCCAGCCAACAATAACGAGAAAATCATCATCCAACTGAACGCAACGCGAATATTCATTGTGGCACTTCCTTTCATAACTGGTATACAACATCGATGATCTCGCATACATCGCGTCCTGACGGCGCGACGACTATGATTCTGTTGCATGACCTGATTATATTCGCAAGGACATTAAAGAAACGAAAGGTATTGGCACAGTAGGATATACCGGAGAGGTGGCGTCGGGAGACTCGAGGTCTTGTGCCTAATGGTGTGCTACCTCAGAATACAATCTATACAAGTCAGTATAGCACAGAAAATGAAGAGGCGCAACAAAAAAACCAGAAGGCAGGGCTTTATCATTCTCGCTCACAGCGGAGCCTTCGCTCTGCGCCCCCGTCCCCGGGGGCGCGTTGCGCGGTAGCGGAGAACGAAAACTATGCTCGCCGCCCGGCCATACCCGCCCCCGAGACGGGGGCGGTGAGCGTGCGTTGAAGAATGATAGGACCTTAAACCAGAAGGGAAGTGCCCTGGAAAGATCCAATATCTTATGGTCTGTGGTTTGTCCCTTAGAAAACAAAAAGGGCGACTTCGATAAACTCTCGAAGTCGCTCTTTCATACTTCCACGGGAGCGACGGGACTTGAACCCGCGATCTTCGGCTTGACAGGCCGACATGTTAACCACTACACTACGCCCCCTGAACGATGCGGATAATACCACAGGGGCGGAATTTGTCAAACAGGGAGGAGGGAGGAAAGAGTTAAGAGTTAAGAAGTAAGGGAAAAAAATCCATTAAAATCCGCTTAATCCGTTGACAAAAAGGGGCAGGCCAGCTTTCTCGCAGAAGGCGTCGTAGGCCCACATATCCCATTCGGGTTCGACACCGATGCCGTGCAGGTCGGGGTAGTTCTTGCAGATCAGGCCGCCTTCGAAGATGTCGTACATCTGCCGCGCGCCGGCTTCGATAGTCGCGCGGTCGCCGGTGGGAAGGATTTTCTGGATGTCCACCGGACTCCACAGCGCGGCTTTGCGCTCTTTGAGCAACGCCGCCAGCCTGGGCATATCGTAGAGCGCGGGCTGATCGAACTGGAAGGCATCCACGCCAGCGTCGAGCAAATCGGGCACGATGGCCCAGTTTTGGCCGCAGGAGTGCATCAGCACCTTCATCCCATAGTCGTGGGCAATGCTCATCAAGCGCGTATACATCGCCTTGAAGTACTCGCGGAACATCTTGGGGCTGAAGAGCAAGCCCGTCTGCGTACCCATGTCCTCGCCGATCATGATGCCGTCCGCCCCGGCCTTGCCCGCCAGGTGAATCTTCTGCTCGTAGACATCCGCGACGATCTGGTGCATCCGTTTGAGTTCGTCGGGGTAGAGCGCCATATCCGCGAAGTAGACTTCCATTTTGCGCAGGTAACGCGCGTTGTCGAAAATCCACCCGCCGATATAGGCGATTTTGAAGCGATCCGTGGGTTCGGCGAAGAGCGCCGTCATAAACGCGGCGCAATCGGGATGCGAGTAATCCGGCGGCTGCAAGTCATCAAGCTGCGACCAGTCTTCAATGGCCGGCTTGAAGATTTCGCCCTTGAGCGAACCATCGCGCATCCGCACCCAGAGGTTGCCCCACTCGTCGTCGTAGTATTCGCGCGGGCCATCGGTCCAGCGTTTCTGCTCGTAGCCGTGGGGATGGACGCCACAGCCGAGCATATCGTTCACCCGCCCACGGTCGAACGTCATCCCCGCGCGCGGCGGGTTTGCGTGGTTGATGTTTGCCAGGATGATGTCGCGTGGTTGCATAGGTTCCTCCATAACGTTTGAACGTTCTACTCATACCGGTTGAAACGCAGCACGCCGATGACGGTGAACAGGACGGCGAAGCCGAGCAGCACGCCGACGGTCGGCAAGACATCGGCGAACGTCGCGCCGCGCGCCAGGATGTCTTCGTAGGCGCGCACAGCCCAGGTGGCAGGAAGGACTCGCACGATCTGGCGGAAGAGCGGCGGCGTCACTTCCAGCGGGAACCACGCGCCGCCCAACGCCGCCATCGTCATCGAAAGACCCACGACGGCGCTGCTGGCCTGCCCGCCGGTCTTCACAATGGTCGCCAGCAGCAAGCCCATCCCTGCCGCAGCCAGCGCAAATGCGAGGGAAACCGCCGTCACCGCCAGCGGCGCTCTATCCCATCCCACGTTGAACACCGCCGCGCCGCCGATGAGCAGAATGGCGATCTGCAACAACCCCGCAAGCACCGTCGCCAGCACTTTGCCGCCGAGGATGAGCGCGCGCGAGGTGGGCATCACCAGCATCCGCTTGAGCGTGCCCCTCAGGCGCTCGTCCACCAACACCTCCGCCGCACTGAGCAAGGTGATCTGCACCCAGGTAACGATCTGCCCGGCGGAAGCGTGCTCGGCGCTGTTTGCCATGTCGCGCGTTTCCGTTTCCAGCGTCACGCCTGCCGGCCAGACGACGTTCGCCACTGCCGCGGGGGTTTCGACGGCAGCGAGCGTGTCGAGCAGCAATTCGGAGAAGAGTGTGGCCTCGTCTTCCGGTGTGGCGACCAAGTTCGCATCGCGCGCCTGGGCCACCCCGGCCCGCGCGACGAGCGCCGCGCCACCCACCCGTCCGATGGCGGCCCGCACCGCCTGTTCGACGGCTGGCGTGTTGCTGCTGTCACTGCGGATGCGCAGGGTGAGTGTCACTTCGTCGCCGTCCAATAAACGCTCAGAGAACTCCGCCGGGACGATCAGGCCAAAGGTGTCGTCGGGAAATGTATCCACCACTTCCACATCGAAGTTCACACCGGTTAACGCCGCGAAGAGCGCGTCCACCACCGGGCCTTCGTCCTGCTGGATCACCGCCAGGCGGATGCGCACCTCTTCCGGCGGCGCGTCGTTCATCATCCCGCTCAAGCCAGCGCCCACCGCCGCGGTGAACAGGAACGGCAGCAGCAAGAAGAAGACCCAGGCCATCGGTCCGTCAAACCGCCGCAAAAATTCTGTGCGAATGATGCCCCAGAGACGATACATCTGCAACTCCTTGAGTAGGGTAATGGGTAAAGAGTCAAGAGTTAAGAGTTAAGAGTTGTCGCTACTTCCCTGATTACCGATTACCAATTACCAATCACTTGAATTGCCGGCGAAATCCCACCAACGCCACACCGTAGTAGAGAATGGTAAGCAGGATCATGCCGCCGAGCCAGGGGAGGATGGCGGAAGGGGCGCGGCCGGCCTGCAGGCGCGAGAGGATTTCGATGCCCCAGGCATTGGGCGTGACGAGGCTGAAGACTTGCACCCACTGCGGCAGGTTCCAGCGAACGAAGAAGCTGCCGGAGAGCGCGCCGCCGATCAGCGTCACCGCCGAACCGATGGCGCTGGCCTGTCCCGGCGTCCGCGCCCACGCGGAGATGAGCGCGCCAACGCTCGAAGCGCAGATCACGAGCAGCACAATCGTCAACAGCACGCCGCCCGGATGCCCCCAGTACGCGCCGATGAGCGCGGTTGTCCCCCAGAGAATGAGCATCTGCAACACGCCGGTCAACACGATCCCGCCCATCTTGCCGAGCAGAATGGTCAACGCGGGCGTCGGGGAAATCAGCAGCCGGGGCAATGTGCCGCGCTGCCGTTCCGCTAACAGCGTGCGCCCACCGGCGGTCACGGCGAACATCAGGAACAACACCGCCATGCTTGTCGCATAATAGCCGAGCCAGCTAAAGCCGCGCCCCGTCGCCGACGTTGTTATTAGCTTGATGGGCAGTTCGACGTCCGCGCCGCCGGCGGCTTCCTGTCCGGCGGCGCCGGGCTGCATAGCGCGCATCGCCGCAGCTACATCCGCGTCGGATTGCCCGGCCTGGAGCATCCCCGCCATCAGCCGGGTGACGATGGTGGTCGTCCCCGCAATCTGGATGTTGAGCCGCTCAAGCCCCTGGCTGACGATGGCTTTGACGATCAGCGCGCTGATGCGCCAATCGGGGCTGGCGTAGATTTCGACGACGACCGGCTCGGATGGGGATTGGCTCTCCATAAAGGCTTGCGCGAACCCGGCCTGCTGCTCCGGCGTCAACGTGGCATCCGGCGCGAGGGTGGTCACATCCACGCCGGTCAATGTCTGCGCCCGCACGCCGAACGGGAAGACGCGCGCGCTGAAGTCCTCCGGGATGACGACCAGCGCGGCGACTTCGTCGGCATTCACACGCGCGCGCGCCGCGGCTTCGTCTTCAACGAGCGTCGGCGTCACCAGATCGCCCACCGAGGCAGAGAAGAAGATGTCGGTGAGCGCCTGCCCAAACGTCCCCGCGTCCTGGTTCAACAAGAGTACGGGAATGTCGGAGATCGGGTTGCTGTTGCTGCCGCTGCCGAACGCGGCCATCATCACCAGCGTGAGCGCCAGCGGCGTCGCCAGCATCGTCAGCAAGGCGCCCACATCGCGGAACGCGACCAGCACTTCTTTGAACGCGAGAACGACCAGTTTGCGCATACGCCCTCGTCAATCCCGCAACGCGCGCCCGGTCAGGTAAAGGAAGACGGCTTCCAGGTTCGGCTCGCGGATTTCGATGGTGCGGACGCTCAGGCCCAGGCCCGTCGCCGCGCCGATGACGGCAGCCAGGGTCGCTTCCGTCGAGGTGACGTTGACGAGCACCTCGCCATCGGTCGCGCTGGCGGCAATCACCCCATCCAACGCGGGGAGCGCCGCCGCCAGTTCCGCGCCGCCGTGCTCTTGCAGCAGTTGCAGGCGCAGCGTCTCGTGCTGGCCCACAAGCGGGATCAGTTCATCCAACGTCCCCAGGGCGATGAGCTTGCCGTGGTCAATGATGCCGATGCGGTCGCTCAACTCCTGGGCTTCTTCCATGTAATGCGTGGTGTAGAGGATCGTCACGCCCTGCGCGCGCAGCTTTTTCACCCAGTCGAGGATGTAGCGGCGGCTTTGCGGGTCAATGGCGACGGTTGGTTCGTCGAGTATCAGCAGTTTGGGATGGCCGAGCAGCGCCACGGCCAGGTTGAGGCGGCGCTTCATCCCGCCGGAGAACGTGCCGACGCGGTCTTTGGCGCGGTCGGTCAGTTCCATCAGCGCCAGCTTTTCGGCGATCTCTTGCGCCAACTCGGCGCCGTGCAGACCGCGCATCTCGCCCCAGAAACGCAGGTTTTCGTGCGCCGACAGGTCGTCGTAGAGCGCCAGCTCTTGCGGCGCAACGCCGATAACGCGCCGCACGGCCATCGGGTCGCGCTGGGCGTCGTGGCCGTCCACGCGCACCGCGCCGCCCGTCGGTTTGAGCAGCGTGCTGATCATCGAGATGGTCGTCGTTTTGCCCGCGCCGTTAGGACCGAGCAGGCTAAATAGCTCACCCGTGTGAATCTCGAAGGAAACATCGTCCACGGCGTAGGGGGCGTCAGGCGCGTAACGCTTGTACAGGTTTTGAACTTCAACTAAAGCTGCGGTATTCATCTTCCCCCTTCTGTTGCCCTGACAAAGGTTTTGTAACAATCTGAAGTATTGTAGTATGATTTCTCGATCCGGCAATTACCTTCTGGTATAAAATACAAAACGACATAAAATAACACTTATCTGGATATTGACGCCCTGGCGTGGCCTATCATCCCCGTTCCAGCCAGGGATGGAGCGGACATGATACGAAAGGAGCACTATGTTAAAGGGTCATCAGGATATGTTATGGCTGGCAGGTCAGGTTTTCCTTTCCCGAAATTTCGTACAGGAAGCGGAAGCGCAAGGACTTGAAACTGTCTTTGCAGCCTGCCCTTATGGCGATCTTACCGAAGAGGAGAAAGCAGCCTTTCTTAGCGCCTTCAAAAACAAGCGGCTGCAGCACGTGGTCAAAAGTTGGTGGCACATCTATGATGAGGAGCGCGAGAGCGGCGTTGTGATTAAAGCAGGAACTTTCTGGGAATAGAATGAATACCTTACCAGGAGACAAAGCCCGTGTCAATACAGCCCGGTGGATCTTTGTCGGATATGTCATACTCACCAGCTTGGGCGCGACCCTCCACGCCATCAACCGAACAATACACAAAGAACCGATTGACGCATTATACATTGTCTTGATGCTCGCTATCGGAGCCGCTGCGGTATATGCGCTCAAGAAGCTGCCGCTGTCGTTGTCGCACGCCATGCTCACTTTCTCCTGGACAACCTTAGTCTGTCTGGCGGGGCTACTATGGTATATCCTGCGGATTCAATCAAACCACCTGCCCATCCGATTTATGTTTCATGTAGGAATTTTCTCATTGGGTCTGGTATTGGGATTCCGTCCCGCCCTACAATACGCCATTGCGACATCGGTTATCGTCCTGCTCTTGGGGCTTCTCTACCGGCTGCCGCCGGCGGACATTGTGCTGCCGGTATTCTTTGCCTTTGCGATCGCCCTCCCCTCCAAAGTCGTCGAGCTCGTCATCGCCCAGAGTACCGCCGAACTTACCCACATCAATCAACAGCTCGAAGAGTTGGTTATAGAACGCACGGCTGCACTGCGCGCGGAAATCATCGAACGACAGCAAGCGCAAGATGCGCTTTACCAACGCACCATCGAACTCGAGAAGCGCAATGAAGAATTGGATGCTTACGCGCATACGGTAGCCCACGATTTGAAATCGCCTCTCGCCTCCATCATTGGCTTTAGCGACCTGCTGGAAAAGCGTTACGACAAAATTCCCGCTGACAAGTTTGGCTATTATTGCAGCATCATCGCACAAAATGGGAACAAGATTGCCAGCATCGTTGATGCGTTGTTGTTGTTAGCCAGCGTGCGGCAGCTTGAGGACGTGCCCAAAGAGACGCTCAACCTGTCCGATATTATGGAAGACATCCAACGCCGGCTTGCCAATGCCATCCTGGAGAACAAAGCAGAAATTATCACCCCGGATTGCTGGCCGAGCGCGATAAGCTACCCACCCTGGGTCGAAGAAATCCTGGTCAACTACGTCAGCAACGCCATCAAATACGGGGGAACGCCGCCGCGTGTCGAAATCGGCGCGACCAGGCTTGCCGATGGCTATGTCCGCTTCTGGGTGCGCGATAACGGCAAAGGACTAACGCCGGAAGAGCAAGCTCGCCTGTTCACCCCCTTCACCCGGCTGGAGCAAGTCAATGTGAAGGGGCACGGACTGGGGCTGTCTATTGTGCGGCGCATCGCCGAAAAACTAAACGTGCAAGTCGGCGTCAAAAGCGAAGTAGGACATGGCAGCACCTTTTATTTCACCTTACCCCTGGCAAAAAATAAAACGTAAAGCGTAAACGACGCCTTACGCATCACATTTCACGTTTTACGTTTCACAATGAAATTATCCACTCAACGAAAGGAACTCAACCAATGAATGTCAAGTCTGCGAAAACCTTTGTGCAACAACAAATGATCAACGCCTGGTGTATGTATGACTGGGGCAGCTCGGCCTTTTCGACAACGATTGAAGCCGCCGTCCTGCCGGCCTTCTTCGAGAGCGTCATTGCCGGAAGACTAGGCGGGAACCTGCCAACGGTGTATTGGGGCTACACCAACTCCATCGCGCTGCTGGTCTCCGCGCTGCTGGCGCCGATCCTGGGCGGCATCGCCGATTATATGGGGAACAAGAAGCGGCTCCTGGCAACCTTCGCCGGGATCGGCATCCTTGCCACGGCCCTGTTGGTCTTTATGGACGCGGGAATGGTCTGGCCCACGCTGATCCTGTTCTTCCTGGGTTCCATCGGCCTGGCCGCTTCGTACATTTTCTACGATTCGCTCTTGCCGCACGTCGCCAATGAGGACGAGATTGATTACGTGTCCTCCAAAGGCTACGCGCTCGGCTACCTGGGCGGCGGCATTCTGCTCGCCGTCAACCTAGTGATGATTATGGTCATCTGGAAGGGCAGCAGCCTGGGGCCGCGCCTGTCGTTCTTCACGGTGGCGATCTGGTGGGCCATCTTCACCATCCCGCTGCTGCGCCGCGTCCCCGAGCCGCGCGCCAACACCGAGGGCATCGGCGCGGGCGTCAATCCCGTGCGCGCCAGCTTCCAGCGCATCGGGCAAACCATGCACGAAATCCGCAAGTATGGCGAACTGTTCAAGTTCTTGATCGCCTTCTGGATTTACAACGATGGCATCGGGACGGTCATCAAGATGGCGACGATTTACGGGGCGGAAATCGGCATCGGAATGACGGACCTGATCGGCGCGCTGCTGCTGACGCAATTTGTGGGCATCCCCTTCTCGCTGCTCTTCGGCAAGTTCAGCCACAAACTCGGCACCAAACGCTCGATTATGGTGGGGCTGGCCTGGTACGCGCTGCTGATGGTGGGCGGTTTCTTTATGAGCCAGCCGTGGCACTTCTGGGCGCTCGCCTTCGGCGTGGGGATGGTGCAGGGCGGCACGCAGGCGCTCAGCCGCAGCCTGTTCGGGGTGATGGCGCCCAAAGCGCGCAGCGCGGAATTCTTCGGCTTCTACGACGTGTCCAGCAAGTTCGCCGGGATCGTCGGCCCGCTGCTGTTTGGCGTCGTCGGGCAATTGATGGGATCGAGCCGCCTGAGCATCATCTCGCTGATGGTGTTCTTCATTGGCGGCATCCTCCTGCTCACCCGCGTAAACGAGGCGGAGGGGATCCGCGTCGCCGCCGAGGAAAACGCGCGCGTGGGGATGGCCTAGACATCTGCTCACAGAAACGACTGAAGTCGTTACTACACGGCGAGCGTAGTAGCGACTTCAGTCGCTTCCCCTTACACGACTGAAGTCGTCACTACGCTCCAACAACAGGTCTTTCAAGGCCGCCAACTGCCACTCCGCCACCCCACACTGCGTCAGATAGCGCACAATTCCCCCACATTCGCCCTCAATCTTGCCGATGACAGTGCGCATATAACGTTCTTGTGAGGTGAACACGGCGCGCAAATTGTCCGGCGAGAACAGCCCCAGCGTGAGGATTTGCAGCACTTTTGGAGCGCGGCGCGCTCGTGGCAATAGAGAGGCATTGGAACGCAGATACTCGGTCACCACATCCTCCACCGGCACGCCGAGCGCCAGTTGAATGACGGCACTGACAAAGCCGGTGCGATCCCGGCCCGCGCGACAGTGGATAAGCACCGGGTAGACTTCAGGCTGCTGCAACAGCGTGAAAAGCGCCGCCAACTGCGCGCACGAGTGCTCCACGGTGTCCGCATAGACGCTCTCGACCATATCAAACACGGCTGCGCGCACGTCACGGCGGAAGAGGTAGGGCTTCAGACGCGCGCGGGTGATCTCGTCGAAGGGCATCGGCAGCCAGACCACGCGCGCGCCGGGCCACAGATGCGCCGCCTGCTTGCGCTCTCGCGCCGAACGCAGGTCAACGAGCGTCTTGATGCCGAGGGCGCGCAAGGTTTCCCGGTCGCGCCGGCTGGCCTGATCCACGTGCCCGGAGCGGTACAGGTAGCCCGTCTTCACGCGCCGCCCGTCCGCTGTGAGACAGCCGCCGAAATCACGAAAGTTGATCAGTCGTTCCATTCCGGTTTGCGAGCCAGCCATCGTACAGCCGCAGGGCGACGACGCCGGAGAGGATCAGCAGGCTGCCGGCAATCTGCATCCCGTTCAACTGCTCGCCGAGCAGGAAGTAGGCGCTGACCGCGGTGAAAACCGGTTCCGACGTAGCCAGCAAGTTCACCACACTCGACGGCAAATAGCTCAGGCTGACGTTGTACAGCCCAAACCCGGCTACCGTCGGCCCCGCCGCCAGCAGGAACAGCACGCCCCACCCCGCCCAGGCCTGGCCGAGCCAGAAAAAGTCGGCCAGTGAGGCAGCTCCGCCGGGCATCACCGTCTCCGGCAACAGGTTGAAGCCGCACAGAAAGAGCATCGCAAAGCCGAACGTGTAACACAACGTCGTCCACGGATTCAGGCCGCGCTGCGCCGCCGAGCGGCCCATCAGGCTGTAGGCCGCGTAGCTCAAGCCGGACGCCATCCCCACCAATACGCCGCTGACGCTGAGGCGCAATGCCGTCTGCGCGAACACGCCGGAGACCAACGCGCAGCCGCCCAGACTCAGCGCAATCGCCAGCCACTTGACGGCATCCAGGCGCTCCTTAAGCAGCTGCCAGCCCAGCAGCGCCGTGAACGCCGCCGAACAGTAGGCCAGCACCGTCGCCACCGCCGCGCCGTTGAGCGCCACGGAGAACGTCCACAGGATGTTGAAGAGCGAGAGCACCAGGCCATACGCCGCCAGGTAGAGAAGATGGCGGCGCTCCACGCGCAACAGCGCCGGGCGCAGCACGCTCAACACAGGCAGCAACGTGAGCACGACGAAAACATCCCGCCAGAAGGCCAGCACCAGCGGCGGAATGGCGTAGGTCAACGTCAGGTAGCGGATGAAGATCGCCGTGGTGGAGAGGAACGCGGCGCTGATCAGGGCAAGCGTGTACCCGCGCGTCAGGTGTGCGCGCGCCGTTGCGCTAGAAGGGGATGTCGTCGTCATCGTTCCACGCTTCGTCTGCCTCCTCGTCGTCGGCCCACACGGAAAGCAAGGTGTGCGCGCCAACAAGGAACTCTCCGGTCGGGCCGCCTTCCACGTAAAAACGCAGCGTGTGGTCTTCATCGGGCGGAATGACGCCGAGCGGCAGCGCAACTAGGCCATCCGCGCCGAAGATTTCCAGCGAGGCGCGATCCAGCAACATGCGCAGGCGGAATATGCCGTCCAGCAGGGGGACAGGGATGGTGCGGCCCGCGCACGTCAAGGTTTGTTGCGCCACAGCGTAGGTCACAGGGATGCCGCGCACCACAAAGTTGAGCGTCGTCGCCGCGCCAGGGTCCAACTCGGCGTAAATGTCGAATCGGTCGCCGACGATGAGAAAATTTTCCAGCAGGATTTCACCCGGCGCGAGCGTTTCATTCGACCAATGAACGCCCCAATCCCACAAACTTTGGCTCTCGCGCACCGGCTCACTACACAAACGGATGCCCTCCGGCGTCGTCCGCAACGCCAATTCGCAGGGGAAGGTCATCATCTGGTTGAAGGGCATCCCCGGCAGGTTGACGCGCAGCCAGGCGATTTGAATGCGCCGCCCATCGGGTGTGTCGCTCCAGGTCTGCGCGGCGTAGCTGTTGCCGCTCCAAGCGTAGCGCAGCACGTCGGTTTCCGGCGTGAACGTCTCGCCGTCGAAGCTGCCGAGGACATAATTGCCGTTCGCGCCCCAGAACACCCAGCGCGTGTTCACCGGGTCATTGTCCACAGGCAATTCAAAGAAGTCGGGGCACTCGGTCGCATCGCCGATGTGGACGTCGCACAGCTTGCGCCACGTCTTGAGATCGGGCGAGCCGAACAGCGCGTAATCGTTGTCCTCGAGATAAAGGGCCATCACCCACTGCGCGCTCGGCGCGTGCCATAGCACCTTCGGATCGCGGTTGTGTCCGGCGATGTGACCGAGCACGGGATTGCCGGCGTACTTGACCCACGTCTCGCCGCCGTCCGTGCTGTAGGCGAGGCATTGCGTGTACGGCTCGCCCGCCGCGGTGTAAATCAAGACCAGCGGCGGATCGTCGCCGTCCTGGAAACCGGTCGTGTTCTGCCAGTCCACCACGGCGCAGCCGGAGAACATCACGCCCAGAGGATCGGGGTAGAGCACGTCGCCGAGTTCCTCCCAATGCAGCAGATCGCGGCTGACGGCGTGGCCCCAGTGCATGTTGCCCCATCCCCAGCCATAAGGATTGTGCTGGTAGAAGAGGTGATACACGCCGTCGTAATACACCAGTCCGTTCGGATCGTTGAGCCAGCCGCGCCGCGAGGTGAAGTGGAACTGCGGGCGATACTTCTCGCCGTACAGGTCATCCGTCCCCGCCGGCGTCTCGCTTTGGACGAGCGCCGCCAGCGCAGCAGCGGATACGTCTTCTGCCGCCACCGTTAACTGCATCCCCTGGAACGGCGCGAGGTCCGCGTAGACCCAGAAATCCGGTTCGCCTTCGGCCAACTCGATGTCGAAGCGGTACACCTCCGCATTATCCACCACAAACCGCACCACGCGCTTCTCCGCGCCATTCTTCACTGGCAGGTTGAGATAGCGGTATTCAACAACAAATGTTCTTTCCGTCATAGTTGTCCTCCGTTAGAACGTTAGAACGTTGGAACGTTGAAACGTTTGAACGTTCCAACGTTCCAACGATTTTTATCCCCCTAACTCGATACACCGCTGGCGATAATACAGGTAGTTCGCATACGAGACCTCTTCCGGCACGCCGTGGTCGCTGGTGGGGATGTAGCCGCCGCGCGCGCGCAGCGCCGGAAGGATGCGCTCCACCATCGCGTCAATCGCCGCCGGACCTTGCGCCAGCACGCGCTTGTCAATGCCGCCGAACAACGCCAGACCAGGATACTGTCGCCCAATAGCGACCACATCGCACCCCGCCGCCACCTCGAAGGGACTCATCACGTCCATCCCAATCGCCTCGATGTAGAGCGGGATGACGGGGACCGCGTAGCCGTCGGTGTCAATCTGAATGTAGATGTGGCGCGTGGGATCAAGCTGGCGCGCTTTGGCGTTGGCGATGAGCTGCTGGTAGTATGGGAACAGAAACTCTTTCATCATCGCTGGCGAAATCAAGCAGCCGCGATTGTAGCAGATGTCTTCCGCCAGGTAAATCTCGTCGAGTGTGACATACTGCTGGTGGCGCGCGATGACCGCGTCGGCCAGCTTGTACCACGCCTCCATCGCCGCGTGAATCACGTCCGGCATATCGTAGAAAGCGTAGAGCAGGCCCGCCGGCCCGATGAGGCTGCGCAGGTACATATAGCCGCCGATGAGGTTTTGGGAGATCATCAACCCTTGCGCGGCGGCGGCCTGCGCCTGCGCCATACGGTCGTCCAGGTCGGCGTAACGCGATGGCGTGGTGGGGTCGAGCCGCCAGACGATGTCCTCTTCCCACGTGCGGCGGTCCTTCACCGGATGATCCACGTACTCCGGCATAAAGCCGCTGCGCCGTCCTTTGAAGTAGAGCACGTGCCGCCCGGCGAAGTCTTGCTCTAACTCGTACTCGCCGCGATCTTCGAGCACGACCGTCTCGAAGATCGGATCGAACGCCGCCTCGCACCAGCCCAGTTGCCCCAGGGGATAGTGGCCCGGCGGGTCGTAGTCGAACAGTTCTGCCAGCGGAACATCCTGCGGCATCCCCTGCTCCGCCCACCGTTCCAGGCAGTAATAGCCGAACTCGCGCTTGAACAGCGGAATTCCCGGCGTGCGGGCATACGTATCGCGCAACTTCCGCGCCGATTCGGTCATTTGTTCACGGGGCACTAGCGTGTGGATGCCGTCACGTTCATTCATCGTAGAATCTCCTATGGGGAATGGACAGCGTAGCTATAAATACTGATCAATCCAGGCGATGAATTGCTCGAATTCTAACGCATCCGTCAAGGACACCTGGGTTTTAGCTGCACTGTGCAGATGTGGGATCAGCTCAAGACGATGTTGAGCGTAATGCGTGCCATATTTGAGCTTAAGCGCGTCGGGGTCTGGGGCATTATCGAATCCGGCAATAATGCTGTCGGCTTGGAGTACATAGTAGGCATATTTGCGCACGTCATCGAATAAGACAACTTCTGTGATGTAGATGTCGTAATCGCCATAGCGCGCCGTGATTTTGAGCAATGCGCGCGCAGGACGTTCATCACGCGCTAAAACTTGCACACCTGTACAGAGTTCACGGCAACGAGCGATTACGCGCTCAAAGTAGCGAGTCGCTGACGCCATTCCTTAAGCTCCGTAGCGTAAAACTCCCAGGTGAATAAATCGGCCTCCCATTCCTGCGTTTGCGTCGCCGCATTGAGGGTATGGACATAGCTTTCATCCGTCGCCGTGCGATAGGCAAAGAGGTCATAGCTGCATCCATACTTGGCTTCCCAACTCTGGACGCGAGTTTCGAGATCTAAAATCTGGTGCTGCGCCTGTCGCACTGCATATTGACGTACTGCTTCATTGATCTGCTGTTGCACATCGCCTAAACGCGCCAGCACTTCCATATAGGGTTCTTGTAACATCGTCGCTGCTGTCATAACACTCCTGGCATCTTTGCTTGTGACGCGAAATTCTCCTTCAATCGCAGAACCTATAAGATTCATTGTACCATAAGCGGTAACGTAAGGAAATGGTCTCACAGGCAATGGCGCGCTAAATAAAGAATACACCCCCTGTGTACCGCACACTGTCTACTGTCTACCCTCAATCATCTCCCACACCTTATCCACATAAAACCGATAATTCTCCAACGGCGTGCCGTTCGGGATGCGGTGATCCAAAGCCAGCACGCAGCCGCCCGTGGCGAGCATCGGCGGAATTTTGTACTCCAATTCGGCGACGATCTCCGCTTTGCTACGGCGGAGCACATGCTTGTCTATGCCGCCGTAGAACGCCAGCCGCGTCCCGTATTGCGCGCGGATTTTGACGATGTCCATTCCGGCGGCGGGTTCCATCGGGTGCATACAGTTGACGCCGGCCTCAAGAAACGCGGGGATGACCGATTCCATATTGCCGTCGCTATCCTGGTCGAACAATCGCGCGCCGCGCTCGGCGAGCATGTCCCACACGCGGCGATAGTACGGCTTAATGAAGTCGCGCACCTGCTTCGGGCCAATCAGCGGGCCGGACTTGCCCGCCATATCCTCGTGGACGAACAGCAGATCCACCTGCACCGTCGCCGACACGCGCTCCAACACGCGGAACGCCGTCTCGCCTATCGTAGCGAGCATATCGTGGATCAGTTCAGGAGCGTCGTAGTAGGCCATGCACAACACCGCCTCGCCCATCAACTGGCGCGGCTCGTCAAAGCCGCCAGGGATCGAGACCGTGACCACGCGCCCCGCCGCCTGATGCTCGCGGGCCACGCGCTCCCAGTCGGCGCCGAAGCGCGCCTCTGAAAACTCATACCACGGCTTGATCTTCAACCAGTCGTCCATCGTCGTGACCGGATGATCGAGCGGCAACGGCAGCGTCGCCACGCCCTTGTTCATCTTCATCGTCCGCCCGTACTCATCACGTGAGATGATAACGGCGTCCGTCTCCTCCAACACCTCCGGCGCAAAACCGCCGAGCATCCCCGTATTCACCGGCACGCCGCCTCGCGCCTCGCAGCGATAGCGGAACGCGGAGAAATCCAGTTCCTCCGGCGTGGCGCCCTGCGCCAGCCATTCTTCCTTCAGCCCCACAATCGGCCCGAAAATTTCCGTGAACAGGGGGCGCTCGTTGCGCCGGAAGGTCATGTGATCCAGGTACTCCTCGCGGGAGACGGTGGGCGTTTTTTTGATCGCCAGGTCGGCGTGGGTGAGCCATTTTAGTTTTATCGTAACTATTCAGGCGTCTGCAGTGAGAGGCGGTAGGCAGGCTGGTCGAAATGGC
>DAOLUH010000048.1:0-20235 GCA_035420085.1 Anaerolineae bacterium
AAGCGGGGGTTGCGACTGCGGATGTCGTTGGGGGCGAAAGTCGTGTTCTCGTCAATCTTGCCGGTCAGGTAGCCTCGGCCCAGCGGGCTGTAGGGCACCAGGCCGATGCCCAGGTCTTCGCAGGTCGCCAGCACCCCGTTCTCTTCGATGGCCTTCCACCAGATCGAATACTCGCTTTGCACGGCAGCGACGGGTTGGACGGCGTGCGCGCGACGGATTTGCTCGGCGCTGGCCTCAGACAGCCCAAAGTGTTTGACTTTCCCCGCCTGAATCAGGTCTTTCACCGCGCCCGCCACATCTTCCATTGGCACATTGGGATCAGGGCGGTGCTGGTAGAACAGATCGATGGCCTCGACGCGGAGACGTTTGAGCGACGCATCGGCAACCCGCCTGATTTGCTCCGGGCGGCTATCCAGACCGGTTCCAGGGCTTGGTCCCTTGTCGCCGTCGTGTTTGAACCCGAACTTGGTGGCGATGACCACCTGACCGCGGAACGGCTCCAGTGCCTCGCCGACCAGCTCTTCGTTGGTGAACGGCCCGTAAACCTCCGCCGTATCGAAGAAGGTGATGCCCCGCTCGACCGCTGCGTGCAGGAACGCGATCATCTCTTCCCGTGTGCCAATGGGGGCATCCCCAAAGGTCATCCGCATACAGCCAAGCCCCAGGGCCGACACTTCCAGATTGCTATTGCCAAGTTTACGCTTTTGCATTGTTTTCCTCCTTATAGTCTGGTAGTCTTTAGTCGGGTAGTCGGGTAGTCGGGTAGTCGGGTAGTCGGGTAGTCGGGCAGTCGGGTAGTCGGGTGGGCGGGTGGTCGTGTAGTCCTGCGTTTCTTTTCCTGATCGGGGGCGCATCGTAGGCTTGGGTAAACGCCTGTTGATTATGCGCACTGGCGCTGTGGTTGGCAGTACAGCGGGGTGTAGACGCGTCTGAGACGCAGGGCAAGCTCGGGCAGGCGAACCGATTTTTCCTCTACGCGCTCAACTTCGTCTGCCATATAGGCGCGGCGTTGTGCCTCCGCTTCGCGCTCAACTCTCAATGTCAACTGGATCAATGGGATAGCTGTATTCACTTCGTACCTCCTATGCTAGTCCTTCTCTATCTCTATCTCTATCTCTATCTCTATCTCTCTTCTCTATCTCAACTGTATTATAGCACGCCAAATCGCAGGACAGTATAATAATTCTCGCAGATCATTGTACAATTCTGCAAAAGTCGGAGAGAAATGTACATGAATGGACAAGCCTGTGCTATAATGAGGACTGAAAAAGAACGATAACGAATCTACTAACCGCAAGCTGAAATGATCATTTTGATCAGCGGATTTAGCAGATTAAGCAGATTTTCGATCAGTTTACAGCAAATAATCTGCTAAATCCGCTTAATCTGCTGACAAAAGAACTGTAATCCTTAATGTGGGAGATGTAGGAATGAACCAGACAATCATTATGAATTCGATGATCCTTCAACCGGTAGGACTTGATGCGCAGCGGGAACAGGCGAACCGGGCCGAGTTGGTCGAGCGCATCGCGCGTGCCGTCCGCGAAGATGGGCGGGCGGAGCCGCTCAAGGGGTTGCGGCTCAATCGGGCGTCCGCGCCCACAGAGTTGGCGCACGGCGTCTCTGATCCGGCCTTTTGCGTCATCGCCCAGGGCAGCAAGGAAGTCTTTCTCGGCGAGGAGCGCTACCAGTACGATCCGATGCACTATCTGCTCGCCACCGCCGAGTTGCCGGTCGTGAGCCACGTCATCGAAGCGTCGCCGGAACAGCCGTACCTCAGCCTCGTGGTGAAGCTCGATCCAACCCTCGTCAGCGCCGTCATGGTCGAGGCTGGGCATCTCGCGCCGCGCAGCTATACGAATGTGCGCGCGATTGATGTCAGCCCGTTGGACGCCGGCCTGCTGGACGCTGCGGTGCGCCTCGTCAGGCTGCTGGATAGCCCTGCCGAAGCGCCCTTTCTCGCGCCCCTGATCACGCGGGAAATCGTCTACCGCCTTCTGAGGGGGGAGCAAGGGGAGCGCCTCTGTTACATTGCGGTCCAGGGCGGGCACGCCCACCGCATCGCCAGAGCGATTGATTGGCTGCGTAAGGACTTCGACCAATCGCTGCGGATCGAAGAGATCGCCCAGGAACTGGGCATGAGCGTGTCGAGCTTCCACCACCATTTCAAAGAAGTCACCGCGATGAGTCCTTTGCAGTTCCAAAAGCAGATCCGGCTCCAGGAAGCTCGCCGGCTGATGCTCGGCGAGGGCCTCGATGCGGCCAGCGCTGGCTACCGTGTGGGGTATAACGATGCTGCGTATTTCAACCGGGAGTACAAGCGTCTCTTCGGCCTGCCGCCGCTGCGCGACGTGGAACGGCTGCGGGAATCTGCGATGGGGAGCGCTGCCTGACCGGGTCGCGCGGTTTGGGGTGGCGGATGATCAAGCTTCCCGTTCTACGTCATTCCGAACGGAGCGCAGCGGAGTGAGGAATCTCTGCGTGTGGTTGCGCGTGTGTTTTGCTCAAACTGGCTTTCACGACTTTTCTGCATTGCCAGTTCGCCGCAAAAAAGACATAAACATGATGTGAGGTGTCCCGCGCCGACTTCCGGCGCGGGACACTGTTGTTCGCTTATCTTCTCAGTCTACAATCGCCTGATAGATGGCCACCTGCATCTCGTCTAGCACTGGAACGGAGTCGTTGTTCATCAACTGCATCATTTCGATGTGTACCAGCTCTTCCTGCGGATCGATGACAAAGCGCGTGGTCGCCGCGCCGCCCCAGCCGTAGGCGCCCGCAGAGCCGAGCATCTGCGTCCGTTCGACATCGAGCGTGATCCCGAAGCCGAGGCCGAACCCCAACGCCGGATTTCCGTCACGATAGACGCCGTCGCGCAGGTGGTTGCTGGTCATCAGCTCGACAGTCTTGCGCCCGAGCAATCGCTGTCCGTCCAGCTCCCCCTTGTTGAGGAGCATGGCTGAGAAACGGTAATAGTCGCCTAGCGTGGAGACCAGCCCCATGCCGCCCGCCGGACAGCGCGTCGGTTTGGCGAAGCGGCTCGTCTCGGGCGCGTCCAAAACGGCAAGGCCCTTCTCCTTGTCCGGTTGGTAGTTGACGGCAAAACGGTCGAGCTTGCTCTCCGGCACGTCGAAGGCAGTGTCAACCATGCCCAGCGGCCCCAGAATACGCTCCTGCAAGAAGGCGTCGAACGGCTGGCCTGAGACGACCTGCACAAGAAAGCCCAGCACGTCAACGGACAGGCTGTAGTAGAACTCCGTGCCCGGCTGCGTGCGGAGCGGGCACATGGTTATTCTGTGGACGAACTCCTCCAGCGTGATGTCGGGGTTGGCATTGTGCTGCCGCCAGACGTTCTTTTGGATTTGCTTGTCCACATAGTCGTTCGAATCGAAACCATAACTCAGCCCGCCGGTGTGTGTCAGCAGGTGGTGAATGGTGATTGGTCGCTGCAAATTCGCCAGCTCGACGCCCGTCTCGGTCTCGCCCACAAAGACTTTGACGTCCTCGAATTCGGGAATGTATTTGGCGACCGGGTCGCTGAGGAAAAGACGGCCCTCCTCATAGAGCATCATCACCGCGACACTGGTGAGCGGCTTGGTCATAGAATAGATGCGAAAGAGGGTATTGAACGCGATGGGTTTTTGGGCCTCGACGTTCATCCAGCCAACTTTAGACAGGTGCGCGACCTGTCCATGCCGGGCGACCAGACAGAGAACGCCCGGCAGCTTGCCCTGGTCCACGTACTTTTGCATCACCTGATCCACGCGCTTGAGGCGCGCGGACGACAATCCTACACTTTCGGGGGAAACGGTGTTCATTATGCCTCCTTGAAAATAGTCCTGTAGTCGTTAGTCTGATAGTCGAATCATCACTGGGAAACGGGTGTTCCCCTTGTGTTTGTCATCGGCGTCCAGCCCGGCATTATACCACCGCTTGACAGAAAAGGGTTCCCGGTACAGAATGTCGTCACCGGCGCGTCCGCACAGTGATCAAATGGTCTGTAGAGTTGCATGAAGGAGCCAACCCTATGAAAAAGTCTCGCGTTCCTCTGGAAATGCGTCAGGAACAGGTGCAGAACCTCCTCAAGTTCATCGACGTTTCGCAGGTTGAGGCGATCAAAATCATTCATCTTGTTTGAGTGAGCGTTCCAGATGCAGAATCGCTACCAACATCGTCAGGAAGTTATGGCTTTTCTCCAGCGTCACCTGGCCGACCAACGCTGGGAGCTTATCTTACCGCCGTCGGGCCGAGGGCATGAGACCTATATTGCTCACAGTGGCGGCGATCGTTATTTCATCAAGTTAGGGGCGCACGTTGCTCGCTATGAGGTGATGGCATCTTTGGGCCTGACGCCTCCTGTGGTTGCGTCAGGCGCCCTGGAAGACAATACCTTTGTCCTGGTGCAGCCCTACATCGAAGGCCGACGTCCTTCTTGGCCGGATTTCCGCCATTATCTGCCAAACATCGCTGCCGTCGTGAACGCGACGCATCACAGCCAGGCGTTAAGGGCCACCCTGCCAGCGCACACATCCGAGACATACAAAGACGTAGGGTTGGCGGCGGCCGGGCGAGTTCGACACAGGTGGGAGCTATATCGTGACCAGGCTCCGAGTGTGGCGAATGAGGTTGACGAGACGCTGGACGCTCTCGAACAGGCGATACAAGACTTCGTTGGCGCTGGTCTGGTATCCTCCCATAACGACATTTGCAATGCTAACTGGCTGATCACTGCAGATGACAAAGTCTATCTGGTGGACCTGGAGGCGATGTCGCTCGATGACCCGGCGCACGACATGGGTTCGCTGCTGTGGTGGTACTATCCACCGGAAACGAGGCCGGGTTTGCTGAAAATCGCCGGATACCGGTACGATGATGCGTTTCGGAATCGAATGCGGGTGCGTATGGCGTTGCACTGTCTGGATATTCTGCTGCCGAGGACGGGGAGTTTCGACGAGTTCGACGCTGCCTCATTTATGGAAGAATTGCTCGATTTCAAAGCTGTGGCGGCGGGGAGAGAAAACCCGCAAGGATACGGTGAAGTCCAAATTGCAAACCCTTGATGCCCTCATCCGCACCAAGCTCCGCCTGCCGCTCACCCGGCCGGGTATGATCGCGCGCCCGCGATTGCAGGCGCGGATCGCGGAGGGGCTGCGCGGGCCGCTGACGCTCGTCACTGCGCCTGCCGGTTTTGGCAAGACCACGCTGGTCGCTGCGTGTGTCGCCGGGTGTGGGATGCCGGTGGCGTGGCTGTCGCTCGACAGGGACGACAATCAAGTGGGGCGCTTCATGCGCTATCTGGTCGCCGCTCTGCGCGAGGCCGATCCCGCAATCGGCAGCGAGGCCGCGCAACTTGCGTCGGCGGCGTTCCAGGCCCCGCCTGAGGCAATTCTGGTCAGCCTTGTCAATGACCTCGATGCCGCCAATGGGGAGACGGTGCTAGTGCTGGATGACTACCAGTTCGTCAGCAGCCCGGTCGTCCACGAGCAGGTCGCTTTTTTGCTCGATCATTGCCCGCAGACGTTTCACCTGGTCATCGCCACCCGTTCGGATCCGCCGCTGCCTCTGGCGCGATTGCGCGCGCGCGCCCAAACGGTCGAACTCCGCGCCGCCGATCTCAGTTTTACCCGGTTCGAAGCGGCGCAATTTCTGAACGACAGTATGGGCCTTGGCCTGGATGCGGACGCGGTCACGTTGCTCGCGGAACGCACGGAAGGCTGGATTGCCGGTTTGCAGATGGCCGCCCTGGCTTTACAAAGGACGTTGTCCACGCGGGGGCGGGACGATGCCGATAGCTTCATCCAGGCGTTCGCGGGCACCAATCGTTTCATTATGGATTTTATGCTGGAAGAGGTGTTGGCGCGCGAGCCGGAAGAGGTGCAGACGTTTCTGCTCCAGACCGCGATCCTTACCCGGCTTACCGGCGCGCTGTGCGATGCGGTGACGGGCGCTGCGGACGGGCAGGCGATGCTCGAAGGGCTGGAACGGCGCAACCTCTTTGTCGTGCCGCTGGACGACGAGCGGCGCTGGTATCGCTATCATCACCTCTTCGCCGATCTGCTGCAAACCAGGCTGCAACATCAGGCGGGACCTGAGCGCGTGGCGGAACTGCGTTCGCGCGCCGCCGCATGGTGCGAGCAGAACGGGCAGGTTGCCGACGCGGTGAGTTATGCCCTCGCTGCCCAAGATTATCACCGGGCGGCGGCTCTCATCGAGCGCTACTGGTACGTCGTGACGAGTAGCGGCGAGGTTGAAACGGTATGGGCCTGGCTGGCTGCCCTGCCTGAGGACGTCATCAGGCATAGCGCCCCGTTTGGCGTTGCCTGTTGTTGGGTGCTGTGGCTCAAGGGGCAGACCGGCGCGATTGAACCTTACCTGACGGATGCGGAGCGTGCGCTGAATGAACAGGTTGCGGCTGAGGGATTTGGCCCGGAGGGGGTGCTCTCCCCCGATTGGCCTATGCAGATTGCCATTCTACGTTCGATTGTGGCTCGCTACGATAGCGATTTCGAAACCGCCGTCGCACTGGCCGAGCGCGCCCTCTCTCTGTTGCCTGCGAATTTACCGCATCAGGTGGATGGCCAACTGCGCGCGTTGGTCTTTCTGGCGCTGGCGTCGGCCTATGACGGCGTGGGGGATCTCGACCGCTCTGCTGGCGCTTACGCCGAGTTGATTCGCTTGAGCCGTATCGGCGTCAGTGCTACTGGGATCAGCGCAACCTTTTTGTTCATTGGGGCGCTGCGATTGCTTGGACGGCTGAGGGGGGCAGATACAGCGTGCCGAGATGCGTTGGCGTACATGCAAGCGCAAGGGATGTCGCGCCTGCCGGCGGCCGGCATCCTCCATGTAGCGGTGAGTGAGGTACTGGTCGAGCAAAACGAGTTGGAAGCCGCAGAAGCGCATCTAGTACAGGGCCTCGAGATCGGCAAGTGGAGTGGGCGTCTCGAGGCGGTAAGGAACTCGGCCTATGCGCTGTCGCGGCTGCGACAAGCGCGCGGCGATGGGGCCGGGGCGCTTGCGGCGATTCAGGAAACAGAAGCAGCGATCAGTGTGCCGCACCCTCCGCTGGTGAAGGCGGAACTGCTGGCCCTCAAGGCCAGAATTCTGGTCCGGCAAGGTGCTCTGAACGAGGCTGCCCGGTGCGTTGAAGAGGCAGTCCGTTTGGTCGGCGGGGACCGCGGAAGGGTTGGCGGGTTGGTGGGCCTGGCAGCAGCCGGAGTGCTCGCGGCGCAGAGTACACCCGCTGAAGCCGTTGCTCATCTGACGCACTCCATTGCCGCCGCAGAGGAAGCCGGACGGTTGGGCGCTGTGCTCGAATTGCGGATTCTTCGCAGCCTGGCGTTGGTACGGCAAGGCGACGCGCGGGCCGCAGAGACTGATCTGGAGCGTGCCCTTGCCCAGGCCGAGCCCGAAGGCTACGCGCGCATCTTCCTCGACGAGGGCCGCCCGATGCAGATGTTGCTCGCGCAATGGCTGGCCCATGCTGAACAAGGTCACTTGCGGGATTATGCCGTGCGTTTGCTCTCCCAATTCGCTGCTGAACTCCCCGAAATCACGACCGCGCCGGAAAGTGTTGTGCCAACGGGCGGGCCCTCGACAGGCTCGGGACAGGTCCTGATCGATCCCTTGAGCCAGCGCGAATTGGAAGTACTCCACCTCATCGCGTTGGGCAGCACCAACCAGGAGATCGCCCGGCAGCTCTTTGTCGCGCCGGGCACCGTCAAAGCTCATACCGCCAGTATCTATCGCAAGCTGGACGTCGCCAACCGCACCGAAGCGGTGGCGCGCGCCCGGCAGCTTGGACTTCTCCCCTAAA
Organism: Anaerolineae bacterium; assembly: GCA_035420085.1. GTDB lineage: Bacteria > Chloroflexota > Anaerolineae > B4-G1 > SLSP01 > DSWT01. The sequence goes on from DAOLUH010000048.1 coordinate 7,814, forward strand.
CTCTACACAATCTCTCCTATCCATAAACCCTGTAAATAAACCCTGAAATCTCCCGTTTGGCAGATGCGTCCTTCCTTGCCGCGCGCTATACTGTAGCCAGGTAAATGAAAGGGGGGCGCTATGCCGGACTACTACGAGATCAAAATCAAAGGTCATCTGGACTCGTGCTGGACGGATTGGTTTGCCGGCCTGACAATGACACATCTGGAAGGGAACGAGACGTTGCTTTCTGGCTCATTGTCTGACCAGGCGGCACTTCACGGGCTGCTCGAGCGCATCCGTGACCTGAATTTGACGTTGATTTCGGTTGTCCGCGGCGGTGCATCCATTCAGTCTGTATAGAGAACGATAAGGAGGAACCAATGAAACGTTTAGGTGCTGGTTTTGCTGGAATGGCTCGGATGCTGCTGTTAATCCTGTTGCTTGGCGTTGTGACGGGCTGCTCTAACCGTGACGTCCTCACCGATAACCTTGCGGAGCCGCTCAACGGCGCGAAGGCTGCCAAATTCGACATCAACGCCGGCGACGGCAATCTGAGCATCGACCGTCTCACCGGGGGCGAGCCGCTGCTGGCCGGCGGCGAACTGCAATACCTGGAGAAACAGGGCCAACCCGCCCGGACCCTGGTGGCGTTCCTGGACGAGGTCACGCTCACGTTGCAGGGTGGGGAGGGTGAACAACCCCGGATCCGCTTCCCCTGGGCGGCCTGCAACGGGGCGACGGAGTGGAACATCCACCTCAATCCTACGGTCTCGTCCGACATCACCGCTCACAGCGATGGCGGCAACGTCAAGCTAGACCTATCGGGTATGGTCGTCACCCACGTCTCGGCAGATACCGGTGGGGGCAACATTGATGTGGTTCTGCCTGACAGCGCGATTGACCTGAGCGTGACGGCCAAGACAGGCGCGGGCAATGTCAGCGTGTACATCTCGAACGGCGTCGCGGCACGTATTCGCGCGACCACCGGGCTGGGCAAGGTGATTATGGATCCGCGCTTCAGCAAGATTGCCGACGATGTGTACCAATCCACTGATTTCGAGACTGCCGCCAACCGGATCGAGATTACGGCTAGAAGCGGCGCGGGTAACGTGAGCATCAACTCGTAAATTGTAGGGCGAGTTGCCAACTCGCCCTACAGAATTATGTGACTGGTAAGGGAGGTCCATTATGCTGAACATCTTTAGAACACAAAATGGAATGAACATCGTCGGGCAGGGCGGGAAAATCATCCTTTTTACGCTGCCGTCTTTGATTGCCGCTCTATTGACCCATACGTATTTGCCCCACGTCGCGGCCTTGCCTGAGCAGCTCGGCTTCATCAAGCCTGTGGGATACCTGTGGCTGCTTCCCGGGCTACTCCTTTGGGGTGCGGCGGTGATCCAATTGCTGGTGGGCTTTTCCGATGGCAAACTGGTCACTACCGGCGCGTATGGTGTAGTCCGCAATCCTATCTATTCCAGCGTGACGTTCTTCGTCCTGCCCGCCGTCACCCTGTTGACGCAGACCTGGGTCTATCTGGTTGTTTCGCTCTTCCTATACACTGGGGTCATGATTTTCATCGGGGTAGAGGAGAAGCAACTCACGCAAGCCTTCGGCAAGGATTACGAGAATTATCTCACCAGAGTTGACCGGCTGATTCCGTTGAAGAAGCCTGCTCGTGGGACTTCCCTTTGACCACGACCTTCTCGGAAGTTGACCATAAAAAGGTAACGATTATGACAGTCATCAAGGATTTCACCAAGCGATACTCGGTTTTGCTCTACTTCTCCCTGACATTCGCCCTCTCATGGAGTGGGGTGCTCGTCATCATCGGCAGGTCTGGCGAACTGCCTGCTTCGATGGCGGAGCTTCAGAAGCTGCTCCCGGTTGCGATCGTAGGGATGCTCGTCGGCCCCAGCGTTGCTGGCATCCTGCTGACGGGTCTTGTTTATGGGAAGGAAGGTTTGCGCGCGTTGCTATCCCGGATGCGCAAGTGGCGGGTAGGCGCTCAATGGTACGCGATTGCGCTGCTGACTGCTCCGCTTGTGTTTGCGGTGGTATGCCTCGCCCTTTCGCTGTTCTCTCCCCGTTTCATCCCCGGCATCGTCGTAAGCGACGACAAAGTTACTGTTGTGCTCTCCGGCCTCGCAGCTGGGGTGATGGCCGGGATCTTTGAGGAACTTGGCTGGACGGGATTTGCTCTACCCAGGTTGAGACAGCGCTATGGAGTATTCGCTTCTGGACTCATCGTCGGCGTTGTGTGGGGAGCGTGGCACATCCTGACTAACGCTTACTGGCCAAGCCGTTTTACCTCCGGAGAGTTTTCCCAACCTCTCTTTGTGCTCGTGAGTGGTTTCGGTTTCCTTGTGGGGCAATTACCGGCTTACAGGGTAATCATGGCGTGGGTCTACGAACGCACGGGGAGCCTGTGCGTGGCTATGCTGATGCATACGAGTCTCACCGCCTGCACTCTGATCCTCGGTCCTGTAGCGCTATCAGGAGTTGCACTCTTGATTTATGACCTCGCGTTGGCTGTTGTGCTGTGGGGCGTTGTTGCAGTGTTCGTCGCAGCCAACGGCAGACGGCTCTCAAACCAGGCATCCCGGAGGTTAAAGGCATGAAGAAAATCACCGCATTCGTTGGCAGCGCCCGTAAGGGACACACATACAACGCCGTCGCGCAGTTTTTGAACCAGTTGCAGTCAATGGGCGACATCGAAACCGAAATCGTCCGCCTGAGCGACTACCGGATCGGCATTTGCAGGGGATGTAAGATGTGCTTCGAGAAGGGCGAGGAACACTGTCCGCTGAAGGACGATCGGGACGTGCTCATCGAGAAGATGATGGCGTCGGACGGTGTCGTTTTCGCGTCCCCGAACTATTCGTTTCACGTCTCTGCGCTGATGAAGGCATTCCTCGACCGATTGGGATTCGCCTTTCACCGCCCGCGCTTTTTCGGCAAGACCTTTACCAGCATCGTTGCGCAGGGGATGTACGGCGGCGGTAAAATCGTCAGCTATCTGAATTTCGTGGGCAATGCCTTGGGATTCAACACCGTCAAAGGCAGTTGTATCCTGACGATCGACCCGGTTACGGAGAAGCAGCAGCGCAAGATCGACGCCAGGCTTGCGGCGCATGCCAGGCGCTACTACGCGCGATTGCAGAAACCGGCTTATCCGGCGGCGACGCTGTTTGGACTGATGGTCTTCAGAATGGGCCGGACGAAGGTCAGGTTGGAGCTGGATGACCGTTCCCGCGACTACCAGTACTATGCCGAAAAAGGCTGGTTTGAATCCGACTACTACTATCCCACGTGCATAGGGCCGTTGATGAAGGGTGCCGGCAGGCTCTTCGATGCGGTGTCGGCGCGGATGACGAAAGCCAGGTAGGTGTTATCGAGGTTACGGCGCGCGATACCCGATCAACTCGCCGCTATGCCCATCAACGACGTAAAGGATATCTTCATTGACGGCTAAGCCGACGGGGTACCCCAGGTTCTTGTCGTCGCGCAAGGCCCACAATAGCTTACCCTCTGTATCGAACGCGAGCACGCGCCCGTGGACAGGATCGCTCGCGTAGACGACGCCGCTGGCGACCGCGAGGAACGGTTTCGCTTCGGGGTCGCTGCTGCTCCAGACGGGGACGCTCCACTCGCGCAAGTACAGGCCGTCGGCGGTGAAGACCTGGATGCGCCGGTTCCACGTGTCGGCGACGAAGATCTCACCGACTGCGTTGACCGCAATGCCGACCGGCTCATCCAACTGCCCTGGCGTGTTGCCCGCGCCGCCGAATTCCCACCGGAAACTCCCGTTCGCATCGAAGACTTGCACGCGCTTGTTGCCGGTGTCGGCGACGTAGACCTTGCCATCCGGCCCGACTGCAACACCACGCAGCCCGTAGAACATGCCGTGGCCCGCCAGGTCGTAGACCTGCGCCTGCCCAAGCCGCCCCCAACTCAGCAGATATTCGCTGTCTGCCGTGAATTTCTGGATGCGATGGTTCCACGTGTCCGCGACGTAGACATTGCCTTCAGCGTCCACCGCCACGCCCCACGGTTCGTTGAACTGCCCAGGTTCGGTCCCGTACTCGCCCCAGGTGTTCAGCAGCTTCCCCTGCGGGCTGATGCGCCAGATGCTATGCTGCGCTGTGTCGGCCACATACAATGTTTTGTCCGGCGCGATGGCGATGCCGCGTCCTGCCGCGTTGGAGAGGCTGACCTGCAGAGCGATAGGCAGCGTGCGCTCGGCGGCCTGGTAAGGGTCCTCCGATAGTTGCGGACTTGCCATTCCCAGGTGATAGCTCCAGACTTGCTGCGTCAGGTCGCGGCGCACGTAGAGACGCATATCCAGGCGGTTGGGCCATGTTTTGATGGTGAAGGGGTTTTCGGGATTCTTGAGACGGGCGTAGGCGGTGTAATCGCGGTCGCGGATGATATCTCGTAGCGCGTTGCGCATCGCCGGATCTTCCAATGCGCCGCGAATCCGCTCCCACGTCAGGTCTTTGTAATCTTCGATGGGCCACCAGATGTATTTGTAATCGAAGGCGACGTAGTCGTTTCCCAAAATGGGTTCGACGGCGTCCCATTGCGGTTTCCCGGCGATGACCACCGGACATTCGAGCAGGCGCTCGGCGTCGGGCGTGGTGTCGTAGTAATAGCTGTTGGGATAGATTGTCTCCATATACCAGTAAAACGGCCAAGCGCCTTCCTTCCCATAGGCAACTTTGACGTCGTGCGGCGTCCCGGTGGTGCGCCAGGAGATGTCGTCAATCTGCGCGAGGACTTTCTTCACATCCGGCGTCGCATGCGCGTAGACCATAAACTCGGTGCCCATTTCGGCGTTGATGAAGTTGAGCATGAACATCGTGCGCACTGTGAAGACGCCTAAAACCCCTACCAGCGTCGCCAGCGCCAGGCGCAGCACGCGTTTGAACCCCAGCTTGTCGGCGATCCAGACGAGGATGCCACCGAAGAGCAAAATGCCGCCAAGTGCGCTGAGCAGTTTAACGAATGGGCTTAGCCCGGTAATCGTGAACCCGCTCTGCGCCATGCCCAATTCACCCACAGCGTCCTTGAACGCATCGAACGCCTGCCCCAACAGCAGCAGCGCCGCAACGAGCAGCCAACCGCGCCGCGCGCTGAGGTCTTGCCAGGTTAAACCCTTCAACCACTGGTTCAATCCCCAGGCGGCGAGCAGGACGTGCGGCAGCGCGATGTGGACGAACAGCCAGGGCATCTTTTCGCCAGCGTAGGCATAAGCGCCCCACGAGAACAGCGCCCACGCCAGCAGAAACAGCGGAAAGAGGCGGTCAATGTCGAGCGGCTTGGGCTTGTCTGGCGGCGTGGCATCGGCGGCGCGGGGGAACGCGGTTTTCAGCACAAAGCGAATCACGCCCCACGCCCCGGCCACGGCAGCCAGGAGCAGCGGCAGATACTCATACAGCGGCCCGATGACGGCGTAATAGTACCACGGCTGTTTCCCACGTTCCACGCCCTGCTGCGCCATCCAGTACGCCAGTCCGCCGATTAGCCCGGTCAACATCCCCCATCCCCACGTGAAAAACGTGCTGTAGAGCGTGAAAAAGATCGCGTAGTGGATGAGCGCCACAAACGGCCAGCGTTTCTTGTCCCACCACAGCCCCAGCAGCACAGAAATTCCGAGCATCACGACGAGGGTAGCGAACGCTGCGATGGTCGTTCCCACCGGCAACGCGCTGAAATCCGGCCCCATCAGCGCGGCGTAGAAGAGCTTCATATCTACCCCGGCCACGTATTGCATCAGGAAGGCCGAACCAAGCGGTAGCGTCAGTGTCCCCAGGACGATGAGCACGTCGAACAGACGCCATTCGCGCATCGGCGTCTCGCCCACGCCATAGTAAATGATCGGCACGGCGCTCAATAGCGCGAGGAACGCGATCCCCATCGCCAGCCGTCCCCACCACGGGATGATGGTGTGGGCGATGCTGGCGTTGCTCGATTCGTCGGCTTCCTGGACTTCCGCGTTTTTCATGGACAGGGCGAAGACCGCACCCATCACCAGCGCCGCAACGACGACGAGCGCCAGGAGCGTGAACAACTTGCGGCGCACCCACCGCGCGCGAAAAACTTGCCAGAGGAAGGGGAGGGCGAGTAGCACGAGAAAAATGGCGGTGTAGATGTAGGCGTTCTCTTTGGAAGCGTACATCAGGGGGAAGAAGACCGCCATCCCGTAGAGCCAGCGTGTTTTGCCTGTGTCCAGATATTGTAGAAGCGTCCACAGCAGGAGCATCGTCCACAGCATCAGCGGCGTGTCATGGCGGGTGTAGCGCGCGTAGTAGGTGATCGCCGGCGAGATGAGCAGCATCGTGGAGGCGAACAGCGCGCCGTGCTTGCCAAGCCACTTACGCAACAGCCACGGCGTCATCACCAGCGCCACACCGACCGTAGTGGCGTAGATGCGCGCCGTGAAATCGCTCACGCCAAACAGAAAGTAAATGAGCGCCGTCGCCTCGAAGAGCAACGGACCATGCATCAGCGGATCGTGCCGGAAGCCGCGCCCGGCGTAGAGATTCCACGAGAACTTCGCGTGTGTCGTCTCATCGTGGCTCACCGCGCGGTCGCCTAGCGCGTAAAACCGGGTGAGGATCGCCAGCAGCAAGATGACAATGGCGGCGATTTTCCAGAAATTCAATGCTTTTGTGGTTGGTGTTTTTTCTGAGATGGATGTGACAGACATAACGTTTATACAATCCTCCGCAGAAGCGGGTTTTCTCAAACCTGACATGTCTTCCGAGACCTGTCAGGTTTGAACAAGAAGTGGCGCCTCTACACGATCAAATACCCGCCGTCCACCGCCAGCGCCGTACCGACGATGAGCGACGCGCTGTCGCTGCACAGCCACACGACGGCCTCAGCGACTTCTTCGGGTTTGCCAAGCCGTCCGATGGGTTGGTGCATCAACATGCCTTTGATGGCGTCGGGATCGCGTTCCAGCATCCCCGCTGTTGGCGGCGTGAGAATCCAGCCGGGGCAGACAGCGTTGATGCGGATGCCCTTCTCGGCGTATTGCATCGCGGCGGACTTGGTGAGGCCCAGGACGCCGTGCTTGGCGGCGGAGTAGACAGGGTCCCAGGGGAACGCGCGCTGCCCATCCACCGACGAATTGTTGACAATCGCGCCGCCGCCCTGCTTGAGCATTTCGATCAGCTCGTACTTCATGCACAACCATACGCTCTTGAGGAAGCCGTCAATCGTGGCGTTCCAGTCGGGTTCCTGGATGTCGGTGATCCAGCCGCCCATCCCGCCACTGCCGCCATTGTTGAAGGCGTAATCCAGCCGCCCGTAGACCTCGATGGTTCTGCGCATCAGCGCCTCGACCTGCCCCGCCTGCGACACGTCCGTTTGAATCCAGAGCGCCTTCCCGCCGAGCGCCTTGATCTCCGCAACAGTCGCCTCGCCGTTCGCCTGTCCGCGGCTGGCGATGACGACTTTCGCGCCGCGCTGCGCAAATGCCAGCGCCGTTGCCTTCCCAATCCCCGAACTTCCACCCGTCACCAGGGCCACTTTGCCGTGCATGTCCATTGAATCCTCCATAATCGTTTATCCGTTTGAACGTTTGAACGTTCCAACGTTTCAACGTTTCAACGCTATTTCGCCAGCATTTGCCCGCCAATCTCGCGCGCTTTCTCTGCGCCGTACAGCGTCTCGATCAACGCCAGCGCGAATTCGATGGCGGTGCCGGGGCCGCGACTGGTGATGCAGCGACCATGTGCCGTGTTATCTACGACCACGCGCTTTTCTACATGCGTCGGATTCTCCAGGTGTGACGCGAAAGAAGGGTGGCATGTCGCCGCGCGTCCCGCCAGTAAGCCGTGATGTTGTAACACCACCACCGGCGCAGCGCAGATCGCGCTGTAGAGCCGCCCCGCGTCGCGTTGCGCGCGCAACATCGCCGTCAGCGTCGCGCAGTCGCGCAGATGTTCCGCGCCGGGCATCCCGCCGGGGATGGCGATGCAGTCGTAGACGACGTCGGCGCAGTCGGCGATAAACGTGTCCGCGACGAGCTTCGTGTGCCGCGAGGCTGTCACCTGGAGTGTGTCCTCCACCGAGGCCACCGTCACCTCCGCGCCCGCCCGCCGCAGCGTGTCAATGATGCACACGGCTTCGATCTCTTCCGTGCCGTTCGCAATCGGAACCAGAACTTTGACGTTCATTGTGCTCTCCTGATCGTTTCAAGTTGCAGATTGTCGAAAGTCCAAAGTCGAAGGTCAAAAGTCTTAATCCGTTAAAATCCGTTTAATCCGTTGACATACCTGCAATTCTAAGCTGATCCGCCCCGTTTGGCAACCGCCACCGTTCGCCTGTCAGTGGATCGTACAGCCCGATGGCGAGCGTGTACGGCCCGGCGGGCGCGTTTGGCGGGATGGTGAACCGATGCGCTTGCAACACGCGGTCGCCGACGCGCAGCGAGTACGGGTCCACGCCCAGGCCGTCATCTCCAGCGATGAACGTTCCATCGGCGGCGAGGAGGTGCGCGAAAACGCTCAAACGCGGCCCGTTGTAAACGCCCGGCGGCGGCGGGTTCGCAATCAGCGTCTCCGTCGGCAATGGCAGCGCGCCGATGACGGTCCACCACGCCGTCAATGTGACGTTATCGTTCCAGGCTACGGCCTGCAACGCGAGCGCGTCGGCGAAGGGTTGGGCGGCTAAGGCTTGCCCGTCTATGTCTGTTGTGCGCGCGTCATCTGGCGGATCGGGCAGTGTGAGCAATAACCCTTGCATTCCTACGGGCGCTTCGATAACCGGCGCGGCATCGAGCAATGCCTGAAATTGCGGCGCGCGTTTGTTCTCATCTTGCGCGTAAAAGCGGAGTGGCGCTTTGCCGCCCACCAACGTGCGCTCTGGATTCACCCAGCGCAAGGCCACATCCTGCCGCTGCATGTCAGTTTCTACGGCAACTTTATCCCACGGTCCGAACAGGAAGCTGCCCACCGCCGCGTCTTCGATCTCTGGGCGCGCGTCGAGATACCCCGCCAGCGCGCGGTAGTCGGCGCGATAGAGGAAGCGCACCATCGAGGCTTGCGGCCACGTGACGAAATAATCCGGCAGATCGCGCCCGGCGACTAGCGCAAACGTCAGCGCGCACAGCGGGATGGTCGTCCATTGCCAACGCCGCGCCGCCGCCTTCATCGGCATCGCCAGCAGGAGGTAGACGGCCGGCAGCGCCAGGATGGTGTGGCCGTAGCTCGACGGCGGCAGGCTGATGAACGCCGGCGCAATCCCCGCGCCGAGCCAGAGCAAGAGCAAGCGCGCGTTCGCCTGGTTCAGATGTCCAATCCGCGTGAGCATCCCAAAGTAGAAGAGCAACGCGCCGACGAGGCTGAACACCGGGCGCTCCGCGAAGTTGTAGAGCCATTCGGGATCGCCTTTGGCGTGCGCCATGCCCAAAGTCGTCCATGTGGTTTGCGCGAGAGGGCGGATGTCGCCTTCCGCGAGCGCGGTGAGCGGCACGGCCAGTTCGCCCACGCGCGCGTCTGCGCCGGGGATGTGCGACGCGGCCCAGAACATCGGCGCGGCCAGCAGCACCCCGACAGCCAGCGCCGCCAGATACGGCTTCCAGCGTCCCTTGCGCCCGCCTACGAAGGGCAGCGCGACGAGCAATAGCGCCGGGATCAGCCGCCCGGCGTAGTAGGTATAGATCGCCCCTGCCGTCCCGATGGTGATGCCCAAAACAGCGGCGCGCGACGGACGTTCATCTTGCAGCACGCGCCACGCGCCGTAAATCGCCAGCAGCGCCCACGGCAGCACGCCGATGTGGCGGATGGCGACGCGGCTGTACATCAGCGCCCAGAAAGAGACGGCCACCAGCGCGCCGGAGAGCAAACCCACTTCGCGGGTGAAGAGCCGCCGTCCCACGGCCCACGTCAGCAACACGGCCAGCGTCCCAAAAACGGCAGCTTGCCACCGCGCCGAAGCCTGGTTCAACCCCGCTGCGGCGAGCAGCGGCGCGCGAAGCGTGTGGTAGAGCGGTTCGTGGCCCGACGCTCCGGCAAAATAGAGCTGCGGGCCGTTTTGCAGGATATCCCACGAGAAGGTGTACAACTCGATGAGATCGTCGTCGCGCCAGCCGGGCGGCGTATCCAGCAGCGCGATCCACCGCAGCCCCCACGCCAGCAGCAGCAGCGCGACGACGCCCCACCGTTCCCACGACTTCAGCCGCTTCACGGCGCAACCTCCACGGGGATGAGCGCGCGTGTGATTGGGCCGGCGTCATCAATCGGCAGGCGTTGCAAACCCTGGCGCGTGTAAAACCCGACGACGAGATTATAGTCGCCCGGCGGCAGATCGGCCGGCAGAGACAGCGTGTGGATCTGCGCAAAGCGGTCCCCGGCCTGCCACTGCCAGGAAGGCGCGTCGAGCCGGTCAATCTGGGTGACGGTGACGCCTTCCGCGTTGAGCAGGTGGGTGAACAGCACCAGCTCCTCTGGATGCGCCGCCTGGACTTCCCAGGCCGTGAGCACATCGAGCGTCGCGCCGGGGTGGGGGACATCCGGCGTGATCCGGTAGCCCGCCAGGGCGACGGTTCCGCCGTAGATGACGGGGCACGGCGTCGCGTTGTGCGTCACGCCCGGCGGCGGGTCGCCCGGCGCGGTGTAGACGACGGCGCTCAATTCGGCGTTCAGCGCGTTCCACGCGGCATCCGTGTTCCAGCGGTAGCCATAAACCGCCGTGGGGATATCATCTGCGCGAAATGCCAGGGTTGTTTCCGGGCTGATGTACCCATCCACAAAGGGCAGCAGCTTTGGGGCGGGCGCGGCCTGCGTCTCGGTGTAGAAGCGCGTCTCGCCGTGGGGGAAGAAGAGCGCGCTGCGCCCGTCGCTCCAGCGGATATCCACATCCTCGCGGCGCAGCGTCACTTCCATTGTATATGGATCGTGGAATTCGCCCGGATACAGGCTAGTGATGACGACCGGCGTATTGTCGGGGCTGTCCTCCAGATACCGCCCCAGCGCGACGACATGATGATGATACAGCACGCGCACATCGCGGTTCTGCCCCCACGTGACGAAGTAAGCGCGGGCGGAGGCCACGCCGGTAAACAGAAGCGCCAGAAGAAGCGTAAAACGTAAAACGTAAAACGTAAAGCGTAATCGGTAATCGGTAATTGGTAATTGGTAATTGGTAATTCGTGATTCATGATTCATGATTCGTGATTCATGATTCGTGATTGTTTCCAGCCCGAGGCCGACGAGGAGGAAGACGGCGGGGAGGGCGGCGATAGCGTGGAGGGTGTTGTAATCCACGGCAGTGAGGAACGCAGTCGCCAGTCCCCCGGCCAGCCAGAGCAGGACGAATAGGCTGCTGCGGTCGCGCAGACGGCTCACGGCCCGCAGCGCGCCGACGACGAACAGCGCCGACAGCAGCGGTTCCAGCGCCGCCCGTCCGGCGATGTTGTACAGCCAGTGGGGATCGGCCTTCCAGAACAGCATCGGCAGCGAGTCGGTGATGTTCTTCCACAGCGGACGCCATTCTCCGCTCTTGAGCGCCGTGAGCGCGCCGCCGAGTTGCGCGATGCGCTGTTCCAGTTCGGGATGGATGCGCAGATAATAGAAGAGCGGGAAGCTGATCAGCCCGGCGAGAATCACCACCGCCAACGTGCCGCGCCAGCTTCGACGCAGCGCGCGGCGGTCGAAGAGGGCCAGGGCGACGAGGAAGCCGAGATAGAGGAGCGGCATCCCGCGACTCGCCATGTACGTGTAGAGGCTTGCGCCGAGGAAAACCCCCGCCAGCGCGTAGCCGCCCCACGCCCGACGCGCTGTCTTCGCCGTGAGCGCGTGCTCGTAGGCCAGCGCCGATGCGGCGAGCAGCGCCGGCAGCGTCGTGGCGCGCAGGCCCACCCGCGCCATCATCAACGGCCAGAAGCCGCACGTGAGCGCCGCGCCGGTCCACAACGCCGCGCGCCATCCCCACCAGCGCCGCGCCAACGCGACGGTCGCTATCCACGTACACAGGCTAAAGAAGACGGTCGTGATCCGCAGCGTGAAGATGCCCTGTCCCAGGAAGAGCGTCACCGCTGCGGTGACGTAGTTGTAGAACGGCTCGCGCCCGTAGCCCACCGGAAAATAGATGCGATGGACGCCGCGCAGGATTGCCGCGCTGTCGTGCCCGTTGGCCGCCTCGTCGTGCGTGAGGCCCGGCGGGACGCTTTGCAGGTTCCACACGCGCAGCGCAAAAGTGACCAGGAGCAACGCCACGAGGATGCTCCACCAGAATTTCGGTTTGGTTTTCACGGATGCTATGTTACCGCAGAGGCGCATAAGCGCAACTTGCTTGGGCGGCTTGTTTGTATTGTCGAACAGCGGACTCTTCGCTCTGCGCCCCCGTCCCCGGGGGCGCAGAGCGTGGTGGTGGAGACTGACAACTATGCTTGCCGCCCGGCCATACCCGCCCCCGTCTCGGGGGCG
>DAOLUH010000048.1:20335-45765 GCA_035420085.1 Anaerolineae bacterium
GACAACTATGCTTGCCGCCCGGCCATACCCGCCCCCGTCTCGGGGGCGGTGAGCGTGTGTCGAGGCGCATAAGCGCAACTTGCTTGCGCGACTTGTTTGTATTGTCGAGCAGCGGAGTCTTCGCTCTGCGCCCCCGTCCCCGGGGGCGCAGAGCGTGGTGGCGGAGACTGACAACTATGCTTGCCGCCCGGCCATACCCGCCCCCGTCTCGGGGGCGGTGAGCGTGTGTCGAGGCGCATAAGCGCAACTTGCTTGCGCGACTTGTTTGTATTGTCGAGCAGCGGAGTCTTCGCTCTGCGCCCCCGTCCCCGGGGGCGCAGAGCGTGGTGGCGGAGACTGACAACTATGCTTGCCGCCCGGCCATACCCGCCCCCGTCTCGGGGGCGGTGAGCGGGCGTCGAAGCATGATAAGACTCTAGGGTTTAGCTTTTCTTACTTGCCGCATTGATATTCTCTTGGTATACCAGAGCGTGGTGGCGGAGACTGACAACTATGCTTGCCGCCCGGCCATACCCGCCCCCGTCTCGGGGGCGGTGAGCGGGCGTCGAAGCATGATAAGACTCTAGGGTTTAGCTTTTCTTACTTGCCGCATTGATATTCTCTTGGTATACTGGGCGGGTAACGATTCCCCGGGTGGGGAGTGTTTAACGTCCTTCTCACCCAAACAGAGGTGAACTTTTGATCAATACAGGGACAGTCGTGCGGGTGGTGGGGGTTGTTGTAGATGCCATGTTCCCTTCTGGGGATTTGCCGGGCATTGATAATGCTTTGCTCATTCAACGTGATGACGACGCCCCCAACCTGGTCGTAGAAGTCCAGGAGCACATTGATCCATTCACCGTGCGGGCTGTGGCGATGAGTGGAACTGCCGGTTTGCGCCGTGGTTTGACGGTGGTGGATACCGGCAGCCCGATCACAGTGCCTGTCGGACCGCAGACGTTGGGACGGCTGTTCAACGTGTTGGGCGAGCCGATTGACGGCAAACCGCTGATCCCGACCGGGGAACGGCGGTCAATTCACGTTTCCTCGCCTCCTTTGCGCGAGCAACGCGTGGTGGTGGAACCTTTTATCACCGGTATCAAGGCGATAGACCTGTTGACGCCCTATCCACGCGGCGGCAAAATTGGGTTGTTTGGCGGCGCGGGCGTTGGCAAGACGGTGTTGATGATTGAGCTGATGGGCAACACCATCCGCGAACATTCCGGCATTGTCATCTTTGCCGGGGTGGGGGAACGCAGCCGCGAGGGTAACGACCTCTGGTTGGATATGCAGCGCAGCGGCGTGATTGATAACACTGTGCTGGTCTTCGGGCAGATGAACGAGCCGCCTGGCGCGCGCTTGCGCGTTCCCCTCACGGCCTTGACGATGGCGGAGTATTTCCGCGACAGTGAGCGGCGACAGGTGTTGCTCTTTATTGACAACATTTTCCGCTACATCCAGGCCGGAGCCGAAGTTTCGGCGTTGCTGGGCCGCTTGCCGAGCGCCGTCGGCTACCAGCCCACGCTTAGCAGCGAGATGGGGACTTTGCAGGAGCGCATCACCACCACGAGTCGCGGCAGCGTGACCTCCGTTCAAGCCGTCTACATCCCCGCCGACGATCTGACCGACCCGGCGGTGACGGCAACGTTTGGACATCTGGACGCTTCGACGGTGCTCTCGCGCCGCCAGGTGAGCCTGGGATTGTATCCGGCGATAGACCCCCTGGCCTCCAGCAGCACGCTGCTCACCCCCGAAGGTGTGGGGGAGCGCCATTACGCGATTGCGATGGAGGTGCGCGCATTGCTGGCGCGTTATGAGGATCTGCAGGACGTGATCGCCATTCTGGGCATCGAAGAACTGAGCGAGGCGGATCGTCTGGCTGTGCACCGGGCGCGCCGCCTGCAACGTTTTCTCACCCAGCCCTTCTTCGCGTCGAGCAGCTTTACCGGTATGCCGGGCGCTTTTGTCCCGTTGGAGGAGACGCTGTGCGGCTTCCGGGAAATTCTCGATGGACAGTATGACGATGTGCCGGAGCAAGCCTTTTATATGATTGGCCCTATTGACGATGCGGTTGCCAAAGCTGCGACGCTGGCGTCATCGGAGGCGCAGGGTGTCTGACCTGCTCCGGCTCAGCGTGGTGGCGCCGGGCAAGACTTTGCTCGAGGCGACGAACGTGGGCAAGGTGCGTCTCAAGCTTGCTGATCAGGCCTGGTTGAGCATTTACCCGCGTCACGCGCCCCTGCTGGCCGAGACGCTTGCCGGCCCGGTGACGTATACCAGTGAAGCAGGCGACGCTACCCTATTTGTCTCCGAGAGTATCCTCCAGGTCGTGGATAACACCGTGACGCTTTTTGCCAGCGGCGAGTTGACTGCGCCTGTGACTGCGACAGCGTCCGACGCCTCCGGCGACATCGAGGATGAAGATGCTGCGCGTTTTGACCGATTGGCGCGCGTGTTGTTGCAGTCGCTCAACGCGCAGCCTGTCGCGGGGCTAGACGAGTTCACCGGCGAAACTACGGGAGGGGGCGCATGAATGTCTGGCTCTGGCTGCTCGTCGGCGCGCTGGCGGGTTGGCTAAATGTCGCCTCTATTGCGGGGCTGGTTGCCCGGCTGCGGCCCGGCGGCGACGTGTGGGCGGTGTCGGCGCTGGCCGGCGGGTTTGCCGTGCGGTTGGGACTGGCGGCGCTGGTGTTGAGCATCGCGTTACGGCAAGACGCGCTGGCGGGTTTGTTGGCTTTTGCCGGCATGTGGCTGGCGCGTTGGGTGGTTTTGTTCTGGACGCGCACGAAAGGCGCAATTCGACTTTCGACCGCTGACTTGTGACGGTGAACTAAAGGACCTGTTGATGGACGATGTTTTCCCGAAAGTCGTTTTCAAGCTCTTTGACGTTATCCCAGTGCGGGACACGGTCATTTCCACATGGGTTATGATGGCGCTGGTCTTAGGGGTGGTGTTGATCTTGCGCCGCTCCATGCCCGAAGCGTTGGAAATGCTGGTTGATTTTATCAGTGATACCGTTTCGGATATGCTCGGTCGCCCGGCAGAACCGTTTCTGCCCTTTCTGGGCGCGATCATGATCTTCCTTCTGCTCGCCAACAACCTGGGATTGCTCCCTTTCATAGCAACCCCAACGAAGGACATCAACACGCCGCTGGCGATGGCGTTGGTGGTTTTCTTTGCCGTCCATTACTTTGGCATTCGTGAGAAGGGATTGTGGGGCTATCTGAAAAGCCTGGCGACGCCGATTTTCATGTTCCCCCTGGAAATAATCGGCCAGTTGAGCCGCACGATGTCGCTGACGTTGCGCCTTTTTGGCAATGTCCTCAGTTCGGAGTTCATCGTCGCCGTTATCTTTTCTTTGGTTCAACCCATTGTGCCGCTTCCCATGATGCTGCTCGGCACGGTGTCGGGTGTCTTTCAGGCGTACATTTTCACCATTCTGGCATCGAGTTACATCGCCTCGGCGCTCGGTGAAAGCAAACCATAGGATTAACAGGATTTTCAGGATCAGGAAAGGCTTTTTCATCCTGTAAATCCTGTCAAACAGATCAATAAGGAGGCATGGTTATGGCAGAACTTGATCCTGGGACTCTGGTTACGGTCGTCACGATCGTGGTGGCGACGCTCGGCATGGTATTGGGGGCGATTCTCCCGGCATTGGTCGAAGGCCGCGCCGTCATCAAGGCCCTTGAGGGGATGATTCGCCAGCCGGAGGCTGCCAGCGACATCCGCAACACGTTGCTCATCTCAATGGTCCTGCTGGAAACGACGGCAATCTACGTGTTGCTCATCGTTTTGGTCTTGATTTTTGCTAACCCGCTGCTGGATCGTTTCTTCCCGACGGGTTAAGGGGGTGAGAACGCGCGCTACGAAAGGATTGATCAATGCTGCTTAAATTAGATCCGTTTACTATTCTGTGGCAGGTTTTCAACTTCCTGATCTTTGCCTGGCTGCTGTATCGTTTTCTCTTCCGCCCAATGTCACAGCGCATCAAGGCGTGCGCGGCGGAAAAAGAGCAGTTGATGCAGGAATTATTGGCGGACCGCGAGGCCGCTGCTGCGCTGCGGGTGGAGTTCGAGACGCGCATAGAGCGGACGGAGGAAGAGGCTGCCGCAATCATCGCCCAGGCGCAGGAACAGGCGGAGCTTGACCGGCTGACATTGATGCAGGACGTGCAGGCTGAAGTGGAACACATCCTCACCGAAGCGCAGGTGGATGCGTACCGCTTGCGACGCCAATCGGTGGATGAATTTCACGACGAGTTGCTGCGCGCCGTGTTGGACGTCAGCGCCCTGGTGGTGGGCCGCGTGTCACCCACGCAATTGCAAGAGGCGTTGCTCAAACAGCTCTTCGACAGCGTGTGGGAGCTGGGGCGCACCGATATGCAGCGCGTGGAGCTTTTGCGTCACTCGCTAGGTGCGCGCACCCCGGTGGTGATCGCGCGCGCGGCTATGCCGCTGTCCGCCGAACAGCAAGGTCAGCTTGTGCGCACCTTCACCGCCCTCGCCGACCGCAACATCACCCTGGATCTCAAAACCGATCCGGCATTGGGTTTGGGTGTGCGGGTGCGCGTCGGTGATTTGGTGCTAGACAACACCATCGCCGGTAAACTGGATGGGCTGCACACCGATGTGATGGACATCCTGAAGGAGAGGTTGGCGCATGACTGAACAGCAATCTTGGCCGCGTCAGGATGCACAGCCTGACGTCAGGAACCTGCTGCGCATCTTGCACGAGCGCGTGCCGCACATGAACGCCGATGTCAGGCGTTATCGTGCCGGCGATACCACTATCATCAAGCGGCTGAGCGAGGAAGCGGCGGCGATTGCCGGGACTGCGGCGATCAAGCCTGAAATTCCGCGGCTGATGCAATTGCTCACAGAACGCGCGACCACGGTTGAAGCGCGCGTTCGCTTCCAGGCGGTGGGTACGGTACAACGCATCGGCAGCGGCGTAGCCACACTCTCCGGCTTGCCGCGCTCTGGCACCGATGAATTGGTCACATTTCCCACTGGTGTGCAAGGTTTGATCCTCAATTTGGAGCGCAATCACGTTGACGTAATTTTGTTGGGATCCGATGAAGGCATCCAGGGCGGCGACCAGGTATTGGCGACCGATGAGCGGCTGCAAGTGCCGGTGGGACGCAACCTTTTAGGACGCATCGTCAACCCGCTTGGACAGCCGTTGGATGAGCGTGGGCCGATAGAGTCGGCCTATTACACATACCTCGAGCGCGACGCGCCGGGCATTGTTGAGCGCGAACCGGTGAACGAGCCGCTACTCACCGGCTGGAAGATGGTGGATGCGCTTGTGCCCATCGGGCGCGGGCAGCGCGAATTGATCATCGGCGACCGGCAGACGGGCAAGACCTCACTCGCTGTTGATACTATTCTTAACCAAAAACATACGGGGGTGGCCTGTTTCTATGTGGCGATTGGGCAGAAGAAGTCCTCTACGCTGGCGGTGATTGAGACGCTGCAAAAGGCCGGCGCCTTGAGTTACACCACAGTCATCGTCTCCAGCCCGGACGATCCGCCCGCCTTGCGTTATCTCGCGCCCTACGCCGGGTGTACGATGGCCGAAGGGGTGATGCGGGAAGGCCACGACGTGCTCGTGGTCTACGACGACCTGACGCGCCATGCCGACGCCTACCGCGAGTTGAGCCTGCTACTGCGCCGTCCGCCAGGCCGCGAGGCCTATCCGGGCGACATTTTTTATCTGCACTCGCGCTTGTTGGAGCGGGCGTGCAAACTCAACGCCGCCGCTGGCGGTCATTCGTTGACGGCGCTGCCGATTGTCGAGACGCAGCGTGGCAATATGTCGGCCTACATCCCGACCAACCTGATTTCCATCACCGACGGGCAGATTGTGCTCGACAGCGATCTGTTCAACCGTGGCGTAAAACCGGCCATTGACCCCGGGCGCTCGGTCTCGCGGGTGGGCGGCGCGGCGCAAGCGCCAGCGATGCGCGCATTGGCTTCGACGCTGCGGTTGGAGCTGGCGCAGTTCGAGGAAGTCGCGCGCTTTGCCCGCTTCGGCACAGACGTGGACGAAGCCACGCAGCGTCAGATTCGCCGGGGTGAACGTCTGCAGCAACTGCTGACCCAATCTGTCCACCGGCCGCTTGCGTTGGCGGCGCAGATCATCATGCTCGCGGCAGCGGCAGAGGGCTATCTTGATGACGTTCCTGCCGCTGAAGTACCGGCGTTTGAGCAGGCGTTGTTGGCGCATTTTGCGGTTGAATACCCGGCACTCTGTGGACGGCCTGGGCGTTCGTTGGAGTTCCTGGACGATGTGCGCGTTGCGTTGGCGCAAACGACGGACGATTTCCGCGCAACCTGGTTTAGAAGGAGTTCTGGCGTATGAGAATGGTCATGGCTGTGGTTCCGCGCGATCAAGCCAATCATGTGATGGAGGCGCTCATCGCGGCGGGGTACAAGGCAACGTTTACCGACAGCCGGGGCGGGATGTTGCGCCAGGCGCAGCAGATGATTTTTATTGCCGTCCGGCAGAAGGAGCTTGAAGCGGTTTTAGCGATTATCCGCGATAGCTGCCACACGCAGATTGCGCTGGGATCTGAAGAAGATGCAGCGTCGCCAGGGCTGTTGGATAGTCTCTCGCGCGCTCCAGCGACGTACATCGGCAGCGCCGTTGTCTTCGTCTGGGATTTGGAGCGGTTTGAGACGTATTAATGCGACCCCTATGGGTGAGCGATGCCACAAGACTTTGAGCATATCCAGAGCCGCCTGAACAACATCCGTAGCGTTGGCCCAATTT
Organism: Anaerolineae bacterium; assembly: GCA_035420085.1. Lineage (GTDB taxonomy): Bacteria > Chloroflexota > Anaerolineae > B4-G1 > SLSP01 > DSWT01. The sequence continues at coordinate 27,092 of DAOLUH010000048.1, forward strand.
TGGCCGCGTTGCGCACAATTTCGCTGGGAAGCTGGCAGATGGCGCTCAACCGGCTGCGCGGCCTGCGGGATTACAGCGCGCGACTGCTGAGTTTCCTGCCGCTCCTATTGCCGCATATTGATGAGACGCGCCACGGCCTGCCGTTTCTGCGCGGCAAGACGGCGTCCCGGGGTCAGGCATTGCCGGCGACAGAACGGGTGATCGCGTTGGTCATCGGCAGCGAGCGTGGCTTGTGCGGGCAGTATAACGCTGCCATTGCCGCGCGCGCCGCTGCATACTTCGCCGCACAAGCGCAAGACGGGGTCGCACTGGAAATCATGGCGTTAGGGTCGCGGATGATCCGCACACTTCAGCGGCAAAAGCGCGCGCTGTGTTGGGCGCAAAGCCTGCCGGTGACGCGCTTGCCGGCTTTTGAGATGGCGTTCCGCTTGACCCGCGAGTGGTTGCTGCGCTACGAGGCGTCGGAAATTGATGCGGTAGATGTCCTCTATAATGCCTACGACCGCTCGGGGCGCTATACGCCGACCGTTTTTCGGCTGCTGCCGCCTGATCTGCCGTCCGCCGCCCCACTCGCGCCGGAGGATGTGTCATTGTCTGCGCCGTACATCATCGAGACCGATCCACTGCGCATGTACGTGCGTATCGTTGAACAATGGACGGCGATCAATTTCTACACCCTGTTATTATCGGCGGCGGCCTCCGAGCACTCGGCGCGGTTCCAACTGATGGAGTCGGCGACGCAAAATGTGGATCGCCTGGTTGAGGATTTGACGCAGGAGTTGCAGTCCGCCCGTCGCCAGGCCATCACGATCGAGATGCAGGAGCTTGCCAGCAGCGCAGGATTGCTCGGTAAAGAACTCCGGCCTGAAGTTTGAATTGATGTGAGGGAGACGATGAAACAATTATGGGCGCCGTGGCGGATGCCGTATCTCCGAGGGGAGAACGATAAGGTAGTAGGTTGTCTGTTTTGCCGAAAATTGACGGAGGCGGATGCCGTCGAGCACATCCTCTATCGCGGCGCGCGCTGCGCGGTGATGCTGAATCGCTTCCCTTACACCAACGGCCACATGATGGTCGTCCCTTATACGCATACCGGCACGCTGGAGACGCTGGATGACGCGACGCTATTGGAGATGATGCGCCTGGTGCAGCACTGTCTGCGCGCGCTGCGCCAGGTTTTTAATCCGCAGGGTTTTAACATCGGCGTGAACGAGGGCAGCGTGGCGGGCGCGGGGGTGGCGGAACACGTCCACCTGCACATCGTTCCCCGCTGGGCCGGCGACGTGAACTACATGACGGTGGTTGGTGAGACGCGCGTCATTCCGCAATCGTTGGAGGATACTTACGCGGCGTTTCGCCCATTGTTTGATGGGCTGCTGCTTAAGGACTCGTAAAAGCATAGCTTTTCCAGAAGTTGCGGGCGGTGAACGTTTTCCTTTGTCACTCCGCTTTTATGCCTTCCCCCATCCTCCGCGTTGTTGGTCGCGCGCCTGTAAACGGGCGCGAGTCATCCGTTCGCGGATGCCGCCTTCCTTGAGGAAATCGCGTTCAAGTGCGCGAAGTTGCTGATCCAGCAGGTAGTTGGCCTGGTGGATGAGGCAAATCGCGATATTCGCCACCACCTCGGCCGGGCGAGTTTCGCAGAATTCGCGGTAGGCTTCGTAGGTGACTTGGGGCTTGGTGCCCAGTTTGCGCACGTATTGGGCTTGCGGTGAGTCTTTGTCCCAGAGCGGCAGATCGCGCACACGCAGGAAGTCGCGGTAGTCTTCTAAGAGTTCTTCGAGGCTGGCCCGTGCCACGTTGGTTAGCTTGATTTCCATTTCTGCGGAGGTGACAGAGGCTTTGCTGCCTTCGACGATATTTTGCTTGCCAGACCGGGCAGCCTGCACCATTTGGTCAATGGTGCGGTCGCCTTTTTTGAGGAACCGTTCGCAGAACCGGAAAGTCACGTCATAGATAACCTGGGCTTTCTGGTAGGAAAGCAGTGCTTCATAGTTGCCGTGAGGCGGGAGAAATGTATTGTTTGTCATGGGTCAGTCAGGCGGACAGTTATCTATTGTATTCTCTTATAGGACGTATAGGTCCTATGGGTCTTATATGTCGTATAAGCCCTATTGACGTTATAGTGACGGATTGCTGCTGATTTCCAAAATCAGGCTAGATTGATCTCGCCCCACTGCTTTATGGCATAAATTGTATAACCAGACTGCTGTTCGGCGGCAACACCGGGATCGGACGATAAGCGCCGAAACCGCCGGCGGCATTGACAGGCGGCAGATACAGATCGCCATCACCCATCAGCCACGCGGGTTGGTGTGCGGCGGTGAATGGTCCCTTCGCCAGGGTGAGCGTGTAATCCGCGATTGCCTGCCCGCTCAGGTTGACCACCACCAGCACCACCTCGTCCGCATAGGTGCGGATGTAACTGTACACCGAAGCCGGTTTCGCCTCGACCGGCAGCCATTCGCCGACGCGCAGTGCGGCGTGATGGTTGCGCAGAGCGATGAGAGCGCGGTAGTGGTTAAGGATGGAATCCGGCGTCGCGCTTTGCGTTGTGATATTGCGCGTCGCGTAATCCTCGAAGTACCCTTTCCAGGGCGTGCCTGTGCTGAAGCCGCCGTCGGGCGTCCACTGCATGGGACGCCGGATGTTCTCGTCAGGTTTGGCGCCCTGCATACCGATTTCCTCCCCGTAGTAGATGAACGGGATGCCGGAAAAAGTGAGTTGCAGCGTCGCTGCCACTTTGGCCTGCTCGTCGTTCATCAGGGTGGAACGGGTGCGGGTCTGATCGTGGTTGGCGAGGAACGTCGCGTACTGACCCGGCGGATAAGCAGCGATCACGTTTTCCTGCGCCAGCAGCAGGCCGGTTGGACGTCCTCTGAAGGCGGCGTCTTTCATCACTTCGGCCAGGTCAAATTCAAAGCACACATCCACCTTCTGGCCGGTATATTGCGCCACAACATAGGTGGGACTCCATACTTCGGCGACGGTGAAGGCATTTGGGTTAACGCTCTTGTAGAACTCATAGAAACCCTCAAACCAGTCCAGCGTCGCCGGTGTGTTTTCGGTCTGCGTTCCCTCTTCGATGAGGTGTTTGATGGCGTCCAAACGGAAGCCATCCACTCCCATCTCTTCCAGCCAAAAGCGTGTGACGTTGTGCATTTCGGCGGTCACGTCGGGATTGTTGTAGTTCAGATCGGGCATCTGATCCCAGAACAGGCCGAAATAATACCCGTCGCCGGGGGCGCGATGCCATCCCGTTCCACCTGTTTCGTTCCAGAGATACCAACTGCGCCGCTCCGAATTCGGATCCTGCGCTTCTTTGAACCACGGGTGTTGCGCGGAGGTATGGTTGAGCACCAGATCAATGATGACGTAAATGCCGCGCTTGTGCGCCTCTTCCATCAGCCGTTTGAAATCGGCGTTGGTCCCGTAATCTTCCTCGACCGTGTAGTAGTCGGTCACGTCGTAGCCGTGGTAACTGGGAGATTGCATGATGGGCATCAGCCAGATACCGGTGATGCCCAGATCATCAGTTGTCGCAGGGTTGCCATCGTTGAGGTAATCCAGCTTCTCGATCAAGCCGTTGAGATCGCCGATGCCGTCGCCGTTGCTGTCGTAGAAGCTGCGCACGAAGACTTCGTAGAAGACGACGTCGTTCCACCACGGCATATCGCCGGCGCCGACGACAAGCGCGCCGTCGGTCCCCACGGGCGACGTGATCTGTGGCGTGCGCGCTTCTGCCTTGACGAGGTCAAGCGGGACGACGGTGGCGGTGGGGATGGGCGTCGGCGTCGCCGTGGGCGGCGCGACTGTGGGCGACGGGGTGGGGGAAGGCGCGGTCGTGGACGTCGCCGTGGGGGGTGGGGCGGATGGCGTACCCTGGCAGCCCACAACCAAGCTCATAATGACGATCAAACTCACCCAATACCGACCGATTTTGAGCATAGCGCGCCTCCTTGTCAAAGATTATAGAAGCTACAGAGTTCACAGAGGCGGATCGGAATCTCTGTGAACTCTGCGCTTTGTTTAGGATATGAACTTCGCTGATAAAAACCGCGTTTAGAGTCGCTTGTTGACTTCCGCCAGCATCTCTTCAGCCTTTTCCTTGGTCAGGCCGAATTGCGCCGCCTGCGGCATGGCGAGCAGTTTGTTCAGCGTCATGCTTTTGAGCATCGCCACCATTGGATTGGCGGAGAGGCCGGGCACATACTGATCCAGCACGGCCTTGGCCTGCGGATCATCCAACAACGTACCGAGCGTCGTATCAAGTGTTATAGCAGCCATCGTTAGTCTCCTTTTGGTAATGTGGTTGATTAAAATACATGTAGGGCGCGTAGTGACGACTTCAGTCGTTTTTGCCGCAGAAGCGACTAAAGGTCGCTACCACACGCGAACCTATCGCAAGCGGTCTGTGGTGCCCTGGTACAATTCCCATCCTTGTGTGAGAATGACAATTTGCGAAGCCAGCAACCAGACAAAAAACAATGTCAATCCGAGCGTGATCCAATTGAGAATGGCAGGCAGATTGGATTGAATGTTGGTGAGGATAGTCGTGACGTCATCCATTGATGATTGCGACTGCACAACCATCTTTTCATACTCTCCCAGGCTCACCGCAATCAACCCGACGCTGTCCGACATCGTGAGCAGGTTTGTCTGAATGTCGTCCAGGTTGTCATCGGTGGTGCTGAGGTCGGTGGACATCTTGATTAACGTGGCCGGCAGCGCATCGAGATTGGTGGCCAACTCGCCCAGTGAATCCGCCAGTGGTTTCTTGGGACTGTAAGGTTCACCCGGCTCGCCCACGAAGCCCCCTATCAACGGCACGTCGCTCAACAGGATACGGAAAGTGTCCAGGGATTGTATCGTGCTCTCCAGAACGCGCGCGGCTTCTTGGGCGGTATGGAGTGAGTCTGTGGTCGCGTTCAAGGTAGAAGGCAGAGTGACAGACATAATAGTGTCAACCCCCTCGAGCACTGGTTTGGTTTCCTTGACCGTAGCGGCGGTGGTGCCTAACATCGCTGAGAGCGCGTCCACGCTGGCGATAGTGGCGCGCAGGGCCTCGCCGGTCGTTTGCATCACGCTCTTGCTGGTGATGACGCTTCTATTGAGCGTGTCTACGGTGGCGTTGGCGTAGACCAGTATCGTCGGTTTCACCATCCACACACCGGCCAATCCGGCCATACCGAGCACCAGGCCCAGTATCCCGGCAATCATCACTAATACTCCGAAAATACGCCGTATGAATTTCATAGCCCCTCCATTTCGTTTGAACTGATCTGCTGACAGTGTATACCCGTTATCAATTCAAGCCAAGCGCGTTTGTTGCGCGTCAAGGACGACGAACCGTTTTGTGGAGATCCTTCAGCAAGCCGACGCACGCCGCGACGAGGATGCCTGCGGCTTCCGGCGCGACCTGGCTGGCATGGACGACTTCGTAGCCGCCCTCGGCATAAGCCTCCGCGACGGGGATGTAGCCGATGGAGTCGTTTGCGTAGCCCAAGAAGAACGTGTGGGCAAATGGCGAGGCCGCCTTGATCTGCACGCCAATCTCGTTGAAGACCTCAGCCGGCGTTGTGACCAACGCGAGGTCGCCGATCTGCCACGCCTGGAGTTCGGCTGTGACTGGCGCGGGTAGTTCGCCGGTTGTCCAGCTTGCCAGCGCCTCCCGCGCGACCGCCAGGCGTTTCTCCGCCCACCGGATGAGGCCCTCGAACGCGCCCTCCGCCTTGAGCGTCCCAATCTCCTGCGCCGTCTCCGCGACGACTGCGGCAGCCCCTTCCGGCGAGCCGTAGCGGGTGCGCGGCAGCGCGACAACCTGCCCAACCAGGGCCAGTTCCGCCGTCGGCCTGGGCTGAATCGTCTCCCACACGCGGACGACTTCGCAGCCTAGGCGCACACCCAGCGAGCGCGCCGGTTCGTAGCTGGGTTCCATCCGCGCGGCGTTGATGTTGCCGCTTGCGCCTTGCAGGAAGAGGCTCGGCGCGGGAATTAGCTTCTCGACAGTTGCGCGCATCGCACCAGGATAATCCGCGGAGATGTGATCTACTTGCCACGTCTGCGAAACCGGGTGCGTCTGAAAGTTGACGACGCACGCTATCGGCGTACCGTCCGTGGCGTCAATGCGCAGCACGCCGACGGCGCGGTCAATGGGACCGGCGGGATTTTGCCCCAGGATGATATGCCCGTCGGGCAACTTCTCGCGGCGGTTGACGCCGATGTCCGATTGCCCCCAGCCCACGCCGAGGTGCGCCGGGCGCAGGTCCGCTGCTGCCGCTTCGACAGCGCCGGCCAGCACGTGAATGAGGTTGGCGTGATAAGCGGCAACCAGTGGGTTCGCCAGGTCGCGGTGCGCGTCGGGGCCGTAATGCGTGTGCGTGCAGGCGACGGTGAGCGCGTTTTCCGGGATGCTGGTTCTCGCGGCGACGCGCTGCCGTATCTCGCGCACCGTATCCGCATCCAAATCTAGCAGATCGCAGCCGATGAGCGCCGCGCGCTGTGCGCCATTGTCGAAGACCAACGCTGTCGCCAGCAGCGGGTCGTGGTAGCGCGTTAGCGGGCCGCGCGCCGCAAACCCTGCCGACTGGATGCCGACCGGCGGCGTGATGTCGGCGCGGGCGACGCCGACGGTGAGTGTGTGCGGGGATTGTGGTTCATACATAGCTTCCTCCCAGCGAGTTACGAATTACGGATACTGGTTAATGGATTGTATGTTGTCCAGCATGGAGCCGATGAGAACGCGCGCCATCTTAAAGAATGTCCGAGGGTCGCCGCTGGTGTAGAATTGGTGGTTCGCATATTGGCTGACAGGCGCGCGCAGGTTGCGTTCTGCCAGCACGCGCCCCACCTGCCGGGCGACAGCGGGCGCGGGGTCAATCAGCGTGACTTCCGGGCCGACGATGCGTTGGATGGCGGGACTCAGGAACGGGTAGTGCGTGCAGCCTAGTACCAATTGGTCAATGCCGGCATCGCGCAGTGGGGTGAGATAGCGCCGCAGCAGGGCCTCGGTTTCCGGCGTGTCGAGCGCCCCGGCTTCCACCACCTCGACGAGACCCGGACAGGCTTGCGCGTGCAAGTCCACGCCGTCGCCGAAGCGCGCCACCAGCCCGGCGAACAAATCACCCTCAAACGTGGCGGGTGTGGCGATCACGCCAACTGCGCCGGTGCGTGTATGTTCGACGGCCGGCTTGACGGCCGGTTCCATCCCCACGAATGGCGTATCGGGAAAGGTATCGCGCAGTGCGTGCAACGCCGCGCCGGAAGCCGTGTTGCACGCCACCACGATGATCTTCGCGCCTTGCGCCAGCAAGAAGCGCGTGACATTCTCTGTCAGACGGCGCACATCATCCAGCGGGCGCTGCCCGTAGGGGATGTGCGCCTGATCGGCGAAGTACAGCGTGTGTTCGGCGGGCAACTGGCGCACAATCTCGCGCCACACCGAAAGTCCGCCCACGCCGGAATCAAAGATGCCGATGGGGGCTGTCGCCATACAAGCGCTGTTGTTGGCAACGTCCATGCGGATCAGGGTTCGAGCTGCAAGGAAATCTCGTATGTCGCTGTTTCCGTCGTCACCGGCGCCAAAGCGGAGATGACGATAATAGCTTCATCCTGGCGGCTGCTCAGGGGGATCGTCCACGCGCCCGTTGTCCCGTCGAGCATGAGCAGGCGCTCGACCTGCGGCGTCGCTCCGTCAATGACGAGCTGCACGATCCATTGCTGCGGGAGGACGTTGGCGTGGCGCACGAAACCTTCCGCAATCCAGTCGCCACTGCCATCTTGCTCCACGTCGTCACTGAGCAGCGTTTGGCCGTCCACGACGATTTCCACATCATCCAGGGCGAACCCCGACTGGTTGACGGCGGCGTCGGTAATGTACTCGAAGCGCAGCACGATTTCTTGCCCGGCGTAGGCGGAGAGGTCGGCGGTGAGCTGGACCCAGTTCGCGCTCTTGCCGGTCAGTCCACAGCCGAAGTTGTTGCCGTTGGGGTTGGTGGAACGGCATCCTAGCCTACGGTCGTCCAGGATCTTCCAATGGATGTCGGTGGAATTGATGTCGCTTGGAATCACGCCGCTATCAGTCGTGCCGACGACAACGTAGGCGTAATCCCAGTCCTCTTCGATGTAGTACCAGCTCCAAAACCGCAGTTCGGCTTTCGTCGCGTTGCTCAGATCAACGATGCGCGTGAGCCGGGCGTCAGACTCATCCTCGCGGTTCGACCACCACAGGTATTTCCCGCTGTGCGCCTGGGTGTCCATCAAGGCGGTCTGGGTGGAGCCGGTGAAGGTGAAGCGCACCGGCGTTTTGCTTTGAACTTTGATGTAGTCCACCCCGTATTGGCTGACGGTGCTGCGATTGGTGAACGGCGTAGCCTTCATACGATAGGTAGCGTCCATGCGCGGTGTGTTGACGGTGATGTCTTTGTACCCGTATTGCCCGGCATCCAGGCTGGTATTATCCAGAAGATTGGCGATGGCCCAGTTGGCAAAAATGTCTGCGTGGGTGAGCGACAGTCCCAGGTTTTCAGAAAGGACAAGGTCAACACTTTCCATACTGTTTTCTGTGTGGCTGACCAGGGCTTTGGTGGCGTCCTCGCCAAACTGATCGAGGAAATAGCTCATAAAGAGGTAAGCGCCTCCATAATTGGCGGAAGCGTCTCCGGCAGTCCCTTCGGGCCAGGTCGTCAACTGGGTGTCGGGGCGGCGCAAGTAGGCGTACTCGCTGCCGCCGACGTCGTAGTTGCCGCCGGGGTAGGCGCGATTGTTTAGCTCCATCGCCATTTCGGAACACCCTTCGTTGAGCCAGGTAGCCTCGTTGCGGTCGTTGTTCCAGTGGATCATGTGCTGGAATTCATGCGCCAGCACGCCGTTGTAAAAATCATCGCCGATGGTGACGTTTTCGACGTTGATGTAGAACATTTCCATCTCGTTGGAATCGCTGCGCACGGCGCGCACGTAAGAATCCGGGCTGGAGAAGTAACCGGCGACGCTGTCGCCCAGATTGCGGGCGTGTAGGATGCTCAGATGGGGGTCGTTATCCACGCCGGGCGTCCACTCAGAGCCGAAGAATTCGCGGTTGGTGGGATAGGTGTGTTTCTCGAAGAGATCGGCGGCTTTTTTGATCTTGTTTTCGTCAACGCTGGCGCCTTCTTCGACCCACATGTAGACGTGTTCTGTTTTGTAGACCAGTGTGGCGTAGATTTCAAATTGCTCGTCATTATCCACGTTCGAGACGTTGAACTTGCGCCGCGTCCCGAGGGCATAATCGGGATTGGGGGAGGAGAGAACGCGCGGCGTGTCGGCTGGAACACCCAAGAAGCGGATGCCCAGTTCGTGGAGGTCGGAATCGGGAATTTGCGCTTCCTGGAGCGCGGCCAGAGTTTCGGCGGCCTCGTCGGGTAAGGGCGCAGTGGTGGGCGGCTGATTGGGCGTTGCGGGCGTCGTCGGATTGTCCGGTATGATCGGATTGTCCGGCGCGTCTGGGTTCTCCGGTGTGACCGGCCATTCGATAGGCGGCGTCGGCGTGGAAGGGATATTCCTCGCGTAAACCAGAAACGCTATTCCGCCGCACAAACAGCATGTACACGCAATCAGAAGGATCACGACCACAATAACAACACCAATCCAGAGATTTCTATTCTCGCTCATTTTGTCATTCCTTATCTATGGTGATAGGCTCACGCGCTCTGAGGGCGCGAGCACTGCAAGTCAACTCCATATTTCTAACATCCTGATTATAGATAATCGCCCAGAGAACGCAAGGCGAAAAACTCAACGTACCGTGCTCCCTGCCCCCGTCGCGGGGGCAGGGAGCGCGTTAACTGACACAAGTCTGAAAGTTCGACATGCGGCGAAAAAGCATTATAATGCCCAGGTCTGTCGCGTGAACGATTGACCTTGTCGTCAGCCAGAGGAGACGTCGGCGCTGTCGCACATCATGCAAGCACCAAAATATCTGCCACAGAGAGCACCGAGAACACAGAGTTATTTTTTCCTATCTCTGTGAACTCTGTGTCCTCGGGGGCTATTTTCGAAGGAGGGCGGTTGCAGAAGGGATATGTCAAGGCGAAGTTGATGGACGTGGCGCGCTGCTGCTATGCGGGATGGGCAGCCGCGCTGCTTTTCATCGTCGCCTGGTCCCTCTACACCCTCACCGCGGCGCGGGGGACAATCTTCGGCGACCCCTCGGAATATCAGTTTATTCCCGCCGTATGGGGCATCGCGCATCCCCCAGGTTACGCCTTCTACACCTTGCTGGCGGGCGTGTGGCAGCGGCTGTTTGCCGTTGGGACGGTCGCCTGGCGCACTCACCTCCTGGCCGGGGCTGCCGGCGCCTGGACGGTGAGCCGGGTTTTCCTCATTATCCTCGAAACGCGGCTGGACGACACGGGCAAACCGCTGGCTGGGTGGCGTTTCCCGCTGCTTGCCGCGTTGACCGGCGGATTGGCGTTGGCCGTTGCCCCTGATCTCTGGCAGCACAGCATCCATTCCAACGCGCACATCCTGAGCGTCGCCATCACCGCGACGCAGTTGTGGCTGTTGGTGCGCTGGGCGCGCGCTGGTCACGACCGCTGGCTGTTCGCGCTGGCCTTTTTTGCCGGTATCGGTGTGACGCACCATCCCATCACGGTATGGGGTTTGCCAGCCTACGCTGTTTTCATCCTGGTGCAGCGGCCCAAAATCCTGCTCCAATGGAAAACGCTGCTGCCCTTTGTCGGATGTGGCTTGCTGGGATTGTTGCCCTGGCTTTACTTTCCCCTGCGCAGCCCCAACGTCCCCTTTGGCCCCACCGACATGCGCACGTGGGAGGGGTTTCTGCGGCACGCGACGGCGCAGGGCTTGCGGGTGAACCTGTTCTATTTTGGTTTAGCGGATCAGGTTGACCGATTGCGCGTGTTCTGGACGTTGCTGCGTTTGCAGTACGCCTGGCCTCTGTTGGTGTTGATGGGCGTGGGGGCGGTGTGGCTGGTCGCGCGTCGCCCACGCCTGGCGCTGCTGTGGGGCGTGTTTCTGCTCGGCCATCTGGGCTTCACACTGAACTCGGTGCAGGATGTGATGGCCTATCTGCTGCACGCTTTTATGGCGCTGGCGTTCCCGTTGGGGGTGGGGGCGCTGCTGGCTCTGGAGTCGGCGACGCGCCTTGCGCCGCGTTGGGGGATGGCTGTCGTTGCCGTAGCGTCGTTGGCGATGCCGGTGGGGATGCTCGTCCATACCTATCCGCGCATCTCGCTGCGGAATTGGAACGCCGCCGATGCCTTCGTTGACGAGCTAGAGGAACGTTTCGCCGGGCGCGGGGAGGGGGCGGCACTGGCCTCCGATTGGGAGCATCTCACGCCATATTTCTATCGCGCTTTGGTGGAAGGCCAGAGCTTCGACGCGGCGGATCTGCGCCCCCTGTATGTCACCGGCTCGCTCTCGTGGACGGACGCCGTCTTCGGCAACCTCGCCGCCGGCCCGGTCTATCTGACGAACTACCGGCGCGAAATCCGCGATTTGGGCTTCCGCCTGCGGCCGGAAGGCGATCTGTGGCGCGTCCTCGAACCGCCAGCGGTGGAACCGGTTGCGCTGCAGTATCCATTGAACGATGTGTGGGTGGACGCGCGCCTGCAATTGCTCGGTTACGATCTGCCCGCAACGGCGATTGCCCAGGGGGAGGTGTTGCCGCTGACGCTCTATGCGCGGGCAGCGACGACCGAAACGGCGATTCTGATGCCTTTCGCGCAGTTGGGGACGGTGGAGCAGCGTTGGACGACCGATAGCCGCTGCCTGACGCCGGGCTGGCGGCCTGGTGAAATTATCGTCGAACAGTACGACGTCTATATCCCATACACGTTACCGCCGGGAACTTATCCACTGCGCCTTGGCTATACGGATATGACGAACGCCGTCTCTGCGTTGTCCTTCAGCGACGGAGAAGTCTCGCTTGGGCTAGGCGAGATCGCCGTGTTGCCGGGTGCGGCTGCAACACGGCAAGCGCAGGTGTTGGAAAGCGCGCTGACCAACATTGGCAACGATGTCGCCTTGCTTGCGGCGCGCGCGCGGGCCGGTTGGGCGACGCGGCAGGGAATCTGGCAGACGCCATTGCCGCTCAAAGCCGGTCAGCCGCTGCATGTGAAGTTGACCTGGCGCGTGTTAGCGCGTCCGCGGACGAGCTATACCATCTTCATTCACCTGATTGACGCGGCGGGCGTCCCGTGGTTCGGGCACGACTACACGCCCTTGGGTGGGGCTTTCCCGTCGTACCTGTGGTTTCCCAAGTGGTTGGAGGGGCAGCAGGTGATAGATCCGTACCGGCTGGTCATTCCGGCGGATGTGCCGCCCGGCCAGTATTGGCTCGAAGTGGGCATGTACGAGATGGGCAGCATCCGCCGCATCCCGCAGTTCAACCTTGACGGGACAATGACCGGCGATCGTTTCATCCTGGGGCCGGTGCAGCTGAACCCGTAACTTTCACTGAAAACACGACCCCCAGGTCGCCAAGATTTCCAGACTTTGGGCTTTCGACTTTGGACTTTCGACTTAATCCGAGGAGGTGCGTATGACCGGACTTGTGCTGTGGGTAATTGCTTCGACTATTTTGCTATTTGTGGGCGCCTACTGGGTCTACACGTTGGAGAAGCGTCTCAAAACGATGGAGGAACGCTACCAGAAGATTCTTGCTTTGGCCGAAGATACCGACCAGGCGACCATCGTGCAGCTTCTAACCCGCCTGGATGGACAGGAAAGCCGCATCAGCAAGTTTGAAGCTATGCTGCGTCAGTTTGGGTTGATTTTGCCGCACACCATTCAAGGCCATAGCGCCATCCGCTATAGCGCCTTCGAGAACGTGGGCGGTGACCAGAGTTTCTCGCTGGCGTTGGTGGACGCGCGCGGCAACGGGGCGATCCTCAGCGGCTTACACTCGCGCGACGACGCGCGGGTCTATGCCAAACCGCTGACGCAATGGCGCTCATCGTACAGCTTGAGCGCCGAGGAACAACAGGCGCTCGGCCAGGCGCGCCAGATGGTCGAAGGCGCGCCGTCTGACGCCGGGTCATGATTTTTGGAAGATGAGGTTTGACAAACTGTCATCTCTGGTTATTATTGAATCACAACAGGTTGGAATAAGGTGTAAACGTGAAACGTAAAGCGAAAGGACTGCGTTCCACGTTTTGCGCTTTATTCTAAAGCACATTCTTTAATTCTTTAACTGAAGCGTGCATTTCAAGCGAGGAGGTAACGATGTCGTGGTTAGGTGGTAAAGGCAAACCCAAAGAACCTGCAACACCAGTTATAAAACCAGCAGCTACCGGGGGAGGACGTATGGCACAACCTGCAATCGAATCAACAATTGGCGCAAATACCCATATCAAGGGTGACATTCAAGGAGATGGCGGTCTCCGCGTGGATGGCATTGTTGAAGGCACGATAGAAATCACCGGCAATCTCGTGATTACAGAGAGCGCCAAAGTGCGTGCTGAAATCAAGGCCAATAACGTTTCCATCGCCGGGGCTGTTCAGGGTAATGTCTCCGCCAACCGGGTGGAGATTATGGATACCGGGCGTGTGTGGGGCGATATGACCATCAAATCCCTGCTTATCAACGAAGGCGCGTATTTGCGCGGTCAAACCTTCATGCCGCAGGATTTGCAGCCGCCCAAACTGGAAGCGCCCAAGGGGACAAAGCCAGGCCTGAGTTCATCTGCGCCGCAGGCCGGTACCGTGGTTGACGTTCTGCCGGAAGAGAAACCTGGCAAATAACACCGGCCAACTCATGGCGTCAAGTAAAACAGGGGCGTTTTAGCGCCCCTGTTCTTTTTTGCTCCTGTGTTTCCCCAATTGCTGTAACGCGCCCCACACGACAAACACTTCGCCTGCCAGGGCGATCAAACTCAGCGGCATCAAGTTGGTGCGTTGCAGCTCGTGAGCGAGAATCAGCGCCGCCAGCGCGTAAATGCAAATCAGGATTTCTCCGGGCAGCGCGCGGTCGAGTTTGATGCGATAGCGCGCATCCCGCCAGCTCCCTTGCTGCCCGCGCAGCTCGAATTTGGGCGTGCGTTTGAATTCGCCGCCCCAGTGGAGCAGCCCGTCAAGCACCCCTAACGTCGTGTTCCAACTGATGCCGACGCCCAAGAGCAGCAAAATCGGATAACACAGGATGCGACGGGGCCAATTGTGGTACAACGCAGCCTGTCCTAACACGTAGAGCAGCGGGGGCAACATGGTAAACGTTCCCAAAGCCAGGGTCAGCGTCGGCAGGCGCGGCGAGTAGATTGCCATGGGCGCGACGAGGAAGACCAACGCCAGGATAAGCGGCTGCGTGAAATAGCCGCTTAAGTGCAGCAGCGCCATTACCTTTTGCGCTGGACGCAGACGCGGCGAACGCACAATCGCCCCGCTTAACTTGCGCAAAACCTGTGTCGCGCCTTTGGCCCAGCGGTACTGCTGCTGTCTGAACGCGGCCACCAGCGGTGGAAGTTCCGCCGGCGCGACAACTTCGGGCAGATAGAGGACTTTCCACCCGGCAAGCTGCGCGCGATAACTCAGGTCAAGGTCTTCGGCGATGGTATCGTGTTGCCAGCCGCCGGCGTCTTCGATGGCCTGCTTGCGCCAGACACCGCCGGTTCCGTTGAAGTTCATCAACAGCCCGGAGCGATTGCGCGCGATGTGCTCTACGGTGAAATGGGCATCCAGGGCCAGGGCTTGCGCGCGAGTGATCAGAGAGTATTCTGCATTAAGATGCCCCCAGCGGGCTTGAACAAAGCCTAGCGTCGGGTCGTGGACGAGATAGGGCACCATCCGCCGCAAAAAATCCGGCGCGGGCGAGAAGTCCGCGTCGAAAATGGCGATGAATGTTCCGCGCGCCTGGCGCATCCCGGCAGCCAGGGCGCCTGCCTTGTGCCCTTGGGGATTGTTCCGGTGCAGCAGGTGGATGTCATACCCTTCCGCCCGCAGTCGTTCGACTTCGGCTTGCGCCAACGCTGTCGTGTCGTCGTCAGAATCATCGAGCACCTGGATGTCGAGCCGGTCGCGCGGCCACTCGAAGGCCGTAACCGCCGCGAGAATCCGCTGCGCGACGTAGCGCTCGTTACGCAGTGGGATTTGGACGGTCACAACGGGCAACTCGGCGTCGGTGATGGCTGGCATCGCTGGTGATGGCTCGCGGCGGTGATGCAGGTACAATGCAATGAGCAGGATGATATGGATGGCATAGAACGCCAGTCCGATTAAAATGACAGTATAGAGCGAACCCACAATCTGCGGCGTCATCGTACACTCAACCCTCTCTCACAGTATTCCTCTTCATTATACCGCTGTCTGTGTGGAGGATGGCGCGCTTGAATAGGCTCACTCCCAAAGATTCAACTGCTGTGATGCAAGTGGCTCATAAAGTGGCAAGCGGGTCGCAATATGATGCTTCTCGCACAGCGCATTGAATAGCTGGTGGAGATGGGGTGCGTTTGGTGTATCACAGAAATAGCGCTCACCATACGCGCGCTCATACTTTTCGCGGAGGCCGGGGAAAAGTGCGTCCAGCTGGCGATAATAATAAATGCGTTGACGGTCGCGCAAAGTCATTCCTGTTCCCAGGAGGATGTAGGACGCCCCACTGGCGGCAGCCTGTTCGACAATCGCCGTAATGTTTTCCTCGGTGTCCTCGATGAAAGGCAGAACGGGCATTAACGTCACACCGGTCTGGATGCCGTTATCGGCTAACACACGCATAGCCGCAAAACGCGCTGAGGGCCGCGATGAACCCGGTTCGATTTTTGCCGCCAGCCCGTCGTCGGCGGTCGTAACCGTGAAACTGATGCTGGCATAGACCTGACTGATGCGCCGCAACGTCTCTAATTCCTGCAAGACCAGGGCGCTTTTGGTGATAATGTGTACCGGGAAGCCAAACTCGGCGATGACTGCTAATGCCTGTCCGGTCAGGCTAACGCCGGGGGGCAAAGGCATAAAGGGATCATTCATCGAACCCAGACCAATCGGCCCTTTGACCCGTTTGCTGGCTAATTCCTTGCGCAGCAATTCGATGGCGTTGACCTTAACCAGTACGTCCCGGTCGAAATTCTCGATTTGGTAACATTCACTTCGACTGTCGCAGTACACGCATCTGTGACAGCACCCTCTGTACAGATTCATGTTGTACTTGAGGCCAAACCACGGATCCGGCTGTTTGCTGTGCGCCAGTAAGACTTGGGCTTGTATTTCTTTGATCATAAACCGATTTAGCAAATTTCAGAAAAGGCTCTACACTATCCGTAGTGTATGATATGAGCTTACACGAACCTGTCAAATGATTGTGGCGAGGCGTTCATGTCACGACCAGGCATTGACCAACAAATCACATTCTTGTACACGCGCGATTTAGCGCGGACGGCGCAATTCTACGAAGAAGTGCTGGAACTGCCCCTGGTGTTGGATCAAGGCGGTTGTCGTATCTATCGGGTGAATGGTGAGGCATATCTGGGCTTCTGCGCGCGCGAAACCGCGCCGGAGAAGCCGCAGGGCATTCTCTTCACACTGGTCACGCAAGAGGTGGATGCCTGGTACGCCTATCTGCACGCGCGCGGCGTCTCCTTTGACAAGCCGCCCGCCCTCAACGAGACTTACGGCATCTATCACTGCTTTGCCCGCGATCCCAACGGGTATGTGATTGAGATTCAGCGGTTTCTGGATGCGGGATGGAATCGGAGTGACGGCGATGGCTGATTTTTTCTATCATCTTGTGGTGGCGTTGGGCATTGGCGTTTTCATCGGCATCCAACGTGAGTCGGCGTATGACGAGCCGGAAGGCAAGCTGTTCGCCGGCGTGCGCACGTTCGCGCTCATCAGCCTGGCGGGCTTCGTCGCGGCGTTGGCAGCGGATCAGTTGGCGTCGGCGCTGCCGTTTGTGGCCGTGCTGCTGGTCTTCGGCGTTTTGCTGGCGCTTTCGTATCACAGAGATGTGCTCGCGGGCAAGCCGGGCATGACGACCGAGATGGCGACGCTGATCACTTTTGGGATCGGCGCGGCGTGCTACTGGAACTTGATCTTGTTCGCAGCGGCGCTCGGCGTGGCTGTGATGGCGCTGCTGTCACTCAAATCGCAGTTCCGCACGCTGGCGCACGCCATCACCCGCGACGACATCTACGCGACGCTCAAATTCGCCGTCATCAGCATCATCGTCCTGCCGATTTTGCCGAACCGTAACTTCGGCCCGCCGCCGTTCGACGTGTTCAATCCCTACAAAATCTGGCTGATGGTGGTCTTCATCTCCGGCATCAGCTTTTTGGGCTACGTGATGATCAAAGTCATCGGGGCGCAGCGCGGGATCGGGCTGACGGGACTGCTTGGCGGGTTGGCGTCGAGCACGGCCGTCACCCTGAGCTTTTCGCAGCGCAGCCGCACCAATCCGGAGTTGGCGCGCCCCTTCTCGCTGGCGATCATCGTCGCGTGGACGGTGATGTTCGTCCGCGTGCTAGTGATCGTCTTCGCGCTCAATCAGCCGCTGGCTTACTGGCTATTATGGCCGATGTGCGCGCCGCTCGTCGTGGGACTGGCGTATTGCGCTTTCTTGTATATCCGGCAGCGTGCCTACGCCAAAGAAGAGCTTGCCTTTTCCAATCCCTTCGAACTCGGTCCGGCGCTGAAATTCGGCGCGTTGTATGCCGTCGTCTTGCTCATCTCCACGGCGGCGCGCGTTTTGTTTGGCAACACCGGCATTTACGTCTCCAGCTTTGTCTCCGGCATCGTTGACGTGGACGCCATCGCGCTTTCTATGGTTGATCTGGCGCGCGCGCCCACAAACCTGGATTTGACCGTCGCTGCGCGGGCCATCACGATTGCGACGCTTGCCAGCACACTCTTCAAAGGCGTCTTCGCGTTGGCGAGCGGCTCGACCGCGCTGCGCCGCGCCTTGTGGCCGGGGATGGTGTTGATGGTCGCGGCAGGGGTAGCTGTGATCCTTGTCCTGTGAGATGATTCCCGTTGTGTCTTGATTAGAGATTGTGGAGGGACGTGCTTTGTTGATTTACACCGTCGGTCATAGCGACCACACCATACCAGCTTTTATTGATCTGCTGCACAAGTTCGACATTGCCCTGCTTGTGGACGTGCGTAGCCAGCCGTACAGCCGGTGGACGCCGCAGTTCAACCGCGAAGACCTGGCGCACGATCTGGAAGCCGCCGGCATCGCCTACAAAAGCATGGGCGACAGCCTCGGCGGGAGGCCGGCCGATCCCACACTCTACGATCCCGGCGAGGAACGTCCCAACTACGAGCGTCTGGCGCAGACGGAGACCTACCAGCGTGGCATCGCACAGTTGTTGGACCTGGCGCGCGAGCAACCCGTCGTCATCATGTGCAGCGAAGGCGACTACCACCACTGCCACCGCCACAAGCTGATCACCCAGACGTTGTTGGAGCGCGGCGTCGAAGTCCAGCACATCCAGCCGGACGGCACAACCGCCGCCGGAGAAGTCATCCCGCAGCAACTTTCGCTGTTTTAGTCATACAGTCGCGTAGTCCTATAGTCGAGGCGGTCAGGATATCTTATTTCGACTATCCGACTAACGACTACTCGACTAACGGCTACTCGACTATCCGACTAACGACTACTTGACTATCTGACTAACGACTACTCGACTACTTGACTAGGAGACTACAATGACTGTGTACACGATTGGCTACAAAGGAAAATCACTGCAAGA
>DAOLUH010000049.1:0-45702 GCA_035420085.1 Anaerolineae bacterium
ACTCCAGGATGTGATCCAGTGCCATCTCGCGGATGCCGGGATCGGGATTGCCGAATGATCCCAAGCGGTACTCGTCGTCCTGGAAGACGTTGGGGTTGATCGCGCCCAGTTTGATGCCCTGCGCTTCGGCGTACTCGCGCATCGCAGTGTAGTCGTTGTCCTCCGGCTTGTCCCAGGGGATGTGCAGGGCCACCGACGGCGCGATGCCCGTCATTTTGTGAACCATCGCCGCGTCGTCGAGTTTTTCGCGGGTGGTGACGGCAGCGCCGGGCCATGCGAACGCCTTGAAGCGCGTGCCGCTGTTCGCGTAGCCCCACGAGGGCGTCTCGATCTTTTGCGCCTTCAGCCGCGCCTTCACGGCGTCGATGTCGATGCCTTGTTGGGTCAAGTCTTCGGCTAACAGTTCGTACATTGCTCGATAATTCATAAAGCCTCCAATAGTCTGATTGTCGTTCGTCGAATAGTCAAATTTGGTTGGCCGAATTGGCAATTCGCCCTACAGTGGATTCGTGATAGAGTTCTATCCGCAGTCCTGATTATAGCGGCGTTTGGCAGGTTCGTCAAAGGGAAAGATATGGAAATTACGTTACGCTACGGACGAGAAGGGCTAACTGTCGCACTACCGGACGATGGCGATGTTGTGACGACGCGCTTCACACCCGGCCTACCGGACGAAGCAACAGCAATCCGCGAGGCGCTGCGCCACCCCATCGCCTCACCACCATTGGCGAGTCTGGTGCAGCCCGGCGATACGGTCGTCATCGCCCACAGCGACATCACGCGGGCCACGCCGAACGCGCGTTTGCTGCCGGTGCTGCTGGCAGAATTGGAAGCCGCGGGCGTGGCGCGTAAGGACATCACATTGCTCAACGCGCTCGGCACGCACCGCCCGCAGACGGAGGCCGAGTTGCGGGCGATGTTGGGCGATGCCATCGTGGAGCGTTACCGCTGCTTGCAACACGACGGCAACGACGACGCCGGACTGGTCGCGTTGGGGCAGACCGGCTTCGGCCATCCCGTGCGCGTGAATCGTTGCTTTATGGAAGCCGACGTGCGCATCCTCACCGGGCTGATCGAGCCGCACTTCTTCGCCGGGTTCAGTGGCGGGCCGAAGGGCGTGCTGCCTGCGCTCGCCGGGGCGGAGAGTGTCGTCACCAACCACGGGCGCGCCATGATCGCCCATCCCAAAGCAACGTGGGGTTACACCGAGGGCAATCCCATCTGGGAGGAGATGCGCGAAGTGGCGTTGATGACCCATCCCACGTTCTTGCTCAACGTGACGATCAACACGGCGGGGCAAATGACGGGCGTCTTCGCGGGGGAGATGCTTGCGGCGCACGCGGCCGGCTGCGCCTTCGTGCGTGAGCACGCGATGGTCCCCGTGGCTGTGCCCTACGACATCGTCGTGACGACCAACGGCGGCTATCCACTCGACCAGAACCTCTACCAGGCGGTGAAGGGCATCAGCGCCGCCAACGAGATCGTACGGGAGGGTGGGGCGATCGTCGTGGCGGCGGCATGCGAGGACGGCATCCCCGACCACGGGCGCTACGCCGCGCTGCTGGCGGAGGGCGGTTCACCGCAGGGGGTGCTGGCTATGTTGGCGCGTCCGGGGTTCTCTGCGCCGGATCAGTGGCAGGTGCAGGTGCAGGCGCAAATTCAGCAGCGGGCTGCGGTCTACGTCTACAGCGGCGGCTTGACCGAGGCACAAATCCGTGCGGCGCTGTTTCTGCCGTGCCGGGATATTGGCGAGACAGTGGTGGCGCTCCAAAAGCAGTACGGTCCCCAGGCGCGCATCTGCGTCATGCCGGAAGGTCCGTATTGCAATGCGTATGTGCGTTAGAATCTTTCACGCAAGAAAGCGCCTCCGCGAAATGGCGGAGGCGCTTTCCAGATCAATATCAGGCCGGACTTCCGGTAGCCTTTAACTCGGCTTTTTGCTGGCGGTAGATGTTGGTCGCCGAAGGGTAGTAGAGATTTACTTTATCAATCAATTCCAAAACCTGGATGGGCTTGGACAGATAATCGTCGCAGCCGGCGGCCAGGAAACGCTCGCGGTCGCCGTGCATCGCCGAAGCGGTGATGGCGATCACCGGAATATCTTGAAGTTCCGCGTCGGCTTTAATCCGCCCGACGACTTCCATGCCGTCCATCTTGGGCAGTCCGATATCGAGGAGAACGAGGGGCGGTTTCAGTTCACGCACCATGGCCAGGCCGCTTTCGCCATCTTCGGCTTCAATGATGGAGTAGCCGCGCCGTTCGAGCGTTCTACGGACCAGACGCCGGTTGTGGGGGTTATCTTCGATGTATAAAACTGTCTTCTGTTCAATCATAATCGGTCTCGTTCAATTGATTTGTGTCCTATTATAGGACAAGCTGTTAGTTTGTCCATCCCGACAAACTAACAGCTTGCCTATCCAACCCGAACCCCCGATATTAGACGTCAACCCGTCCCACCCTATAACTATACATAGCATATCATGATTCATCTGATATTACGTTTGTGTTTTGTAGCAATTATGTTGCGGTTGTGTTGGCTATGCCGCCGATTTATGCCGGCAGGATTGCTTCAATGTGCGCCAAGAGGCTGCTGCGATCCAAAGCGCCTTTCTCCCAGAGGGAATCGGCCAGCGCGGTCAAGCGGAGGCGTGTGGCAGGGTTGATGTCCTTTGCCGACATCACGATGACGGGAACCTCGCGGGTCACTGGCCGTTCGCGCAGCATCTCAAGAAGTTTCTCGCCAGGGATGTCAGGCAGGATCAGGTCGAGGATGATGAGGTCAGGCCTGGCTTTCTCGATGGCCTGTAACGCTTCTTGTCCAGAGTGGGCCTCATCAATGCGAAAGCGCTGCCGCGCCTGGAATAGGCGGTGCATCAGTCGCGCGTCAGAAACATTGTCGTCAATGACCAGGATGCGCAGACGTTCATCTTCGCCGAAAGTGGTTCCTTCTACCCAGGTGGCGCGCTCGGACGCTGCATCGGTCTTCTCTGGCTTTTGCGAAAGCTCAATGCTATCGCCGAGCAGCCCGACCATGTGGTGGACAAGTTCCTGGCTCCCGAAATTGCCTTTTTGCCAGATGGATTGGGTATATCGCCGCAAGCGTGACCATTCTTCAGACGACAGTGATTTCGCGGAGACGATGACCACCGGGATTTCGTTGGTGCGCGGATCGGTCTTGAGCTTTTCAAGGATGGAGAAGCCATCCGTATCCGGGAGTGTCAGGTCGAGTACCACCAGATCGGGCTGGCGCTGGCGCACCAGGTCGAGGCCATCCGCGCCGCTGTGCGCCTCGAACACGCGGTAGTTCTTGTAGCGCAGCAGCAGGCGGCGGATGAGGCGACTGTCGTGCGGGTTATCGTCAATGATAACAATGGTGGTGATTTGCTCATCCAGTTGTTCCAGAACAGAGACTAGCCCCTCTTTGGAGTAATTGGTTGGTGCGCCAACGGCGGAAGAATCCGGCGCAGCCATTTGTAGATGGAAGGCGTAGCGGTCTTCGAGGGCGTGTTTCTCGGCGCTGAAGGTGTGCCCGGAGCAGTTGACGACGATACACTCGTCAGCGTGCATCACCCCGTCAGCGATGAGCTTCTCCAACCCGGCAAACGCGACGCTGGCTGCCGGCTCCATCGAATACCCCTCGATCCGCGCGACGCGGCGCATAGCGCGGAAGGCATCGCCGTCGCTGACGGCGACCATGGCGCCGCCATAAACGTCGGCGGCTTGTTTGAGGATACTGTAAGCCTTACCTGGATCGCCGGTGGAGAGCACGGTGATGAGGGTATCGGGTTGCAGCGGTTCGGCTTTGTCGCGTCCAAGCTGCCAGGCTTTGACCATCGGAGCGCAGCCTTCCGCCTGCACGATAGCGAGTTTGGGGACGCGATCAATTAACCGCGCTTCGTACAGTTCGACGAAGCCTTTAAGGACGCCCAGCGGCCCGATGCCGCCGGAGACGGCCTGGACGTACCAATCCGGGGCGCGCCAGCCCAACTGCTCAACGATTTCCAGCGCGATGGTCTTCATACTTTCTTTGCCGGGGATGGATTTCGCGCCGCCGTCGCGGTAGATGCCGCGCCGGATAGCAAAATCGGCGGCGACTTCCTTGGCCTGGTCGTAGGTGCCGGTGATCTTGATGACTTCCGCGCCATAGAGCGCGAGTTCGCGCATTTTCTCTGCGGGGACGCTGCTCGGCAGGAAGACCCAGAATTTGATGCCAGCGCGGGCGCAGTAAGCCGCGTAGGCCGCCGCCGCGTTGCCGGTAGAAGCCAACACGAGTTCATTGATGCCTTGCGCTATGAGCGTGCTGGTGGTGAAGGCCGCCTGCCGGTCTTTGAAAGAGCCGGTCGGCTGCCGTCGCTCATCCTTGATCCAGATTTCTCCTTGCGCGCCATGTTCCAATTCGCGTTCCAGGCCCCTGGCGCGGGTGAGAGGCGTCCAGCCTTCGCCGCCCATCGTGTTGAAGACGAAATCCTCCGGGAAGGGCAGCAATTCCCGATAGCGCCACAGATCGCGCGGGCGCGCTTGCAGATGGGCCGGCCAACCTTGGGGAAGCGCGGCGATGTCGTAACGCGCATCGAGCCAACTGCCGCCGCAAGCGGCACATGTGCTGGCAAAAAGGTCGGCTGGCATCATGTGCCCACATTCCAGACACTTCACGGATGTGAATAGAGTTTTCATCGGCTTTCCTCCTGCTCCGAGAAATGTTCCAACCGGTCTTCCCGTTCCTATTGAGGGAGCTAAAAACGATTTAGCTGTTGAGGAAACAGATGCTTAGATTGTACTCACTTTTCCAGCATAGTAAAACAAAGTGCAACGCACCTCATTGTCAGTGCGTTGCACCTTGTCTGTGGAACGATACTACGCAACCGCCGGGAGATGTACTGTGAAAGTGCTTCCCTCGCCGAGTCTGCTGCGCACGCTGAGCCGGCCCTTGTGCATCTCGACCAGCAGGCGGGTGATGGACAACCCCAGGCCGGTCCCTTCGGCGCGGCGGGTGAAGGAGCCATCCACCTGGCGGAAGCGCTCGAAGACGGCCTCCAGGTCTTTTTCGGCGATGCCGATGCCGGTATCTTGAACCGCGATGCAGACGTCGTTGTTGTCCCGGTAGGCGTGGATGGTGACGCCGCCGGTCTCGGTAAACTTGAAGGCATTCGAGATCAGGTTGTTCAGGATTTGGTTGATGCGCACCGGATCGGCGTTGATGTGCGGCAACCCCTCTTCGGCGCTGACGTTGAAACTCAATGCGCTGTTGATAAACAAGCCAGCGTTGTTGTTTTTAACGGTATCCAGCAGCGCCGCTACGTCCATTTCTTCCAGATGCAATTCCACGCGCCCGGCCTCGATCTTTGCCAGGTCGAGGATGTCGTTGATCAGATTGAGCAGGTGCCGGCTATTGGTGTCAATGGACCGCATATCCTCGTAGCTCTCTTCGGGAATCTCGCCTTCGAGGTCCATCAGCAAGAGCTGGATGTAGCCGATGATCGAGTTCAGCGGTGTGCGCAGCTCGTGGCTCATGTTCGCCAGGAATTCGCTCTTCAGGCGATCCACCTGGCGACTTTCCTGGAAGAGGCGGGCATTCTCGATGGCGGTGGCAATCTGCCCGGCGAGCGTGGTCTGGATGGCGACGTCCTCGCGGGTGAAGTGGTCCACCTGATCGGATTGCACGTCCAGAACGCCCAGGACGCGCTCGCCGACGATCAACGGGACGGCCAACTCCGCGCGGGTCTCCGGGAGCAGCGGGTTGGGAAGGAAATCCGGCGCAGCGCGCACGTCATTGACGATGACGCCCGCGCGGGTGCGGAAAGCGCGCGCCACCAGCGAGGTCGCGCTGTCCGCCGCGATCTTCCAGCCCTGCGCCAGCATTTGCTTGCCGGCCTCGCCCGCGCCAGCCGCCAGAACCAGGGATTCTCCGAGTTCGTCAATGAGGTAGATGTGCGCGTGGTAGAGGCCGAAGTTGGACTTGGTGAGTTCGACGACCTGGGACAGCAGCCGGTCGGGTTCCAGGATGGTGGCCGCCGCCGTACCGACTTCGGCCACGGTCTGCAGTTCGGATGCGCGTTTCTGGATTTCGGCTTCAGCACGGACGCGCTCGGTGATATCGGCAACCAGGGAAGCAACGCCGAGGACATTACCGTTGGCATCCACGAGGGGCGCGTTGTACCATTCGCAGGTGATGATGCGCCCATCCTTGGTGAAGTTGTCGTTCGTGCTGCGGGTCCCGCCTCGCTGCGTGAGGAGATCCTGCCAGACCTGATTGACCAGGTCGCGGACTTCTTCCGGCACAATCAACCCGGCAGCGTGGCGACCCAACGCCTCTTCGCGGGTGTAGCCAAAGATGTGTTCGGCGGCCTCGTTCCATTGGACGACCTCAAAGTCGGTGTTCCACTCGATCACGGCCAACGGGCTTTGCTGCACGAGTAGCGACAGTCGTTGCTGCGATTCACGGACTGCTTGTTCCGCCTTCTTCATCTCGGTGATGTCGGCATACGCGCCCAGAACAGCGTAGGCTTCGCCTTGCTCGTTGTACAGGGGCAACTTGCTGGTGCGTAGCCAGATGGTGCCGCCGTCGGGTGTGCTCTGCGGCTCTTCGTAGTCAATCTTGGCCTCGCCAGTCTCGATCACGTGGCGGTCGTCGGCCTGGTAGAGCGCCACCTGATCCTTCCACGGCATATCGTGGTCGGTTTTGCCGATCACCTGCTCCGGAGACTCGAAGCCTGCATCATGGGCGAAGTTGGTGTTGCAGCCCAGGTAGACCAGGTCTTTGTCCTTCCAGAAGATGGACTCCGGCAGGCTGTTCATCACGATCTCCAGCATCCGCCGCGATTCGCGCACGGCAGCCTCGGCGCGCACACGCTCGGTGATGTCGGTGTGTGTGCCCAACATCCGGGTGGTGACGCCATCCTCATTGGTGGCGATCGTTTTGCCGATGGCGTGGATCCAGCGCCAGCCGCCATCTTTGGTCTTCATGCGGAACTCCTCGGAGAAGTCACCGCCAACCTGAATCTTCTGCAGGATCTTCGGTTCGGAGACGGCCAGGTCGTCGGGATGTAACAGGCTGCGCCATGTATCGTAGGACTGGGGCAGTTCTTGAGATTCATAGCCCAACATCGTATACCAGCGGTCATCGAAGTAGGCCTCACCCGCCAGCGGCAGGAACTCCCACACAGCGGCGGCGGCGGCTTCGAGCGCGAGTCCCAAGCGTTCCTCATTCTCTTGCAAGGCAGCCTGTGCGCGTTTCTGCTCGGTGACGTCGGCAACCAGGGAAGCGACGCCGAGGACATTGCCATTAGCATCCACGAGGGGCGCGTTGTACCATTCGCAGGTGATGATGCGCCCATCCTTGGTGAAGTTGTCGTTCGTGCTGCGGGTCCCGCCTCGCTGCGTGAGGAGATCCTGCCAGACCTGATTGACCAGGTCGCGGACTTCTTCCGGCACAATCAACCCGGCAGCGTGGCGACCCAACGCCTCTTCGCGGGTGTAGCCAAAGATGTGTTCGGCGGCCTCGTTCCATTGGACGACCTCAAAGTCGGTGTTCCACTCGATCACGGCCAGCGGGCTTTGCTGCACGAGTAGCGACAGTCGTTGCTGCGATTCACGGATGGCCGCTTCTGCTTGCCGCTGCCTCTCGAACAAGCGCGCATTTTGGATGGCCGTAGCGACCAGTCCTGCCAGGGTGCCGAAGGTGTCACGCTCGGCTTCGGTGAAGCGCCCGGCCTGATCGTCTTGCAGGTCGAGCACACCCAGAACAGTGTTGCCAACAACCAGCGGCAGCGACAACTCGGAACGGGTTTGCGGCAGCAGGGGGTTGGGCATAAAGTCGGATTCGAGGGTGGTGTCGGTCACAAGGATCGTGCTGCGTGAACGGGCTGCGCGGGCGACCAGGCTTTTCTCTGCGTTGAGTGGGATACTGTGTCCGCGCTCGCGCAGCACCCGCCCGACCTCGCCGGAGCCGGTCGCCAGTTTCAGCGTGTCTGCTTCTTCATTCAACAGATAGATGTGCGCGTGGTAGAGGCCAAAACGGCTCTGGATCAACTCGACGACTTCTTGCAGCAACTGTTCGGGATCAAGGATCGTGCCCAACCGGCGGGCAATGTCGGCAGCGGTGCGCAATTGGTTGGAGAAGATGCCCATCACCTCAGTCTGATCGGTGACGCGCTGCAACAATTCGCTGTTCTCGAAGAGGATGGCGACCTGGTCGGTCATCGTTTGGAAGAGGGCGATGGTGCTCGGGTTGAAGCGGCCCGGGTTGCGGTCCTGGGCATCCAGGACGCCGATGACTTTGCCCTCACGTTTGAGGGGCACAACCAACTCGGAGCGGGTATCGGGAAGCAATGGGTTAGGCAGGAAGTTGGGATCGGCTTTGACGTCATCCACCAGGACCGCTTCGCCGGTGTGAATGGCGCGGGTGACGAGCGCGGTGGCGTCCAGGGGGATGCGGTGCTTGCGTTGGAGGAGTTGGCGGCCCGCGTAGCCGGTGGATTGGCGCAGCACAGCGGCTTGTTCTTGTTCGTCCACCATGTAAACCTGGGCGTGGTAGAGGTCGAACTGGTCGCGGATGAGGTTCACCACCAGATCGAGGAGTTCATCGGGGGTGGCGTGTTCGCTGGCGGCGAAGGTCACGCGCTGGCTGGCCTCGAGTTCTTTGGTGCGCTCTTCCAGTTCCACACTGCGGGTTTGGACCGTGTCAACCATCTCGCGTAGCCGGGTGGTCATTTGGTTGAAAGCGCCCGCCAGCACGCCGACTTCATCACTGGATGTAACAGGAGCCTCAACGTCCAGCTCTCCGGCGGCAATGGTTTGCGCGGTCTGGGTGATCTGCTTGATCGGTCGCGCAATCCGCCCGCTGACCACCCATAGAAGCACGAGCGCGATCCCCACCAGGATGATGCCAATCCCGACCATGCGCCACAACACCGCATTGGCCTCAGCCGTGATGGTCTCGACAGGGACAAGAATGTTGGCTGACCACGGTGTATCAGTGCGTCCGAAATAGATCGGCTCGAAAATTTCCAGGCGATTCTTCCAGTATTGGCTAATGCGTTTTCCGGCTTGAATGTCAGGCAACTCTGCGGCGGAGTCGGGATGGATCTCAATAGCCGGTTTACCGACTAACTGGGGATGTCCTGTCATACCGGCCAGCGTCCCTTGATAGGTGATGAGGACTAACTGGCCTTTGCCTTCATAAATCCTGGCCTTGTCGGTTAGTTCTTGCAAAAAGTCCAGGCGATAGTCTACACCCGCGACGCCGTAGAATCGTCCCCCTACCACAATGGGGACGACCAAGGAGATCATCAGCACGTCTTTCCCAGCGATAGGATAGAAATATGGTTCAATGATCGCTTCTTTTCCGGTTTGCTTGGGGATCAGGTAGAAGTCACCCACATCCATATCTTCCGAGAGCAACACATCTGTTGTCACTGTGTTGTCTGACCGGAACCAATACGGCAGAAAACGACCTGTGGCATCATGACCTGATGTGTTGGCGTATTCGGCATCCTTGCCGTCAAAGGCGTTAGGTTCCCACAATGTGTAGGCGCCAAAGAAGTTGGGGTTGCCAAGCATAACCTGTTCCAACATGGCGTTGACTTGCTCGCGGCTCAGGGTTTCACCGCTGCTTTTGAGCGCGGCCATCGTCTGCGCCAGGGTGCGCGCGGTATCCAACGCAGTCTCGATTTCGGCGTCAATGATGCCAGCCTGCGACTGCGCCAGGGCAACGACTTGCGCCTCGGCTGTTTTCGTGGCAGTGTTATAAAGTGAAATGCCTGTGTAGGTGATAATGACTGCTGCCGCCAGAAACAGACAGATGCCCGCCCATAAGGCAATTTTGATTTGAATGGATTTTATTCCAGTACTTTTCGAACTGTTCACAATGCCCTCCTTGAATTCCATGCCTATCCCACTAAACCAAAGGTTTGTTTTTAGTTTATACGGAATTGCTCTAAATTCTGTTACTGTCGTGTGACCGTTTGCTTACGAATCGTGTGAGGCTGTTAATCGTCCAACCAACCCCACCAGCGTATCGAGACCGACCGGTTTCTCTAAAAAAAGATCGGCGCCAACCTCTTCGGCGATATCGCCGTACCAGGTTTCGCCAGTAATCATGACAACGTGGGTTTTGTTTTTCTGGAGTTGCGCGCGTTTGGCGCGGATCAGATCGGTGCCTTTCTCTGCGCCTATATGAATGTCGCAGAGTAAAACATCGAAGCAGCTTTGATCGAGCAGGGCGTGGGCCTCGGCGAGCATCCCGGTCGCTGTGACATCGTAGCCCGCGCGTGCCAGCGCGCGATTGTAAAGGCGGCGCAAATCGAGGTTGTCCTCAATGATCAACACACGCGGGGAGGCGGCCTCGGTTTGCATAGCGTTGGTCACAATGTCGCGGATTTGTTTGACGGTGAAGGGTTTGTCTACAAAGGTCAAAGATTTCACGCCGGCGGCTTCTTCCCGCAGTTCGCGCGTGCCATAAGCCGTCATCAGGATAACGTGTATGGTCGGCGTGATGCTCTGGGCCGCTTTCGCCAAATCCAACCCGTTCATCCCCGGCATACTGTAGTCGGTTATCAGCAAGTCGTAAGATTGGAGCTTAATTGTTTGCAGGGCATCCAGACCATTGGCGCAGGTATCTACGGCATAAGCGTCGCCCAATCTTTCCAGGCTGGCCGACAAGGTCAACACCACAGCCGGGTCATCATCCACAATGAGCACACGCTTGGTTTGCATCGTTTTCTTCTCTGTTCGTCTATGCACTGACAACGAGGCTATACGCGCAGGCTGTCATGCACGGCCAGGGTTTCTAAGGCTACGTCGCGGATCTCGGTGAGTTTGACGGGTTTGTTCAGCACACGCTGGATTGACGCTGCTGCGGATGGTTCTTGGATCAGGTCATGGTTGTAGGCTGTCATCATAATGATGCCTGTGCTCGGATACTGCTGCCGGATTTGCGAGGCCAGCAGCACCCCGTTCAAATCGGGCATTTTGTAATCGGTCACCAGGAGATCATAAGGGTGTTCCTCGAAGAGCTTGAGCGCCTGTAGCCCGCTCATGGTGACTTCAACTTCGCAATGCGGGAGTTTTTCCAACCCCTCGCGCAGGGTAAAGGCGACGAACTCTTCGTCGTCTACAATCAGAATGCGGCGCTTGGGTATATTCCTGGCGTCCACAGTGCAGGCTTCATCCGGCGCGCAAAATGACGGGAGCTTGACGGTGAAACAGGTTCCTTGACCCGGCTGGCTTTTCACTTCGATTTTGCCGGCATGCGCGGCAACAATATCGCGCGCCAGGGTTAAGCCCAACCCCAGACCTCCATAGGCGCGCGAGGGCGAATCGTCAGCCTGTTGAAAGGGCTGAAAGAGTCGCGCCATCTCGTTTTCCTCAATGCCAATGCCTGTATCGCTGATCATCACATTGACCCAACCTGCTTCTGACCAGAGTTGAACGGTAACACGACCACCGGGTTGCGTAAATTTGATGCTATTCTCGATGAGACACTCGATCGCCATTTGCAATTGCTCGGCATCTCCGATGATGTTAGGCAGATTCGGCGGCATCTCCAGTTTGAACGTCAACCCGTTGTCCGCGGCCAGAGTGCGCTGCGCCTCTGCCATTTGGGCGACCATTGCCGCCAGGGCAAGGGGGTGTTTGACAGTTTGACGGGCTTTGACCGCCAACAGCGTGCTGATGCGGGTCACCATTTTCTTCAGTTCCTGGGCGCGATTGACGATGATAAACATCGCTTCTTCTTGTTCCGGCGTCATGGCTCCCAATTCGCCGTGGTACAGTAAGTCAGCGTATCCCATCAGGACCGCGAGCGGAGTCCGCAATTCGTGGGATACATTGCGAATGAAGGCGTTGTGTATCTCGTTGAGATCAGCTACTACCTTTGGTTGTGGATCTTCGCTCAGGTTTTCAGTGTTTGGTCTGGGCTTTATCATTATCCTCTCCATTATAAAATCCGTGATTTCACCACCGCAATGGTTAGGTAATGATACGATACCACAGACCGGTTAGAAGGATGTTAGGGTTGTGTGGCAGATGTGTTGCAGATGTGTTGGAGCAAATGTAGAACGTGTCAGGTATCTTTGACCGTATATCCTACTCCGCGCACAGTTTGAATGATGTCTGTGTCTCCTGTCGCCTCCTTAATTTTTTGGCGGATGCGATAGATGTGATAGCGGATAATATCGCGGGCCTCCCATAATTCAGTCGCATACCCTTGCGCTTCGCGGAGCAATTCCTGGGGCGGAATGACGCGCGGCGCCTCGCTGATCAAATAAGCGAGTATGTCGAATTCGGTAGGGCTTAACTCCAATAACTTCCCATCCATGGTGATAACGTGACGGGTCAAATCAACGATCAAGCGGCCTCTTTGCATAAATCGCTGGTGTTCGGCCGCCGGTTGGTTGGCAGCCGCCGGAGGATTGGCGCTCGCTGCCGTCCGTGCGGCAGGGACCGGCGGCGCTCCGACTCCCCCGATCGTCGCGCGTACATCCGCCAGCGTGCTGCTGAGATGGTGCTCCAATTGCCATAGCAGCGCCCGCTGGCGTTTCTTCTGCTGGCGGTTGAGCAGCCCGACGCGAATACTTTCGCGCAACTCGATGGTCTTGCAGGGCTTGAAGAGATAGTCGTGCGCGCCCTGTCGCAGCGCTTCAACGGCGGATTCCAGCGACCCGTGGCCGGTGAGCATAATCACGACCGTATCCGGCGATTGCGCGCGCAGCTCTTTCAACACCTGTGTGCCGCTGACGCCCTTCATCATCAAATCAATCAACGCGAGGTCAAACTCTTCCTGTTCGATGTACTTCAGAGCCGCCTCTCCGCTATCCACTGCCGTGACCTGATAACCGTCGTGCTCTAATAGCTCCTTCAAGAAGAAGCGGATGCTGGCTTCGTCATCTACAACTAGAATTTTGGTGATGGATTCCATTTTTATATTCTAACCCTTTTTGCTACCGCTTACAAAAACGCTTGTGTTACAGTTGAATGACGGCGCAAGGACGTTGCGATGACCGGATGTGCTCTGGGGCATGGTCACGGGAAGGTCTCCAGAGGCAGCAAAATCGTGACGGTTGTTCCATGACCCAATTCGCTAGTCACTAAAATTTGCCCGTGATGCGCTTTTATTATACCATAGCTGATGGATAAACCCAATCCTGACCCCTGTGGTTTGGTGGTAAAAAATGGCTCGAACAGGCGCGCCTGCGTTTCAGCCGACATGCCAACCCCGGTGTCGCTGAACTCGATGCCGACCGTGGTAGGGTTGAGCATTGTGCGAATGGTAAGGGTTCCGCCGCTGGGCATAGCGTCAATCGCATTCAGCACCAGGTTCAGAAAAACTTGTTTGAGATGCGCGGAATTCGCCGTCACTGGCGGTAAGTTGGGCAGCCAGATGCGTTCGACTGTGACGTCACTGTGCTGCAATTGTTTCCCGGCTAAATCCAACACGTTTTCGAGGGTTTGGTGCAGGTTGATGGTGGCCTGTTCTTGATTGGAAGGCCGATAAAAGTCGCGCACGCGGCGCACGATGACGGCAATGCGCTCAATCTCGTCCTCAGCGACATCCAGATACCGCCTCATTTTGACCGGACGTATATCGCCTTCCAACTCTTCTTTCGCCAGCGTGAGACATCCCTGGATAGATTGGAGTGGATTGTTGATTTCATGCGAGATGGAGGCAATCAGTCGTCCTAATGCCGCCATCTTCTCGCTTTGGATCAATTGCGCCTGTGCTTCGCGCAGCATCCGGAGCTGATCAATCAGCTCATAGTACAGATGCGCGTTATCAATGGCGATGGCGGCAGAACTGGCTAATGCCTGGAGGAGTTCCAGATCGTGGTCGTCAAACGTGCCGTTCAGCTTGTTGATCACCTCAATCACGCCAATGAAACGGTCTTTGGTGATGAGGGGAACGGCCAACAACGAGCGGGTTGTGACGGCGGTGATTGTATCAATGGCGTCGTAGAAGCGGGGGTCTGCTTGGGCGTCATTCAGCCGCACTGGCTGTCTGTTCCGCGCGATCCAACCGGCGACCCCGGAATCGAGCGCAATATGTTTCCCGAATAGCACCGCGAACGCCGAATCCGTAGCCACCGCGGCAAACACAAGATCGTTATTCTTGGCATCGTACAACAGCACCGACGCATCTTCGGCTTCCAACAGGGTGTTGATTTGAATCATGGTCTGCTGCAACACCGTGTTCAGATCCAGGTTGGAGGCCAGGGCGTGGGTGGCACTGTTCAACGCTGCCAATTCGCGGGTGTGGCGTTGGGCTTGTGTGTAGAGACGCGCGTTTTCCAGGGCTACGGCGGTTTGATTGGCCAGCGTTTGGAGCAATTGCTGGTCGGCAGGCGTAAAACGGTTTACCTGGACGCTCTCGACGTTTAGGACGCCGATGATACGTTCGCCGATCTTCATCGGAACGCATAATTCAGACTTGAAAGCGGAGGAGACGTCTGCCGGACACAGGTAACGCGGGTCTTGCTCCACATCGGGGATATTCAGCGCGCACCCACTGCGGGCCACGGCGGCAGTAATCCCGCACGGGCTGTCCAACGGCAGAGGATACGCTACAGTTCTGAGCGTCCCCTCGTGCAGAAAGTAGCGGTGCAGAAGTTGATGGGCAGACCGGTCTGCCAGACTAAAACTGGCAAACTCAAAATGAATGACCTGGGCCGCAATTTCCAGGGCGCGTTGGATAATTGTAGCTTCATCGTGCAGCAACGTTTGATTCCAGCCCAGTTCATACACAGCCGCCAGGTGTTTTTCCAGGCGCCTATGCTCGCGCGCATCTTGCGCATCGCGGAGCGCTTCTGCGGCGGCGTGATCCCGCGCCTCCCTGGCCTGGCGTAGTTCGCGTTTCGTGGCGATGCGGTTGCCGGCATGACGCAGCACGGTCGCCAACGCCGCCCTCTCTACCGGTTGGGGAATGACATCGGTAGCCCCGACGCGTAGCGCAGCAATGACCATCTCCATATCGTTTGGCGCGGTGACCATAATGACATCGGCGGTTGGATCGTAGGCCAGGATCTCCTGCAATACGGCAAATCCAGCGTCGTCGGATGGTAGCGCATCTACGAAGACAAGGTCCGGCTGCTCCTTAATATAGAGTTGGAAAGCTTTTGCCTTTCCTGTAGCTGTGAGCACATCGCATCCTGCTGACGCGAGGTTTGCAGATAACACCTGCAATAATTGTTCATCATCGCTGGCGCAGAGCACTTTCGCTTCGACTGGCATAGCGTCTCCTTCAAGTAAGCCTGGGATCAAGTCTTCAATGTACCACAAAGACACCAGGACACAAAAGCCGGATGATCTCTTTTGACCTTTTCTCTGTCTTCTACTATACTGCGTTTAGCAGTGACCTTCCCAGGACGCAGCTATTTGAGTGTCCTGCTAACATATAGAAGTAAGGAGGATATTATGGAGGATTTTGAAAAGCTCGGTGTATTCTATTTGGGCAAAGAGTACGATCTGGAGAAGAAGGCTGCCAAAGACGCGCTTTTGCTCTACGACAGCAAAGACTTGGTGACGCACGCCGTCGCCGTGGGCATGACCGGCAGCGGCAAGACTGGCCTGTGCATCGGCCTGATCGAAGAGGCCGCCATTGACGGCATCCCCGCCATCGTCATTGACCCTAAAGGCGACCTGGGCAATCTGCTGCTCACCTTCCCGCAATTGCGCGGCGAAGACTTCTTGCCCTGGATCAACGCGGACGACGCCCGCCAGAAAGGGCTGACGCCCCAGGCTTACGCCGACGCGCAGGCCGCCCTCTGGCAGAAGGGCCTGGCGAGTTGGGGGCAAGATGGCGCGCGCATTCAGAAACTCCGGGATGCTGCCGATTTTGTTATCTACACCCCGGCCAGCAATGCCGGCGTGTCTGTCTCCATTCTCAAGTCCTTCGCTGCGCCGCTGCCGGCTGTGCTGGATGACGGCGAAATGATGCGCGAACGTGTGGGCACGACCGTCACCAGTCTGCTCGGCCTGTTAGGGATTGACGCCGATCCCATCCAGAGCCGCGAGTACATTCTGCTCTCGACCATTCTGGATTTGACATGGCGACAGGGACGCGACGTTGACCTCGCCGCGCTGATCCAACTCGTCCAAACCCCCCCCGTGAGCAAAATCGGCGTGCTCGACCTGGACTCGTTCTACCCGGCCAAAGATCGCTTTGCCCTGGTGATGGCGTTGAACAACCTGCTCGCCTCGCCCGGCTTTAGCGCGTGGCTGGAAGGCGAGCCGCTCGATATCGGCCAGATTTTGTACACGCCGCAGGGCAAGCCGCGCATCGCCATCTTCTCCATCGCGCACCTGGGCGACCGCGAGCGCATGTTCTTCGTCTCCCTGCTGTTGAACCAGGTCTTGAGCTGGATGCGCAACCTTTCCGGCACCACCAGCCTGCGCGCGTTGCTCTACATTGACGAACTCTTTGGCTACCTGCCGCCCATCGGCAATCCGCCTTCCAAACTGCCGCTGCTGACGATGCTTAAACAGGCGCGCGCCTTTGGCGTCGGCGTCGTGCTGGCGACGCAGAACCCGGTGGACCTCGATTACAAGGCGCTTTCCAACGCCGGGACGTGGTTCATCGGGCGCTTGCAGACCGAGCGCGACAAAGCGCGCTTGTTAGACGGCCTGGAAGGCGCCGCCGCGAGCATCGGCGGGCGCTTCGACCGCCGCGCGATGGAACAAACCCTCGCCGGTTTGGGCAACCGCGTCTTCCTGCTGAACAACGTCCACGAGGATGCCCCGGTCATCTTCACCACGCGCTGGGCAATGTCGTACCTGCGCGGCCCGATCACCCGCGAGCAAATCCGCGCGCTGATGGAACCGCGCAAAGCGGCGGCGCGCACGGCTACGCCTGCGACCATGCCGTCGCCGGCCATCGCGGCGACGACGGCCTTCGCGCCGACAACGGTGACTGCGCCGACAGTCGCCGCGCCGGTCGCCGCTGTTCCGGCGGCGGCTGCGCCGTCCGCCGGCGCAGCGCCCACACTCTCGCCGGACGTGTCGCGCTTTTTCGTCCCTGTGCGTGGCAGTCGTAAAAGCCGCACCGTGGTCTACAAGCCATACCTGCTCGGCGCGGCGCGGACGCATTTTGTGGATACGAAAGTGGGTGTGGATCAAACCGCAGACATTGTGGCCGTCACGCCCATCACCGATACCCCGATTCCCGTGGATTGGGCGCAAGCGAAGGTGATTGACCTCGCCGTGACCGACCTGGAGAAAATCGGCGAGCCGGATGCGCAGTATGGCGCGTTGCCGACGGCGGCGGCTCAGGCCAGGAGCTATACGGCCTGGAACCGGGACTTTGCCACGTGGGTCTACGGCACGCAAAAATTCGAACTGCTGCGCAGCCCCGGCTTGAAGCTGATCGCCGCGCCTGACGAGTCGGAGCGCGATTTCAGCCTGCGCATCCAGCAAATCGCGCGCGAACAGCGCGATGCCGCCCTCGACGCGCTGCGCAAGAAGTACGCGCCCCGGCTAACCGCGCTGCAGGAGCGCCTCCGCAAAGCGCAGCAGGCCGTCGAACGCGAGCAGGCGCAGGCGCGCCAGGCCGGTCTGCAAACCGCCGTCAACGTCGGCGCGACGTTGTTGGGGGCGCTGGTGGGTCGTAAAGCAGTCAGCTCCTCCACCGTGGGCAAGGCCGCGACGACAGCCAAGAGCGTGGGCCGGGCCTCGCAGCAGCGCGAAGACGTCGCCCGCGCCGAGGAAACCGTCGAAGTCTTGCAGAAGCAATTAGCCGATCTGCAAGCCGAGTTCGACGCGGAAACCCAAACCCTGGCCGCCAAGATGGAGCAGTTGGCGACACAGGTGGATCGTATCGTCATCAAACCCCGCAAGACCGACATCGCCGTGCAACTGGTCTCCCTGGTCTGGATGCCGCACTGGCAGGATGAGGGTGGCGGGTTGCTCGCGGCCTGGTAAAAGCCTCGAAAACGTATCGGACGCAGATTCACGCAGATTTTCGCTGATTTTCAGGCAATGATCTGCGTGAATCTGCGAAAATCTGCGTCCTGATCCCGGTTTGACATCTTTCATATTCGTTTTACAATGAAAGAAATCGAAAGCAAACGAAGGCTGGGACGCGCGTGTATCTCGAAGAACGGCGGCAGGCTATCCTCAATTTGATTGCAGACCACGGACGGGTCTCTGTGCCCGATCTCAGTGCGCGGTTCGATGTCTCCGAAGTAACGATCCGCGCCGACCTCCAGGCGCTCGCTGAACGCGGCTTGCTGGTCCGCACGTATGGCGGCGCGATCTCCGCGACATACAGCTTGCAAGAGCTGTCGCTGCTTCAGCGCCGCCAGCAGCACATCCCCGAAAAACAGCGCATCGGCGCCGCAGCCGCAGCGCTTATCACCGACGGCGAGGCCGTCTTCCTTGATAGCAGCAGCACGGCGATTGCGGTGGCGCAGCACCTCAGAACCCGGCGCGACCTCACCCTGGTCACCAACAGCCTGGTCATCGCGCAGGACATGCTCGGCCTGACGGAGATCACGGTGGTGATGCCGGGCGGCACGCTGCACCACGATACCATGTCGCTCATCGGGCCGGACGGCCTGGCATTTTTGGAGCAGTATCACATCCGCAAGGGCTTCTTTGGCGCGTATGGCCTCAGTGTGGACGCCGGACTGACCGATGGGAGCGCGCCCGAATCCGAGATCAAGCGCCAATTGGTCAGGTTGTGCCACAAAGTCGTCGTAGTGGCCGACGCAACGAAATGGGGGCGCGTCGGCGTCACCTCGTATGCGAGTCTGGAAGATGTGGACGCCGTTATCACCGATGACCAATCGCCTGCCGCTCTCGTCACGCAGGTACGCCAGTTGGGTGTGGATGTGATGGTGGTGTAGTTTGAAGAAATTTCCTCAGCCGGGGATGGTGGGCGCGCCGGGCAGCAGTATGGTCCTGGCCGCGTTCGGCGCATGGAATGTGATAAGGAGTTGATGATGGACAATATGAAGCAAAGTCATTTTGGACCCCTGGAGCCTGATGAAGTTAGGGGACGCCATACTTCCTGGGATGCCGAGGGAACCTTTCTGACCAAACGACCGGACCTGGGCGCGGCGTGGATTGTTGATCTCAAGGGAACGTCAACAGCGGAGAGGCTGTTCATGCGGACGTTGCAGGGTACGATCAACCGCGCCGAAGCGCGGCTGTATCTCGTCAATTCCGACAACGTGCAATTTGTCGAAGCGGAGCGTTTTTGGATTGAAGAATACGAGCGGCGTGGATGGATCAATATCGGGGGGCGACTGTGCATCAGCGAGGCTGTGGCAAAATATGGTTCTGAGGTCGCCGGTTTTGTGACGGCGACCGAGGCGGAACCGTGGACGATCCATGCCGCAACTGTCATCGCCACCGTGCAGCATGGTGTGGTGGCTCCGGATGCTGTGGCCGATCAACTCAGAAGCGCCGGCTGGCGCGAACTGGACGATGTGCGCGGGCGGTGGCCGGATGCAGTCTCTGCCTACCGGGCTACCGTGGAGAAATACGGAACCGCCCTCGCCTATCCTGGGCTGGCGATTCTGAGACACACCGAGAATCTATGGGATTTCGTTGTGCAGCAAGAGATCATGCCGGTTTTTTCACGGCCAAAGCACGACACCTGGGATGGCGTGGCGGCGATTATGGACGCTTATCCCGGCGGCCATGTCCTCTATGGCTACGTGTCCGACGATACAGTTGAAGAAGAAATCGCGGTAGAGCGGGCGTCCACCTCGGGCAAATATCTCGTTCCCACCCACGAGGTCAGCAATCTGTCGTTCCACGTCGCAGTTCTGGGCAAGTCGCCCCTGGTTCCGCTTGCCGAAAAACCCGAGGTATCACTGCCGCAATGTGACGCATCACAGGTCAACGTAGCCCTCGCGATTACAGACGGGGATAACTTGCAGGTTCCGATTCTTCAATACCCACAATCAACGTACTGGAACACGGCAGAGCGTGGCGTGCTCCCTCTGGGCTGGAGTATGGGGGTGAGTCTATCCGTTTT
Organism: Anaerolineae bacterium; assembly: GCA_035420085.1. GTDB lineage: Bacteria > Chloroflexota > Anaerolineae > B4-G1 > SLSP01 > DSWT01. Next base: position 19,973 of record DAOLUH010000049.1, read on the forward strand.
GGCGCCGGGAATCTGGGAATTCTATCGCAGTACAATCCGCCCCAACGATGAAATCGTCTCTATCATGGGCATCGCGTATGTACATGCTTCCACTCTCCCTGAGCCAGAGAAGTACTACCGGGACACCTTTTCTGCGATGGGCGACGCCGGCGTCCATACGCTGTGGTCCCTCGACAGCTCTTTGACTATCACCGATGAGCCGTTGTGGCAAGTCCTGGAAGGCGCGCCCGGCAGGGACGCTCTGCACGGCGTACTGGTTGGCTATGGGCCTAGTGTGGACAAAGCCTTTCGCAGGGACACGGGAACGCCTGTCCTGATCACCCAGAATGGCTACTCGGAGAATGCGGCCCGCATCAAAGAACGCATCGAAGCCATTATGGCGCTGGACCCAGCCGAGCGTTCTCCGGTGAATTTCCTCATGGCGACCAACTGGAATGCTTCAGCCCAAGACTTGTATGCGGCGCTCAAACCGCTTGCGGATAAGGGTGTGCGCTTCCTCACGCCAGCGCAGGCCCTGGCCTGTATGCCGGACATCAAGGGCATCGCTAAATCAACCGTTGACGCACAAGCGTCTCCGGGCGAGTGCTTGCCCTCCGGTCCGTTGACGCAATTTGGCTCGCCGATACTCAGTGCGCCTACCCTTGCCGAAATCAGTAAGCCTATCCCGATTCCCGTTGCCGTTGCGGTCGAGGGGACAAAAGCCATTCAGCCCGGCGGAACCATCGCCTACACCGCAGTTCTCAAGATTGATGTGGACGGCATTGCCCACGATTTTCTCCAGCACCGCGTGCTGCCTGTTGTTGAAGCCTATGGGTTGAGCCAGGAGTTCGCTGAGTATGCCTGGATGAAACTGGTTGCATCCAACATTTGCGTGGACTTGCCATTGCCACAAGCTACACGTGGTGTCGAAGTTCTCAGCGTGGAGTGTAGCGGCATCCACGCCGCAGCGGAATTCAGCGACCGTACACTTCGCATTACCCTTGACACCTTTACATCTGACTCTCGCGCAGAGAGCCAGTCGGCGGAAGCGGCAATCAGCTTCACCGTAGCTCATGATGGTAGTGATGCAGCGGTTAAGTTGGAGATAGCGCCTGAGTCGGTTGCCCTGGGGTTCGTGTTGACCGTGGGTATAGGTGATGAAGACGGACCTCTTGTCGGCGGCGTCAGTGGAGCGATGGTGGGGCGCGGAGCGAAGAACCGGGCTGAAACCGCTGTGAAACAAGAATCGGAGAAGATGAGTGCCCAATAGGAAAGCAAAATAGTGGACCTGAAACAATACTACACCCTGAAAAGAAAAATCTTGCTAAGCCTGATCTCCGGTGGCTCGGCTCTGGTAACGGTGATTGTCGGTAGTTCGTTCATGAAATTCTACACGGATATCGTTGGCTTGAGTCCTGCCCTATACGGTGTCGTGTTTTTTATTTTCAGTATCTGGAACGGCATCAACGATCCCATCATTGGATACTGGGCAGACAAACGGCCGTTCTTGACAGGACGCGGAAAATACCGGCCTCTGATTCGCTGGTCTATCCCGGCCATCGGCGTTTCGGTTATCGCCCTTTTGTTCGCTTCCCCTGACTGGGGCGAGATCGTAACCGCGGTCTACTTGTTGATACTTCTGGTGATCTATGAGGGATTTCAGACCGTTCTGGGTGTCAGCTATATGGCCTTTACAGTCAACACCTTTCTGGCTACCGACGAGCGCACCGAAATGCAGGTTATCTCAAGCTACGTGAACATGATCCCCGTCTTCCTGGGCGGTATGATCCCCGTATGGTTCCTCACAGGTGAATACAGCCGTATGAGCCTGGTGGCAATCTTTTCCGGGGCGTTTCTTTTCGGCCTCTTGCTCATTTGGATCGGGTCGCAATTCATCCGCGAAAACAAGAGATTCTACGAAACTATGGAGGTCACCCAGGGACTCAAGGAACTACTCGCCCTTGCAAGGGAGCTTTTCAGAGACAAGACCTTTGCCATTTTTATAGCAGCCTTTTTCTTGATCCAGGCCGCCACAGGGAATTATTTCTCTGGCTACCTATACTACATGGACAATGTCCTGGAAGTCTCTGGCCTGCAAGCGACCATCCCCGATGTGCTTACCGGTGTCGGTCAGATGGCGACTTTTCCCTTGATCGTTCTTGCCGTCAGAAAATTCGGATCCAAGGAGACTTTGTGGAAGGGGCTGCTAATTGCGGTTGCGGGACACGCCATGTTGAGCTTGCCCATCAACTACTGGATTGCCGCCGGGACATATATTGTCATCCTCTTGGGCTATGGTTTCAGTTCCGCAATCAACGCGCCAATCGGCGGATTGATTGTAGACCACATCGAGCTTAAAACTGGCAAACGTCAGCCGGGAGTGGTGCGAGGCATTATGGCAATATTGATGGTGCCTGCCTCTAGTTTACAGCCCTTGATTTTGAGTGCTTTGCTCAGTGCTACGGGCTATGTTGGCGGGAGCAAAAGCCAGAGCCTCGAAGTTGTTCGGGCCATCCGTTTGGGTACCGGCATCATTCCGGCGGTCATTCTGCTTATCGGGATTGGCCTGCTCATTCTATTGCCGATCAATCATAAGCGGGAATTGGAAATTCAGGCCGCTGTTGAAGAGAAGCATGGCGCAAAACTGGAGCTGGTATAGGTTTCGCTTGATGACACGATTCAGAATCAGAGCTGAAGGCTGTAAGCTGGCCGCTAAAAAAATAACAAAGTGAGGTAAGTATGGCTAAGGATACGGGTATTTTGGAAGAGTACAATCTGAAGAAAGAGCAGGCCCTCGATATGTTGCAGCAGATGTGGGAAATCCGCATGTTCGAGGATACGGTGTACGATTTGTTGGGCAAGAACCTCATCCGCGGCGCGTCGCACCTTTACGCGGGGCAGGAGGCGGTCGCGGTGGGCGCGATGTCGACTCTGCGTGAGGATGATCTCATCACCAGCACCCACCGGGGGCACGGGCACTGTCACGCGCGCGGCGCGGTGTTGAACACCACCGACGAAGAACGCCAGACGCACTACAACAAGATGATGGCCGAACTGTGCGGGCGCTCGACCGGCTATTGCGGTGGGCGCGGCGGCTCGATGCACATCGCTGACGTGGAACACGGCAACCTCGGCGCGACGGGCATCGTCGGCGGCAACATTCCCGTAGCGACGGGCGCGGGCCTGGCGCAACAGTTGCAGGGGACGGGCCGCGTGGTGCTGTGCTTCTTCGGCGACGGCGCCTCGAATACCGGCAACTTCCACGAATCGCTCAACCTGGCGTCACTGTGGAAACTGCCGGTGGTTTACATTATCGAGAACAACCTGTACGGCATGTCGGTGCCGCTCTCGTGTTCGACGTGTACGCCGGCCATTGCGACGCGCGGCGCAGCCTACAATATCCCCTTCGACATTGTGGATGGGATGGATGTGTTGGCCGTGCGCGCGGCAGTCGCCAAGGCCATTGAACACGCGCGCAGCGGCGCCGGCCCCTACCTGCTCGAATTCCAGACCTATCGCTGGTACGGGCACTCCCGTTCCGACCCGCGTGCCTATCGCACCAAGGAAGAGGAAGCCGACTGGAAAGCGCGCGACCCTATCCCAAACTTTGCCGCGTTGTTGGTGGCTGAAGGGGTAGCGACCGAAGAGGAGATTGACGCGATTGAGGCCAAGGTCAAGGGCGAAATTCAGGTCGCGACCGACTTTGCGCTCAGTTCGTCCCTGCCGCCGGCTGAAGAACTGGAATTGTACGTCTACGCGCCTTCGTCGTGGACGGACGCCGATGTGGCCCGCGAGAAGGCATTGCGCGAGCGGGTGCGCAACGGCGGTCCCGGCGTGAAGAAAGCGCGCTATTGGGAGGCCCTCCGCGACGCGATGCGCGAGGAGATGTTGCGCGATCCGCAGGTCTTCCTGATGGGCGAGGACATCGGCCTGTACGGCGGCGCTTATGGCGCGACGCGCGGGCTGTTCGAGGAGTTCGGCAAGGAGCGCGTGCGCGACACCCCCATCTCCGAAGCGACGATTGGCGGGTCGGCGGTGGGCGCGGCGATGTGTGGAATGCGGCCCGTCGCCGAGATTATGTATGTAGACTTCACCCCGCTGGCGATGGATCAGGTCGCCAACCAGGGCGCGAAGAACCGCTATATGTTCGGCGGCAAGACCAAAGTACCCATGGTGATCCGCACCGAGGGTGGGGCGGGGCGCGGGATCGCGGCGCACCACTCGCAAAGCCTCGAGGCGCTGTGGACGCACTTCCCCGGCATCTACGTCGTGATGCCGTCCACACCCTACGACGCAAAGGGCCTGCTCAAGGCCGCCATCCGCGACGACAATCCCGTGATGTTCATCGAGCACAAGATGCTCTACGGCATCGAGGGCTTCGTCCCCGAAGAAGATTACATCATCCCCTTTGGCGTGGCGGATGTGAAGCGCGAGGGGACGGACGTGACGGTGATCACCTACTCGCAGATGGTGCATCGCTCCCTCAAAGCGGCGGAAAAGCTGGCGGAAGAGGGGATCGATGTAGAGGTGATCGACCTGCGCACGCTGAAGCCGCTGGATATGGACACCATCGCAGCGTCCGTCAAGAAGACCGGGCGCGTGGTCGGCGTCACCGAGGCGTACCGTGTCAACTCGTTCATCAGCGAATTGGCGGCGCGCATCCAGGAGGAGCTATTCGACTGGCTCGACGCACCCGTCGTCCGTGTGACCGGCGCAGACGTGCCCGTGCCGATGAGCGAATCGCTGGAAAACGCGATGGTACCCACCGTGGACGCGATTATCGCCGGGATACGTAAAGTACTTTAGTGGAGTAAGGAGTAGGGAGTATGGAGTAAGGGACGCCGTCCCTACTTCTTACTCCCTACTCCTTACTCCTTACTTCAAGGAGCATACTATGGCAATCAAAGAAATCATCCTGCCCATGTTGGGCGAAACGATGAATGATGGTGTGATCGTCGAGTGGCTGAAGGCCGTGGGCGAGCCGGTGATGCGCGGCGAAACGCTGTTTTCCGTGGAGACCGACAAGGCCGTGCTGGAAGTTGAAGCATCGGCAGATGGCTTCCTGCGCGAAATCCTGACCCCTGCCGGCGAGCGCGTGCCCGTCCTGGCCGTGATCGCGCGAATGACGGATACGCCGGATGAACTGCTCGAATCAGCAAATCAGCAAATCAGCAAATCAGCAAATGAGTCAATCTCTCCCTCACTCCCTCATGCCCCCACACCCTCACTCTCTCACTCCCCCACTCCCCCACCCCCCGCCTCTCCCACTCGCCTCTTTGCTTCCCCGCGTGCGCGGAAGTTGGCCGAGGCGGAAGGCGTAGACCTGGCGGAGATCGTCGGCAGCGGGCCGAACGGGCGGATTGTGGAGAAAGATGTCGCGGCCTACCTCGCAGCCGCGCCGAAGGTGACGCCGGTGGCGCGCCGTCTGGCGGAAAGCCTGGGCGTGGACCTACGCGGCATCACGGGCACCGGTCCGTCTGGGCGTGTGACGAAGGCGGATGTAGAAAAATCAGCAAGTCAGCAAATCAGCAAATCAGCGAATGAGCGAATGAGCGAATCAGCGAATCAGCGAGTGAGCGAATCAGCGACTCAGCGAGTCAGCGAATCTCCCCCTCTCTCTATCTCTCCCTCTCCCTCTCCCTCTCGCTCTCCCTCTCCCACGGAGACGCCGATGAGTGGCGTGCGCGCGATTATCGCGCAGCGGATGCACGCGAGCCACGTCACCACAGCGGAAACGACGCTCACGGTGGAAGTGGATGCGACGGCGTTCGCCGCGCTGCGCGAGAAGCTCAAGGCACGTTTTGCGAAGGAACTGGGCTTCAACATCAGCTACAACGACTTGCTGATGGTCATCACAGCGAAGGCGCTGCGCAAGTTCCCCGCCGTCAACGCGCGGCTGGACGAGGCTGCGGGCGTCATCCGCCAACTGGACGAGGTCAACATCTCCCTGGCGATGGATACCCCGCGTGGACTGATCGTGCCGGTGGTGCGCGACGTGGATCGCAAGGGGCTGCTCGACATCGCCCGCGCCACGAACGATCTGGTGCAGCGCACGCGCGCGGGCAAGGTGCTGCCCGACGAGCTGACCGGCGGCACGTTCACCATCACCAACCTGGGGATGTTCGACATTGACGCCTTCACGCCGATCATCAACCTGCCTGAAATCGCCATCCTCGGCGTGGGGCGCATCCAGGAGAAACCGGCGGTCTACAACGGCGCAATTTGCATCCGCAAGCTGATGTGGCTGAGCCTGACCTTCGATCACCGCCTGGTGGACGGCGGCCCGGCGGCGCGGTTTATGCAGTACATCAAACAGTTGGTCGAGGACCCGGATTTGATGTGGGTTTAGGCGTAGGGGCGGGATTTCCCGCCCCTAACGCATCATGCTACCTCGTCCTAACTAAAAATTGCATTTCCAGTCTCCGATAATTGTGGTATAATGACTGTGAATGGCTTTTTACTTTTTTACTTAAGCCATGTTCATTCTACCAAAGGAGGATAGCTATGGGTGTCCATCTGTATCTTTCGATGATTCCCGAAGCGTTGATCGCTTCCATGTTAACTCCTGAGGAATTTGGCGTCTACTATGCGGTAGGCAGTGAGAAGAAATCGCGCGGGCAGGCGATTTTTTTCGAGATTGACCCCGATTTTCGTCACCCCGAACTGCCCATTGATGAAGGTATTCAGCGTTGTGTGCCCCACGAGGATGGCAGTCCCAAAAACTCCATTTACATTACCGTCTATCGGGCGTTGGAACGGGTTTCGTTAGATGCGATTGAGCAACTGTATCTTGTGACTCAAGATGGACGTACACTGGGGCTTGAAGGCACCAGCGTCAACCTCCCTGAGGATACCGGCGGCTTGCATCTCTATCAAGAAATCGCCCCGGTACATCCTCTTATCGTCAGCACGCTAGGCGCGCGGGCTTTCTACGACTTGATTGTGAAAAATCCTACTTCGCTCCTCACCCTTCCCGCCGTCTGTTTTGCCGAGTTGCGGCTTGGCGAACTAGCGCACAATCCCGAATTTGGCAGCGTGGGGGATTTGCCCTATCCCAACATTGACCATCTCCGGCAATGCCTGACCGACTTGAGCACCAAGGTCGTGCATACCAAGATGGTTGACCGTCTCAGTCCGGCTGCTTTTCCCTATCGTATGTTGAAAAGCGGCGTGTTTGTGGGAAATACGGAGAAGTTGTTATTCTTCCCACTGCCTGCTCAAGAAGAATTACGGGCGAAGCATTACCGCTGGTGGCGCTCCGCCAATATGTAATTTGCAGGCAAAGTGGGTCGGCAGCTTAGCTGCCCCTTAACTGGATCACGAAAGGCTCATAGCTCTTCTGAGGTTTTTGGCGATAAAACAGTGCGATTGCGAAATACACAACAACGCGTTGTTCTGTTTGCAAGGCGCTGTGAATATCGGCAAAAATTTTGGAGAAGCTTGAGCCTATTTGTGTGTGTAGTCTATCTTATATTCTGGAGGATCGGAGGCAAAAATCATGAGTAACACAGTATGGCTGGTTTTGAGTTTCATTGCAGGTGTTGTTTCTGTGGGAGTCGCTTATAGCTACTTCAGGTGGGTCGTGAAACAGGACCCGGGGACTGAGCGCGCGCAGCGAGTTGCCGGTTGGATCCGCGATGGAGCGCGGTCTTACTTGAAGAAGTTATACAGCGCCCTTGGGCTACTCGCGGGCGGCCTTGCTATTATCATCGCTATCGTCTTTGGATTGCAGATAAACTTCGGTTATGGGTTGACTATGGCAATCACCTTTATCTTCGGTTCGCTGTGTTCTACGGCGGCCGGGTATATGGGGATGACGGTGGCGGTGGAAGCCAATGTGCGTAGCGCGACCGCGGCGAGCAAAGGCCTGAATCCGGCCTTCAACCTGGCCTTCAAAGCAGGCGCGGTGATGGGCCTGGCGATGGTCGGCCTGGCGCTGATGGGCATGAGCCTGGTTTTCCTGATTACTGGCGACGCTAATCTGGTGTTGGGTTTCAGCTTCGGCGCTTCGACGCTGGCGCTGCTGGCGAAGGCTGGCGGCGGCATCTATACCAAGACCGCTGACATTGCTGCTGACCTGGTCGGCAAGGTCGAGGTCGGCATCCCTGAAGACGACCCCCGCAACCCCGCCGTCGTCGCCGACAACGTGGGTGACAACGTGGGTGATGTCGCCGGTATGGGCGCAGACATTTTCGACAGCTACGTTGCCAGTTCGGTGGCGGCCATGCTCCTCGGCGCGGCTTTGCTGAAACTCAGTCCGGAGACGCGGGTGCTCTACACCATCTTCCCGTTGATTCTGTGTATGTTGGGCGCGATTGCCGCGTTGATCGGTGTGCAATTTGTGCAGGTGAAGGAAGGCGGCAAGCCCGGTACCTCGCTGAATAACGGCACCATTTATACCTGCATCATCTTTGGCGTGTTGGTGATTGCTGTGGTGCTCGTTATGGGTCTGGATAAGGCTGTGATGTGGGCGACGCTGGCTGGTCTCATCGTCGGTGTCATCATCGGCTTCACATCCGACTTCTTTACCGGCGATGATCGCCCGCCTGTGGTCGAAACGGCGCGGGTGTCTACCTCCGGTGCGGCCATCAACATCATCACCGGCTTTAGCTATGGTTTGATCAGTATTGCACCCTCGGTCGTGGGTATCGCTGCGGCGACGCTGATCGCCTACTTCATCGCCGATCAATCGGCGGTAGTGAACGGCGTCTACGGCGTCGGTATTGCAGCGGTGGGTATGCTGGCGATCAGCGGTATGATTGTGTCGTCGGATGCTTACGGGCCGATCGTGGATAACGCCCGCGGTATCGCCGAGATGGCTGGGATGCCCGAAGACGTCATTGAAGTGGCCGACGTGATGGATGCTGCAGGCAACACCGCCAAGGCCATTACGAAGGGCTTCGCCATCAGCGCGGCTGCTTTAACCGTGTTGGCCTTGTTCGCCGCATATTCCAGCGAGATTTCGATTGCGGTAGCGGAACACGGTCTGCCAGCTATTGATATGACGATGAGTCTCGCTAACCCGATGGTCATCGCGGCAATTTTGTTGGGCGCGCTCACCCCGCCGCTCTTCAGTGCGCTGACGATGCTTTCCGTGACCCACAATGCCTTCGACATGATCGAGGAAATTCGCCGCCAGTTCCATGCCGACCCCGGCATCCTGGCGGGTACGGTGGAACCAGACTATGTGAAGTGCGTCTCGTTGGCTTCGCAGAATGCGTTGCAGTCGTTGATTCTGCCGGCGTGTCTGGCGGTGGTCTTGCCATTGGTGGTGGGCTTCATTATGGGGCCAGAGGCGCTCGGCGCGTTCTTGGGTGGCGCGATTATCACCGGCATCCTCTTCGCGTTGTTGATGGCGAACGCCGGCGGCACCTGGGATAATGCCAAGAAATACATCGAAAGCGGTAACTTTGGCGGCAAGGGGTCTGAGGCGCACAAGGCTGGCGTGGTTGGCGATACGGTGGGCGATCCCTTCAAAGACACCGCCGGGCCGTCTCTGAACACGCTGATCACCGTGATGTCGCTCGTCTCTTCGCTCTTCGCGCCTGTGATCGCGGCGTTCCACCTCTTCGGCGGCTAAAGATACGTTAAGCTAACTTTAACCCAAGACGCCGGCGATGTTCTCGTCGGCGTCTTGCTTTTAGTAAAGCGTAAAACGTAAGCATTACGTTTTACGTTTTTCGCTATCACGCAGCAGCGCCAGCAGTTCTTGCGCCTGCGCATCCTCCGGGTTGATGCGTTGCGCTTCTTGCAGGATGTAGGTCGCCAGCTCGTAGTTCTTGAGTTTGATGCAGGCGGTGGCGGCAGCGATGTGGCCGTCGGTTTGGTACGGTAGCATCGCGGCGGCGCGCCGGTAATGCAGCGCAGCGCGCGCCCACATTTTCTGCGCGGCGTAGAGCCGCCCACGCAGTAGATACCCAAAGCCGTCCTTGATGCCCTCGTCCACTTTCAGCAAGACACGCACGGTGTCCTGTTTGAAGTCATCTTCGAGCCGGAGCACGAGCAGAAAGATGAGGATAGACACGACGACGCCCACGCCCCCCGCAAGGATCGCCAGGAGGCCGTTGTTGATATTCAGCACCGCGCTGATGACCGAGGAAAGCAGGTCCAATACGGCGCTGATGAGCATCAGGTAAAAAATCGGCGGCCAGCGTAGATAGAGCGCAATGGTATAGGCTGCGGATATGGCCGACGGAATCCACAGCAGGAAAAAATAGCCGCGCGGCAAATAGGCCAGCGCCGCCCTTGCCGTTTCCGGCGGGATGTCACTTGTGATGCTAAGGTAGACGTTGAGCAGTTTTGTAAAATCGTACAGGCCAATACGCGCGCTGACGAGATATAGCGCCATGACCGGTATCAGAAGGCTGAAGCCAGTGGCGAGCGCCTGAAGCGCAATCAAAATCCACAACAGGATTGACCGTTCCGCGCGCCGCCGGACTTTAAGCCACAGTGGGTTGCCGCAAGTCTTGCAGCGCCGGTCTTCGTAGGTTGTGGGCGCAGCGCAGTATGGACAGAGCATCTCGTCGTACTGCGCCCATAGCGCCACGGTGGGTGATTCGGGCGTCGGCTCTGGCTCCGGGATGATGGTGGTGTGTTTGTGGACGTAGTCTTCGCCCAAGATGGCGGCGGCCAATGTGGGCGTAGGCCCGGCGGCTTCTTCTTTGTCGTCGTGGACATCAGCCCACGGATTGATACTGGCGACTTCGCGCAACTGTTGCAGAAGCGTCAGCTTGTTCTGGGCTTCAGCGTTGGCTGGATCGAGGGCCAACACGTTCTCGTAGCAGGTTTCTTGATCTTCCGGCGTATCCACCACGCGGCTTAGCCATAACCAGGCGGCGAGATTGTTCTCTTCGCGGCTGACCACCTGCGTCAGCACGGTCCGGGCGGCTGCGCGATCCCCATTCTCTGCCGCCGTGATCCCTCGGGTGAGAAGAGTCTGGGTGGCGCGCTGGCGCACCACGGCTAAGCCCTTACGCGCGGGAGCATTGTCGGGGTCGAGGGCGAGTGCTTTTTCGAGGCAGGCTTCCTGCTCCAGGGGATCGTCGAGCACGCCGCTTAACCACAACCAGGCGGTCGCATTGTCTGCCTTGACTTCGACGGCGCTCTGTAGCAGCGAGCGCGCCTGAGCTTTGTGCCCACTTTTCGCCGCGGCTATCCCGTCCGTCAGAAAATGCTGTGCAAGTTCACGCCGTTGAGACATACAATTCACTCTCACCCGCCCGCTTTTCCGCCAGCAGTGCCATCAATTCGGTAATTTGGGGATCATCTGGGCTGAGGCGGCGCGCTTGCTTCAGGGCGGCGTCGGCCAGATTGAAGCACGCCAGATTGATGTACGCGACACTCAACGCCAGATAGACCTCCAGATGTTTTTCGAGCATTACGGCCTGGCGCAAATGCAGAGCGGCCAGCGCCCAGGCTTTTTGCTGCGCGTAAGCGCGCCCGCGCAGCCACAATCCGACCTGGCTGCCTTCCACGTCGTTATCAATGCGCAGCAGGAGCCGGCGGCTCTTAAATGCAAAATGATTCTGCAGGCTCGCCAGCGACACTAGCGCGAACATACCAAGCGCCACCAATCCCAGGTTGGCGGCGATAATGCCGGTGCGCACGAGGTTGATGAATCGTCCTGCCGGCGCGACTTCAAGCGCGCCGCGCAGCACAGACTGCGCCGGTTCCAGCCGGGTGCTGATCACGATGACGGCGCTGCTGAGGCCAGCCAGGATGCGCAGCGCGCCCATCAGCAGCGCGGCGAAGTAGCACGGCAGCCACCGGCTGAGCACGCTCAGCAGAATCAGCACCGACAGACCGCTGGGGATCAGCGAAAGCCAGAAAAGCAGACGCGGCGCGAGACCGAAAACTACGGCGGCCCCGGCTGCGGTGATGCTGCGCGTACCCAGGTAGACGGGGAAGAGCTGGGTGATGTCCGCAAAGTCCACGCGCATATCCACGTAAGTGAGCAGCAACAGCGGGAGCAATAATCCGCCGAAGCATAACGTGACTTCCAGTATGATGAGAATCCAGTAGGGCGACGCCCGCTTTTCGACCTCGCGCTGGCGGGTCCACAACGTGCGCCCGCAGACTGAACAACGCCGATCTTCCCAGGCGGTGGGTGTCGCACAATAGGGGCAACGGAGTTCATCGTTGAGGATGTCCGGCATGGGGACCGCCGGAGGCATGGACGCCGCCTCGCTCTCAGGCGGGCTGATGAACGGGACTGTTATGGCCGGCATCCAACTTTCCACTTGACGGTCTGTCACGGGAGCGTCAGCGGCTTCATCGGGGATAGCGGACGTCAACACAGTGTCACGCCGCGCACTTTCCAGCGCCGCGCGCGCTTCCGCGTGGTCGGGGTCGAGGGCCAGCACGTTTTCGAGGCAGATGTCACGCTCATCCGGCGCTTCGACCACCTGGCTGAGCTGCCACCAGGCGACGACGTTGGACTCGTCGCGTTCCACGGCCCGCATCAAGAGATCGCGCGCCGTTTCAGTTTCTCCGGCGTGGATAGCCTGGATGGCCTCTTGTACCCACGTGTCGCTCAACCGGCGCCGCGCCGTGATGAGGGCTTGCTGCACTTTAACGTTCTCTGGCTCTACTTCGACTGCATGTTCCAGGCAGGTCACGGCCTCCGCGAGCGTTTCGGCGACGCCGCTCAGCCACAGCCAGGCGGTCACGTTGTCCGGCTCAGATTTGGCGACGCGCGTCAGCAGCGCCCTGGCGCGCTCGCGCTGCCCGGCCTTGGCGGCGGCAACTCCTTCTTGTAACAACGTTGCGATTGACAACATAAAAGACGCCAAAAACGTTGGAACGTTCCAACGTTAGAACGTTTCAACGTTTACTATCAGTAGCTTAAGCGTGACGCTTCAGGAGTGTGTGGAGTGCGTCTGGTGTAAGGGGATGGCCATGGGTGATGTAGATGATGGTGGGATGGCGATCCAGGACGGCGCGCAGACTGGCCCAGTTGCGCTCCAGGTCCCACGCGATGAGGGGGGGCGTCGCGCGCTTGGGGAAGAGCATACTCCCCATCGCCAGATCGCCGATGATGGCTGCGCCGCTGTCGAGCAGCACACTAATGGATCCCGGAGAGTGACCTGGCGTGGGAATGACTTCGCCAGCAATGCCGTAGTCATCCAACCGCCAGGCTTCGTCGAAGACGATGTCCGGCTCCAGCGTCGGCGCCGGATTGGAGATCGCCATGCGTGCCGTCACGCGCATCATGAGGGCAGATAGCCAGGTTGTCGGCTTGACCCCTGCCAAATCTTGCTCACCGCGCAAAGCTCCCGCATCTTTGCTATGGACGGCGACAGGGGCGCCGGTGCGTTCGTGAAGTTCTTTCACGCTGCCGATGTGGTCCATGTGCCCGTGAGTAATGAGGATCAGGCGAATGTCCTGAGGGGCAACGCCCTGCGCTGCCAGAGCTTTCAGGATGCGGTCCGCTTGATTGGGCAGTCCCGTATCAACCAAAATGGCCCCGGCGCTGCTCCGCACCAGGAAAACCTGCCCCATAGCTCCGAGTGAAATGCCAGTCACTTGTGTTGTGTTGTCTGTTTTTTCCATCCCTGTTCCCTGTACTATTTCCCCGTCGAAATGCTCCACCCTTGCACCATCTCGGCGATGGACGCGCGTGTGGCCTCCGCGCCGAAGCCCCACGCCAGCAGCGTGAAGTAGTCGCCGATGCCGTTCGCGCCAAAGTCGAGACGTGCGCCGTACAATTCCATAAAGCCAGCCAGGGCCAGAGCAATCACGGCCACGGCGTAGGTGAGCCACGTGAATGCTTGTAGCCGCCAGCCCGCCCCGGCGATCTTCTCCGCCAGCGGTTGCACATGCGTATTAGGCGGGCTGGTGAGCAGGCTTTCTCTTTGCGCTGGACTCTTGGGGATAGGAACGTCAAACGGCGTGGCTGCTGCGTCGCGTAATGACTCCCCAGCCGGAGCTAACATTATCATCTCGCGGAGGGCCGCGTTAATGTCGTTCTCCAGGGTCAGATAGGCGGCTGAATCATCTGGATCGAGCGTGGTCAGGCGCGCTTGAAATTCCTGCGCTTTGCCCCCCCAGACTTGCGCCTGAGCTTCGGACAATCTGGCGGACATTTTGGTCAATTGGGTGATGTTTTCTTCAAGCTGGGCCAATTGGGCTTTGCGCGTCGCGGCCTCGATCTCACCTTGCAAACTTTGCCGTCCTCCGTCATCCGTAGGGACAAGCATATTCAGGCGTTCTTGCAGTTTTTGACCCGCCGCAAGTCCTTGTTTGATTTCTTTTAATGCCTTAATACGCTCTTGCAACGCGATGAAGTCATTGACCTGGCGCGTCAGGCGTTCAAGGTTTTCACGGAAGCGTTCTGGTTTTTCCAGATTGGGCATATCGCGGTAGGCGTCGAGCGCGGCCTCTTTGACTTCGCTGATGTAGAAGATGTTCTCACCCAGGCGCGTCAGTTTGTCGTTGAGCCTGGCGTAATAGTCGAGCTGCACCAACCAGTCGGGACGGGCACGCCGCCAGTTGACCCACAGCGTCTCGGCGGTGCGCACGGCTTCCTGAGCCTTTTCCCATTGCTGCGCTTCCAGCGCCACTTCGACATCTACCAGATGGGCGGCAATGCGCGCGTGGAACGGCGCGCCGGTTTCTTCCAGTTCCTTGTCTGCCTTCATCTGCGTGCGGATTTGCCCCAGGCGCACCAGGACTTCATCGCGCGGGCGACCCTGGGCGCGATACGTCGAAACGCCGATCCCCAACGCCACGCCCACGACCAGCGCGGCCAGCGGCAACCAGGGTTTATCCTTGACGGCGACCGTGACCGGCACGGTGAAACTTTGTCCCGTGTAGCTGATGAGCAATTCGCCGCTGAACTGACCGCTTGGGGCGTTGGTCAGGTTGAAGGTGACGGGAACGGTCAACAGCCCGTTGGCGGCAATGTTCGTGGCCGGCACGTTCACCTGGATAGCTTGCGCTGGCAGGATGACGTCGCCGTTGGGGTTGGTCAAGTCCAGCGGGATGACACGCAGGTCGCTCACGGCGTCGGCGGCGCGGATGAGCAGCACGCGCGTCTCGGTCTGCCCTTGTTGGACGGCGATGTTGAGCTGGCGCGGCGACACACTGACGCCCTCTTGCGCGGCCAATGCCGGCGCCCAAAGCAGCGCCAACGCACAGATCAGGATAAGCCCCCATTTTTTCATCCTACGCCTCCTGTGGATGTTCAAAGAGCGTGGGCAGAATTGTGCGGAAGCGGCTGCCCTGTCCCTCGTTGCTCTCGGCCCAGATGCGGCCGCCGTGTTGTTCGATGACTTCTTTAGCGATGCAGAGACCTAATCCCAATCCGCCGTGGTGACGGGTCAGGTGGTCTTCGACTTGATAGAAACGTTCGAAGATGCGCGTCAGCTCGTCTTTGGGGATGCCGATGCCATCATCCACCACGGCGATTTCCACCCGCCCGGTGTGCAGGATGACGTGTAGCTCGATATGCCCGTTCTCCGGGGTGAACTTGACGGCGTTGTTGAGCAAGTTGCTGAGCGCCAGGTGGATTTTGCCCCGGTCGCCGCGAATCAGGATGGGGGTGGAGGGCATACTGATGCGCAGACTTTGTTGCTTGGCTGCGGCCAGGGGCTGCCATTCTTCGTTCATTTCGCCGATCAGCTCTTGCACAACGAATTTTTCTTGTTTCAGTTCCGAAAGGCCGGATTCCAGGAAATTCAAGTTGGTCATTTGATCAATGATCGCTTGCAGCTTGCTGGCGCCGCGGAGCACCATATCGAGGTCGCTCGTCATATCGCCGCTGGCCTGTTCGCGCAAGAAGCTGGCGAAACCCTGCACGATCATCAATGGCGTGCGCAATTCGTGCGAAGCGATGCTGATGAAATTGGTCTTGAGCCGGTCCAGTTCTGAGAGACGGTGGTTGGCTTCGCGCAGACTGGCCACCAGACGCGCGTTCTCGATGGCGATGGCGGAATGGGAGGCCATCGTCGAAAGTGTGCGGATGTCATCCTCGCTAAACTTTCCGCCGTCGAGTTTGTTGACGGCCTCCAGTACGCCGATGCAGCGCGTGCGCACCAGCAACGGCACGCCCAACAGCGAGCGCGTTTGAAAGCTGATGCTCTGATCCACGCCGGTGTAGTGCCGCGAATCGCCGCTGACGTCTTCGACGATGACCGGTTCCCCCGTCTGGTAGATCGTCCCGGCGATGCTGCCAACGATGGGAACCTTGATCTGGCGCAGTTCTTCGCGGCTGGAGCCGGTGGAGGCGGCGAAGAACAGCTCGCCGGTGCGTTCATCTACCAACAGGATCGAAGCCGCCTGTGTGCCGACTAGCTCGGCTGCGGTGCGGATGATGGTTTCCAGCAATTGCGATAAGTCCAGCGTCGAGTTAAGCATCTGGCCGATGGTGACCATGCGCTCCAGCCGCTCAACCGTTTGGGTAAGCTGTTGCATCTCATGGGTGGTTTGATTTACGACTTTGACATCCATCTTTCTTCTCCTGACACTATCAGCCTGATGCAGCTCTGTCTGATGTCTCGATATAACGCAGTTCGTGAGCGGCGAGGGGCAGAATCACATGAAAATGGCTGCCGGGGCAGGTCACTTCGTCATAACCGGGACTTTCGGCCCAAATTTTGCCGCCATGCGCCTCCACAATGCCGCGCGCGATTGCCAATCCCAATCCTGGTCCGCCGCCCTTGAAGGTGGTTGTGCCGGAAGAATGGACGGCGACTTCGCCGGTCTGGTAGAACTTGGTAAAGATCAGTTGTTGGGCGCTCGGATCAATGCCGATACCGGTGTCGCTCACGACGATTTCGACGCCGCCTGCGGGAAATTCATCATCGCCAGGGGGCACAGCACGTCCGGTCACGGTAATGGTTCCCCCGTCGGGCGTGTATTTCACCGCGTTCACCAGCAAGTGATGGAAGGCTTTGCGCATCGCTTCGGTGTCGGCCTGGATGATCGGCAATCCCTCCAGGCCCTGCAGCGTGATGGTGAGATGGCGTTCCTGGCACACCTGGCTAAACGTCGTGCTGATTGCCTGGAACAACACGGTCAGAATGAGGGGTTCGGGGTGTAGTTGCATCACCCGGCTATCAATCTTCGCCATATCGAGGATGCTGCCGACAATGGTTTCCATCCGCGCGATCCCCGATATGATGCCGGAGATTATGGGGAAGTATTCCTCGTGCTTCTTGAGCTTGGGATCGTCGAGCAGCATTTGGCTGTAGCCACTCATCACGGTGATGGGCGTGCGCAGTTCGTGGGAGGCCACGCTGATGAAGTCGGACTTGGTGCGATCCAGCCGTTCGAGTTGTAGATAGGCCGTCTGCAGGTCGCGCGTGCGCTCGCTGAGTTGCTCCACCGTTTTCTCGAGCTGGCGATTGACCGAAGAAAGGTTCTCGTAAAGCAGGGCGTTCTGGATGGCCAGCGCGGCCTGGCTGGCAAAGGTCTCCGCAAACGCAACTTCATCTTCGGTGTATGGCTCGGGGCGCTCGCGGGTGAGTGAGAGCATCCCGATCACTTCGCCCTGGTGGACGAGCGGGACGCCGAGCCAGGAGCGGGCCGGCGGTAGATTCTTCACGTACTGCCAATCTGGACGCTGCTGCACATCGGCGATCAACAACGGGCGCTGCGTGCGCCGCACATCCTGGAATACGTCGTTCTCCTTGATGTGGACGCGCACGTCGAGCGGTTGTGTCCCCGGAGGAAAGCCTGTTGAGGCCACGGCCAACAACTCACCGCCGCTTTCCAGCATCACCGAGCCTCTGTCGAAGGCGACAATATCAACCAGCCCCGACAGGATGAGATCCAACGTCTCTGCGAGGTTCAGCGTCCGCGAGAGCGCCATCCCCACTGTATACAATCTCTCGGTTATCTGTCGCCGCGCCTGTTCGGCCTGATAGTTGTAGGCGTTTTGAATCGCTACTGCGACCTGGGCGGCCAACGCTCTTAGAATTTGCACGTCTTCCATGCTAAAGGCGTCGCGCACATCGCTTTCGATGTCCAGAACGCCGAGCAGTTCGCCGGCGGTTTCCAGAGGCAATGCCAACGTCGAAACAATGGTGGGATTTTCGGGGAGCGGGATGTAGCGCGGGTCGGCAGCGACGTCGCTGACGTTAGCGATCTGCCGGTGTCCGGCGACCCATCCGACGATGCCTTCGCGTCCTACTGCCAGACGGTAGCCCTGTTCGCACAGCATCCGGCCGGTCTCCCCGGTTCCGGCGCGCGCGACCACGTAATCTCCGGTTTCATCGAGCAGGAAGATGCCAACGTAGGTGTAGTTATAGTGTTCTTTGATGCGTTGCGCGACCTGATATAACAGCGCTTCGAGATTGAGGATAGCGGTGATGTGCTGCGCGACGTCCATGGTGGTCTCCAGCGCGCGTTGGATCCTTTCCGTTGTGTGCAGCGACTTTTCCAGTTTTGTGCGTTGCTCTCGATCCTGGATGCGAAATCTTTCCAGGCGTATGTAGGTGCGGCGGCGCACCAGGTGCACCAACAATGAAACCGCTACTGCCGAGATCATGGCAAAGCCAAAGTGCTGCCAGGTCGGATTGGGGCCGATCCGCCAGACGATGAGCGACCAGCCGAGGGTTGCGACCCCCACGATCAGGCCCCACCAGCCCGTCGAAAACACGATAAAGCCAACGCCGATAATCAAGAGTATCACGTTGGTCGTTTGTAACGGGTCGGCGGTGAGATACAGGTGCAGCAGGGCGTTGAACAAGGCCAGCAACGCTAAAGCCGCGGCAAGAGGATGCGCCCAACGGGCGGGTAACATCCAACGCCGCAGCGCCCACGCCGACCCGAAATTGAGCAGCGCCGTCGTAGTTGCCAGGCTGACCATCACCCCGGCAATGGCGCGCGGCAGCACAAAAGCGTGGCTGATGGCGAGCAGCGTAAACAACGCTCCCAGGATCAGCGCCAGCACCGGCAAGCTGTCGCGCAGATCGGCGTTAAGCGCCTCGCGTAAGACATGCTCGGACTGTCGCTGCGCGGTGTCTTCTGCAGACGTATGATTTCTGGGCGCTGGTGCTATCAAGGATTTATCCTTCTATTGCGTTGGCTGGGTTTCGGGCGGAAGAGCATCTGCTTCACTGTCCGATGTGGCTCGTTCCTGCAATGGGATCACGAAACTGAAGGTGCTGCCGACGCCGACCTTGCTTTCCACCCAGATGTGGCCCTGGTGTTGTCCGATGATTTCACGGCATATCGGTAGCCCCAGCCCTGTTCCATGAACTTGCTGGCTGAGCGCATTCCGAATCTGTTTGAATTTTTCAAAAACCTGCGCCAGTTTTTCCGCTGGGATGCCGATGCCGGTATCTTGCACGCTGACCCACAACCACGCGCCGTTGGTTTCGGGGACTTGCAGGCTTTGGAGGGCCGGCGGCGCGTCGTCGCTCAATCCATCCACGCACTGCGCGCGGATAGTGATCTGGCCTTCGCTGGTAAATTTCAAGGCATTGGCGAGCAAATTGGTCATCACCTGCACCATGCGGTCACGGTCAACGAACACAGTTGGAGGAAGATCGCGGGTTTCAACCACGATGGGGACGTTTTTCTGGATTGAGAGCGCCCTGAACGCGCTGACGGCAGTATCAATGATCTCCTGGAATGGTACATCGCTCATCGCCCATTCCATCTTGCCGGCCTCCATTTTGGCAATATCGAGCACATCGTTGATCAGGCGGGTGAGCCGATCCCCCTCGTTGGTGATGATCTTCAGGTTGTCATTCACGCGCTCGATGGCCCAACGCCCTCGTTGATCGGTCGCTACAATCCGTGGCGCTAACTCCTGGTCGAAGATCCGCTGAATCAGCCTGGCGAAGCCCAACACCGACGTGAGGGGCGTCCGCAACTCGTGCGAGACCATGGAGATGAAGTCGGTCTTCATGCGATCCACTTCTTGCTCGTGGGTAACGTCTTGCACGACGGTGACCACTCCCGCCGGACCCGGTTCGCCAGCGCCAGCGGCCACGTCTGACAAGGTGCGGGGGATCATCGCACAGGCCGAGGCTTTGTAGATTCTGTACGAGTCGTACATGCCGCCGTCTATCACATCCCCTACGATCGTGTCGGTTTGCGCCTGACCGGGATAGGCGGAGGCGATGTTGATGAGCCTGGTGAGTGTGTTGGAAGGGAACACCGCCGACAGGGGTTTGCCGAGAATCTGATCGTTGGGCATGTTGACGATGTCGCAAAAAGCGGCGTTCGCCAGCGCAATCTTCCCTTTGGAGTCGGTGACGACAAGGCCATCGGTGATGTTCTGCAGGACGGTGTTCAGGCGATTACGTTCGGCCTGCAGTTCAGACGTTCGCGCCGCAACGTGCGCTTCGAGCGAACGGTTGTATTCTTGTAACTTTTCATAGAGTTGGGCGTTGTAAATCGCCGCAGCGGCCTGTTGCCCCAGGAGAACCAGGTTGTTGACCTCTTCACGGTTGAACAGGTTGCCCGAACCTTTGACGCCGAACAGGTAGATGCCTAACAGGTTGTTGCGTTGCATCAAGGCTAAACATACTTCGCCCCCTGCCGCCACGAGCGGCTCGGTCGCTGCGCGGACATTCTGCGGCAGTCGTTGCGCCTGGTGGAGGACCAGCGGCTCACGGTTTTCGCGCAACCACGGGATGAGCGGCGAGTCGCCCGGAATACAAACGCTGTTCTCTCGATCGGTATAGGCGCACGCGCCTTTGTCTGGCAACAGAATACGGGCCGAAGTCAACCCCAGGCGTTGGGAGATGTCGCGGGTCAGCAGGGTGTATACATCATCTTGCAACACAGCGGTAGAGAGTTGTTGTCCCACTTCGCGCAGGATTTGGTTGACGTCCAGTTGTTCTCTGAAGAACGCGCGATTGACCGCATGTTGTGTGTAGATCCGCAGCGGATTGAAGACAGCGAAGAGCACAACCGTAGCGATGATACCGGCCGCAAAATGGTTGGGGTGGCCGTCAATGAAGGGGAGTATGTCTCCGATGATGAGCAACATGAGGAAATACAGTAGAATTAACGCGCTCCCTGATAGTGCGTATACGAGGGTGCGATTCATAAAACGATCCACGTCCATCAGCCCAAAACGGAAAATGGAGATCATCACCGCAATGGGGATCAGGAGGAGCGGCAAGTTGACGACCGAAAGCGGCAGCCAGGTCATGTTAAACAGCAAGGAAGGCAAGGCGTAGAATAGCATCCACGGAATCAATGCCAAAATTAGCCCCAGAATAATCCAGCGGATCTGGTTGCGCACCCCCGGCCGGTGGCTGGTGAAGTACGTGTGCGTGAGGGCGGCTACCCCCAACGCCAATTGCGCCAGCATCAGCGGGTTAGCGACGGCAAACATCGCGTTGCGGCGCTCCAGGAGCGTATCGCCTCCAAAGAGCAGACCGGCGGTCAACGCGATAACCGGCGTCATCAAATGGATAATCCACGGCAGCCAGGGGAAACGGCGCAGCGGCGCTTTCAGCTCTGGGAAAAGCAGGAGCGCGTGCAGCAACAGGCTAAACGTCAGCCACACGGAGAGCGCGTCAATGGGGATGAAGAACCATCCCCAGGCCAGCGCCATATTGGCGCTGGCCGTGCGGATCAAGTTGTTGACCTGGTTCAGCCCGCCCATGATGAAACCTAGACTGACCAGGCGTGTCGCCAGATCACGCCCCTTCCCGGTGACGAGAATCAGGGCCACAACATTCATCACCAACCCGATGAGCCACAGTGCGCCGCCGCGCCACAACAAGGGCAAAGCCCGATAATCCTGCCAGAGCACGGCAACGCGCTGTTCCGTTCCGTCACGCAGAACGGTGTACTCCACTTCAGGTTTAAGTTGTTTGGCAAATTGCGGCTCAGCAAACTGCCGCTGCCAGTAGAACGGCTTCATCAGGTTAGCGTTGACGTCCAGGTCGCCGATCTTGAGGATGATATCGCCGGTGCGGAGTGGGGAGCCATTGAAGACTTGTTCAACCACAAGTTGCGGGCCGAAGAAAATACCGGTCTGATCGTTGGAGGCGCGCTGGTACACGGCGAAAATCCAGACCTCATACAGCAATACCCCGATTGCCAAGATCAGCAATAAGGGTATGCGAATGTGGAGATATTTCTGCCCACGTTCGACTGTCACCCTGCCTCCTGTACGTGTATGCGCAGTTCAAAGCCTGCACTGGCGCCAGAAACTACGCTACAACCGCATATCAATTCTATCATAACGTAGGTTAGAAGCAAATGCCCGCCGCCACCTCTCAAAGTTGATTGAGCGCCGCGCGCATTCGCTCCAGCCCTTCTTCCAACAGCGCCCGCGGACAGCCGAAATTCAGCCGCACAAAACCCTCTCCGCCCGCTCCGAATGTTGCGCCATCATTCATCGCCACGCGGGCCTGCTTGAGGAAGAACTCGTGCGGATTGCCGGGGATACCGGCGGCCCGGCAATCCAGCCACGCCAGGTAGGTCCCTTCCGGCGCAGCGACCGTCACGCCCGGCATATGCTCTTGCACATACGCGACGACAAAATCGCGGTTGGCTTCCAGGTAGCGCAACACCGCGTCGAGCCATGGCTGCCCCTCTTGATATGCCGCCAGCGCCGCTGTGTAGCCGAGCACATTGACCGTTTCGACCACCCCGCGTCGCGCGGCCTGGTAACGGCGGCGCAGATCGGCATCCGGGATCACCGCGAACGAGCAGTGCAACCCGGCGATGTTGAACGTTTTGCTCGGCGCCATCAGCGTGATGGTGCGCGCGGCGATTTCCGGCGACAACGCGGCAATGGGAATGTGCCGGTAGCCGCTGAAGATCAAATCGCAGTGGATTTCGTCGGAGCAGATGAGCAGGTTGTGGCGCAGGCACAGTTCGGCCATACGCGCCAGCTCGTCCGCACGGAAGACGCGACCCACGGGATTGTGCGGATTGCACAACAGAAACATCCGCGTGCGGTCGGTGAGGGTGTGTTCAAATAACCCAAAATCCACGCTGTAGCGTCCATCCGCATTAAGGGTCAACTCCATTCCTTGCGTCACGGCATTGGCCGTCGCCGCCGCGCCGAGAAACGGCGGGTAAACCGGCGTCTGGATGAGCAGCCCGTCGCCTGGCGCGAGAAACGCCTGCGCCGCCAGGTTGAACGCCGTCACCACGCCCGGCAGGAAGACGATAGCTTCCGGCGCGACCGTCCAGCCGTAAAGCTGCTGCAAGCGCGCGACAATCGCTTCCAGTAATGCCAGCGGGCGCGCCTCGTAGCCGAAGACGCCGTGCGCTACGCGCGCTTGCAACGCGGCGATCACCGGCGGCGGCGCAGCGAAGTCCATATCTGCCACCCACATCGGCAGCACATCCGCATCATAGGCCTGCCATTTGATACAGTCCGTTACGCGACGGTCAATGATACAGTCAAAGTCATCAGTCACTAAAGAAGCCTCCTGGGGAAGAATGAGCGAATTGGCAAATCGGCGAATCGGCGAATGGGCGAATCAGCGAATGGGCGAATTGGCGAACTATTCCTCAAACCACAACCCACAACCCATAACCCGCAACCTCTTACGCTTTACGCCGCAACGCCAAACCCCATAACACGGCGAACGCCGCACAGCCGATGAAGAGCAGCCAGACCATCAGCGGCCAGCGGGCAACAAGGAGATGGCGCAGCACGCTAAGACCCGCCAATGCGGCAAAGGCCAACTGCATCTGGACGATAAGCGTCTGCGTGGCCTGCTCTGCGCCGCGCCAGCCGTGGTAATCGCCCCATGCCAGGGCCAGCAATGCCGCGCCCAACATCCGGCTGAGGATGGGGTCAATCGGCGCCCAGCCGAGCAACTGCAAGAAACGTCCCGGCGCGGTGAGCATCACTAATCCCAAGACGCCGCTCAACACGGCATGAACCAAAAACGTGTTCTTCAACAGCTTTGCCATGACACACCTCCTTGAGAATGAATGATTAGAGCGTTGAAACGTTGGAACGTTCGAACGTTCCAACGTGTTCTCGTATTGTAGTCTCACCGGCAAAAGAGACAAATTGCGTTTTATGCGTCCACCGTTACAATACCCGCTAACTTGATGCGTAGTAGCGACTTTAGTCGCTCTCAACAATCGCAAATTCTCAGGAGGAAAACTTCTATGGCGAAGAAGAAAGATGAGAAGTCATCATCAAAGGACAAAAGGGATAAAAAAGGGAAGGGTACACTTCCCGCACCTAAAGAGCAGGTCTCCAAGAGCAAGCACACCGTCGTCATTGATGGGCAGGAGATCGCCTACACCGCCACGGCGGGGACGTTGATCCTCAAGGATGAAGCGGACAAGCCCAAAGCCTCGCTGTTCTACGTGGCGTACACACGCAACGACGTGGAGGACGTGGCGCAGCGCCCGCTCACGTTCTCGTTCAACGGCGGGCCGGGATCGTCGTCGGTGTGGCTGCATATGGGCGTCGTCGGGCCGCGCCGTGTGCTGATGGACCCGGAGGGCAATCCGCTGCCGCCGCCGTACACGCTGGTCAACAACGAGTACTCACTGTTGGACGTGACGGACCTGGTCTTCATAGACCCGGTGAGTACCGGCTACAGCCGTGCCATCCCGCCGGAAGAGGCCAAACAATTCCACGGTGTCGAACAAGACATCAAGTCCGTGGGAGAGTTCATCCGCCTTTACACCACGCGCGCTAAGCGTTGGGCCTCGCCCAAGTTCCTCATCGGCGAGAGCTATGGCACGACGCGCGCCGCCGGCCTGTCGGGTTACCTGCAAAATGAATTGGGGATGTATCTCAACGGCATCATGCTCGTGTCGTCGGTGCTCAACTTCCAGAGCATCCGCTTCGATCTGGGCAATGACCTGCCCTACATCCTCTTCCTGCCCACCTACGCGGCGGCGGCGTGGTTCCACAATCGCCTGCCTGCTGACCTGCAGCACCAGGAGCTGCGCGCCGTGCTCGCCGAGGTCAAGGCGTTCGCCGAACGGGAGTACACGCTGGCGTTGATGCAAGGCGCGCGGCTGCCGGACAAAGAACGTCGGCAGATCGTGACTCGTCTGGCGCGCTACTCCGGCCTTTCCGAGACCTACATCGAGCAGACCAACCTGCGCATCAACATCCATCGCTTTGTCAAAGAACTGCTGCGCGATGAACGCCGCACCATCGGGCGCTTCGACGCGCGCTTCAAAGGCATAGACCGCGACGCGGCGGGTGAATATCACGAGTACGACCCCAGCTACGCCATCATCCAGGGGGCATACACGGCGATGTTGAACGACTACCTGCGCTCGGAGCTACGTTTCAAGAGCGATCTGCCCTACGAAATCCTCACCGGCAATGTGCAGCCGTGGGACTACAGCAGATTCCAGAACCAGTACGTCAACGTCGCCGAGACCCTGCGCAGCGCGATGACCCAAAACCCGTTCCTCAAAGTCTTCGTCGGCAACGGCTACTACGACCTGGCGACGCCGTTCTTTGCCACCGAGTACACCTTCGATCACCTGGAACTCGATCCGAGCCTCCAGGCGCACATCACGATGGACTACTACGAGGCCGGGCACATGATGTACCTGCACCAGCCCTCGCTGGCGAAACTCAAGGCGGATTTGGCGCGCTTCCTCACCGCCGCTTTGCCAGGGGAGTAGGAGTAAAGAAGTAAGGAGTAAAGAGTAAAGAGTAAGGAGTAAAGAGTTAGAAGTAAAGAGTTAGAAGTAAAGAATAAGGCTTTATCCCCGGAGACTGATTACTCATTACTCATTACTCATTACTCATTACCAATCCCCAATCACGACTATGACAACAGCGCGCAGAACAGCACCTATCATCCCGCCGGCCCTCGGACTGGCGGTCGGTG
>DAOLUH010000050.1:0-4239 GCA_035420085.1 Anaerolineae bacterium
CCGGACACAGCTTAGTCCCTGACCCAGATACATCGGTTGTCGTAGCCGACATCTTTGCACAGTTCATCGGTGGGGCGTCACCGTATGCCATCGCCGCCGACCTGAACCGGCGCGGTATCAGCAGTCCCAGTGGCGGACGCTGGGGCGAAGCCAATGTGCGCGACATCGTGCGCCGCGCGCCGCTGTACTCCGGCTATGTCGTCTACCACGACGTCGCCCACAAGCAGGCACGCTGGACGGGAATGTTGTACCCCGGTCAACACGAGGCGTTGATCGATTGGGAAACCACACTGGCAGTCCTGACCGTCACCGGACGCACGCTGGAATGGACGTTTGGCCCCACACGGGAAGCCCAGACTGCAGCAACGGAGGTGGCCTAATGGCAGCGCCCTCGACCTTTGCCCAACGGGTCGCCGCGCACGCGACCGTGGAGTACCCCGATCCCTACACGGGCTTGCTCGCTGCCGCCCGTGACCGCCTGACCGGGCAGTTCAGCCTGGAAGCTTTGCGCACGCCAACGGTCCACGTTGAACGTGAGGCCGAGACGCTGCTGCGCACCCTGGCCGAAGAACACGCGAACGCCGCGCTGCAGCACGGCCGGCCCTTTGTTGAGAGCCTGGAAGAACTGGTGGCGCGCTTGCAGTACGACATCTTCGGCTACGGCGTCATCACCCCGTACCTGAATATGCCCACCGTCGAGGAAATTATGATCAACGGCCCGGACGTGATCTGGGTGGACGATGCCGAACGGGGAATGTACCGCGCCAGTATACGTTTCGAGAGTGCCCGCGAGGTGCAAAAACTGGTTGACCGCATCGCGGCGCGGCACGGGCGGCGTTTTGACCGCTCGAATCCGCGGGTCAACGCCAAGATGCCCGACGGCAGCCGCCTCAACGCCGTGATGGAACCGCTGGTGGACAACGTGCCCGTCGCGGTGACCATCCGCCGTCATCGCCTGGTCGCCCGCACACTGGACGACCTGGTACGGCTGGGCACGCTCACTGCCGACATTGCGGGCTTCTTGCGTGACTGTGTTCTGGGCCGCCTCAACCTCATCGTCACCGGCGGCACCGGCTCCGGCAAGACCAACACGCTCAATGCCCTGTGCGCGGTACTGCCCCCGGAAGAACGGGTGGTTACTGTGGAAGATACCCCGGAACTGCAACTCGGACTCGACAACTGGATTGCAATGGTCACCACCGAGGAGACCGAGGAAGGGCAGCGGCCCATCACGTTGGATGACCTGGTCATCAACGCTTTGCGGATGCGCCCGGATCGCATCGTCACCGGCGAGGCGCGCGGGGCGGAGATTCGCTCCGTCCTGATGGCGGCCAACACCGGCCACGATGGGCAGTTGCTCACCTTGCACTCCAATGGCGTCCACGAAATCGCCAACCGCGTGGTGCAGATGTGGCAACTGGCCGATTCCGCGATGGCCCCCGGCGTGATCACCCGCTACCTGGTCGATGCGTTCGACCTGGTGCTCTACATCGAGCGCGTCACCGTCAACGGGCAACGCCGCCGCATCGTGCGCGAGGTCGCTGAACTATTGCCGTCACGTCAGATGGAAGGCGACATCCCGGCCATCAACGTGCTGTGGCAGGATACCGGCAACGGCTTGCAGTGGACGGGCCTATACCCGCAGACGCTGGAAGAGAGCATCTACCTGCGCACTGGGCAGCAAGTCAGCCTGCACCGCTACTTCAAACGGGGGTAAGGACGATGCGTTTTCTATGGGGAACACAAGCCGAAGCCGATGTCAGTATGGTGCTGGTCGCGGGGCTGGTCCTGGTCTGCCTCGTAGTGTTTGTGGCGTGTGCCGCGCTGGGCGCGCCGCTGGGAGCTGTGTAGTGAGTCAAGGGGCAACCGCTGTCACACTCGTGCCCGCCCTGGTCGGCCTCTGGCTAATCGGGTTGAGCTACGGCGACCTGCGGACGCGCCACGTCCCGGCCTGGGCCACGGCCTTGCCGCTGGCAGTGTTGGGGCTGTTGCGCACCCTGGTCATCCCGCCGGATGGCGCGGTTGTGCCCGGCGGCGTTGCTGTGGGGTTCGCCCTGCTGATGCTCTTGCTGTCCGACACGCCGTCAGCCGTCTTCCCTGCCGGGGCCGCCGCGTTCTGCGCTGGACTCTCCGGGGAGCAAGCGCAAGTCCTGGTGGGCAGTTGGATCGCGGAGTTGGTGCTCACTGATCTGAACATCTGGGGCGCGGGGGATGGCAAAGTGTTGGCCGTGTTGACGGCGCTGTATCCCGATGTACGGCTCGTCGTCGCTGTGGGTGCAGCCCTGCTCGTAGGCAGCGTTGTGACCCTGCTTCGGCAACGCCCGCACACCGGCGAACGCCGCACCTTCCCTGCCATCCCCTGGTTGGCAGTGGGCACGGCGCTGTATCTGGCACTGGTAGCTCTCAGCGGTCAGCTTTCAGCGATCAGCTTCGGCCTTCCAGCAGTGAGCTTCTAGCTTCCAGTATCGAGTATCCAGCTTCAAGCAACAAGCAACCAGTCAATAGGAGGTTCATATTGAATACACCAACTTTACTTTTCGCCGCCCTGGCCGCTGCCGGGGTGCTCCTGGCCTGGATCGGGGCGACGACGCGCGCCTACGTGCGCCTCGTGCCCATTGACCAACGGGGGCTGCTGGCGCAGTTGAACACACGCTTGCAGGCCGCCGATATCCCCTTGTCAGCCCGCGAGTTCCTGCTCACCGGCCTGGGGATCGGCGCGGCGTTGGCCGGGGCCGCAGTGGTCATCCTGGGACCGACGGTTCTGGCCGCGGTCGTCATTTGCCTCGGCCCGGTCATCTATTGGCAGGTGTGGGCCGCCAAGCAGGAACGCTTCAAGCGCGAGTACGTCAATGCGCTTAGCCAGGCTATCGAGACCTTGCTGCGCGCCTACAGCGCCAATCCCAACCTGACCGCCGCCTTGCAGGAAGCCACGCCCTATATGCGCGAACCGGTGCGCGGCGACTTCGTGCAGGTGGTCACATCCTTGCAGACCCGCGCGACGCTCAGCGATGCCATCTACCAGGTGGCCGAACGCCGCCACAATCCCTACTTCGATATGCTGGCCGAGGCGCTGGTCGTGCGTGAGCAGCAGGGTGGCAAACTCAAGACCGTCCTCGAAGGGCTGCAAAGCTTGCTGCGCGGCGTGATCCAGATTCAGAACGAAGTCCGCGCCCGGCAGACACAGCCCAAACTGGAAGGCACAATTGTCGCCGTGGCTCCGTTCGTCTTTCTGGCCTTGCTCAAGCTGGCGTTGCGCGATTACGAGGGTGGCTTCTACGCCACGCTCGACGGGCAGATCGTACTGGCGGTGTCCATTGTCTTCTCCGGGGTGGCTTACCTGCTCTCGCAGAAGATCGCCAAAGCGGGACTTGACCTGGAAGCCCAAGGAGGTGTGCGATGACATACAGTCTGTGGTTTGCCTTCTTGGGTGGTCTGGGGACGTTCCTGGCGCTCAATGCCAGTCAACGTCGCGCCCCGCGTACCTTGCGGGTGCGCCTGGGACTGGAACAGGTGCAGGCGCGGCGGCCCCTGGTGGATCGCTTGTTCGGGACGTGGGCGGAGACCCTGTTACAGCGCCGTGACGCCACCGATGTGGAAACGCGGCTCAAGCAGGCCGGGTTCTGGCAGCGCGTCGGAGCGCTGTATCCCGATGTGCGCACCTTCTACGCCTACAAGGTCGCCAGCGCCACGCTGTTGGCCGTGTTGGGCTTGGGTGCGGGACTCATCCTGGCTTCGCTGGGCGGTTTCAGTCCCGCGGTGAGCCTGGGCGTGGCTGTAGCAACCGGTGCGTTGGGCTTCTTCTTGCCGGATATGGACTTGAAGGGCAAGGTCGCGCGCCGCGATGACCAGATGCTGGCCGATATGGCTTCAGCCTTGGACCGCCTGGCGAACTTCCTGGCGGCGGGGTACCCCCTGGCGCAGGCCGTGCAGCAGTTGGCGGAGCGCCCTGGTGGGGTGTTCGTGGCTGAACTGCGGCCCGTCGCCGCGCACTACAACGTCAGCGGCGATCTGGCGGCGGGGGTGGAAGCCTTGTTGGAAAACAACGGCAATCTGCCGCCGCTGATCCCGTTCGTGACGCTGCTGCGCACGGCGGCGCGTTTAGGCGGTGGGGTGAGCGAGGCGCTGCGCCCGTTGGCCGCAGAGCTAAGGACGGAATTGACCCAGCGCATCACGGCGCGAGGCTACCGCAACACGGTCTTGATGATCGTCCCGGCCTTCTTCGCCATCCTCGCCACGCTG
>DAOLUH010000050.1:4339-45158 GCA_035420085.1 Anaerolineae bacterium
GAAAGGAGGTGATGCCTATTGAATGACGACAACTAACCCATAACGGTCCCGCACCTTACCGGGGGCGCAGTGCGGCCCACTGCGTCCCCACCCACCTAAACGCATTTCTATCAGTCAGAAGGAGGAGAGATAAGCCTATGAACATCGTGCAACGCACAACCAACACTTTGACCTTGACTTATCTGCGGGTTAGCCAGCGCCTCGCGGCGCATCCCGTTGTGCGGCGGCTCAGCGCCTTGCAGCAGGGACGGGTCAAGCAGGCTTTGGCCCGCGAGGAGGGGCAAGGCTTGCTGGAGTACATCATCGGCATCGCCGGCGTCTTCGTCGTTGCGGCAGCGGTGTTGGCGCTGTACCGCGCCATTCGCGGCAAGTACGGCGAAGCGACCAACAGCGTCAACTCGCTGACCATCACCGCGCCATAACCAGGTTGGGGAAGGCGGCACGCGCCGCCTTCCCTGACCACAAGGAGTCAGTCAATGGATATAACCCATACCCATAACCGCGAACAAGGCCAGGCGCTCATCGAGATGTTGCTGGTCTTGCCGGTCTTTCTGTTCCTGACCGGGGCGATCATTGGCGTCGGCTGGGCCTACTGGGTACGCCTGAACCACGTCGCCTATGCCCAGGATGCGACCACGATGGCGGGCAAGGCCAATGCCGTGGATGCGGGTCAGGCGTGGGCCGCGCGCTTTATGCAAGGTAGCAACGTGGACTTCGGCGCGCAGACGACGGTCGCGCCATTGACGCTGCAACGTGGCGTCCAGGCGACGGCCCGTTACCAGGCCCCAGCGCTACTGCTGTGGGACTTGACTACACCGGAAGTCACCGCCGGAGCGTTCACCCGCTGGGAGCAGTTCTACCCCGGCCCACCCGCGCCGGGCGCGTTTGAATGACAGTGACACTTCACATCACCATATCACAAGGAAGGGAGAAATACACAATGCGAAAGAAACGAATCTTGACTCTGGCCCTACTGGGCATTCTCATCATTTCCAACGTCGTGCGCGCCGTGGCTGCCCCGGCTGCGCCTACAGCGCCGTCCCGCCTCTTGACCTACCAGGGGCATTTGCTGGATACCAACGGGTTGCCGGTGGCTGATGGTGCATACACAATGGCCTTCAGCTTGTGGGACGCGGAAAGCGCCGGGCAGCAACTCTGGGGGCCAGAGGCGCATACCGTGACCGTCCGTGACGGTTACTTCGCGTTGCTCTTGGGCACGGAGATGCCCCTTGACGCAACACACTTCACCGGCGACACCTACCTGGAGATCGCCGTGGGTGGCGAGACGCTCACCCCCCGTCAGCCGTTGGGGGCTGTGGCGTATGCGCTGGGCGCGTCCCAGGCTGAGCACGCTGCGACTGCCGACGATGCAGCATTGTTGGGCGGGGCAGCGCCGGAGGTCTACCACGACTGGCGCAACCTCACCCACGTTCCCGATGGTTTTGCCGATGGGATCGACAATGACACCATCTACACCGACGACGATGCATTGTCAGCGGTGCAGGCTGCCGGGTATCTCACTGCCACCGGCGTCATCGAGGTGTTGAGCGCGACGCACACGCTGACCGTCACGGTGGCCCACGCGTTTACCGCAGGTGACGCGGAGACGCTCAACGGGCAGGCCGGAACCTACTACCTGGATTGGCGTAACTTCAGCCATATCCCGGACGACTTCGCTGACGGGGTAGACAATGACACGCTCTACAACGCTGGCTTTGGATTAGCACTGGAAGACGCCACTTTCAGCGTCACCGGCGCACCGTGGTCAGGCTTGGTCGGTATCCCGGCAGGCTTTGCTGACAGCGTGGACAACGATACGATCTACACTGACAATGATGCACTCGCCGCAGTCAGCGCCGCCGGATATGTCACGAGTAGCGAGGTCATCTCGGTCGTCAACCAGGCCGGCTACGTGACCGATGTGCAAGTGTTGACCCTTATCACCAACACCACGTCGCACACTTCGACGTATGCCTACACTGCCGGCGACGCCGCGACCCTCAACGGACAGGCCGGGGGCTACTACCTGGACTGGCGCAATTTCACCCATATCCCCGACGACTTTGCTGACGGTGTGGACAACGATACCACCTACAACGCGGGTTCCGGGCTGCGCCTCGACGGGACAACGTTCAGTGTCACCGGCGCACCGTGGTCAGGGCTAACCGGTGTACCTACAGGGTTTGCCGATGGCGTGGACAATGACACGACTTACACTGCCGGGACTGGAATCACCCAGAGTGGAACGCAGTTTAGCATTGCTGCGCCATATCGCCTGCCACAGGCTTGCTCTGCCGGACAGATCGCCGAATGGAACGGGACAACCTGGGTATGCGCTGCCGACAATGACAGCGGCGGCGACATCACTGCGGTCACGGCGGGTACAGGACTAACGGGCGGCGGGACGACCGGGAGTGTCACCCTCGCTGCCGACACCACGTACCTGCAACGCCGCGTCAGTAGTACATGCGCAGTGGGCAGCAGCATCCGCGCCATCAACGCCGACGGCACGGTGCTCTGCGAGGCCGATGACAATACCACTTACACTGCTGGGAATGGCCTATCCCTGAGCGGGACGCAGTTCAGCATAGCCGCTCCGTACCAACTTCCTCAAACGTGCATCAGCGGTCAGATGCCCCAATGGAATAGCGGCGTGTGGAGTTGTGGCAGTCCGGTTGCGCCGGGCTACGCTCGTACCCTGGTTGTCGCCGCGAGTGGCGGGGACTTCACCACGATCCAAGCTGCCGTCAACAGCATCACCGACGCCGGCGCCGCGAACCCATACCTGATCTGGATCGCCCCCGGCATCTACGCTGAGACGGTGACGCTCAAGCCCTACGTGCATCTACAAGGCGCGGGCCGCGATGTGACCGTCTTGCAAGGCAACATCACCGACAACGACGGCAGCCCGGTGGACAAAGCCGCGCTGATCCTGGATACCGACACCAGCGCGCGTGACCTGACGGTGAACAACACTGGCAGCGGCGGGCAAACGCGCGTGGGCATCCTCGTGCCCTCACGCAAAAGCGATGTACGCATTGCCAATGTCATTGTGGGCACTGAAGGGGTGGCGAACAGCAGCGTGGCCGTGTGGCTGGGCGGGTCAGCCACGCTGGAAAACGTCACCGCGACGACCAGTGGCGGGACAGGCGCGAACACCGCACTGATCCTCAAGGACTATGTCACCAACCCCACTATCCCCCTCGAAGTGTACTTGCACGGCGGCGCGTACATCGCCAGCGGTGTGAATGCCATTGGGATCAACATCAACGATGCCAATAGCCGTATGGTCATCGACAATGCGCGTGTCGTCGCCACCGATGCCCTGTACAGTGACGGCTGGATCGAGGTCTACCACAGTATCCTGGAAGCGCCCACTCACGTGGTGGTCAACACACAAGCCGGCCAACCGCAGCGCGTCCTCGTCAAGCACAGTGACTTCGTGGGCACGGGGGGCATCTTCAACGCCATCACCTGTGTGGCGGTGAGTCGTGGCGCAGCGTTCGGGGCGACGACGTGTCCGTAAGGAGGAATACTGATGCGACATACACTGTTACTCCTGCTCCTTCTGAGTTGCTTACTTGCCGCCCCCGTGGCAGCGCAAGCCCCCGGCCCGCAGCGCGTTACGGCGGACACGGTCAATGCCGTCGCCGGTGGCACGCTGACCAACGGGCGCTACACGCTGCACGGCACGCTGGGCCAGACCAGCGTCGCCACATCGCGCAATACGCACAGCACCATCACCGGCGGTATCTGGTCCGGCATCAACGCCGCTGAGGTGTTGGTGCTCGAAAAGACCTACCGCGATGTCACCCCCGCACGCACCGAGGTCGGGGAGACGCTGACCTTCATCGTCGCTGTCACCAACAATGGGGTGCGACCACAGACCAACATCGTCGTCAGCGACACGCTACCGGTGGGCTTGACCTTGCTGCCGCAAAGCGCCACGGCAGACAAAGGCACAGTCACGGTGGGCAACAACGCGCTCACGCTGCATCTGGCAACGTTGAGCTATGAGGAGATCGCGGTGCTGACCTATCGCGCTACGGTGGATGCGGGGACGGAAGGTGTGTCGCTCACGAACACCGCCGTCGCGCAGAGTGACAGCTACGGGCCGGTCAGTGAAGCGGCCACGGTGCAGGTCTATCGGCCTACCCGCATCTTCTTACCGCTGATTATGCGCGGCTATCCCCCTGCGCCGCCCGTGGTGCAGGTGTTGGACGCGCCGGGGACATGTCCGGGTCTCAGCATTGCGCTAGACACGTTCTACCGCGAGGACTTCGCCGGGGAGAACGACAACGACTGGTATGCGTTTCAGGCCATCGCCGGACAGACCTACGTGCTGGAAACGGGCAACCTGGGGCCGCAGGGTGACACATTGCTGGCCTTGTACGCTGCAACGGACTGCACAACGCTCCTGGCGGAGAACGACGACATCAACTATCCGCACGACATCGCTTCGCGCATCGTGTGGACCGCGCCGGCGAACGGTGTCTACAGCGTCCTGATACGCAGCTACGACTGGCGCGTCTACGGGCCGGGCACGGGCTACACGGTGCGGGTAACCCGCAGCACCGGAGCTTCACCGCAGAGCACACCGCCGACCAGTGACAAGCCCGCGCCTTTGCCGACGCCAACACCGGACGTTGACGCTCGTATCTCACGGCGCGTACCAGGTTTGGCCGCGCCTGTCGCAGAGAAGCCGACCCCGCCGCCTACGCCGGTCAAGCCGCCGGTCGTCCCGACGCCCACCAGTCAAGCGACGCCAGAGGCCACCCCGGTAGTGATGCAGATCGTGTTTTTACCGGAAACAGGGCACGCGGGACACCTCAGTGGAGCCGGCCTGGTGTTGGCTGTGCTGGGCGCCGGCGTACTGTGGCGTGCGCGGAGGTCCGTGGCGTGATGCGCCGTTTCGCCGCGCTGCTCTTCCTGGGGTTGGTGGTGTGGGCTGTGCCGGTCGCGGCGCAGAAGCCTACACCGCCGCCCACGCCCGCGCCGCCGGTCGTGGAAACGGCCGCTGCGCCGACCAAAGCGCCGGAGCCGCCCACACCCACACCGGAACCGCTGCCGACGGCGACGCCGGAGGTCCTGCCCCCGACAGCGACAGCCGTGTGGCCCACGGAGACGGCTACGACAGCGGCAACGCTGGTCGTACCCACCGAAGTGCCAGGTACACCAGCAGAGACCTTGCC
Source organism: Anaerolineae bacterium (assembly GCA_035420085.1). Taxonomy (GTDB): domain Bacteria; phylum Chloroflexota; class Anaerolineae; order B4-G1; family SLSP01; genus DSWT01. The sequence continues at coordinate 9,532 of DAOLUH010000050.1, forward strand.
ACGTTCGATCGCGACGCCTACAGTGACATCCACAGTGCTGCCCACTGTGCTACCTGGTGCGACTCCGAGCGTGGACACTGCCGCCACACCGGCCCAATGGCCGACGTTGCCGGGCTGGGTGTGGCCGGTGGCGGGTGGCATCGGGTTGCTCGTCCTGTGGCTCATCGTGCGCTTCGTGGGTTACACCCGGCAAGACCTGGCGATGAAACGGCGGATGATCGCTGAAGATACGGCGGCCCGCGTCGCTGCCCACCGCCGCGACGTGGCCGCGCAGCTACAGGATACGGACGCCTGGCGGCACGTGCTCGGCCAGATCGCTACCGATGCATTGGGCCAACCGGTGCGCATCGTCGGTGACACCTTGCCGTACATCAACGCCGACGACTTGGCCTTTACCGCGCTGGATGCTCAGGGGGTGAGCTACTGCTTCACCGTGGCCCCACGCAAGTTACCAGGACAGGTCTACCGCCTGGACAACCCGGAAACCCAGGTGGAGGTCTCCGCCGTGTGGCACTATCTGGCCGCGCAACGGCTACAGGGCGTGCTCCCTGCCGTCCCGCGCCAGGCGACGTGGGCACTGGTCGTGCAACGACCTGTCACGCCGCAGGTACGCCGCCGCGCTAACCGACGTTGGTGGCTGGGGATGGCGTTGGGCTTCCTTTTACTGATCGCTGCAAGCACCCTGGTCGGCGCGCGGCTGGTGCAGGCGCACCTGGCGACGCCCACGCCCATCGTGGCCGCCGTTACCCTGGTCAATGCCACAGGCGAGACGGTGAGTCTGTGGACAGTGGAAGAAGACCCGGTGTGCGTGGTCTGCCCGGAAGCGGCCTTGTCGCCCAACGAGACCCGCGTGCTGGACGTCACGCCTGGCCCCGTGCTCTGGGAGGTCGTCCGCGCACCCTTCGGCGACTTCTACACCGCCTACCGTATCGGCCTGGTCGAGACCTATGTCGCACCAGGGACCACGGCGCGAGACACAGTGATCACCCTTACCAAAATGCCATTTACCAATGGGAGGTAGAACAATGCCAACACATAACCCACAACCTTTAACCCAAAACCCGTCGGGCCAGGCCCTCATCGAAATGCTGATTGCCTTGCCGCTGCTGCTGCTGATCCTGGCCGCGGTCATCGGCTTTGGGCGCGTGCTCTTTGTGGCCCTCGCCGTCGACCAGGCCGCCTTCACCGGTGGCCGCTACGCCGCCGAGAGCCTGAATCCCTACCAGGCTGCGTACCAGGCGTACCGCGCCACGGCAATGAACCTGACCGCCAACGGGATCGACGCTGCGCCGATGGCGTGGCAACTCGACGCCGCCGGCTGGCAACGCGGCGGGACGGTGACCAACTATGCCGGCGTCGCCGTGCCCGTCAATGACATCCCGCTGGCCCCGCTGCTCTTCGGCGGCGACCAGGTGACGCTCTGGCAGGGCGCGACGTTCCGCATCGAAAGGTGGAAGTCACGATGGCAGTGAGGACAGGGGGTAGGAAGTATGGAGTAGGGAGTAAGGGGCGTGCTCGGCTACCGGAGGAACAGGGGCAAGTGCTGGTGTGGGTGTTGGTGCTGCTGCCCTTGCTCTTGTTGATGGTGGCGCTTTTGATCGAAGGCGGCTTGATGTACCGCACGTACCGGCTGGCGCAGATGGCGGCGGATGCAGCGGCGCACGCAGCTGCCCAGGAAATCGACGTGGCGCTGTATATGCGCACGGGGCGCGTGGCGTTGACCGCCAATGCCGCAACCGTGGCACGCAACATCGCTGCGACCAATACCCGTGGACAGGTGACCTGCGGCGTCCCGCACGTGTGGGCCAACCGTGTAGAACTCATCTGTCAATCGGACTTACACCCCGTCGTCCTCATCGGCGGTCCCACGGTTCACGTCAGCGTGCGTGGCCGCGCTCGACCCGCGTGGGGTGCAACGGGGGAGAACGAGTGACGGAGATTGAGAGAGTGGGAGATTGAGAGAATGGGTGAATGGAGAATCAGCGTGCGCTGTCATTCCCCTTTCCCCCTTACTCCATCCTCCATACTCCATACTCCGCATTCACAATTCGTAATTCACAAGGAGGAAGTTCAATGAAACGACAACGACAACAATACAAACTCAAACGTACCAGCTACATCTTACTGGCCGTCGGAATCATCTTCGGCGGCATCGTGCTGGCCGGTGGGGGGCGGCTGTATCGCTGGCTCACCGCGCCGCGCATTGATCCACAGGCGACGCCATTGCCCCCCCACGGCGACCGCACTGCCATCACCCACGGCGACACCACGACCAACCGGCTGGCTAGAACAGCGCGACGCGCGCAGTGGGGCCGTGTATCTCACCCCGCCCACCGCCGAGGAACAGGCGTTGCGCGCAGCGTTCGCTGTGCTGTTACAGCGTACCCGCGTGGAGGCCGCCGATGAAGCAACGCTGCTGGTCTATGACCGCGAGGCCAGCATTGCACAGGCGCGGGAGTACGTGGCGGCAGACTTTGCCTGGCCCTTGCTGGACACGCCGTTCGTCTTTGTCCACACGGCGTTGGGACCGGAGAATCCCATTCGCTGCGATGATACGACGCATTGTTCTGTAACCCAGGCTGCGCTCGGCATCCAAGCCGTGCTGATCTTCGAGCCGGCGATGTGCCAGTCCACGGGCAGTGTGCCTTGTCTGGCGCAGCTTGGCGATGACCAGATCGACGCCCGCGACAACCTGGTGACGGCGACGTTTATCCAGGGTGCGGACGGCGTCTGGCGACTTACTGGCTGGGAGGCGATTGCCTTGCCTGCCCCGCCGGACACGTGGTAGAGGAGGTGAATATGCGCGATATGAACAGACGTAAAACCGATTTACGCATCGGCCTCTTGCTTCTCGTCAGTGGACTGGTGCTGTGGGCATTGGCGATGTTCGTCACTCCGGCGGGTGCGTGTTGTACACCACCAGAGAACGCCTGTTGCGGTGATCCCTTGAGCGGTTGTTTCAAGTGCGCCAGCGGCGGTTCTGGCGGTGGCGGCGGCGGTGGAAGTGCGACGCCGGTTCCCCCTGCGCCCACACCTGGTGAAGGCGGTGGTGGCGGCACACCAGCGCCACCACCTCCCACGGCGACGCCTCCGGCGGGCTTACCTGGCGGCGGCTTCTACCGGATGAGCTGCGACGCGCTGATCCCCGGCTGTCCCCACGACTGGACGGTGGTTCTGTGGTGGTGTATGCCGAGTGGCCAATGCTACGTGGTGCAAGCGCGCTGCGCCGCCGAGGGGAAATGTGACCTGGCGACGCCTGTGCCGCGTCCCACTTCAGAGCCGGGGGAGGGCAGCGAGTGGCCGTGCCAAGACGTACCCGATGTCTACCCCGGCGGCATCGACCAGACCTGTGATGACTGGCAGTGGAACATCGACGTGCAAGTCCAGATTCCACCCGCGCAAGTGCTGCGCAATCCCTGGCCGCGTTCGCTGGTGGGTTTGCCGACCAAAATCTGGTACACCGGCGCGCCCAACCGCGCTGAAGCCTTTTCCGCGGGCAAGGCGTTCCCTTGTAATGTAGACTACGGCGTGGCTTACAGTGACACAAGCAGTGTGCCCGCGTGTCCGTCGCCGGTGGGCCAACCCACGGAAGGCACGCGCGTCAACCTGCAACTCGGCGCGGCCTGGCAACGCTGGGCACAAGGCGCAGCGGCAGCCTACGGCTACACCCCGCCGTATGAGTCGCTCATCACCGTGGGTGACCGTGAATGGAACGGGGGCGGCAGCGCCGCTCAAGGCGCGTACCTGGAACACACTTTCCAGACCTCGTCGTATGGCCTCACCGCCAACGGTCCACGCTGGAATCCGGCGTGTCAAGACCGCGACTGTACCTGTGACGAACGGGTGCTGGCGTGGGATATGCCGGCGTACCAGGGCGGGGTGCAGACCTGGTGGTATCCGCAGTGGACGTGGAAGTACGACGAACTGCAATGCACGCGCCGTGAATGGGGCGACTGCTTCTACCGCGCCGAGCCGCCGTTGGGCATCTCTGCACGCGGGTGCAGTTCCGGGGAACACGCTGGCGAAGCCGACTGGTATCAGTTGGAGCAGTGCGTGGAATGGCGTTGGCGGAACCATACCGGGCCGCTGTTCGGCTGTTCTGGCGAACAACAAGGCGCGTGGTGCGTCTACGACTTGCGCCTTCTCGGCTATACGCCAATGGTCACCTGGGCCGCGGCCCAGACCGCCGGGGCTGATGCCAGTGGCGTGCAGTGTGGCAGCTTCACGCCGGGTCTGGCGATTCCCGTCATTGAGGTGCAGGCGGTGTTGGAGCCGTAGCTGGTTGCTGGAAGCTGGAAGCTCGAAGCCGGATAAACGAGCAACCAGTAACCAGCTTCCAGTATCGAGTATCCAGCTTCAAGTATCAAGAATCTCACAAGGAGGATTTCTATGAACAACATATCTTTATCAGGGACAGTGGTGCGGCGACGGGTGTCGCCGGATCAGACGACGGTGTACCGGGTGCTGATCCCACGCCAGCCGGGGATGTTGCCGAATCCCGATGGCAAGAACTTTGACGCCATCGATGTGTGCTTCCCGCAGGCCGTGGGCAACGCGCCGTCGTGGCGACAGGGCGACCAGGTGGAAGTCGCCGGGTTCTTACAGCAGCGCGACACGCGGGAGAACCTGGTACATTTACTGCGCCGCGCCGAGGGCTTGGGCGATGCGGAGCGCAATGAACTGGCGGCGAACGCGCAGGGCTATGTGCAGCAGTCCAAGGTTGAGGTCGTGGCGACGCAGTGGCGGTGGCTGGGGAGGCGGGAGGAGGAGAGGAAGTAACTCTACAGAAAAAGGTGGCCCCGGCTCAGGGACTTACATCCCAGGAGACGGGGCCGTTCTATCTTCGCCCGGCCTGTGGAGACCACAGGCGCGGCCAGGAGTCAGCCGCGCTTTCTCTCTAGTGTTCGGCTCATGCTGAACACACTGCCTCGGCCGCCAAGCCCGAAAGCCGGGCGGCATTTCTGGCGGAGCCGCAGAGAGGAATGAGCCGCCACACACACCCGCAACCCGGTGTCGTTGTTGTCGTCGTTGTTCCTGTTCCTGTGGTCGCGGCACGCGCAGCGGAGAATTCGGCTGCCCCTACCTGCAACGGCGAAGTTGCAAGCAAAGGCACTATACGCCAGAGACAGCCAATGTCAAATGCCCAAAAAACCGTTTTGTAGCGGCCCAAGGGGGGTACCCCCCCTTGGAACCCCCCAAGACCAAAGAACCAAAGGCCAAAGATTCAAAGGGCAAAGGTGCGAGAGAAAGGAGCCGCCACACACACCCGCAACCCGGAGTCGTTGAGGTCGCCGTCGTCCCCGTCCCTGTGGACGCGGCACGCGCAGCGGAGATACTCCTGGCTGTTCCAATACGCCCCGCCCCGCTCAACACGCCAATCATCCGAGCGCATATCCTCGCGCCCGTCGTTGGCCTGGTAAGGGTACCTGAACTGCGGCTCATACCATTTCGGCCCCCAGCGCGTGCTCGTCCACTCCCACTCATTGCCCGCCATATCCGCGCACCCGTAGGGGCTGTCGCCCTGCGGCGAATACCGTCCCACTGGCGTAGTCTTGGTGTCTTTCACATTGTCGCCAAAATTGCACAATCGGTCTGTCGGCGGATCATCGCCCCACGGCCAGGTCCGCCCATCCGTCCCCCGCGCCGCCTTCTCCCATTCCGCCTCCGTCGGCAACCGGACAATACAAGACGCGCGCGGCAGCTCTTCTGTCACCAGAATACCCCCGCGCCACACCTTGATCTTGCATCCCGCGTCTTGCATCCTTTTCGTCAGCCACTCACAATAAGCCACCGCATCTTTCCAAAAAAGCTCTCTCACCGGATGATCATCCTGGCCAGAGGGAAACTGTCTATTTTCCCAATACCACGGCGTCCTATCATGTCCCGTCTCCTGCACGAAAACCTGGTACTGCGCGTTCGTCACCGGATACTTGCCAATATAATACTCCGGCAGATCAATAGAACGCTGTGGCGTTTCCCACTCGAACTTGTACCAGCCTGGATCCTTAAACTGCCTGCGCAGCGCCGCCGCCTGTTGCGCCGTCGTGCCCATCAAGAACTTCCCCGCCGGAACAAAAACCAACTCCGGCTCCCAACCCAGGCGCGGCTCCACGCTCCGGCGTGGTTCCTCCCGCCGTTCCGGCTGCACTTTCCCTGCTGTTTCCTTCTGCACCTTCCCCCTGGACGGCTGCACCTCCGTCGGCGACGTCGGCTCCTCCCGTGGCCGGCGCAGCAACTCCAGAAAGCCAGTCGCAATCGAGGTGTTTACGCTTTCCTTTGATACCAGCGCGCCAAACAACACCAGCCAGGGAATATCGCGGCGCAACTGTTCAACCGTGGGCCGGGTGGCAAGTCTCTCGAGCAATAGGCTCGCTATCTCGCGGTTATATGCAGGATCATTCAGATATACCCGCAATTCAGCGCGTATACTGTCAACACAACCCGCGCCCCTTTTTTGTTCTCTTCGATCCAGAACCGTTCGTCCGATCAACCCGTCCTCGGCATGTTCCAAATCCAGCCATACCTGTCCATTCTTCAGCCGCATTAAAAGTGTCGGCACAAACGCATCGCTGTGCCAGGCCGCCGTCAGATTGCGCCGTGCTATGTTGAGCGCGCAATCCACCGCCCCGCACTGCATCAAATTTCTGTAGAAGATAGGCGTCATGCACTGTGTGGCAGCCATATCTACAGCATCCTGCATCGCCACCACAGCCGGAATTCCGGCCTGGATCAACTTCGGTCCCAGTCCGGCAAAAGCATCCAACGTGCTGCGCATCGCGCTGTGACAGGCCGCCAGGAAGACCAGGTGCGGACATTTCTTCCCTTGTTGGCGAATAATGTCGGTGAACTCCTCATCTTTGACCAGCTTTGAGTTGCCGTCATCGTCCTGCAAATAGAGCGCGGCCTGCCCGCTTTTCTGGCTGACACTTCCATGCCCCACAAAGTGCAGCACGTGATACCCGTCGCCGTCACTAAGCGCCTCATTCAGATTCTCCAGCGTCACAGGGGGTTTCAGAAAATCCAGATCGATTTTCTTGGGTCCGTTGTACTTTGGAGGTAGAAAGTTGGCAAAACCCTCTCGCACCAACGCCTTTTCCTTGGCCACATCTATCGGCGCAAGGGCATGGACAGGGGATTTGCCGGGATCTGAAATGGCCACCAAAACGCGGATAGGATAAATTGTCAGCGGGCCGCGCCAGGGCATATCCCCAGGCAAAAAGCGTGAGAAAGGGGTATTGTCATCCGTCGCCAGCCATCCCGCGTCATCGCGCAGCAACTCCCAAGGCAGGCTGTGAAGTTCGGCAGCATCCGGCTCAATCCACAGGCGAATCCGGCGTTGCTCGTGACGGGCGCGCGCCTCGACCCACATCTTTTGCAATTTGGGATCGGCAAAGAGCGCCGTAAAGAGGTCCTTTCCGTACTGCACCGGATCGCCACCGCTTCCCCAGAGCGGCAGGCCCTCCGTCGAGAAATCCCCGCTGCACTCGCCGCCCTCCCCAAGTGTGATCGTCACACGATACACCCCCGTCCCCTTGGGAGCAATGCGAATCTCCAAATCCCAGAAAGCCTCCGGCGTCGTCTCCATACCCCTAACCTCCAACACTTACTCGGCCCACGCCCGTTCACACACCTGCTTTAAGTATACCCATCCTCCCATTCGCGCAACCCCTCTCCCCTCCGTCTGCCATCCCCTTCTTGCCTCCTTTCCCCTTCCCCGCTATACTAAAGGCATAACATTTGCCATAGCGAGGAACGGTGTGATGCGCACAGACCTGATTTACTTCAACGGCATTGACGGTGATACCGGCAGCTATGACTTGCCCCCGATGACCGCCGAGGAACTCGCCAAGGTGATCCTCGGTGAAGCGACCCCCCAAAATATCTACGAATTACGCAGGCGGCATGAGCTTGAAACGGTCAAGCATCTAGGCCCGGAGGTGGATCACACCAAGCTGGATGAAGCAGGGTGGGGCGTGATCTTTCCAAAATACCCGGAGGAGGAACGCCAGAAAAAGGTGGATGCGATCCGCGAGGCGCTTCAGCCGCTACTTCAATTGCGCGAGCAACAGGCCGGTGAACGCTTCGCCGCGTGGTGTCAGGGCACGGGAAAGGGCTTTTGTGTCGGTGACGAGAACAAAAACGAATATTTGAAGCGGCAAGGCATGGGGGCTGGCCCCGCCGACCCGGACAAGGTGCCCTACTATCTGTTGATCGTGGGTAACCCGGCCGACATCCCCTACAGCTTTCAATCGCAACTCGATATTGACTACGCCGTTGGCCGCATCCACTTCGAGACGCCAGACGAATACGCGGCCTACGCCGCCAACGTCGTAGCAGCCGAGACAGGTCCAAAGAAACAGGCGCGGAAAGCCACATTCTTCAGTGTGGCCAATTCCCACGATCGCGCTACTCAACTTAGCGATACCAAACTCACCCAGCCACTAGCTGACAAGATGCGCACCGGCTATCCTGATTGGACTGTGCAGTTGTATCCGCCAGACCAGGCGTATAAGGCGACGTTGGCCTCGCTGTTGGGTGGCGCAGAGACACCGGCCTTCCTCTTTACGTCCAGTCACGGGATGAAGTTCGCCAACGGTAACCCGCGTCAGCTTTCGCACCAGGGCGCGCTGCTCTGCCAGGATTGGCCTGGCCCGGAGGAGTGGACAAAGCCCATCATCCCTCAAGACTTCTATTTTGCGGGCGACGATTTGACGTTGGCCGCCGACTTGCATGGACTGATTGCCTTCTTCTTCGCCTGTTACGGAGGCGGCACACCGCTCTATGACGGGTTCGCCCGGCAAGCTCACCCGGGCAGCACATCTACCACGCGCTCCGAGATAGCCCCCTATCCTTTCCTGGCACAGTTGCCGGTCAAGATGCTAGGCCGGTCACGCGGAGCACTCGCCGTAGTCGGCCACGTGGACCGCGCCTGGGGTTGCTCTTTTGAGTGGGGCAAAGCAGGAACGCAGACCACCGTCTTCGAGGGCGCACTGGAGCGGCTGCTCAACGGCTATCCCATCGGCTGGGCGATTCAACACTTTAACAATCGTCACGCCAGTCTCGCCGTTATGCTGACTGATGAGCTCGAAGAGATCGACTTCGGGAAGGGCTATGATCCGCCCAAGCTTGCAGAGCTGTGGATAGCCAACAACGACGCGCGTGGCTATGCGATCATCGGCGACCCAGCCGTGCGATTGCCCATGGATAGAGACCCCCAGGGCTAAGGACATCCGCTCCACCCACCTCGTCCACTACAATCTGCGCCTTTTTCACCCAGCTTCAATGGCAAACCGTCATTTTCTCCGCTTGCAACCTGAAACTTTCCATACTATACTATCCCTGGGAAAGAAAATCAGTTAGCATATATAACCGGTGGGGTGAAAAAAGCGCGATTTGGAATCGCGCCTACATTCTGCTGTTAGTGCGCAGTACTGAAAATCGTCCCGTAGTGCGACTAATATCCAGAGCTTTGATCATCGGCGATTGCTACGCCGTAATGGGCATACGCACGATCAGAATCGCTTACCCGCCCCCGCCCGTCAAACGCAATCGCCGAAGGCGACTCGGTCTATCAGAGGTGATACTATGGCCACAGGACGAAGCAATCAACTAACCAAACAGCTTGGCGAATACCTGGTCGCCTGCGAACTTGCGCGACGCGGATTTGTCGTCGCCACGTTCTCCGGCAACATCCCTGACTTCGACCTCATTGCCACCGACTTCAAAGGCACTTCCTACCCCATCCAGGTGAAAACGATGAGAGGCGGCGCATGGCAGTTTTCACTCAACAAGTTACAGGAAGGGACTGCGGCCTAACCGCACGTGGAGCTGGGTCTACTATCACAGCGGTCGGCAAGATTGGTTGTCACTGCGAAGATAACTTCAGGCAACGATCCCAGGCCACGCTGCAACATGTACTGTTTTACTTGATGTGATTGAATGTACAAAGGAGGATCATATGCCACACATGTCAATACTGGCACATCTTGCGCCATTACTGACAAACCAAATAGAGAATGTGGCCACGGATGCGTTAGCGCACTTGTTGTCGCAGTACGATTTTGTCGCTGACGCCTTTATTGAGCATATTTCATCTGTAGGTATTGCTCTGCCCAAAAAACTGACCGTCAAGACGCAAGCAAAATGGCAGGATGCTGCAATCCCCGATTTGGTTGGCCTTGATGAAGAAGGCCGCCATATTCTGATTGTTGAGAGCAAGTTTTGGGCTCCGCTAACACCCAACCAGCCGGCTACCTATATCGAACGACTCCCTTATGACACGCCTGCCCTTCTTCTCTTCATTGCACCCGCCTCAAGGACATCGACTCTGTGGCAGGAGCTTCTGCGTCGTTGTGACCCTCTCCATGTCAATAGGCAAAGTCAACAGGAAACGGCACCACAGTTTCAGACCCTGCGCCTGAATAACAACCATACCCTTGCCCTGACAAGTTGGGAATCACTGCTGGCCGTTCTTTATGCAGCGGCTCGGCAGGCAGGGGATGAATACGCATCAGGGGATATTTGGCAGTTACAGAGTCTTTGCGCCAGAATTGATGCGGAGGCTTTCAAACCTCTTTCTGAAGATGAGATTAAATCCCCGACAGAGATGCGAAAAAAGCAGTTTCGCGGATTAGTGGATGAGTTAGTCACGCTCCTAGCCGATGCGGGGATTGCCTATATTGCAGGATACAGAGCCACCCCTGGGCCTGACTATTACAAACGTTATATGAGCCTTCAGGGTGTCCCTAACTGGTGCATTGAATACAACGAGAGATTAAGAAGGCAACACCCGCCGACAAGTCTATGGTTAACAGTCTATGGGAAACCTTCATTATCTGGTTTGTTAAGTGGATTGGCTTCGGTGGGTTTTCATCAGGGCAAGCAATTCCTCATTCCTTTGAGAATCCCAAGTGGAGTTGAAAAGGAAGCGGTGCTAACCGATTTGCTTTCACAGGTAACTGAGGTTTCGAGACAACTCGTCAACCAACGAATCGAGCCTTAACTACCAAACAGTATCGATGTCGTTGTGGCTGCTATTGATCTGCGGCATCGTACTACTCGCTCGTTCCAATTCCCTGGCCCCCATAGCCAGGGAATTTCTTTTCCCGTCATTGTCCGCTGTTTTTTGTTTAGCGTCTTTTGCGGTCTTGTGTTTGGCGACTGCCTCACCTACTCATCCAGACTGAGCAAAGACGAAATAACGCCAACACTTATTGCCCATTCCCGCAAATCATGCTACACTGAGGACGGTTTGAGAGCCAAATCAAACGTTTTGTGTATTGTGCTTCAGCTGTATTAAGGAGTTGGAGATGGATGTCTTTGCCCTACGCCAACGTTTGGTGGATGACTATGCCACCTACATCCAGAGTTTCATCAACATCAGTGATCCCCGCATTGCTGCTACGGTTAACCAGGAACTCAAAGCGGGTCTGCTCTGGCCCGAACCACTCATCCAACTGAATCCGGCTTTTGAACCCGGTGCGTGGATCGACGCGTTGGTTACTGACGGGGTCTTGCACCCGCTGTGCCGTGACATCTTCCAGATCAAAGCCCCCCGCCAGGTTGGTAAAAAACTCCGTTTGCACAAGCATCAAACTGACGCCGTCCACGCAGCGCAATCCGGTGATAATTACGTATTGACAACCGGCACTGGCTCCGGCAAGAGCCTGGCCTACATCATCCCCATCGTGGATGCGGTGTTGCGGCGCGGCAGTGGCAAGGGCATCCAAGCCATCATCGTCTATCCGATGAACGCGCTGGCGAACAGCCAGCAGATCGAACTGGAGAAGTTCCTGTGTGAGGGTTTCCCCAAAGATCACCCCCCTGTGACCTTCCGGCGCTATACCGGCCAGGAATCCGACGTCGAGAAACAGGAGATCATCAGCAATCCCCCTGATATCCTGCTGACCAACTATGTTATGCTGGAACTGCTCCTCACCCGCCCGCACGAGCGCAATATCGTGGATGCCGCGCGAGGGTTGCGCTTCCTGGTGTTGGATGAACTACATACCTATCGCGGACGTCAGGGAGCGGATGTGGCGCTGTTGGTCCGCCGGGTGCGCGACGTGTGCGAAAGTCCACGCCTGCAATGCGTAGGGACATCGGCGACACTGGCGGCGGGAGGCACGTTTGCCGAACAGCAGCAGGCCATTGCCGAAGTTGCCAGCCGATTGTTTGGCGCGCTGGTCAAGCCGGAGCGCGTCATCGGTGAGACGCTGCGGCGTGTCACCCCGGAACCCACGTTGGATGATCCCGTGTTTATTGCCGCCTTGACCGCGCAGGTAAGCAATCCCAGCTACCAAGCGCCAACGGACTTCGCGCACTTTGTGCAGGAGCCACTGGCAGCGTGGATCGAATCTATGTTTGGTCTGACTGCCGAACCGGAAAGTGGACGGTTGCGCCGGGCGCAGCCTTCAAGCATCACCGGCGCAGACGGCGCAGCACAGCACTTAGCGAACCTAACCGGTCTGCCAGAAGCGCGTTGTGCGGAGGCCATTGCCGCTATGCTTTTGGCCGGCTATCGCGCTGAAAATCCCGAAACCGGCTTCCCTGCGTTTGCCTTCCGGTTGCACCAGTTCATCAGCCGTGGGGACACGGTGTACGCCTCGCTGGAGCCGCCCGATACGCGCTACATCACCACACGTGGGCAGCAGTATGTGCCAGGTGACCGGCAGCGGGTGCTGCTGCCGTTGGCCTTCTGCCGTGAGTGTGGACAGCCCTATTACGTGGTACGGCAGCAGACCGACACCCAAAGCGGCGAAACGCATTACCTGCCCCGTGACCTGGGCGACCAAAGCGCCGAACCGGATAACGAGAGTGGCTTTCTCTACTTCAATCCAGAAGCTCCCTGGCCGGACGATCCCGCCGAAGTCCTGGCGCGGCTGCCGGAGGATTGGCTGGATACCCGACCGGATGGCACCGTTAAGCTCAAAGGCCACCTCAAAAACCACCTGCCGCGCCCGGTGTCGATCGATGCCAACGGCAAGGGCGCGCCCCAGGGCGTAGAATGTCATTTCCTCCAAGCCCCATTTCGCTTTTGCTTGAACTGCGGCGTCGCCTACGGTGGGCGCGAGCGTTCCGACTTTGGCAAACTCGCCGAACTTTCTTCCGAAGGCCGCAGCACAGCCACCACGATTTTGAGCCTCTCGGCGTTGCGAGCATTGCGCCGCGATGAGACGTTGGACCTCAAGGCGCGCAAGCTGCTGAGCTTCACCGATAACCGTCAGGACGCTTCGTTGCAAGCCGGGCATTTCAATGATTTCGTAGAGGTGGGCCTGCTGCGCGCGGCGCTGTACCGCGCTGTAGCTGAGGCCGGTGAACCCGGCTTGACCCACGACAGATTAGCACAACGAGTTTTCGAGGCGCTGGATCTACCCTTGGAATACTACGCTGTCAACCCCGAAGTCAAATTCAAGGCGCGTGACGACACCGAACGGGCGCTGCGCGAGGTGCTGGCCTATCGTCTCTACCGCGACCTACGCCGGGGCTGGCGCGTGACTGCACCAAACCTGGAACAATGCGGCTTGCTGGAAATCCGCTACCAATCGCTGGACGCGTTGTGTGCCGCCGAGGAGGAATGGCGCGGCGTGCATCCTGCACTGGCTACGGCCACGCCGGACCAACGCTTCCAGATTGCCAAGACGCTGCTGGATTACTTGCGCCGCGAACTGGTCATCAAGGTGGATTACCTGGACCCGGCGCAGCAGGAACGCATCCAGCAACAGAGCAGCCAATATCTCATCGAACCGTGGGCCATTGACGAAAACGAGGTCTTGGAATATGCCAAAATCGTCTTCCCCCGTTCCACGCAGCGCGACGACCATCGCGGCAACCTCTATCTCTCACCGCGCGGCGGCCTGGGGATGTACCTGCGTCGTCAGGGAACGTTCCCGGGTTATGCGGAAAAACTCAGCCAGATGGATACAGAACAGGTCATCAAAGATCTGTTGCGCGTCCTACAAGTGGCCGGATTGACACAGCAGGTGGAAGAGGACAAGCAAGACGCGACCGCGCCGGGCTACCAGGTGCCGGCTTCGGCCTTGCTCTGGTGCGCTGGCGATGGAACACGCCCGTTTTACGACCCGATCCGCTCCCCTCGCCAATCCAGCCAGGGCGGGCGCATCAATACGTTCTTCACCGACTTCTATCGCCACGTGGCAGCGGATCTGATGGGTATCGAAGCCCGTGAACACACGGCGCAAGTCCCCTACGAAGAACGTTTGAAACGTGAGGAACGTTTCCGCCAGGCCGCTTTGCCGGTGCTGTATTGCTCGCCGACGATGGAACTAGGCGTGGACATCGCGCAGCTCAACGCTGTGAATCTGCGCAACGCGCCCCCTACTCCGGCGAACTACGCCCAACGCAGCGGGCGCGCCGGGCGCAGCGGACAACCAGCGCTCGTCTTCACCTATTGCACCACCGGCAGCCCGCACGACCAGTACTTCTTCAAACGTCCGGAGCGGATGGTAGCCGGTGCAGTGACCCCGCCGCGCCTGGACTTAGCCAACGAAGACCTGATGCGCGCCCACGTCCACGCGATCTGGCTGGCGGAGACCGGGCTTTCACTCGGCCATTCACTGAAAGACCTGCTTGATCTCACTCTCGCCAACGGTGAACCGCCATTGACCTTGCTGCCATCGGTGCGCCAACACCTACAGGATCACCACGCCCGGCAGCGGGCGGCGCACCGCCTGAGCCGCATCTTCGCCACCCTGGAAACCGACTTGCAGCGAGCGGATTGGTATCACGCGGATTGGCTACAGCAAACGCTCGACCGGGTGGAAACGGACTTCGACGAAGCGTGCAACCGCTGGCGCGACCTCTATCGCGCCGCTTGGAAGCAGCGCGCCGTGCAGCACGGCATTATTCAAGATGTCTCGCGCAGCCCCAAAGACAAACAACTGGCAAAACGGCTGCGCGCCGAGGCCGAAGCGCAGATGGAGTTGCTGACCGGCGAGGATATCCAACGGGTGACGCAATCCGACTTCTACAGCTATCGCTACTTCGCCAGCGAGGGCTTCTTGCCAGGCTATAACTTCCCGCGCCTGCCGCTTTCGGCCTACATTCCGGGCCGCACCCGGCGCAACGAGCGCGATGAATTCCTCTCCCGCCCGCGTTTCCTGGCGATCTCCGAATTCGGTCCGCGCAGTATCGTCTATCACGAGGGCTCGCGCTATCTCATCAACAAGGTTATTCTGCCGGTGGATGGCGACGAGGTGCTCACCACGCGCGCCAAGTTCTGCCCGCATTGCGGCTATTTGCACCCGCTGGAAGGCGATGATCCAGGGCCGGATCGTTGTGTGTACTGCAACCACGCTCTGAGCTTCCCGCTAGTGGGCCTATTCCGAATGCAGAACGTCGTGACCAAGCGCCGCGACCGCATCAACAGCGATGAGGAAGAGCGCACGCGGATGGGCTACGACATCAAGACCGGCGTGCGCTTTGCGGCACGCGGTGACAGGCCAGGACAGCGGGTGGCGGAGGTGACGACAAGGTGGCAAGGTGACAAAGTGACAGGGGGACAAGGTGACAAGGTGATATCTTCACCGGATCACCCCGTCACCCCCTCACCCAGTCACCCTGTCACCTTCCGGCTGACGTATGGCGATGCGGCAACGTTGTGGCGCATCAACCTGGGATGGCGGCGACGGAAGAACAAGGAGGAGTACGGTTTCATTCTCGATGTGGAGAACGGCTATTGGGCGAGCAACCCGGACGCGGTGGAAAGCGATCCCGATGACCCGCTCAGCCCGCGTACCGCGCGGGTGATTCCCTTTGTGGAAGACCGCCGCAACTGTCTGTTGATCGAACCTACCGAGTTACTGTCCACGGAGGTGATGGCCTCGCTGCAACCGGCGCTCAAGAACGCCATTCAAGTACACTATCAACTGGAAGATAGCGAATTGGCCGCCGAGCCGTTGCCCGACGCTGAACACCGGCGCATCCTGCTGCTGTACGAATCCGCCGAAGGTGGGGCCGGCGTGTTGCGCCAATTGGTTGAAGACCCCGCTGCCCTGCCCGCCGTGGCGCGTGAGGCGCTGGCCCTATGTCACTTCGATCCGCAGACCGGCACGGATTTGCACCGCGCGCCCAATGCGAAAGAGGAATGCGAAGCCGCCTGCTACGACTGCCTGATGAGCTACGCCAACCAGCCGGATCACGCGCTGCTGGACCGGCAGGCCATCCGCGACCTCTTGCTGGCGCTGAAAGACTGCACCGTGCGGGCCAGCCCCACGCCGGAGAGCCGCGCCGAACACCTGCAACGGCTCAAGTCGCTGTGCGAGAGCGACCTGGAACGCGCGTGGCTGGATTTTCTGGATGACCACAATCTGCGTTTGCCGGACGCTGCGCAGCCTTTGCTGGAAGCCTGCCACACCCGCCCCGACTTCCTCTACACCGAGGCGCGTGTGGCAATCTACATTGATGGGCCGGATCACGATCAGCCGGATGTCAAGGCGAAGGATGTGCAAATTACAGATTGTCTGATGGATAACGGGTATACCGTGCTGCGCTTCGGGTATCGACAGGAAACGTGGGCAGACATATGTGCTCAGAATGGGTATGCGTTTGGCAATTGTCAACTTTAGTCAGTGGAGATAGCAATGAGGTATGATGCATGAAAAAAAAGGAGATGCAGTCCGAGTCAAGCCTGGTGTGAAGGATGTGAACTTCGCTGTCGATCTCAGCGGGTGGCAGGGACGGGTGCTTGAGATTCTGGACGATGGCAATGTTGATGTCGCCTGGGATAGCCATACGTTGTTGCACGATATGCCGGCGTCTATGATCGCTGCTTGTGAGGAGCAAGGATATGGATGGGAGACTTACGCCTTTGAGCCTGGCGAACTCGAACCGGCCCAAACCCGCGACAAGCCGGCTGACGTCAAACGCGCCGTTGCGCAACTCGAACGTGCTCACGCCTGGGATTGGCTAGGCGAAGAGGGTGAACTGGTGCGGCAAGTGCTTGGTGGTTTGGATCCAGAGGACGAAGTCGCCCTAATTGAAGCCTGGGATACCTATATGCAGGCGCATCTCACATTTCCATTTGAGGCTACGGTCGATGAATTTCAGGAGCGTGGGCCTTTACGCGCCGGGAATCGTGTGCGTGTACACAGTATTGTGGATGCAGATGAATTCTACGGCATCATCGTGCATCTACAACGCGGACGGGAACCGTTCGATTTCCCTCTGTGTGACCTGGCTGCGCTCGACGAAACGTCGGAGAACCACGCTATTATTCAGAGTTATCGCGTGTGGTTTGCCAATCGTTAGGCAGCAACATAATTATCATGAGGTAATTACCCATGCCCTACACCGTCGGCTCTCTCGTCCGCGCGCGGGGACGTGAATGGGTGGTGCTGCCCGAAAGCACCGCCGAGTGGCTGGTGCTGCGCCCGTTAGGCGGCACGGACCGCGAGATCGCGGGCCTCTATATCCCGCTGGAAGGCGCTGAGGTCGAACCGGCGACTTTCGACTTGCCCGATGCGACGCGACCGGGGGATTTCCACTCGTGCCGGTTGCTGCGCGATGCCGTGCGGCTCGGTTTCCGCTCCAGCGCGGGGCCGTTCCGCTCGTTTGCGCGGCTGGCGGTGGAACCACGCCCCTACCAACTCGTGCCGCTGCTGATGGCGCTGCGCCTCGATCCCGTGCGGCTGCTTATCGCCGACGATGTGGGCATCGGCAAGACCATCGAGGCGGGGCTGATCGCCCGCGAGTTGCTGGATCGCGGCGAAGTGCAGCGCCTCGCGGTGCTCTGCCCGCCGCATCTGGCCGAGCAATGGCAGAGCGAGTTGGCCGAGAAATTCCACATCGAGGCGGAATTGGTGCTGGCAAGCACCGCCGCCCGGCTGGAACGCGGCACAGCGGTCGGGCAATCGCTCTTTGAGTTGCATCCGTTCGTCATTGTCTCCACCGAGTACATCAAATCCACCCGCCGGCGCGAGGAGTTTGTGCACACGTGCCCGGAATTGGTCATTGTGGACGAGGCGCACACGTGCGCGTTCTCCGCCGAGAACCGGGGCGGGCGGCATCTGCGACACCAACTGCTGCAGGCGCTGGCTCAGAATCCGACTCGGCATCTGCTGTTGGTGACGGCGACACCCCACAGTGGCGATGAGGGCGCGTTCCGCTCCCTGCTGGCCTTGCTGCGCCCAGAGTTTGCGCGCCTACCCGATGACTTGACCGGGGCAGACCACGAGGCGGCGCGCCGCGAGGTGGCGCTGCACCTGGTGCAACGCCGCCGGGCCGACGTGCGCGCTTATATGGACGCCGACACCATCTTCCCGGCGAGGGAAGAAGCCGAGGCGACGTACACGTTGAGCAACGAAACCAAGAAGCTGTTCACCACCGTGCTGGACTATGCCCGCGAGCGGGTGATGGATACCAGCGGCACGCAGTATCACCAACGGGTGCGCTGGTGGTCGGCGTTGGCGCTGCTACGCAGCCTGGCGAGCAGCCCGGCGGCAGCGGCAGCGACGTTGCGCACGCGCTCGGCGACGGTGGAGACGGAAAACGCCGACGAAGCCGATCTCATCGGGGAGCGCGCAGTGCTGGACCTGGATGATGTAGACGGCGAGATGTTCGACGTGACGCCGGGAGCGGATGAGGGTGACACGGTGACAGGGGGACAAGGTGACGGGCCTGTCCTGAGCGAAGCTGAAGGAGTGACAGGAGGGCAGCGGGAGAGATTGCTGCGGATGGCACGGCGGGCGGAGGCGCTGAAGGGGCCACAGGAGGACGCCAAACTCCGCCAGGCGATTGAATTGGTGAAGGGCTTGCTCAGGGATGGCTACCAGCCGATCCTCTTCTGCCGCTTTATCCCCACCGCCGAGTATGTGGCGGAGGAATTGCGCGCGGCGCTGCCCAAGAGCGTCGAAGTGGCGGCGGTGACGGGGCTACTGCCACCGGCCGAGCGCGAGCAGCGGGTGGCGCAATTGGGCGAGCATCCCCAACGGGTGCTGGTGGCCACCGACTGCCTGAGCGAGGGTATCAACCTGCAGGAACACTTCACCGCCGTGCTGCACTACGATCTCTCGTGGAATCCCACCCGTCACGAACAGCGCGAAGGCCGTGTGGACCGCTACGGGCAGGCCAGCCCGACAGTGCGAACGATCACGTACTACGGGACCGACAATCAGATTGATGGCCTGGTGCTGGATGTGCTGTTGCGCAAGCACAAGACCATCCGTAATTCGTTGGGGGTTTCGGTGCCGATTCCGGCGAATACCGGCGAGGTGGTGCAGGCATTGATGCAAGGACTGCTGTTGCGCGGCGGGCAGGTGGCGACGGACGGGCGGCAGTTGTCGCTCTTCGACGTGAGTGGCGACATCTACAAGAAACTGCACGCCAAATGGGACAATGTGACGGCGCGGGAGAAGCAGTCGCGCACGCTCTTCGCACAGCGGACGCTCCGGGTCGAAGACGTGGCCCGCGAGTGGGAGGCGGTGCGGGCGGCCATCGGCGCGGGTGTGGATGTGCAACGCTTTGTGGAGACGGCAGTGCAGCTTCATGGAGGGACAGTGGTTCACAAACCACGCTATGTCGAAATCCATTTACCCAACCACGCGGCGCTGCGCGAGGCAGTGGGCAATGGCGACGGTTTCGCGGCCTGCTTCGAACTTCCCGCGCCGGAAGGAGCGCGCTATCTCACACGCACGCATCCGGTGGTGGAAGGGTTGGCGACGTATGTGCTGGATGCCGCGCTCGATCCGTTGTTGGAAGGCGTGGCCCGGCGCAGCGGCGTCATTCGCACGCGGGCGGTCGCCATCCGCACGACGTTGCTGCTCTTGCGCCTGCGCTATCATCTCGTGACGCAGCGGGACGGGCAGACGGTGGAATTGCTGGCGGAGGATTGCCAGACGGTCGGCTTTACCGGCGCGCCGGAGACGGCGCAATGGCTCACGTCCGATGCGGTGGAGGCGTTGTTGAACGCCGAACCCGCCGGCAACATCGCGCCGCAGCAGGCCACACAGTTCTTGGAGCGCGTGCTGGACGGCTTCGATAGGCTGCGTCCTCACCTGGAAGAAACAGCGCAAGCGCGCGGTGCGGCGCTGTTGGAAGCGCACCAGCGCGTGCGCACCGCAGCCCGGCTCAAAGGTACGCGTGTGGATGTGCGCCCACACTTGCCGCCGGATGTGCTAGGGATATACGTGTTGTTACCAGCAGGACAATGAAAATGAACGAGGAAGAAACGCTCGTCGCAGAACTTGAGTGCCTGGGGATTCACTATCTCTCACGGCAGACAGCCTTGCGGGTGACGCAGACGCGCCCACCCGATGTGCTGTTGGCCGACTTGATACGCCAACCGAGCGCACGGGTGCGCACTGCCGTTATTGCAGTCTTGCTGGCGCATCCTGAATATGCGGAGGCGGTCCCGGCGGCTTTGCGACGCCTTTCGATGCACGAACGACTGCTACTGGAGTTTTTCTACACTGCGGCAATGTTGCTGCAAAGAGAATATGCTGAACGGTTGCAGCGCTTTGTCATCGCACGCTGGCGGTGGTTGCCGCCCTTGCCAGAAACAACAGGCGCGTGGACGCTGCCAGCCGAGGGCAGTTCCCGTGAAAAACTCGCGGCGCTGGGCCAGGCGCAGCGCCGGTGGACACAAACAGCGGTGAATTGGCCTGGCACTTACGAAAATGTCGCCCGCCATCTATTACATCATTGGGAATTGGAGGAACAATGGAAATCATAACCGTAGATACACTCCATACTTTTCTGCAGGAATTGGGAGAACGGTACACCCAACCAGGAACGCTCTATCTTCTAGGCGGTTGCGCCTTATGCTTGTTGGGAAACCCACGCGCCACCCAAGATGTAGATTACATGGTGGAACTGGAACCGGAAACAGCCCAAACCTTTCAAAATGTGGTAGATGGGTTGGCCGCCGAGATGCATCTTGATCTGGAAGTCGTGCCATTGGCCGAGTTGATTCCCTTGCCGCCACAAGCGCGGGAACGCCGGACGTTGATCGGGCGCTATGGACAACTGGATGTATACGTTTTCGACTTGTACAGTATTGTATTGAGTAAGATTGCCCGTGGGTTTGAGTCCGACCTTGAGGACGTTGAATTTCTGCTACGACAAGGGTTGATTGAATGGGCAGAATTGGAGTGCCATTTCGAGGCCGTATTACCGTCTGCGATTCAGGCAGATATTATCCCTGGCGAATTTCAGGCTTATTTTGAGGAAATCCGGCGACGATGGGGAGTGCCCCGATCATTATGAAGAGAGCAGTATGCGAACAGTAGCGCGCACAACGTTCACCACCATCAAAACCGAAGGCGGCATTCTCCCCGCTGACCTGCTCCAGCGCATCGCCGAGGGACGCGATCTGGAGGGCTTGCGCCCGGAGGACTATCACCTGTTCCCCGGCGAACGGCTGAACGAGGCGATCAGCCGGGCGTGGAATCGTTGCCTGGGCGCGTGGCAGGCGTTCGATGCGCAGCGCGCCCGCCTGCCCGAATCCGACCGCGGCACCAGCCTCACCCGCGAGCGGTGGTTGCTCGTCCTCTTCCAGGAACTCGGCTACGGTCGGTTGCAATATACCGGCAGTCTCTCGCTCAACGCTGATAGTCCGAAGTCCGAAGTCACCTTGTCACCCCGTCATCCTGCCACCCCCTCACCAAGTCACCCTGTCACCGTTTATCCCATCAGCCACGTGTGGCAGCAGACGCCGATTCACCTGGTCTCGTTCCGGCAGGAGTTGGACCGCAAGGGCTTCGAGAGCCGCAGTCCCCACAGCTTGATGCAGGAATTCCTCAACCGCTCCGACGATTATCTCTGGGGCATTGTGAGCAACGGGCTGCGACTGCGGGTGCTGCGCGATAACGTGAGCCTCACCCGCGCGGCCTTCGTGGAATTCGACCTCGAAGCGATGTTCACCGGCGAGCACTACGCCGATTTCGCCGTGCTGTGGCTGGTGTGCCATCAGAGCAGAATGGAGATCCTCCCCTCAATCCCTCCCACAGAGGGGGAGGTTGGAGTTTCCCCTCCATCGGGGGGAACGGAAGGGGGGGCGTGCTGGCTGGAACGCTGGTCGCGGGCAGCGGCGGAACAGGGCGTGCGGGCGTTGGACACACTGCGTGACGGCGTCCAAGAGGCCATCAGCGCGCTCGGACAGGGCTTCCTCGCACACCGGGCCAATACGGAGTTGCGTGCACGGCTCAAATCCGGCGCACTGACCACGCAGGACTATTATCGCCAGTTGCTCCGCGTAGTCTACCGGCTGATCTTCCTCTTCGTCGCCGAAGACCGGGATCTGTTGCTAGTGACAGAGAGACAGGGTGACAAGGTGACTGTCACCCCGTCACCAAGTCACCCCGTCACCCCCTCACCCCCTCACCTCTACCGGAAATACTACTCCGTCACCCGCCTGCGCGATATGGCGGCTTCGCTGCGCGGTGGGCCACATGGGGACTTGTATCGGGGATTGCGAAAGCTGTTCATGCTCCTGCGGGAGGGGTACGCGCCGCTTGGACTGCCGGGGTTGGGCAGTTTCCTCTTTTCGGCGGCGGCAACGCCCGACCTGGATGCGGCAGAGTTGACGAACGCCGCGCTGCTGGAAGCCATCCGCACACTGACGTTGACCACCGCAGGCAACGTGCGCCGCTCGATAGACTACCGCAACCTCGGTTCGGAGGAACTGGGCAGCGTCTACGAAAGCCTGTTGGAACTCCATCCGCAGCTCAACGTGGATGCGGCGACCTTCACGCTGGCCGTTGTCGCCGGTTCCGAGCGCAAGACGACGGGCAGCCATTACACCCCGAGTTCGCTCATTCAGGCATTATTGGATTCAGCGTTAGAGCCGGTGATTCGCGACAGGCTTGACACGGTGACAAGGCGACAAGGTGACAGGGTGACAGGGGGACAAGGTGACAAGGTGATGTCTTCACCCAGTCACTCCGTCACCCCGTCACCCCCTCACCCTGTCACCCCGTCACCAAGTCACCCCGTCACCCTGTCACCCGAAGACGCCATCCTCTCCATCAAACTCGTTGACCCCGCCTGCGGTTCCGGGCATTTTCTTATCGCGGCGGCGCACCGGCTGGCCCATCACCTGGCGCGCGTGCGGACAGGCGACGCGGAGCCGGCCCCCGCCGACCTGCGCGCGGCACTGCGCGATGTGGTGCGCTGCTGCATCCACGGCGTGGACATCAACCCGATGGCGGTGGAGTTGTGCAAGGTGGCGCTGTGGATGGAGACGCTCGATCCCGGCAAGCCGCTCTCGTTTTTGGAGCGCAACATCCAGTGCGGGAACAGCCTCTTCGGGGCCACGCCCGCGCTCCTGCACCGCGGCATCCCGGATGAAGCCTTCGAGCCGCTCACCGGCGACGACAGGGATGTGTGCCGGGAGGCGCGTCAACAAAACAAACGCGAGCGCAGCGGGCAACTGAGCCTGTTCCGGCCCGATTTGCAGCCGTGGGAGCAGTTGGGAAACCTGGCGGAAGGGATGCTGGCGTTGGACGCGCCGGAGGAGACGCTGGACGACGTGCGGCAGAAGCAGGCCGCCTACGAAGAACTGGTGCGCTCGGCGGGCTACCGCTTTGGGCAACTGCGGGCCGACGCCTGGTGTGCGGCGTTCGTCTGGCCGAAGGACAAGGCCACGCCCTACGCCCTCACCGAGGAAGCCTTCCGCCGCCTGGAACGCAACCCCTACGACATCCCCCAATGGATGGCGGAGACAATTGCGCGGCTGCGGGAGCGGTACGCCTTCTTCCACTGGCACCTGGCCTTTCCGGGCGTCTTCACGCCCTCACCCCCGGGACCTCTCCCGGAGGGCGAAGGGAGCGAGGACGTCACCGGTTGGGAGGGCGGTTTCGACGTAGTGGTGGGCAATCCGCCGTGGGAGCGAATCAAGTTACAGGAAAAGGAGTTCTTCGCGCAACGCGCGCCGGAGATTGCCGGGGCGCGCACGGCGGCGGAACGCAGCAAGTTGATCCAAGCGCTGCCGCAGACGGACCCGGCGCTGTACCAGGCGTATCAGGATGCCCTGCGCGACAGCGAGGCGCAGAGCCATTTCCTGCGGGCGAGCGGGCGCTATCCGCAAACCGCGGTGGGCGACATCAACACCTACCAGGTGTTCGCGGGACTGGCACGGCAGTTGCGCGGCGAGCGCGGGCGCGTGGGGGTGGTGCTGCCCACCGGCATCGCTACCGACTACTTCAACAAGGATTTCTTTGGCGCGTTGGTGGAAGGGCGCGAACTGGCGAGCCTCTACGATTTTGAGAACCGCGCCAAGCTATTCCCGGCAGTGGATAGCCGGATGAAATTCTGCCTGCTGACCCTCACCGGCCCAGAATCGCCCGTGGACGCGGCCGACTTCGCCTTCTTCCTGCACCAACCGGAACAACTGCGCGACCCAGAACGTCGCTTCACCCTCACGCCCGCCGACTTCCGCCGCATCAACCCCAACACCCAAACCTGCCCCGTCTTCCGCACCCGCCGCGATGCCGAGTTGACCCGTGCTATCTACGCCCGCGTACCCGTGCTGATAAACGAGGCAACCGGAGAAAATCCGTGGGGTGTGCGATTTTTGGCTATGTTTCATATGGCAAATGATAGCAGATTATTCTATACAGAGTCAAATAGTGAACTTGTCCCTTTGTATGAAGCTAAATTGTTTCACCAATTTGATCATCGTTGGGCAACTTATGAAAATAGTGAAACCCGCGATGTGGAGGTAAATGAAAAGGCTAATCCGTCATTCACTGTGAAGCCACGTTATTGGTTGCCCAGATCAGAAATTGATATCAGGCTTCAAGATAAGTGGCCGAATAATTGGTTAATTGGTTACCGCAGAATAACTAACTCAACCAATGAACGCACTGTGATAATAACAGTAATCCCACGGACTGCTGCTGGGGACCCTGCTATGTTGTTGTTACCTGATTATCCAAGTGTTACCTCAATCATTGGTCTGATCAGTAACATGAATTCATTTACGTTTGATTACTTTACTCGTCAAAAATTAGGTGGAACAGATCTTAGGAACCATTATCTTCAGCAACTCCCCGTCCTTCCCCCATTCACCTACGACCAACCCTGCCCGTGGCTGACGGCAGTCGGCGGTCAGTCGTCGGCAGTCACCTACGCCGCCTTCATCCTCCCCCGCGTCCTCGAACTCACCTACACCGCCTGGGACCTCCTCCCCTTCGCCCAAGACATTTATCGGGAAAGCGTCACCCTGTCACCCTGTCACCCTGTCACCCCGTCACCCTTCGTCTGGGACGAGGATCGCCGCTTCCTGCTGCGCTGCGAACTGGACGCCGCATACTTCCACCTCTACGGCATCGCGCGCGACGATGTGGACTACATTATGGAGACGTTCCCCATCGTCAAACGCAAGGATGAGGCCGCGTATGGCGAGTATCGCACCAAGCGCGTGATTTTGGAGATGTACGATGAGATGGAGCAGTCAGCCGTCAGCGGTCAGCCTTATCGCACGCGGCTCGATCCGCCGCCGGCCGATCCGCGCGTGGCGCATACCGGCGAGCCGCCGGCGTATCTGCGCGAGTTGTGGGCGGAGCAGAAGAAAGCGGCGGTCAGCAGTCAGCGATCAGCCGTCAGCGGGCAGCCTGCCGGGACGCAAAAACCGGTTGTCCAGGCTGAGTCGCGTCCGTCCGCGCCAAAAGGCAAAGTGGCTGTGCCGGCTACGCTGCCCTTGCCTTCAGCGCAGGGTCACACACAACCCGCGGCAGTCCCCGCATCCGCCAAGCCGAGGAAGGTGTGGGGCGCGGGGCAGTCCGTCACCGAGCGGGTGGCCCGGGTGCGCGCCCTGGGCCACGACGCCTCGCCGGAGGCCATCGTCGAGCTTGCCATCGCCCTCGGCGATCCCGATGCAAACGTCCGCTGGCTGGTGAGCAGCACGCTGGAACGGATCGGCGGGTCGCAGGTCGTCGCGACGCTGTTGGCTCTGCTCAAGCGCCGCGCGCCCGTCGCTGCTCACGTGGAGGCTATGGCCATTTTGGGAAGGTTGGGCGATGTTCGCGCGCGGGCGGTGCTGGCGGAACTCGCGGAGGATGAGGCGGTGGATGCGGCGGTGAGGGGGGCGGCGCGGGAGGCGCAGAAAAACCTTCAACATTGAAACAGCGAGACCTACAGAACGCCGTGGTGGTGCAGTTTTTAGCGTGCTAACGCCAACGTAATGCACATAGAAAATATGTGGTTGACATCCTGTTAACTCCATAGACAATTGAGGTATGTGAAGGGGCGACAACCGCGTGCATGTGGAAAAGGGGAAGTGCTATGTGGTTCAGACCTATCGAAATACCTGGAGCCTCAATCCGTCCCAAGGATAAGCCCGGAAGCGAAACGTGCCCACATTGTGGTCGTGAGTACAATGTCGCTGTGCCGAAGAAAAAAGGTGACAAAGTGGTCTATGTTTGCCCATATTGTGGTGAAGAGCTATCTCATACATCCTAGAGTTGGGGTATGCAAGAACTTATCGGAAAATTAGGGAACAATTTCCTCATCGCCGCCCTGGTGCCAGCGTTAGCCTTTGTAACGCTGGTGATGATCGTATTCGCGCCAATCATGCCCCCAGCAATCCCCTACAAAATCCAGGATACACTCGCGCCCATTGGGCAAAACGCTATACTCTTGTTGATTATGACCATTGTTCTAGGATTCACCCTGTGGAGTTTGAATACCTACATATACAAGTTACTCGAAGGATATCACCTGTTGGCTCGTTTGAAGTGTGGAAGACGCCGCCAGATACGCAAGCGGCAAAAGTTACTTAATCAACTAATGCAGGTTGAAGACAAAATCGCGTATCTTCAAGTGCATCCTGATGATAAGCGTTCCACGTTACAAGAGCTGAAAGACCTTCGGTACTACATCCTGGCTGAGCTGAACTTGCGCTTCCCCCCGGCAGAGCAAGCCATCCTGCCAACCGGCTTTGGGAATATTCTGCGAGCGGCCGAAGCCTATTCCGCTGACCGCTATGGCATTGATGCCGTGCGCCTGTGGCCGCGCCTGGTTCAGGTCATCCCTCCTTCCTACTATGAGAAAATCGATCAGAGTAATAACGGATTGGCCTTCCTGGTCAACTGTTCCATTCTATCACTTTTGTTCGGGGCGTTGTGTGTGTTAGCCGCCGGTTATCAGGGTTTGGTCTGGTATTTATGCCAGGCGGGCAAGTCCAGAGTTCTGTACTTCGTCCCGATTGATTATCCCGTCGAAGTCTATCAGCAACGTCTTTGCATTTACCTGGTGATCCTCGGATTGGCGCTGTTGTTATCAGCATTCTTCTATAAAGGCACTTTTCCCCTTGTCATGCAATATGGCAATATGATTCGTAGTTCTTTCGATCTTTTCCGCTTTGAACTTCTGCAACAATTCAAACTGGAATTGCCGCCGGACTCGAAACGGGAATACGATCTTTGGAAGAAAATCAGCGAATTTATCGCGATTGGGGAACGTCTTGGGCCGTTAAACTTTGAATATCAATTTGCCGCAGAGAGCAAGGATGAATCAGGTCCGCGGCAGTAGAGGGCCGCGAACGCAAAACTGTCGTCCTCCAACGGGGCAATGACATCGAAGAGGTAAGCATAAACCGGTATCTCATCCCGAATACCGATAGCAATCCAAAGACGATACGGCGGATCGGCGTTTTCAGTTTCCCGCAGCTCGATAGCAATGTGGGTATCGTCTTGTTTGACAATCGTGACATGCGCCGGAATGTTAAAACGGGTAGCGAAGGTAGCGACGCTGCGGGTTCGTTCTACATCAGCAATAGCCTTGAGACCGGCGACGCGGTAGTCGTGTAGCGTGATAGAGGGAGTGTCGAATCCAATAACCCGGTATTCCACCGGATTGCGCGCCGGCGGTTCGAAGCTCAAGACTCGCTTACCCTGTATTTCCACATGGGCCGGCCCGGAAAAAAGAGCGGCATTCATTGTTCCGCCTCCAAATTAGAACTTTTGTTCTATTTTAACACGGATTATGAGATTGGTCAATAAGGATTTGCGAATTGCCTTCAGTATCAGCAAGCCATGTCTAAACAAAAATCCTTCGTCACCGCAACGCTAGACCCACGCTGGACGGCCCAAATCTATCAGACTGTAACCGGCGAGGATTTCTTGGGGCTGCGCGCTGTGCAGGAGAGCATCACAAGCTACCTGCTGCCCGGTATCACTACTATCACACCACGCGCACGATATTACCCCTTCTATAGCTGGCTTCTCGTAGAGTATGGTAAAAAGCACCCTGAAGGGTGGTCGTTAGGACGTTTTATCCACCGTCGAGAACAGATTTTTGCATTGGCGAATCTGGCCTGGCAAGAGACCGCCGCTGATGCCGTCATCATAGGGCTGACCGGTTCGGACGACTTAGGCGAACACTGGAGACAACACCGGGAAGTCGCAGATATCCCCCTTAGCGTGGACAACTATGTCAAAGCCAGACACGGCGGTTACGATGCGTATGCCGGCGTAATGCAAGGACTGGCAATCACACGTTATGCCGAAAATGATGATGGACTGGATGTACTTCCCAAAGGACAGGCACTCGCTCTGGCATTTACCAAATCCATCCAGGACACGCGCTACTATCGCAACCGGGTTAAGTACGATACGGCCCGCGCTATTCCAAGGGATGTGCTATTGGAATATGGCGAACGTTGTCATCTGAGTTATCTGGCTCGTTCTTTTGACGGTCAACCTACATTGGAAACGCTTTTTGCTTTCGACGCACCATATGTCTTGCCTCATTTTGAACTTAATGTGCCAACGCTCGGCAATATGCGTGGCACGTTGGGGATGATTTTGGACATGTTCGACCAAACAGAAGTCCCCTTAACCGACTTGCGCTTTCGCGAGTGCATCACCTATGGCTTGTGCCATGATTTCGCCGGCTACCAGCCCACCCCCTTACTACGACCTTTTGTAGCGCACTGGCGGATGTTCCAACTGCGCGAATACTACGTCTACGCATTGTATGCACTGTGGTCATATTTTCTGAGTTGGCTGCGTGAGCAAGGGCCACAGACTCTCGACGATTTTTGCGCACATCTCAACCACGATCTTGATCTAGCGGCCATCGCGACTGAGCTAGGGATTAGCCTGAAGGGTAGATCATTGGATACATGGTCATTGGATAGTTGGCTAACCGCCCTACTAGATGTGGCGCATATTCCTGACGGTAATTTCAGTCGGCGCTGTGCCGATTTTGCACTTCAGAGCCAGGCCCCATTACAAGAACACGGACTATATCTGCATATCGAAGCTGCACGGCGTAGCGATCTCGCTGCTTATGTTGGGATTACCTGGATATTGCTTTCCGTGTTGTATCTGCGCCTCGAAGGAATCAAACCACCAAGTGAGGAAGAATGGTCTCCCTGGTATTGGGCCAGGTTTGGCGGGGTGCGCCGGCGCTCGTTGGCTCACTTCGCGCGCGATATGACAGAGCAGATGAAAAACAACGCGAGTTTGTTGGACGCATTGCGTTGGCTCATTCGCGATTACGTGATTGCGCAACACACAATCGCTGCTTTGGAAAAGTGGCGACAGCGCAATGCCAAGACCTTTCACTTTAATTATGAAAACGGCGTCTTTGAATGGATCGCAGATGATAAAACCGGATTCTCAGCCACTCGCTTTCGCCAGGCCTCCGATATGCTGTTTGACCTGGGACTGTACGAGATTCTATCGGAATCAGGCGGTGTTCCGCGATTAACTGCTTTGGGACAGCAAACATTGCAGCGCGTATTGGAGAGTTTCAATGACTCCGACTGAGACCCCACAACCCATCAACTTACTTGAGGCGCTCTCAGAGTACCAGGATTTTCACACAGCAATCTTTCTCACCTATTGCGCCGACCTGGCATTCTTCGAAGCTGCCGTGTTGCACCGTTTGTGGCAAAATGGCTGTCGAAACATTGTGGTTTTTATGGACGCGCAACGTTATGCTGATACCCTCAACGATATGCGCGACAGTATCAAATGGGTCGGACGGCGCTATGTGGTATGCCCCGTGCGGTTGGAGAATCAACGTGCCTTTCATCCCAAGCTGGCTCTGTTGATCGGGCCAGAACGCGGACGACTGATGATCGGCAGCGGGAACCTTACCTTTACTGGCTGGGGCCATAACCATGAAGTTTATTCCTGTCTGGACTGGTCGCCCGTTGAACCGGATTTGCAGTCTCTGTTTGCGCAAGCCTGGGATTTCATCCAGCAAATCAACAAGCGTTGGGGTCATTCACCACAGATCAAAACCATGCTCCAAAAGGCGGCTCGCATTGCGCCTTGGTTGAACCACCAGACTTCTCCGCCGGATGACATCCAGCTTTTGCATACTCTTGAAGGTCCTATCATTCAACAACTCAGCCAGCTCTTGGCAAAGGAAGTTGTCCATAAACTCGTCGTAGTGACACCTTACCTTGATAATGACGCAGCAGCGATTGAGGCGCTCTATCGTCAGTTTTCACCCCAACAATTGCATCTGATACTCCAGCCAGGGAAAGCGGTGGGGAACCCTGAGGCGCTGCAAAAACTTCGTGAGCAAATCCCTTTACAAATTTATCGCTACACAGAACCAGAGCGTTATTTGCATGCCAAAATCGTTACGTTTGAGACAGAAACGGCATCCTACATACTGAGCGGTAGCCCCAACTGCACCCGCGCCGCACTATTACTACCGCCCAAACATGGCAACATTGAAGTTGCCTTGTTGCGCCGGGGCGAGACCTCTCGGCAATTTGAGTACGTGCTCAAGGACCGCATTATGCTTAGTCCTTTGCAAGACCTGAATGCACTCACTCTGCAGGCAGGTAGATTGACATCTGATCAAGCCATCTCCTCTGCGGTACAAGTACTGGATGCGACGGTGAGTAATGAGATGCTTAACGTGTGCTATCGCGTCGCTCATCTTCCCGAAGGCATTACAGGGTTGCAGTTACGGATAACCTCAACACCGCCTATCTATAGTCCCCTCAAGGAGTCTGCGGAAGGGGAACAGTCCGCCCAATTCCGGTTGACACAGGCGCACGCCGGCCTGCAAGCTCGCCCGCTTGCCGTATCCATCGGAGGACAAGGCCCCAACCAGGCCTGGATCAACCTGGGATGTAATGAGTTGTGGATCACGAACGCGGATGAACTTCACGCGCAAATGATGAATACAGCTGTCGTGAGTATTGGGTCTGGTAGTTATTTGGCAGAAGGTGTTGTCGCCAGCGATCAAGAATGGGGTGCGTTATACAAAACCTTAGCGGAACTGATCGAATTGGACCTTGCTGGACTGAAAACGAGAGGGGGGACCTACACAACAACAGTTGAGAAGCCCCCGCCGCCGCCACAACCCGAAGAAGGGGAAACCGTGATCCATATGATAGGGGCTGAGGAATTGGCAAGAGAACGGGCCTATACTGAAGCGATAGATATTGAGCGAGCGTTATTTGACGAGAGTCGCTTTAATGCCTGGTTGGAGTACGTCAGCGGGCGATTATCCGGTGCAAACAGCGAAATAATAGAACCAGGAGAGAACGATGATGAGGGCGTGAGAGATGCGAGTAAGCAAAAGGGGCATCCTGAGCCACTGCGAGTGCGTCGCCGTCCCAACCCCCAAATAGAACGGCGCTTCATCAATCTGGTGCGGAAATACATCGGCAGTTTGCATAACGTTGCGTATATGCAGTCTATCTCCATTTTGCACATCCTGACATACTTCACGGTGTTTCAGCGTATTATCTGGCTCTTGTTTGAGCATGAGGTAATTGACCAAGATGAATTTGCCCGCTTGATATTGGAAATGAATGTTGGATTCTTTGGCGCATGGACCGAATCGGCACCATTATGCACACCCCGTCTTTACCGACACATTCGACGGGTGTGGCAGACCGAGTGGCGAAAACATGAAGTGGGCCAGTATGCCCTGGCCAGTATGGAACTGGCCCTTCACTCGATAGAGCAAAGTGAGGCCACCGGAGGGGCAAAACTACAGGCTGCCTGGCAGATGGTGCGCGTGCTCGCCGGAATCGCGCTGGTGATGGATGTGAAATCACTAGCAGAGGATGCCAAGGCGTGGGTACAGGTTGCCAAAGTTTATCATCAAGATGAAGAAAAATTCAGGACACAGATCAGAGAAAGAATTACCCGTAGCTGGCCGGATACTATATCTTTGTTGCAACGTTGGAACTTGTTGGTGAATGTAAATACACTGGCAGCTACGGACCCGAATGCGGCAGAATATCTACGGTGTGTACAATTGGACTATCAACTCGCAGAATATCGCATCCGCAAACAATTAGGGGAAACCGACAGGCTTCTTGAATTGTGTTCAGCGTCGCTTTCAAGGGCACAAAAATTCGGAGACCTTGAAGTCGCAATAGCGTTAGAGGAAGACTATATCGGCTTAGCGGAAGCGGCGGGACAATTCAAAGAGGTCGCACAGACACTTTACAAACAGGGAGAGAGACTCTGTCGTGCTAGACAGTATATAGAAGCGTATGATAAGTTGCAGAGGGCGCTGGCTATCTCACAGAGCATCGAGGATAGCGAACTGGTCGCGGCTTGTAAGCGCGTTCTTTACCGGGTTGAGTTCTTTTTGGCATGAAAGTAGTTGTAAAAGCGGTTCATCTGTTTACGGCTGGTCTTGCAAAATCGCCAAAAGAAGCATGGTTAGAAGCCGCGAGTGAAGTCTTCGGCGCAGACACACCGAGTGCAAAAAGTGGACTAATCGCTCAACGGGTATAATGCATTAGGCCAAACAACTTTCACGCCTTCGTTCAACTATTAGCATCGATCCCCCCTTGATTTTACCCCCTCCCGTATGGTATAATAATAGTAAGAATCGTTCCTTACCAATTCCATAACCTGCCCATCCTGGCCTTGCCCGCGCCTGTCGCGGGTACGCTGTCCTTGCTGTACGCCACCGGCCCTCGTGCCGAACCCTGACATAACCTGAAAGCCCCACAGGGGCATCTGACGTTTTTCACGCCTGACGGATTCCCGTTCGTTCGCCGAACGGCTCTGTCCACGTTAGATGCTTTCCCGCGTGGGGCTTTTTGCGTTCCAATGCCACACCGAGTCCGTGGTCATGGAATCGTCATTGTCTGAACCCAATGGCGATTCCGAGGCTCCGGCCTCACATCCGGCCCTGTCTGATCAAGACAAGGCGCAATGGGCAGAACCTTAACAACCTCAATATTCTTATTCTGACTGCGAAAGGCAGAGCCGTGGGCAGCGCCCGGTGGAAAACCCTGGTCGTTTCCTGCGGCTGCCAATACGCAATATCGAAATGTGACAACGTTTCAACGTTGCCACGTGCAAACGTGATTTCTCTGCCCATCCTTGCTTTGGCCTCTCCTGTGCCCCGGCCCAACTACAGTCGGTGCGCGGGAGACGCACTGATTGATACCCTTGTTCACTCATGCACTACCCCAACGTCCGCTTCGCCTACACGGTTCAGCCGGGCGATGGGGCGTCCGGCTGACCAATGTTTTCGTCGTTGTCCTTCACACGGGAGGCGCATCGTTCTCCCTTGTGGGAGAATGTGTGCCTCTCCGTTGTGATCCACTGGTAATCAACAAATCTCAAATCAGCAAATCACAAATCTAATCGGAGGTATGCAATGTCTTGGCAAGATCGTGATAACTCGCAGATTCTACAAGAGGAAATGGTGTGCGAATACCCGTTCATCCAGTACGTGAATGACGGCGGTTCGTTAGAACCCCGCGAAACCACCGGTGGCTTTGCGATGAGCGCGGAGCAGGCCGAACTGCTCAAGGCCACGCCCAACGGTGGGGTCGAACATACGCTCATCTTCAGCACCGGCGAAAGCGAGCGGGTCTTCTTCACCGACTGGCTACGCTTCGTGCCCTTGGCAACCCGCTTTGCCTGGGTCAAGGACGGCAACCGGTTGGGCGGCTTCGTGGACGGGGCGCGCGGGAAACTGCAAGCCCTGGGCTACGTCGAGACCGAGAACGGCTTCGCCGGCCCGGTGATGCTGACCGTCAAAGGGATGGCATCGAAAGACCTGGCGCAGGCGTTGCGCGAACACCGGCAAGCGGTGCGCAAGGCGACGCAGGGCAAAGCGCCCAGTTCCTTCTTCGCGATGCTGCTGCACGCCGGGGAACCGGCGCTGCGCGGAACCAAGCAGAAGAGCCGCGCCACACCTATTGTGCGCTCCAACGAGTTCGACCCAGACGTGGACTACGTCGGGGACGAACTGGCCGACCTCATCGAGGCCGAGTGGGAGCTGTACAAGCAGTGGGCGGCGGCCTGGGAGCACAACCCGGGTCCCAACGGTGACGGTGAACTGGCTGACGGCGATGCGCCGGTCGAGGAGGAAGGCGCTGCGCCTGATGTCCCGACGAAGACTGGCAAAGCAGATGCGGCTCCGGCCACGGAGAGCACCAAGCGGTTGCTCACAGCGTTGATGCGCGGCAAAGGCTTCACGCCGGACGCCATCGACAGCGCGCTGGACGGCATCACCGCCGACGCCGCGCAAGCCTTGCTCGCCGAACTGAAGCGCCAGGGGTAAGCGATGGACGGACAAGTAGTACACCGCGTCTATCGCCGTCACCCCGCGCAGCACGGTTCGACGCGGCAAGCCCAGGTGCGTCCGGCGCAGGAACCCCGCGAAGCGGAGAACCTGCACTGGCGTCCGGCGCAGCAAGCCGCGCCCACCCGGACTGTGCCACGTCAAACGGAGGACGTGCACTGGCGGCCACAACGCCAGCCAGCGCCCACGCCGACGCCGCGCCGTTCTCGGTCCGCATCCCGGCGCAAGCCAACGGGATGGGCCAGGTGGTGGCGTTCGTTGCTCTTGTTGGCGCTGATCGTGCCTGGTCTGGCGTGGCTGTATGCCCAAGCGCCGCGCCTGTTGCCCTTCACGGCCCGTCACGGTGCGCACCCCGGCTTGCTCTTGCTGGCCGTAGTCGCCCTGGTAGTGGCCGGTGGACTGAAACAGGTGGTCTGGTTCAAGACCATGCAGCGCGTCGCGCCCACGTTGTCTGAGGAGTAGGTTTCTGTCCTACATCCGATGTAAAAGCCTAAAGCTTTTACCAAGCGCCTGTGGACTGGCTCCCAGGCGCTTTTCTCCATTCCTGCCCTGTCGAGGAGGCCGCTGCGTCTCCCTGACAGGAGACGCCGGCCCCCTCGTCACCTACGAGGAGGCTACAATGACCCTTACCCCTGTCCTGAAGCTGCCTGTCTTGGCAGCACCTATCCACCCCGTCGCCTTCACCCCGGAACAACAGCAGCGTCGCGCCCGGCTGATCCAACAGACCGGTACTGCGCTGCGCGCTGATCCCACGGTGACTCGTCTACGGGGCACAATGACCCCCACGCCGCCGCGTGCGGTGTGGTTGGGCTTCACGTTGTCGTATGACGCCACGCTCTATTGCCTGACGTTTCCCAACACGGCCCCCACTGTAACCCTGTGGATGCCGGGGCGCTTCGCCGCGTGGGAGACACTGGCATTCTGGACGCTGGCCGACTTTGTGACCGGCGCAGACTTGTGGGAGGCCGTGAAAGCCACCCTGGACGCGCCGGAACTGGACGTGCTCCACCGTTGGCTGGAAGACGCCGGAGGTGCGCTGTGAACGCGACGCTCACCCGCGAACTCCAACAACGGTTGGGCTACCACTTCGCCAACCCTGATTTACTCCGTCTGGCCTTGACCCACAGTTC
>DAOLUH010000051.1:0-45139 GCA_035420085.1 Anaerolineae bacterium
TTGCGGCGAACGGCGTTCCGAACTCGTCGGCGACGTTGGGGCACGAGATGTTGACCTCGATGAGGTGTGGGCGCGCCGTCGCGATGATGCGCGCCACCTCGCCGAACTCCGCCACCGTTCCGGCGAAAATACTGGCGATGAGCGGCACACCGAGCGGTTCCAGACGCGCGCGCGCTTCCGCCAACATTCGCGCCTCCTCTTCCGCGCCGGGATTCGTCAGCCCGATGGCATTGAGCAGGCCGTGGTTCCAATCCACCGCGACGGGGTTGGGATGTCCGGTGCGTGGCATCGGCCCGCAGCTCTTCGCCGTGACTGCCCCCGCACCCGCGCGTGCGACCCGTTCCAGCACGTCGGCGCTGGTGCCGAGGATGCCGGAAGCGAGAATGACGGGGTTGCGGAGGGTCAGACCGAGAAAATCACACGTCAAATCAGGCATAGGCTTTCCTTACCGTGAAAGTCCTGGGGTGTTTTGAGCACGCTTTGCGCGCTCAAAACACCCCGGAAGTTCATCTTTTCTGCGCCAGTACCGTATCTGCATACACCGTCATCGCCGCGCACATGAAATCGGCCAGGTCGGGACGATACTTGTCGTAGAAGGCGCGGAACTCCGGGTGCTGGGCGTAGCCCTGGCCCAGGCCGCTGTAGAGCGCCGCGTCCGCCGGATAGAAGTTCTCGATCCAGGCGTGATGCCGGGCGATGAGCGCCTGTACTTCCTGGGATTCCGGCGCGGTGTCGGCCAGGGCCGCGAGCGCGCGTGTGATGGCGTCGCCTTCGACTTTGAGGGCGTCCCACTGCGCTTTGGTCAGCTTGCGGAGACGCTCCTGCGAGAGTTTCACCAGCTCCGGGTCGTACATCTCGGCGGCCTCGCGGTCGTAGCGCTCTCGTTGTTCCGGGGTAAAACCGGCGTAAAGGTCTTCATCGGTCAGTGTCATATCATCCTCCGTCAAACTTGATAGTGTTTTGTCCAGCGTGTCCAGGAGGCGTGTCAGCCGGGAAACTTGTTGCTCCAGTTGCATCCGGTGTTGTTGCAGGGCGCGCACCTGATCAAACCCCGGATCGTCCAGGATACGGCGAATGTCGTCCAACGGCACATCCAGCTCCTTGAAGAACAGTATCTGCTGCAAACGCAGCAAGTCCTGCCGTTCGTACAGCCGGTAGCCCGCCGCGGTGCGAGACGTCGGCTTGAGCAGCCCGATGTGGTCGTAATGGTGCAGCGTGCGCACGCTCACCCCGGCCATTTTTGCCAGTTGGTTCACCGTATAGGCGTTCACGTTTTCCTCCTTGACGATGTCCAGTATACACTATCACGTAACGTCAGGGTCAAGTAGGAAATTAGTCCTACTTCGAGTTGCAGGTTACAAGTTACAGGTTGCAAGTTGTGTGCGTACCGGGAAATAACTTGTAACTTTCAACTTTTAACTTTTAACTCAGATCTGCATCCACATCCGCATGTTGAACATAGTAAAGCCCTCCCGCGCGAAGAAGGCCTGTGCTTTCTCGTTGAAGAACCACGTGTCGAGCGCGACAGTGCTGATTCCCTGTGCTTTGGCGAGGTCGCGCGTAGCCTGGATGAGCGCCGCGCCGCAGCCCCGTCGCTGATACGCCGGTTTGACGGAGATTTGATCGATGTAGACGAAATGCCACGGGTGCATGTAGGCGTTCTCCGGTCGTCGCACAACGCGCGCGTCGATGTAGCCCACGTCCTCGCCGTCGATGCTGGCGATATAGAAGTAGTTGTTCGGAGCGTTCATTAGCTCGGTGATGTAAGGTACAGCAAAGCCTGGATCCGAGACGTGTTTGAAAATGTGTGGCAGCGCCTCCGCGTGGACGTTCTGCACATCCACATTGAGTGCCGAGATGCTTTCGACATCCGCCATCGTTGCTAAACGTATCTCCATATCTCACTCTCCCCAGCGCAGCACGAATTACGAATCATGATTCATGATTCATGTCGCCAGATAGCGTTTCACTTCTGCGTACATTGTATCAGCAATGCATTTTTCGTCTCGCAGCGTGTCGAGGATCTGGCTGATGGTGAGGACGGCGTGCAGGCGCAATCCGTTCTCTGCCAGCATTTCGCCCCCGCCTTGTTGCCGATCCACGAGCACAACCACATCCTGTATTTTGAGTCCTGCATCCTGCATCGTTTGGATCGCCGTGACGATGCTCCCTCCACTGGTGACAACATCCTCGATGACGACCGCAATCTGCCCCGGCTCGAACGCGCCTTCGATGGCCTGCCCTGTCCCGTGCGTCTTGACCTCCTTGCGCGGGTAAATCATTGGGCGTCCCAATTGCAGCGCGACGGCGGCGGCGGCGGGCAATGCCGCGTAGGGCACAGCGGCGATACGATCGAAAGGCAGGCCGTTCACCACATCGGCGTAGGCCGCGACGACGCGCCGGAACACTTCCGGGTACGAAATCACACGCCGCAAATCCACGTAAATCGGCGACGTCTTGCCCGACGCCAGCGTGAACTCGCCGAACTTGACGCAACCGGCTTGGAATAACTTGAGAATCAAGTCTGTTTTCCCAGACCTGACAGGTCTTCTGAGACCTGTCAGGTCTGAACGCACTGCGTTAATCTCATCGCGCAACGTCTGCGCCACTGTCCGCGGATTTTCTGCGTATAGGACCGCCCGCGAAACCGGCACGATCACCCCGTTGCCCTGCGCATCCAGTCCGGCGTTGAGCGCGGCCTCCAAATCGCCGCCCTGCGCGCCGACGCCGGGCGCAAGAATCCACCGGTCGGGGGCCAGCGTGCGCACGGTGGCCAGCGCCTCCGGCTGCGTTGCGCCGACGACGAAGCCGAGCTGCGTCGCGTCGCCCCAGGCTTGTGCCTGCACGGCGATGCGCTCGAATAAAGGCGGCGCACCGTGCTGCTGCACCTCCGCCGCCGAGGGGTTGGACGTGAAGCACAACGCGAAGACCGCCTTGCCAGGATAGGCCAGGAACGGCGCGATGCTGTCTCGACCCAGGTACGGGCTGACGGTGACGGCGTCGGCGTCTAGCTCCTCGAAGACGGCGCGGGCGTAGGCTTTGGCTGTGCTGCCGATGTCGCCGCGCTTGGCGTCGAGCAGCACCGGCACGTCCGCGGCGTGGCACGCGGCGATCACCTCGCGCAGCGCATCCCACCCCGCCGCGCCATACTGCTCGAAGAACGCGCTGTTGGGCTTGTAGCAGCACACCAGGTCGGCAGTCTGCGCGATGATGTCCAGACAAAACGCTTTCACACGTTCTACCGTCGGCGCGTCGGGCAGAAAATCCGCCGGAAACTTCTCCGCCTCCGGGTCCAGTCCCACGCACAACAACGAATCATTCCGCTTTATCGCATCGGTCAACTTGTCCACAAAGCTTTTGATCATCTTTACCTCCGTTGGCGGTCAGGTGGTCGGGAAGTTTTTATCGCCCAGCATCCAGTATCCAGTATCCAGCATCCAGCAACCAGTATCCAGCAACCAGTATCCAGTATCCAGCATCCTGCTACGCCTTCCCCAACACCGCCGCCAGCAGCGCCATGCGCACGTACATCCCGTTTCTCACCTGGCGGAAGTAAGCGGCGCGCGGGTCGTCGTCCACGCGGTAGTGAATTTCGCCGACACGCGGCAAGGGGTGCATCACGATCATATCCTTCTTGGCGCGCGTCATCAACTCGGTGGTGATTTCGTAGCAGTCCTTGACCTCTTCGTACTGTTTGGGATCGCTGAACCGTTCTTTCTGGATGCGGGTAACGTAGAGCACGTCGGCGTTCTCGATGACGTCAGCAACGTCGTGGGTCTCGCGCACTTTCACGCCGCGGTCGATCAACTCGTTCATCAGCGCCATCGGCAGGCGCAGAATGTCCGGCGAGACGAAGCGCAGGCTGATGTCATCGTACTGCATCAGCAGCCGGGTGAGCGAGTGGACGGTACGCCCGTAACGCAGGTCGCCGACCATCGCCACCTTTAGCCCGTCGATGCGGCCCAATTCCTGGCGGATGGTGAACAGATCGAGCAGCGCCTGGGTGGGATGTTCCCCCGCGCCATCGCCCGCGTTGATGACGGGGACGGAAGCGTAATCCGCCGCCAGCTTCGCCGAACCGATTTCCGGGTGGCGCAGCACGATGACATCCGAGTACTGCTCGAGCGTGCGAATGGTGTCCGGCAGGCTTTCCCCCTTGCTGACGCTGCTGAACTGCACACCCTGGGTGATCGGGATGATGCCGCCGCCCAACCGTTCCATCGCCGCGATGAACGAGGCGCTGGTGCGCGTGCTCGGCTCGTAGAAGAGACAGGCCAGCACGTACCCCTTGAGCAGGTCGCAGCCCCCCACGCGCTCGACCAACTCGCGCATCTCCTGCGAGCGGGTAAAAACGTACGACAGCGTATCGCGGTCGAATTGATCCACCGACAGGATGTCGTGACCGGTCAGGCTGTTGCCGTTGTCCTTTTTCAATCTCATCTGGTCATAATTGAATAACTTGGGTAATGTTTGAAGCTGTTCCATAACTGTTCCCTCCTTTGGCTGAAAAATGATTGTTCAGAACCTGCATCCAGTGCTACCACAAAAAAGAACCCGCTTATGAGCGGGTTCTTTTTGTTGAATGAACAAATGCGCCATGTTCGAAGATCAGAGCGCCGTGCAGTTTCACACGTTCTACTTTTCCCCGGACGGCCATCCCAGAAAAAGGACTCCACCCACATTTGGTATGGAGTCCTTCATCGGACAAAGTATACGCCGCGTCGAGATCGACCTCGATCCACGTCTCCGGTTGCTCCGGCAAGCCGAAGATCCTCCGTGGATTGTGCGCCATCAATGCAATCAGTCTCTCCAGCGTCAGTCGTCCCTCGGCGACGGCGGTGAGCATCAGCGGCAGCGCGGTCTCCAGGCCGGGGACGCCAGGCGGCGCATCAGGGCCGAGTTTCTCCGCGCGCGTGT
This sequence comes from Anaerolineae bacterium, assembly GCA_035420085.1. Lineage (GTDB taxonomy): Bacteria > Chloroflexota > Anaerolineae > B4-G1 > SLSP01 > DSWT01. The sequence continues at coordinate 4,918 of DAOLUH010000051.1, forward strand.
GTGGCGCGTGGTCGGTGGCGATGCAGTCAACCGTCGTGTCGATGTGCGCCCAGAGCGCGTCTACGTCCGCTGGCGTCGCCAGGCGCGGACGCATATCGCCAAATGGACCGAGGCGCGCGGCGTCGGCTTCGGTGAGGAACAGGTGATGCGGTGTGACCTCGCAGGTGACCGGTAGACCGCGCGCTTTTGCCGCCGCGATCAGCGCCATCTCATCCGCACGGCTGACGTGACAGAAGTGCACGTGTTGTTCAAATGCCGCTGCCAGCCCGATGCCCATAGCGCTCGTGCGGCCTTCGGCGTGTAGAGCGATAGGTTTACCGCGCGGCCATGTCTGGAAGCAGCGCAGCAATGTTGCCAGATTGTCGATCCGTAACGGACCGTAGGTCTGGTCAGCGTAAATTTTGAGACCGACGGTTTCTTGCGCCAGCGCAGGGAGTTCGTCCAGATGATCGGGCGACGCGCCGGCATAGAAGTGTACGTCGCACAGCGCCTCGGCCTGCGCCTGCTGTTGAACGGCATGGAGCGTCTCGCAGGTGGCGAGGGGTGGGGTGGTGTTGGGCATCGCCAGAACGGTGGTGAATCCTCCGGCAATGGCGGCGGCTGTGCCGGTAGAAAAATCTTCCTTGTGCTCACCGCCAGGGACGCGGAGGTGAACATGCACATCGGCCAGGCCGGGAAGTTGCGTCAGTTTACTGTGTGGCATTGTTTTGTAACCCGTAGAATGATAGCAGATAGTGTAATTTTTGCAAGTGCCACGCGCCGTCAGCGATCAAACGTCAGCTATCAGCTCAGGAAATGGAAAAGCGCGAGATCACACGATCCCGCGCTTTTTGTAAACGCCACGCTTGGTTGGAAGTTACTTCTTCACCAGCCGCTCGATCAATGCTTGCAAGTCCGCTGCCGCTTTATCAACGGTAGATTGTCCATACGCGACCTGTTGCCCGATCAGCCGCAGTTCGTTCACGAACTCCTGGTCGTTCGGCAGGTTCGGTCCTTGGGGGATCGTGCGGTCAGCGACCACGTTGTAGATGCGGTAGACCTCCGCATCGGTCTTGGTGGCCCCAGCCGCGATTTTTGCCCGCACCGCTGGCGAGCAAGGCACACCGCGGTTGGTTTGGAGCACCGCGCCGGCTGCGGGGCTGGTCACGAAGAAGTTGATGAACAGCGCTGCCGCTTCCTTGTTCTTGCTGCCGTTGTAGATGCCCAGGTACTGGCTCATCTGGATGACGTATGACGGCTGACCACCCACGGGGAGCGTCGTCGCCCCGAGTTTGTCGGTCATGGCCGCCTGATAAGCGGCTAACTGGTTGCTCCAAATCAGCCCGATCGCCGCTTTGCCCGCCACGAGCGCCGAGTTGTCTGTCCCGGTTTCCCCGTAGGCCGCGGTGGTATCCGCATCAGGGATCAGCCCTTCAGCGCGCATATCTGCCCACATCTGCAGCCATTTCTTGGCCGACTCGACCGTCGCGTAGGACTTGCCACCGTCGTCGAGTGTGTAGAGCGGGGTGCCCTGCTGCGTGTAGAAATAGCTCATGTAGTTGGCCGTGTTGGTGCTGTTATCCACGAAAGGCCAGACCCCTTCGGGAAGTTTCGCCTTGAGTTCTTTGCCGTAGGCGATCATCTCCTCCCAGGTCATATTGTCCTTCGGGAGTGCGACCCCTGCCGCCTCGATCATCGTCTTGTTGTAGGCGAGGATGAGGGTGTTCGTACCGAGGCTCACCACCCAGAGCTTACCGTCGCGTGTCGCCGGGATGAGCGCGGTCTGGTCGAACTGTTCGGGTGTGTTAATCATGAGTTGCTTGCCGAGGTAGTCATTGAGCGGCTCCAGGTACTTGATGTAATCCGGGTAGTTACCGCCGAACTGGATGATGTCGGGGGCGTTGTTACCCGCGAGCTGCGTATCGATGATTTGGAAGTGATCGGCCGTGCCGCCGTTTGGCTCGCCTTTGACCGTAATCTCGGGATACGCATCCTGGAACAACTGGATGACCTGGAGCGTTCGGGCGGCGCGGTCATCGTTGCCCCACCAACCGAAGCGGAGTTCAGCGGGGCCGCCGGTGTATTCTGGAAGACCATCCGCGCGGACCGGGACCTCTACGGTGACTTCTTTCACGACCTCTTTCTCCACTTCTACGGTCTTGACGACTTCTACCGTTTTAACCACCTCGACTTGTTTTTCAACAACTTGGGTCTCGATCACGACCTGGGGTGTCGGCGTGGTGCATGCCGCAAACATTGTCACGAGCAGTACCAAAAGTGTGATTGCACGGAATTGTTTCATCTGAGAATCCTCCTGTTTCTGTATGGCTTCACTTGTTTTTTATGTGATTTCAGCGCCGAACTCGAAATACGTCACTCAATATCATTTCATACTCAAGTCCTCCTGTCTGGTACTAACCCTTTATACCCGTGGTGGTGATGCCCTGGACAAAGTACTTCTGCAGGGAGAAAAACAGGATAAAGGAAGGAATCATCGCCAGAGTGGACATCGCCAGTGCGCCGCCCCAGTTGGAAACCGCACCCGCGTCGCCCACGAACGTGCGCAACGCCCGCGAAACGCTGAAAATTGGAGGCTTGGTGAGGTACAGCAGGTGGTTGAAAAAGTCATCCCACGTCCACAGGAACGTGAACAGCGCGGTCGTCACCAGCGCAGGGACGGCGTTCGGCAAGATGATCTGCAGGAATACCCCGACTGGCGAGCACCCGTCGATCGTCGCCGCCTCATCCAGCTCTTTTGGCAGACTGCGGATGAACTGCACGAGGAGGAACACGAAGAACGCATCCGTGGCGAAGAATTTTGGCACCAGGATCGGGAGGAACGTTCCCACCCACCCGAACGTGTTGAACAGGATATAGCGCGGCACAATCGTGACGTGCCCAGGAAGCATCAGGGTGATCATCATCACGGCAAACCAGAGGTTCCGGCCGGCGAATTTCAGCCGCGCGAATGCGTATGCCGCCATCGTGCAGGATATCAGATTCCCAACGATGGCCACGGCACACATAAAAAGTGAGTTGGCAAAGAACTTCCCGAATGTTACGCCCGCATAGCCCTTCCAGCCGCTGACGTAGTTCTCGAGGGTCACGGCTTTGGGGATAAGCCCCGGGTCGCTGAAAATCATCGTATTGGGCTTGAACGAACTGACAATCATCCAGAGAATGGGGTAGACCATCGTCAGCCCCAGAACGATGATGAAGAGATGGGTCAAAGTATGGCGCACAATCGTATTGGTTTTCACGTTATTCCCCCGTCCCATACGACACCCACAAGTTTGAACTTCTGAAGACTAACGCCGTGAGCGCCCCAATAATGAGCAGCAGAACCCACGCCATAGCAGACGCGTACCCCAACTCGCGGTAGGTCCACCCTTGAATGTAGAGGTGAAGGGAATAAAACAGCGTAGAGTTGAGCACGCCGCCCCTGCCACCGCCGATGATATAGGCCTGGGTGAACGCCTGGAATGCGCCGATCATCTGCATGACCAGGTTGAACAGAATCACCGGCGAGAGCAGGGGGATCGTTATGGAAAAGAATTGCCGCACTTTGTTCGCGCCGTCCACCGCCGCCGCCTCGTAATATTCCTGCGGAATCTGCTTCAGCCCCGCGAGAAAGATGATCATCGACGAGCCGAATTGCCACACCGTCAGCAGAACCAGCGTCCAGAGCGCGTACCTGGGGTTGGTGATCCAGCCGGGGAGGTTGGTAAAGCCGAGAGCGCCCAGGAACATATTGACCAGACCGTCTTTTTCGAACAGCTTGCGCCATAGCACCGCGATGGCTACCGAGCCGCCAAGGAGTGTGGGGATGTAATACACGGCCCGATAGAACCCCACTCCCCGCAGTTTCTGATTCATCAACATCGCCACTGCCAGAGCAAAGATCAACTTCAGCGGTACGGATGCGAACACATAGGTGAACGTCACAGATAGCGACTTTAAGTAGTACGGGTCTGCGCGCATCACCTCACCCGTGGCTGTAGTGAATTCGGACTGCCCAAACAGTGGCCCGAACATTCTCAGATAGTTGCCAAATCCGATAAACTGTGTGGCGCCGGGCTTGGTGAAGTTGTAATTCGTAAAGCCTAGCCAGAGCGAGTAGATCATTGGATAGATCATAAGGACGAAGAATCCCAGGAGCCACGGCATGAGGAACATATAGCCAGCGGCGTTCTTCCTGAGAAATTTGACGATGCCGGACGTCTTGCGCATAAAGAAACTTTCCTCCTGGTGACTCGCGTAATCTATCCGTGTCAGAACGGGGCCGGGCCTGTCGAGTCCCGCACGATAAACCGGGCATGCACCTCGATCTTTTGTTGAGGCTGGTCAGGTTCCTGGATGCGGGCCAGTAGCAATTTCACCGCTTCGCGTCCTACTCTGACCATGTCTTTGGAACTGGTTGTCAAGCGCGGCGTCAGGTAACTGGCCAGGGGGATATCGTCATAGCCGACCAGTGACAGATCGGCGGGAACGCGCAGGCCCAGGTCACTGGCCGCACGCAGCGCGCCGATGGCCAGCAGGTCGTTGATCGCCAACAGGGCTGTCGGTCGCTCCGGGAGCTGGAGAAGGTGTTGGGCAGCCTGATAACCGTCCTCAATGGTTGTGCCGCACGTGACGATCAAGTCCGGATCGACCGGCAGGCCGGCTGCCCGCAGGCCGTCCTGGTAAGGCAGCAAGCGATCCAACCCACCCGCTGAACCAACCGGCAACTCCACAGTCGCGGGATCCTCCCACGGCGACCGCACGCCGTAAATCAAGCCAATTCGCCGGTGTTGTAAAGACAACAGGTGGGCCATTGCCTCCCGGGTCGCCGTCTCGTAATTGGACACCACGCAATCTATGTCTGGGTGCTCGCCGATTTTCGCGATAGGGAAACGCCGCTTGAGGAGCTGGGCCAGCATCTTTTGCGCTTCTTCCGATTGGAAAATGTAGGCGCTCATCAGAATCACGCCATCGGTGCGGCGCGACATCTCTTTGAATATGTCTTTCCCGTGATCGGGGTCGAGGTCGGCGCTGGAGAGCAGCATGTGGTAACCCGCCGCCCGCAGTTCTTGCTCAACCCCATCGGCAGTCTGCCAGAAATGGGGGTTGTGGATATCCGGGAGAATCAGCCCGATGGTTTGCGAGTGCCCCAAACGCAGGGCCTGGGCGCGGGCATCCGGCTCGTAGCCAAGCTGCTCGATGGCCTCCAGGACACGCTGCCGGGTTTCTTCGGAGATGGGCACCCGGCTATCGGCAAGGCCATTGACCACATAGGAAACTGTGGCTGTCGAGACCCCTGCCAGCCGAGCTACATCGAATTGAGTCGGTCGCTTCATAGATAGGCCACCTTTCACGTCACTTGTGGTTTTCATTTGGAAAGAGAAGGAGATTGCCTGTACATTTATGCGGATAAGCTTATATGTATAACATTATTCGTATAAGCTTATACGTATAAATTAACTATAGCACATGTTTTCCGCGGTGTCAAGAGGCAAACGGGGGAAAATGGTATTTCCGCGTCAGGAGATTGTGCTCAGGCTTGGCCTTCTCCTGCCACGGTTTCGCGGATGCGTTGTGCCAGCGCCAGCGCGCGTTCCGGCGCGTCGCCGACGTAATCGCGGGCGTCGAGGCTGGCGCGGATGGTCGCCACGTCGAGATAGGGCAACAAGCGCGCGTCTTCTGACAGCAATTCCACCAACGGATTTGCTGCGCCGGCTTCGACGGCGTTCCACGCCTGCATCGCCACGTCGCGCAGGATTTCGTGCATCCCTTGGCGATCCGCCCCGGCCTTCACCAGACGCATCAGCAGGGGTTCGATGCCCGCGAACGGGCCATAGGTAGCCAGATTGCGGGCGATGGCGGCTTCGTTGACGCGCAGGTCGCGCACCAGTCGTGTTACCGTCGCCAGCAACTCATCCGCGATGAGGAACGCCTCCGGCAGAATGATGCGCCGGTTGGCGGAGTCGTCGAGCGTGCGCTCCAGTAGGGAGTGCGCGGCATCATCCCAGGCCACGCGGGGTAACTGCGCCAGGTGACGCGCCAGGCTGTTCACGTTTTCCGCGCGGATGGGATTGCGTTTGAACGGCATGGCCGACGAGCCGACCTGCTGTTTCCCGAACGGTTCAGCCCACTCGCCGATGGCCGGGTTTTGCAGGATGCGCAGGTCGAAGGCGAAGCGGTAGAGCGTGCTCCCCATGCCGGAGAGCGCCGTCAGCACCGCCCAATCCTGGCGGCGCGGGTAAGTCTGGTTGGCGACGGGCCATGCGGGCAGGCCCAGTTCTGCCATTACCTCCGCCTCGAACGCAGCGGGCGACGTTTGGCCTTCCAGGAGCAAGTGGTACGAGGCGGACGTCCCTACCGCGCCTTTGAAGCCCTTGCCGCGCCATTCCGCCCGCACGCGCGCCAAATCGGCGCGGTCGATGAGCAGGTCTTGCGCGTAGGCGGCGAGCCGGTACCCCACCGTTGTCGGTTCGGCGGGCTGGATGTGCGTGAAGCCCATACACGGTTGGGCGGCCCGGCGTTCGATCTGCTCGGCGAAGTCCAGCAGCAGGCCATCCAGCTTGGGGAGCAGCAGGTCGAGCGCGTCGCGGATTTGCAGTGCGGTGGCGTTGTCGCGCACATCCATAGATGTTGCGCCCAGGTGGATGATGCCGCCCCCCACCGGGCACTGCTCGGCGAAGGCGCGGATCTCGGCCATGACATCGTGGCGGATGCTGGCCTCGATTTCCAGCGAGCGCGCAAAGTTCACGTCCTCGGCGTGCGCTTCCAGGTCGGCGACCTGTTCGGTTGTCACCAGCCCGTAGTGGCTCTGCACGCGTGCCATTGCTACCCAGATGCGGCGATACAGACGCCGGGCGTACAACTCGCTCCACAACTCGCGCATCTCCGGCGAGCCGTAGCGCCAGGTGAATGGGGATACGTAAGGGTCAGGATGGGTCATCGCAAGCCTCCGTCTGTAGGAGTCAAATAGTCGTTTAGTCTGGTAGTCAAGGCAATGTGCTATTGCCCGATTGCCGGGATGAGTATAAGCGAATGTGCTGAAGAGTCAATGAACGACGAGGGTAGATCGAGCCATACGTCACCGCAAGGCGCGTGAGCGCGACGACCCACGCGCCTTGCGTATCGTACTGAAGTGGCGTGACTACATCTGCTGAAGAATCTTGCAGGCTTTATCGGCGTCCTCGTCGCTATCCAGCGCGATGTAGAGGATAAAGCGCGTGCCGATCACTGCGCCGGAGAAGCTGTGCAGATTGATCCCCGCCGCCGCGAGCTTTTCTGTGAGGATGGCGGCGATGCCGGGGGCATTGGCTCCCTCGACGCGCACCGAGTGGAGCGATTTGGTAACGTTGAACCCCAGGAGCGAAGCCGCCTCAATTTCCCGGTCGCCGCGCAGTGGGGTGACGAAGACCACGCCCGTCCCGGGTTTCTCCGGCGCGCGCCTGGCGATACAGAAATCAAGGTCCGCGCCAGCTTCGCTCAGCCCAGCCAGTACACGGGCCAGTGCGCCCGGCTCATCAGGGATGCCGGCAGCCCATACGTTGACACGTTCGACGATCAGTTCCATGATAGCACCCTCCTTTTGCTAATATCAATCAGCAGAACGGAAATACTTCAAGCTATGATCTCAATGGTATAGCCGAACGACGACAGGCGGTCTAGACGTGAGTTGTGTTATGGGAGCATTTCACAATTAGTATAGGCCAGTTTTTAGAAAAAGACAAATTTCCGTTGGGGATCGCTGGTTGGGGACACACTGGTTTTAGCTGTGTGGTTCAGTGTGGAGAAAGACAATATGCCCCAGAGAGGATTTGAACCTCCACGCCCGAAGGCACAGGCCCTCAACCTGCTGCGTATGCCAGTTCCGCCACTGGGGCATTACTGGCTAGATTATACGCCAAGTGGGCCAGTTGTCAAACTATCAATGCTCGCTCACTGCCCCCGTCCCCGGGGGCAGGTAAGCGAGAGAACCCTGGTTGTCAAACCATTTGCCAGGGTGGCCAGCCTGAATACAATACCTGTATGAAGACGTTGCGGGTTCCCATTTATCCGAGCGCCGATGTGGTCTTTCCGGGTCATCTTTTTCCGATTTTCGCCGAGACGCGCGGGGTGGATTGGATGCTGCGGTTTTGCCGTGAGCAGCGACAACCGTTGGGGATGGTTCTCGCCCCCCAAAGCGGCGGGCATACCATTGCGCGGGTGGGCACGTTGGCCTATTTGCTGGACGACATCCCGCGCAAGGTGCAGGATTTTGCGAATATCATCGTCGTCGGCCAGTATCGCTTTGTGATTTTGCAGCTTCACCAGGATCAGGCATATTTGGAGGCCACGGTCGAATTGTGGCCCTGGATTGAAGAGCCGCGCCCCAGTTGGCTGTTGGTGGAGCAAGCCGGAACCTATCTGCGCCGGTACGTGCAGGCGCTCGCCACGACGTTGCCGGCGGCACTGTTGCCCGAAGTCCTGCCGCCCGGTGTATCCACGTTGGGCGTCCTCGGCGCGGCGTTGTTGCCGTTGGCGTCGGCGGATAAACAGCGCCTCCTGGAATTGCCGACTGCGAAGGCTTTGTTGACCGAAGTTGTGAGGTATATGCGGATTTACGTCCCGTTAGCCGAGCGTCTGGCGAACACCCCACCGAAAGTTGCGGCGTCCCACGAGCATGTGTCGCTCAATTGACTGCGCGAGTATCCCCCATCCTGAAGGGTAAGCCATGACGCGATCCCCACATTGGTACGACATCATCACGGTTAACATTTTCTACCTCGGCCTGACCACGTTGACGCAAACCATGGTTCCGTTGGTCTTGCCTTTATTGGTCCAACAGCTTGTGGGCGAGGCGCAGCAGGGGGCTTACTATGGGCGGATGCGTTTGTATGCGCTGATGGCGGCGTTATTGTCGCAGGCGCTCATGGGGATGCTCTCGGATCGCTCTACGCTGCGTTGGGGACGGCGGCGGCCTTTCATCTTTGCGGGGGCGCTGGCCGACCTGGTCGTGCTCACGGCGCTTGGCTTCGCGGCGCGGATGAGCGGCCTGGCAGGCTACTGGCTGCTCTTTGCGTTGTACGTACTGCTGCAATTCTTCTCCAATACTGCGCAGAGCGCCCAACAAGGATTCATCCCCGACCTCGTGCCGGAGGAAAAACAAGGACGTTATTCCGCCGTCAAAGCGCTGTTTGAGGTGCCCATCCCCGTGGTGCTGGTCTCCTTCACCATTGCGCGGTTGGTTGGCGCGGGCAACCTATGGGGGGGATTGTTGGTGCTTATGAGCGTGCTGTTAATCACGATGTTGCTGGCGATGCTCGTCCCGGAGAAGCCATTGGACGTTCCCCCGCCGCCCGTAGATTGGCAGCCTTTTCTCCGGCTTGTGTTGATGACCGGGCTATTCACGGCGATCATCCTGACACTGGGCGAAATTGTGGCGCTGACCGGGCGCTGGCTGGCGCGGGTGGAGTCGGTCGCCGTGTTGCTGCTGGTGATGGGGAGCGTGGGCTTGGCGGCGATGGCCGTGGCCGTGGTCGTGGGCGTGGAAAGCGGGTTCCGCGTGTCCATCGGCGCGGAAAAAAGCCGCGCTATTGCGCCGTTTGTCTGGTGGGTGATCAGTCGCCTCGCTTTCCTGGTCAGTGTCACCAATCTGGGCGGCTTCGTGCTGTATTTCCTGCAGGCCCGCCTCGGCTTCACACGTGAATCAGCGGCGGGGCCGGCCAGCCAGATGATGCTGCTGGTGGGCGTCTTTATTTTGATGTCGGCGTTCCCCGCTGGTTGGCTGGTGGATAGGGTGGGGCGGAAAAAGGTGGTCGCGTGGAGCGGCATGATTGCAGCCGCAGGAACAGCTCTCACGCTGCTGGCCGCCGATCTGACGTTGGTGTTCACCGGCGGTTGTGTCATCGGGATGGCGACGGGCATCTTTTACACCGCGAGCTGGGCGTTGGGGACCAGCCTCGTGCCGGAGGGCGAAGCCGGGCGTTATCTGGGGATTTCCAACCTGGCGGGGGCCGGGGCAGGCGCCATCGGCGCATACATCGGCGGGCCGGTGGCGGATTTCTTCACCCGTTATACGCCTCAGGTTCCAGGTCTGGGCTACGTCGTGCTCTTTGCGATTTACGGATTGCTGTTTGTGCTCTCGACGCTTTTGCTTGTCAGAGTCCGGGAGCCTGGGGCGCAAGAAAAACCGGGATTCTAAAGAATCCCGGTTTTTTTATTGTTGAGCGTGATTAGCGGATCGCGTTCTCGGTCTGCTTGTCGAAGAGGTGCATCCGGCTCATATCGAACGCCGCAGCTTTCGTTGAGCCGATGGATGTTTTGGTGCGCGGGTCGAAGCGCCCGATGAATTCCGCGTGGTCCAGGGTGAAGTACGCGAGCACTTCATTCCCCATCAACTCCGTCACATCCACTCTACCCTCAACCAGGGCCGGCAGGATGCCGGGCGGCGCGTAATCGGGGTCGTGGACGTGCTCCGGACGGATGCCGAAGACGACTTCCTTGCCCAGGTAGGGCTTGTAGACGGCGCGGCGTTCCTCCGGGATGGCGACCCGGTAGTCCCGGCAATCGGCATACATCACGCCGTTTTCCTCGATCAGCGCCGCGTCGAAGAAGTTCATCGCCGGGCTGCCAATGAAACCGGCGACGAAGATGTTGCCGGGCAAGTCGTACAAGTGTTGTGGCGTATCAATCTGCTGCAAAATCCCATCCTTGAGCACAGCGATGCGGCTGCCCATCGTCATGGCCTCAGTCTGGTCGTGGGTCACGTAGATGAAAGTGGTGCCCAGGCGCATGTGAAGCTTGGAGATTTCGCCACGGGCCTGCACGCGCAGCTTGGCGTCGAGGTTGGAGAGCGGCTCGTCCATCAGGAAGACGTTCGGCTCGCGGACGATGGCGCGCCCTACCGCCACACGTTGGCGCTGCCCACCCGAAAGCTGCTTGGGTTTGCGATCCAGCAAGTGCTCAATGCCCAGGATACCGGCGGCGTCCTTCACCCGGCGATCAATCTCCTGCTTGGGCACTTTGCGCAGCTTGAGGCCGAAGGCCATATTGTCGTAGACCGTCATGTGCGGGTAGAGGGCGTAGGACTGGAACACCATCGCGATGTCGCGGTCTTTGGGCGGCACATCGTTGACCAGGCGGTCGCCGATGTAGATCTCGCCTTCGCTGATTTCCTCTAGCCCGGCCAGCATCCGCAAGCTGGTGCTTTTGCCGCAGCCGGAAGGGCCGACGAAGACCAGGAATTCCTTGTCGGCGACCTCGATGTTGAGGTTCGAGACTGCGACCACGTCGCCAAAGCGCTTTGTGACATTTTTGTAGGTAACACTTGCCATAAGAAGACTCCTTTCAATGCTCTGATTTTGACAATCCCTAAAAACGGTTGGTGATGATGATTCACGTCAGAACGATACGCACGCCGAGTTCGCTCAAGTCCCACAGCGGCGGGGTGGGGGCCTCGCGTCCTGTGATCAACACATCCACTTCACCGGCCGGCGCAATGAAGATGGCCCCGACGCGCCCTAGCCGTTCCGGCGCAACGAGCACCACCGTCTGCGAGCTGAGGGCGAAAAGCGCGCGGGCCATCGTCGCATAGTCGCGTTGGTCGTGGGTCAGCCCGCGCTCTGCATCCAGCCCCCCCGCCTCAAAGATGACGATGTCGGCGCGTACACGCCGCATGGCGTCATCGTCGCCGTAAAGTCCATAATCCGGCGCAGCCTGGCCGCCGATGAGGTGCAGAATGTGTGAACCTTGCTGCGCTATGCGCCAGGCGATGTTGAGGGCATTCGTGATAATCGTAAGGTGCGTGTGTTTGTTGAGAAAGGGCACGATCTCTTGTGTCAAAGTCCCCGGTCCCAGGAAGATGACGCTGTGATCGGGGATAAAACGCGCTGCCGCTTCGGCAATCCGGCGCTCTACACTTTGCGCCAGATTCGCGGTTGCTCCTTGATGATCTACCGCATTGCCTGCCCGGAGCACTGCGCCGCCGTGAACCCGGTGCAGTTGGCCGACTTTTTCCAGCCAGGCCAGGTCTCGCCGTATGGTCACAGTATCAACATTGAAGGTGCGGGCCAGTTCGGAGACATCAACGCTGCCGTGAGCTTGCAGTTTTTGCACAATGAGATTTTGGCGCTCGTCCTTGAACATTGTCCCCGTCCAACTGTTTCACTATAGCACGGGATGCACGCTCTGTCAATAAAATCGCCCTAAAGCGTGCGTAATCGTGCATAATCGAACCGAAACGTGAAACGCCGTTTAGTCGCCTTCGCGCACTGCCGCGGGCGTCGGCAGCGGCGTGATGGGCAATCCGTAGTACCCTTCGATGACCTGCCGGAACATTGGCGCGGCAACGGTAGACCCTTCGCCGGCGTTTTCGACCAGCACAACCATAGCAATCTGCGGATTATCCGCCGGGAAGTAACCCGCGAACCAGGAGTGTGGCAAGTCTTCCTTCTTTGCGGGTTCGGCTGTGCCAGTTTTTCCGGCGACCGGGATGCCAAGACCCTGGAAACGGTGCGTGGTCGTGCCGAAGGAGGCTGTGGTGACAGCATACAGCGCTTCCTGAATGGTGGTGAGGTGTTCCTGCGAAATGGGCAGCCGTCCGGTCGCCTGGGGACGCATAGCCTGCTCGGCATTGCCGGCGCTGTCCACGAAACGATCAATCAGATAGGGGCGATAGAGCGTGCCGCCATTGGCGACAGCCGCCATCATCCGCGCGACCTGGAGCGGCGTTACCAGTAAGAAACCCTGTCCAATAGCGAGGTTGACCGTGTCGCCCGTCCCCCAGGCTTCATGGTAGGTTGTGAGTTTCCAGGCGGGGTCAGGCATTAACCCCTCGGCTTCGACGAATTCCTGAAGGCCGGTTTTCGTTCCCAAGCCAAAGGCGCGACCATAAGTTGGCAACGTTTCGGGTGAAACGCCATCCAGAGTTTTGCCGACTTCATAAAAGGTGACGTTACAGGAAGCCGACAGGCCGTCCTTCAGCGTGATAGCTCCGTGGCCTGTTTCCAACCAACAGAACTTGCGATTGACTTCACCCAAACCATCCCAATAGCCTGGGCAGTAGAAGCTGCTTTGCGCTGTCAACGCGCTGGCTTCGAGCGCCGCGGCCATCGTCACGATCTTGAAAACGGAGCCGGAAGGATACAAGCCTTGAACCGCGCGGTTGAGCAACGGCAGATCGGGATTATTCAAAACGAGTTGCCGCGCCCACACGTCCGTCAGGCGGATGAAGACGTTGTTGTCGAAGTGTGGGCCGCTGGTCATCGCCAGGACTGCGCCGGTGTTGATGTCCAGCGCGACGATGGCGCCGCGCCGCGTGTTCAGCGCCTGTTCCGCGCTGTACTGTAGGGCGCGGTCTATCGTCGTGTAGATAGCGCGCCCGCGTTCTGGTCGGCGCTCGGTGATGACCTTGATGTGGGTTCCGTCGGCGCCGACGATAGAGAGCCGTCCTCCATTTCTACCGGCCAACGTGGATTCTCCCCACGCCTCCAGCCCTGCAATGCCGACCAGTTCGTCGCCGCGATAACCGCGTTGGCGATAGTCGTTGTACGTTTCCGCCGGAATCGGCGAGACCCAGCCGACGACGTGAGAAGCGACACCATCCAGGGGATAGAGTCGGCCGGTGCGCTCGCGGCGTTGGATGCCGGGCAGGGAGAGTAGATCGTTGTACGTCAGGCTCTCTTCGCCGGTGATATCTTCAATGGGAATATACCAACTGGTGGGTTGTCCGGCGTAGGTTGCCTGAATCTTTTCGGCGGAAAGCCCCAAGACTTGCGCGAGCGCAGCGAGCACGGCGCCTTCGTCTTGAATTTGGTCGGGGATCACGCCCACAGTGACGATGCTGCTCGGGACAGCCAGCCCGGCGCCATCGCGGTCATAGATGTTGGCGCGCGGTGGAATCTGATATTCCACTGCGAAGGTGTTGCCACCCACCAGATCGGGCCACACGGTATCCCTGTGCCAGTCAATTCCCCACTGACCATCTTCTTTGACGAGGCTAAGCTGGTTATCGGTTTGCAGTGTGCCGAATAACCCGGTGTGCCACATTTCGGTGAAGGCGATCCAGGCTTTATCTTTGTCAATGGTCAAGGTTTGTGGGATGAGGGTCACGCTGATCACGGTTGTGATGTCCAGCGCGCTGCGGTAGGCTCGTTCGAAGTCGGCTTGGGCCAGTCCCGCACGCAGTGAGGGCAAGAGCAGCGCATACATCTCTGCGTAGTCCGCCATTTCCCAGGCAGTCAGGAATCCTCGTCCTACCGACTCCGGCGTTGCGGCATCCAGCGTGGGGACCGGTGTTGGGGTGGGCAACGGCATTGTGGTGGTGTAGAGGGTGGGCGTCTGAGACGGCGTCGTGACGCTGCTACCGCCGCATCCTGCGAGCAGTGTCGCCAGCAACAACAGGACGCATCCTGATCTTGTCAGAGTGCGCCTACCTCCGAACCGCGCTGAACGCGACGGACTGCGCCATTCACCCGGCCGATTGCGTGGATATTTTGATTTTCTCATAACTTGATACCTGCATCCATCGCTGGACATGAATAATCAAAGTGCGCGCGACAGCGAACGGGCATATTGACGGCAGGGAAGAAATCCCATTCTTGCAAAAGAGCATTGACGGCGCACATAGGTAGACCAACGACATTTGTGTAGCATCGGTTGATACGGGCGACTGGATTGAAGCCGGTGTTTTGAATGGCGTAGGCCCCGGCTTTATCAAAGGGGTCGTTGCTGAGTACATACGCCTCAATTTCGGTATCCGTGTAAGCGCGCATTGTGACCTCGGTGGTGACATAACGCGCAATGTCCTGACCTGTTAGTGGGTTGTAAAGCGTCACCGTTGTATGGACGGCATGTGAGCGCGCCCGCAGTTCTCGCAACATCGCGCGCGCTTCTGCCGGGTCGCCGGGTTTGCCGAGCGGGACATTGTCCAGGTCTACAACCGTATCGGCGGCCAAAACCCAGACGCCATTGGAAGATGTCGTTACAGTGTGAGCCTTGGCGCGCGCCAATCTCGCAGTCATATCCAGCGGACGTTCCGCCTCTTCTGGATATTCAGCGATATTGGCGCTGGCGATACTGACAGGCAGATTAAGCCAGGCGATCATTTCGCGCCGCCGGGGCGACTGGGATACGAGAAGCAATTGAGAGAATTCCATACTGGTCCTTTGTTTGACTGGGCTGGTGTGACATTCGCTGTCAATCTGATTATAGCCATTTTACCAAGAGGGCAAAGGCCAAAGTGGATGTGATAAAGGTAAATTTTTGGTATGACAGTACTAAATTCCTATTGTGTTCTATGAAGAGATAAGGTAATATATCAGTAGGTTAAAAAAATAACGACTTTTAAAACTTAAAACTAATAGGAGGTGCTGCAATGTTGTATTTACCACGTGAGGAAGGTCAGGGTCTGGTCGAGTACGCGCTCATCTTGGTGTTGATCGCCATCATCGTTATCGCGGTTTTGACCCTCTTGGGTCCGGCCATCGGTAACATCTTCAGCTCCATTATGGAAGCTCTCTAAATACCAGCGACCTTTACGAACCCCCGAAGCCCCGCGCCCTGCGCGGGGCTTCGGCTTTTTATCGGACGGGTTCTGCATATAGTACTTTTTTCCTATTGCTAGATTTTGGTAAGAATGTATAATATGGTTAACGTTTGGTAAGGAGACCCGCCCTCCTCACTAGAACGTAGTTGGTTACCCTCCTTTCGTAGAAACACGCCCCGTCAGGGGCGTGTTTCTGTTTGGGTAGATGCTGTATCGCCAAGACCATCCGCGCTGTTACGCTGCCGGAAAGCGTTATCAGGTTTCAAGGAGGGTTTGCAGGTCGCCGGCGACTTCGAGGCCGGCGTTGTGGCCGCGTCCCTCGAAGATGGTTTTGTCCCCGCGACGGGTCGCCAGCCGCACTTTGATCTCTGCGGTGAGGGTCTCCGGCACCCGCACACCCATGTCCACTTTGCTTGGCCCGCGCAGATTGATGGCGGCCTTGCGGTAAGCATTGATCATCAAATAGTACAGGGGATCGGTGATGAACCACGCCACGACGTCATCACTGATGTACAGGTACTCGGTTTTTGCGCCGGTGTAAGTGGCAAAGCGATATAACGTCTCGTCATGCCACAACCCGACGATGAATCCACGAAAAGCCCGGCCTATCCAGGGGATCATGGCGATCGAGCCGGTGAGGGATGTGCCCGCTGCGCCGAAGTGGTTGGTTTGCATCCACACCCAGGCGGAAGGGAAAGATTGTCCCCAATCTTTTTCGATGTAGCCGCGCCCGCCGGTGAAGTCTACCGTTGCGCCGTTGATGGTGAATCTACCTTCCAGGCCGTGATCGAGGCTCAGGACGCCGTGGTAACACTCCATGCGAGGCACCCAGGCGTACCACCCCATAATCCCCGGCGAGAAGACTGTGACCGGCCAGGGGCGCGGATCGCGGAACGTGATGTTCCCCTGCACCGTCAGGTCAGGATGGCGAATGTCCAACTGCATCATCGTCGGGGTGAAGATGTTGGCGCCAAGGTGAACTTCGAAGCGATCTTCGGCGGCCCAGAACTCGGAGAGGGGGTAGCGAACGTAGGTCATCGCGCCGTTGACGCCGTCGAAGACCTGGATGAAGGCATGGGGGCCATCTGCGCCTTTGGTGAGGAAGACGGCGGGGATGATGGCGTAGCGGTGCATCTCGGTGCGATCCACCACCTTGAAATACCACCCCTCAAAATAAGGCGAGCGGCGTCCCTTGCCCTGATACCAGGCGGGATTGAGAATCGTGCGCGGTGTGGGCATGGGGTCAGCGTCCCGCTTGCACTGTCATTCGTTGCTTCTCTACGCGACCAGCAGACGGCGACAGCCATCGCAGTAGGCTTCTTCGCCGTTTTTGACTTTGCGTTGGGTGGGCTTCAACACTTCCACGCCGCACATACTACAAATGTCGCCGTTCAGCCGCGCGACAGGGATACCGCCGGTTCTGCTGGTCAGGTAATGGTAGGAGTCCAGAATGGCCGGTGGAATTTTTTCTTTGATGCGCGGCGCTTCTTTGAGCAATGTCTGTCCGCGCGTTTGGAGTTCTTCACGCTCGGCAGTGAGGGTGCGGCACAGCGTTTCGCGTTGTGCGGTGATCTGCTGTAGTTTGACGGCGGCAGCAGAGGCAGTTTCGTCGGCTTCCTCGCGCGCGACCATCGCTTCAAGCAGGTCATCTTCAAGTTTGGCGATCCACCGGCGCAGGGACTGCGACTTGGCTTGTAAATCCTCGAGTTGGCGAGGATTGGTGACGCTGCCGCCATACAAGCGTTGCTCGGTCTGCTGAAGCTCGGTTTGCGTTCTTTGCAGCTCAAATTCGACGTCTTTCTGCTTTTTGTTGGCCGCGCGCGCCGCCTGCGCCGATTGTTCAGCGTGTTGTCGCGCCTGCAAAAGTTCCGTTTCGTCGTGAAGCGCAGCCTGGATCTCGGTCAGCCGTTGGTTCAGCCGTTGAAGCTCCAGGTCAATCTCTTGAAAGCGTAGCAGCGCGTCTGTCCAGGGCATACCGCACCTCCGAAGGTAGTCTCAAGTCACAAGTCGAAAGTCCCAAGTCAGAGCGTGGACGCTGCGTTGCCTCAGGAGGGCGTGGAAGCGTTCACGACAGGTATTTTCCGTTTGACTGCCGGTTATCAGGCTGCCTTTGGCTGTGCTTTGCGTGGCAGCCACAGATGGCGCACGAGCAAATAAGCGGCGCCAGCGATGAACAGGATGATGGCGAACAATTGCGCGGCGGCAATGCTGCCGACCATCCAGGCATCGGGGCGCAGCATCTCGGTGAAGAAGCGGATGACGGCGTAGCCCATCAAGTAGCCGACCAGCAAGTCGCCTTCCAGCAATTTGTGGCCGTAGCGCACGGCGATCCACATCAGCAGCAGACAAAGCGCCAGCGCCGCCAGCGATTCGTAGAGGAACGTGGGGTGGAAGAGCGTGCTCTCCGGGTATTTGATGAGGTCGGTGTAGGGTGCGATGCGGTTGAGCACCGGGACACGCAGTCCCCAGGGAAGCGTGGTGGGGGGGCCGTAGAGTTCAATGTTGACGAAGTTGCCCCACCGTCCGATAGATTGCCCGACTGCCATGCCCGGCGCCGCGAAGTCCAGCCATTGGAGCGGGCGCAGCTTCCGCCGCCAGGTGAACAGGATCACGCCCAGCGCCCCGCCGACAATCGCCCCGTAGACGCCCAACCCGCCGTTCCAGATGTAGAGCGCTTCCACGGGGTGTTCCTTGTAGTAGTTCCAACCGAGCAGCCCATCGCTCGGTTGCGAAAAGACGTGGTAGAGGCGAGCGCCGATAATCGCCAGGATGACGACGATCATCAGCATGTCCCAGATCGCCTCCGGGTCTTTGCCAGCTTTCTTCGCCAGGTATGCGGCGACGTTCGCTCCCAGGATGATACCGGTGACGATTAAAACGCCGTACCAGTGGACGGAGATAACATTTCCAATACTGAATAAAATCGGGCCAAAAGGTGGTGTCATATTGTAGCCTCCGGTGATAAGGTAGATTTGTTGTATTTTCGTTTGAGCGTGTGAAACACATCCTCAAAGTACTCGTTCAGGTGGGGATAAGCCGTGGCGATGATCCCCAGTCCAAAAAGCGCGCCGGTGATAGTGCGCATCAGAGGCGTCGTCTCGAAGGGCGTGGCGATGAGGCCGGGGAAGATCACCCATGCGAGGTAGGAAATCCACTGGATGCCCCCGTCGAGCATCATCGGCAGGATGCCGAAAGCGAAGTACTGCCACATCGGCCAGGGCTGGATGGATTTGTGACGCCGCAGCCATGCGAATGCCAATCCCGCCAGCAGCATACACCCGTAGATGGCGATGTCGCGTTGGCAGAGCGCCATTTTGTAGCCGGTGTGCGCGTCGCCGATAAAGGCGCGCAGTTCATTCATCTCGGCAACATGGACAGGATGGGTGAGAGGATAGGCAATTTGCGGCCCGAAGAGGAACCACGAGCGGAAGGGATACTGGTGGCATAAGGGCGCGTAAATGGCATAGAGCAGGTGCGCTATGTTTGTCAGTCCCATCTTCATAAAGAAGGGGGGCAATACCGCCCCACCGAGGAAAATCCCCGTCAGTGTGTTGAACACCGCCAGCCAGTGTCGTGTCAGCCAGAAGACAAACCGGTTCAGCTTGTCAACCAGGACACGCTGCTGCGGTGGAATTTCCTGCCGCATCCGTTCCTGGATGCGGCGCTGCGCCTCGTCCAGGATGTTCTCTGCGCCCGGCGCGCGGGTGTCTATATTCCCAGATTCCATCCAATCCCTCGCTGTTCGAGCCACAGACCAAACGCGCTAAAACCATCCGTGATGAGCAAGATTCCCACCAGAATCAGGATAACGCCGGCAATTTTCTGGATGACTGGCAGGTACCGCGCCATTCGTTGGAGAAGCGTGCCCAACTGATCCACCAGAAAACCGGCGAGGATAAAAGGCAGCCCGATGCCGGCGGAATACGCCGCCAGCAGCACCGCGCCGTGCACGACGGTGTCTTGATCGGCGCTGAGGACCAGGATCGCCGAGAGCGCCGGCCCGACGCAGGGCGTCCATCCAGCAGCGAAGACCATTCCGATCAGCAGGGAGGAGAAAAAGCCCCATTCGCGTTTGCCGCGCCATTGCAGGCGGGCTTCCTGTTGGAGAAAGGGCACGTGGAGGATTTCCATCAGCGCCAACCCAAAGAAGATGATGATCAGCCCACCCACGTAGCGGAACCACTCGCCGCGCAATAGTCGCCCAAGCGAACCCGCTACAGTCCCCAACAGGATGAAGACGAGGCTGAAGCCAACAACGAAGGCCGCAGCGTGGGCGATGACGAAAAATCGCTCGCTCAAGCTGCGGTTGCCGGATTTCGTCACCGCGTAGCCGCTGAGGTAGCCCAGGTAGGCCGGCACCAGAGGCAGCACACAGGGGGCCAAAAATGAGGCTAATCCTGCGATGAAAGCTACACCTACGCCGATGTTCACACGCTCCCCCTTCGATGATTTGCGCCATTATACCACTACCGGATAGAGAGAACAAACGCACGTACTCTATTTTTGCTTACTGCCCCCGTCTCGGGGGCAGGCGAGTCAGGAGTGTGTTCATGAAAAAATTGTAGCGCGAGTTGCCAACTCGCGCTACAGAACGGATTCGCGTTTAACTCAATGTGCGTAGCGGAGCACGGGATTGCGCGCGGCGCGGACTTCGTCCAGGCGGCGGACGGGGGCGTTGTGCGGCGCTGCGTGGAGCAGCTCCGGCGTCTCGCGCGCCTCGGCAGCGATGGTGAGCAGGATGTCGGCGTAGTTGTCCAGCGATTGCTTGCTCTCCGTCTCGGTCGGCTCAATCATCAGGGCTTCGGGCACGATGAGCGGGAAGTAGTTGGTGGGCGGATGGACGCCGTAGTCAATGAGGCGTTTGGCGATGTCGAGCGCGTGAACGTCGGGCGCGTCCTTGAGATGCCCTTCCACCACGAATTCGTGCTTGCAGATGCGGTCGTAGGGCAGGGGATAGGCGCCTTTGATGCGGCTGAGCAGGTAATTCGCGTTGAGCACCGCGTGTTCGGCGGCCTTGCGTACCCCTTCACTGCCGAGCATCCGTATGTACGTGTAAGCGCGCACGATGACGCCGAATTGTCCCCAGAAAGCCTTGACCCGTCCGATGGACTTGGGCGGATCAAAGAAGGTGAAGTAGGGGTCTTCGTCTGCCGTTGATTCCGGGTCGAGCGCGACGATGGGGCCGGGGAGATAGTCCGCCAGATGTGCGGCGACGCCGACCGGGCCGCTGCCCGGCCCACCGCCGCCGTGCGGCGTGCTGAAGGTTTTGTGCAGGTTGAAGTGCATCACGTCAATCCCCGCGTCGCCGGGGCGCATAATGCCGGTGAGGGCGTTCATATTCGCGCCGTCGCCGTACACCAGTCCGCCGCACCCGTGGACGATGTTGATGACCTCCTCGGTGTGCTCTTCAAAGAGACCAAGTGTGTTGGGATTGGTGAACATCAACCCCACCACGCGCGCACACACCTGGGCGCGCAGCGCGTCGAGGTCAATGTTGCCGCGTGCGTCAGATGGGATTTCCACCACGCGCAGCCCGCTCATGCTCGTGGAGGCGGGATTGGTTCCGTGCGCCGAATCGGGCACCAGGATCGTGTCGCGGTCGGTGTCGCCGTGATCCAGGTGATACTTTCGCATAATGAGCACGCCCGTCAACTCGCCGTGCGCGCCCGCCGCCGGCTGTAAACTCATGGCGGCGAAACCGCCGATTTCCTTCAGGTATTCCTGGACGGAGTACATCACATACAGCGCGCCCTGGACGGATTCCTCGTCTTGCAACGGATGGACGCCGGTGAAGCCAGCCAGCCGCGCGGCGACTTCGTTGACCTTGGGGTTGAATTTCATCGTGCAGGAGCCGAGCGGGTACATCCCTTTGTCAATGGCGTAGTTAAGTTGCGACAGCCGCAGATAGTGGCGCACTACATCTACTTCGCTCACTTCGGGGAGCGGCAGGTCCTCGCGCAAGAGGTTGGCGGGGAGGGCGCTCTCCGGCACATCCAGGTGTGGGGGCTTGACCCCCGCGCGCCCTGGCGACGACAGTTCGTAAATCAAGGGTTCGCTCATCGGTGACTCCTCCCGTTTTCGACAGGGAACGCGCCAAGCGCCTCCGCAAACAGGTCAATTTCGTGGCGCGAGTTCATCTCGGTCACGGCGACCAGCATGTGATTCTCCAGGCGCGGATAATCGAGCGCCAGGTCGTAGCCGCCGATGATCTCCAATTCTTCAATGTCGTTGCGGAGGAAGGCGTTGATCTCGCCGACCGGCGCGGGACAGCGGACGACAAACTCGTTGAAGAAGGGGCGGTTCTTGATGACGGTGAAGCCGTCCAACTCGTCAATGACGCTGGCGGCGTAGTGCGCCTTGTGGTAATTCAACTCGGCGATTTGACGCAGGCCGTGTTTGCCCAGCGCCGCCATGTAGACCGTTGCCGCGAGGGCCATCAAACCCTCATTGCTGCATATATTCGAGGTGGCTTTATCGCGGCGGATGTGCTGCTCGCGGGTGGTGAGGGTCATCACGTAGCCGTCTTGGCCTGCGCTGTCCACGGTTTTGCCGACCAGCCGGCCGGCCATTTGCCGGGCATACTGCATCTGCGTGGCGTAAAAGCCGAGGTACGGCCCGCCGAAGTTGAGGCCCAATCCCAACGGCTGCCCCTCGCCGAGCGCGATGTCCGCGCCATAAGCGCCGGGCGGTTTGAGCAATCCCAGGCTGATGGGGTTGACGACGACCGCCAGCAGGGTCCCCTTGCCGCGCGCATGCACCTGGTCGGCGACGCCTTCCAGGTTGACCAGGCGCCCCAGGAAGTCCGGCGTTTGCACGATGAGGCAGGCTGTTTGCTCGTCAACCATCTCGACGAGTTGATCGAGCGGCGTGGTGGGATCGTCTCCGCCAACGATGTCCAGCTCCATTCCCTGTGTGTAAGTGTGGATAACTTGCCGATAGTGTGGGTGGACGGTGGGCGCAATCACGATTTTGGCGCGCTTCTTGCGGAAGACGTTGTAGGCTTGAATGACTGCTTCCGCCGCCGCCGTTGCACCATCGTAATGGCTGGCGTTGGCGACTTCCATCCCGGTGAGATCGCAGATCATGCTCTCGTATTCGAAGATGGCTTGCAGGGTGCCCTGGCTCACCTCGGCCTGATAGGGGGTGTACGCCGTGTAGAACTCCCCCCGGCTGATGACGTAATCCACGACGCTCGGCGTCCAATGCCGATATGCCCCCGCGCCCAGGAAGGTGGAGGTGGTGTTCGCGTTCAAGTTCAACGTAGCGAGGAATTGCAATTCTTGCAGGATCTCCATCTCCGACAATGGTTCAGGGAGATCGAGGTGGGGATAGCGGAATTTCTCCGGGATGTCCTGGAAAAGGTCCTCCAGGCGATTGACTCCAATCGCGGCCAACATCTCTCGACGTTCTACGTCGGTATGCGGTATATAGACCATAATTTTGACTCCTTCAAAGCGACATTAGAGCCTGCATGGGGTAGGCTCTAAATGAATTGCGGTGGGATTAATGCGCGGCTTCTTCTTCCTCGACGACCTTTTGGTAGGCTTCTGCGTCCAGCAGCTCCTCCCATTCCCCCACGTTGGTGGGGCTAAGGCGGACCATCCAGCCTGCGCCGAAAGCGTCTTCGTTGACCAGTTCTGGCGTATCCTCGAGCGCTGTGTTCACGGCGACGACCTTGCCGCCCATCGGGAGATAGACATCGGCTGCCGCCTTGACCGATTCGACCACGCCAAACTGGTCGCCCTTGGCGAGGGTGTCGCCAACTTCGGGCAATTCAACGTAAACGATGTCGGAAAGCGTGCTCTGCGCGTAATCCGTGATGCCGATGACGATTTCATTGCCTTCTCGACGCGCCCACTCGTGGGTCTCCAGATAACGAACGCCTGTATCTATATTCATCATTTATCCTCCGTATTCGATTAGATATGACTGTCGGTTTTCTGCTCTCAAGCCGTCACGATGGACAACAATTGTGACATCGGTGATGGCTCATGCACATCCTGGAAATTTGGGGTGTAGGGGATAAAAATATCCGGCGCATGGGGCAACCCCAGAGAAATGTCAACGGGTTTGGTGTTGGTCGCATCGTTGAAAATGAGCAACAATGCCCGTCGTCCAACCTCATTTTTGAACATCGTGTTAATGGCGATACTTGCCAGGGTGCGTGAGGTCGTTTCCGCTGAGGTTACGATCGCGAGCCAATCGCACTGGGATTGCACTTGCCACAGCAACGGCAGCGTTCCGCGACCCAAGTCCATAATGACGAAGTAGCCTTCATCGCGCAAGATGCCGAGTAGACGCTGCAATGCCTCCATACGGACGCCGCTGAGGTCTATGATTTCAGAAGCGCCAGGGATGAAGGAGAACCCGTGGACATTTTGCCGGCTGAAGCTCTGGATCAGGGGCAGGTTGATGTCTGCCGCATTGCGCGATAAAAGTTCCGGCAGATGCCGTACGCCTTCAATCCCACTCCACAGGCCAATACTACCGACGGGGAACGCCAGGTCCAGCAGGATAGTGGATTGGTCGAGCCAGTCCGCGGCGTGGCGGGCCAGGTTGAGTGCTATCGTACTTACGCCGACCCCCCCGCGCAGGGACAGCAGGCCGATTGAACTCCCGCGCTTCTTTTCCCGCGACTCGCTTTTTAACCGCTGCACGCGATTCAAGGCTGCCTGGATACGCGCGCCCAGCTCTTGATATTCGACCTGCCCTTTCGTGATGAAGTCGTCGCCGCCGATGGTATAGCCTTTGATCCGATCATCCATCGCATCGAGCGCGCTGAAAAACACAATCGGCACAGTGCGAAAATGCGGGTCGGCGCGGAGTTGTTTGCAGACTTCGTAGCCATCAATGTCGGGCATCATAATATCCAGCAGAATCAGATCGGGTCTGAACTGCGGCGCGATGCGGAGGCCTTCCTTCCCGGTCGTCGCTTCCGCGATTTCGTGGCCCCAACTGCGCAGCATAATGCTGTACATCATGCGCGCATCGTCGTCATCTTCGATAACCAGGATGCGAGTTTTCGGCATGGATAATTCCCTCCTTTAGTTGGTTATGGGGATGGCGAAACTGAACGTGCTGCCTTGTTGATACACGCTATCCACCATCACCTGTCCGCCATGCATTTCAACAATGCTGCGAGTGATTGCCAATCCCAAGCCTGTCCCCTGGACGCTCCGCACAGCGGCGTTGTTCGCCCGGAAATACTTGGTAAATAGCCGGCTCAATTCGTCCGGTTTCATCCCAATCCCGTTGTCCTTGACACTCCAGCGCACATAGTCTTTGCCTTTGTCGGCCCATACTTCGGCGCTGACAATGATCATGCCGCCTTCGGGTGTGTATTTATTTGCATTGCTGACCAGGTTGGTGAGGACCTGGATCAGACGCCCGCGATCTCCAACCACAGTTGGTAGACTCGGCGGCATAAGCACCTGGATGGTCTGATTTTTGGAGACGATTTCCTGCTCAAACGCCTGGACTGCCTCACTGACGATCTCCTCCGGGATCACCTGTCCCGCTTCCAGGCGCATACGCCCTGATTCGATGCGCGATATATCTAGCAAATCCTGAACCAGACGATCCATCCGCCCGATGTTGTTGCGGACGATTTGCAGGAACTGCTGTTGTTGCTCGTTGAGTGGCCCACCGATGCCTTTCATGAGCAGGTCAATGTAGCCCTTCATCGAGGTCATCGGCTGCTTAAGTTCGTGGGAGACGAAGGAGATGAAGTCGGTCTTGGCGTCGTTCGCCTGCTGCACGATCTGGAATAGGCGGGCGTTTTCGATAGCGATGGCGGCGTGGTCCGCCAGACGCACAATCAACGCCACGTCGCTGCCCTGGAAGCTCTCGCTTTGATCGGAGGCCAGGGCGATGACGCCGATCACCCGTTCTTCGCGTTTGATGGGGACGGTGAGCTGCGCTTGCATCCCCGGCGACAACTTTTTGTAGTGCGGGTCCTGCGCGAGATCCGTGACCAGGGAAGTTTCTCCGGTGCGCACTGTCAATCCCAACAACCCATCTTTCAAGGGCCAGAGATCGTTCTCCGCGTATTGCTTGAATACTTCCGGTGGATACCCCCGGTGCGCCAGGAAGCGCAGCCCGCGAGTGCCATCTTCCTGTTCCTGCAAAGCGGCAATGAGGCCGATGGTCGCGCCGGTGATGCGGATGGCCCATTCGAGCGTTTGTCCCATCACGGCGCTGTAGTCCAACGTGGTGTTGAGCTGGCGGTCAATCTGTTGCAGCGTGGTCAGTTCTTCCAGCCGGGCATTCAAGGCCTGGTCTGTCATCGTGAACAATTGCGCATTCTCAATGGCAATGGCGGCCTGCGCACCGAAGGCCAGGAGCAATTCGGTGTCTTCCTGGTTGAAGGGACGCGAGTCTTTGCGGTTGATCACTTCCAGTACGCCGATGGTGCGCCCGCGCGCGTTGAGCGGCACGGCGATGATGGACTGTGTGCTGAACTCCGCCCGTCTGTCGAAGCTGCTGTCCCACCGTCCGTCCCGGCGGGTGTCGTGCGTGATGACAGGCCGGTTCTCGGCGAAGGCTGCGCCAGCGATGCCTTTTCCCGCCGGCACGCGCATCCCCACCAACTTGGCGCCCGCCGGCCCGCTGGAAATGCGAAAGACCAGATCGCCGCTTTCGTCGTCGAGCAGTAAAAGCGACCCGGCTTCCGAGTTCAGCAGTGTGGCGGCGTTACGTACCACCAGATCGAGCACTTCGTTGAGGTCGAGACTGGAGGCCAGCAGGTTGCCGATCTCGTTCAACGTGCCGAGCTGTCGCGCGCGCGACTCCAACCGATCATACAGCGAGTAGCGTTCGATGATCGCGGCTGTGTATGCGGCGACAGTCACGAAGAAGTTCTCGTCCTCTTCGCTGAATTGGGCGCCGGGGTCGAACGTCGAGGCGACCATCACCCCCAGTGTCTTATCGCCGGCCGTGAGTGGCGTGCCGAGCCAGGCCTTGCCAAATCGCAAGCCGCTGGGTTCGATGCCGCGTTTTCGACATTCCTCCACATAGTCATCCGTGCGGATGGTCAGCCCGTTCGCCATAATGGCGCTGGTCAGCCCCACGGTCGTATCCCAGGTATCCTCAGGATACAACCGTTCGTCCTCTTCAATGTAGAAAGCAAACCCCAATTTATCTTCGTCCGGTTGCCGCAGTGCGATGTAGAAGTTCGGCAGGTCAATGACGCGCTTGAGTTGGGTGTAGATTAACTCCATCAAATCATCAATTTGCGTCGTAAAGTTGATGGCCTGGGCGATCCAATACAGAGAGCGCAGCTCCTGCGCGCGTTTGGGTTGGCTTTCGGCGATGGTCGCGCGTTCCAGACCGACCGTGACCGGCTGGGTGAGATGTTGGAGCAAGCTTTGCTGTACAGCACTGTAGGAAGGCGCGTCGTGTGGCGCACCGATCCCGATCCACCCCTGTTTACCAAAGGATATGACCAGGACGATGCCGCGTTCCAGCATCTTCGCTTGTTCCGCCAGGGCATCTGATGGCAGATTCATAGCGGGAAGGGCGATGGGAAGGTCTACAGGTTGCGCAATCAGCCATCTTACCAGTGGATCATTGGCGGAGAACGACGCATTGGTTTCCACGACGCGGTAATGCGCGGATTGTTGGAGCAAGGCGATCTCAATACACTGCGGCTGAAAAAGCGCTTCGATTTCGCTGTGGAGCGTCTCGGCGATCTCCTGGCGCGTGCTGCTGCTTGCGGCGACACGCGTGACGTGCGCCAGCGCCTCCGGCGTCTTCTGAATGAGCGGGTTTTTTTCTATGGAGAGTGTTTCGAGATAGCGGTAGCCCCACCGTCCTGCCAGAATCGCCAGACTCAGAAAAACAGCGGCGCTGATCATACTGATGGGCTGCGCGGGGGAAATGGCTCCGCCAAAAAACGCGGCAAGCATCCACAGGCCAATGAGCACACCGATAACCAAAAGCGGGATCAGAACGTAACCCCAAAGGCGTGTTCTTTGACGGATTTTCTCTCTTAACAGCTCAGCGATGGATTCTGACGCGGCTGGGCGCGTGCTCATTGTTTTTCTCCAGCGTTAACGTGATCCTTACTATAATCCTATTGTAGCATGGCGGGGGATAGTTGCAACTCTGCAATGCTTGCAGCTACGTTGCAGTTTGATGCCAGTTTTGAAACTGCCTCGATACATCCAGAGAGATTCAGTATGGGAATTTCGCCATCTCGCCCTCTGGCGCGCCGAGCGGCGTGAGGCGGAAGCGTTCGTAGACGGTAAGCGCCACTGTGGCTGGGTGTTCTGTCGTTGTGTAGGGATGCGGATCGAGCAGCGCGCCGTCGCGGATAATCCATTTAAGCGTGGGCAGCGCGCCGAGGCCGGGTTGGATGTCGTGCATCCCTAACCATACCCCATCCGCGCCCAGCAGCCGCGCGCTGACAGCGTAATCATTGACGATAGGCCGCGCCACGCGCCAGCGCAGGTTGAGTACCAGCGCGCCGTCGCGTTGCGCTGCGTCACTGCCGGTCAACACCATCTCGTCGCCGAAAGGGACGTAGCGTTCCCCGGATGACGGTACGGGCAGCGCCAGACCGAGCCAGCGCGCCGGACTACCGTCGGCGCGGGTGAAGATGAGCTGCGGGCGTTCTTTGAGCGGCGCGGCGACGCGCACGGTCTGGCAATCTCCCGCGCCCAGCGGATGGACGAACGCGCGACTATCGCCGGATTGGACGATCAACGCCTGCCCTGGCCCGCACCAGTGCAAATAGGCTGTCGCGCTGTCAACCTGGGTATCGTAATCCACGCCGCGCAACCACGGCCCGCCGTTGACGATGACGCCAGGCCAAAAGCGGGCCACAGGCAGGGTGGGGAAGTCGCACGCGCTCGCTAACTCCGGCAACGAGACGTTGCCCAAATCCTGAAATGCGCCGTTGACAACTGTATACGCGCCGAGCGTTGGGTAAATAACTCCTGTGCAGCGATCTACCGGCATCTGCAAGACCAGATGGGTGAACCGCACCTCACCCACGGCGGTATCGCTGCCCAACCAGCGATCACTCTGCGCCAGCAAAGCGCCGTTCGCATCCCAGAGACGGGCAGTGAAAGATGGAGCCGGTTCTTGCGCGCCATTCGCCTGCCACGCCAGATGCAATTCCACCTGTTGCCCCGGCCTGGCCGCGCCGACGAGGCGGTAGCCTAACACCCGCACTGCGCCCAGGTCGGCGTCCAACGGCGTGAAATCCAGCCCCTCCGACAACGCGGCCAGCGGTCGCCGGTAAAAGCGGAACCCGCCGCCCACCGGCGTGGACGTCCAGCCATCCCACGCATAACCGTGCGTCGTGAAGAGCGGACGCTCCCCGGCAGCTTCGGCCCGCGCGCGCCACACGTCCTCATACTCCTGTCCCGCGACGGGATAAACGTAGTCCACCTCCACTTGCGGATTGCGCCCTTCCACCTGCTGCAACACCCACAACGGTGTCGCCCAATGCCAATCCGCGAGAATCAGCGCATCCGGCGGCGCAACCTCTAGCAATGGCGCGGTTCGCTCTCGGATGGATGTATCGGCGGCAAGAACGGCGAAATCGGGTACGAGCGCGATGAGGCGGAGGAGTAGAACGAGAAACATAAAACGTAAAACGTAAGACGTAAGGCGTAAGGAGTAGGGAGTAGGGAGTAGGGAGTAAGGAGTAGGGAGTGATTCGTGATTTGCCGATTTGCCGATTTGCTGATTTGCTGATTTGCTGATTTGCTGATTTGCTGATTCGCTCATTCGCCGATTCGCTATTCCACTCACCCCCAGCCCAAACACGATCACCATCGGTACATACGCCGGCATCAGGTATTCGATGGTTTGCGGGGCGCGGTAGGTGATGGTGACGAAGGTGTGCAGCGCCCACGCGAGCAGAAACGCCGCCGCCAGTTTTCCGTCGCGGCGGAGCAGCCACAGCCAGCTCAGGCCGATGGCAACCAGAAAGAGCGGCGGGAATTGCAGCCGGAAGAGCGTCGGCAGCAGCGGTAGCCGCAGCGCCAGGTCGGTGGCGGTGGCGAAGGCGAACATATCGCCCTCAAAGCCGCGCGCCAGCACGTGATCCCAGAAGCCTGTCCAGGTCGCCAGAGCGCCGGGCGCGAGGGGGACGTTGGGCATACTGCCCCGCAAAGGCAAATACAGTTGCGGGATGAACCATGCCAGCACCGCAACGAGCGCCGCCTTCCACCAGCGGCGCGGCTGCACGAACAAGCGCGGATCCATCAGCAACAGGTAGAGCGCCCATCCCACGGCGATGAAGATGAGCGAAGGATGATGCCCGACACCGAATCCAAGTGCCAGCGCAAGTTCGATCAGCGGCGGGATTTTGCCGGTGTGCGCCCCGTTCTGTGTGGCGCGATAATGCGCCAGCGCCAGAAAACCCCACGCTGCGAAGAGCATCGTGGGCATACGGATATTGGCAATCGTCGCCTGCGCCCAAAACGTGGAAGCGCTGCCGAACAGCAACGCCGCCGCCACACCTCCGGCCTGTGCCGCACGTGTCGAGTATCCCCAGGCTGTAGCCCACGCGCGCACGGCGGCAGCGATGAGCACGAGCGTCGTCGCGGCCAACGCCGCGCTGAACAGGTTGACGCGGAATACCGCCGCGCCGATGGGAACCAGGCGCATCCACAGCGCGCTGGCGACGGTGTAGAGCGGGTAGCCGGGCGGGTGCGCGATGCCCCACGTCGCCGCCGTGAGTTGGAATTCGCCGCTGTCGGCGGGGAGCACGTCGCGGGCGGTGGTGGCGGCGTAGAGCAGGAAGAAGGCAAGCCACATTAGGAGTAGACGGTAGACGGTAGACGGTAGACGGGATGGGGGATGGGGACTGGGACTGGCATGGGAAAATCGCGCGCCGGGGTGGGGCGCGCGATTTTGCTGTGCTTGGGGACGGTTGTCGGCCAAAGGTTACTCTGCCATCAGCTTCATCGCCCGCTCGGCAATCTGCGCGGGGGTGAAGCCAAATTCTTCCTTGAGGCGCTGGTAGGGCGCCGACGCGCCGAAGCGGTCGAGGCCGATGATGTCGCCGTAGCTGCCCACGTAGCGCTCCCATCCCAGGGTGACGCCAGCCTCAATCGCCAGCCGCTTGATGATGTTGGTGGGCAGAACGGTGTGCTTGTAGAAGAGCGGCTGTTGCTCGAAGAGTTCCCACGAGGGCATACTGACGACGCGCGCGCCGATGCGCCGCTCCTGTAGCAGCTTCTGCGCTGCCAGCGCGTCGGCCACTTCCGAACCGGTAGCGATGAGAATGATGTCCACGCGATCCAGCGGTGAGTCGCTGAGGATGTACGCCCCGCGCGCCACGCCCTGCATTGCCTGGTTGGCGGCCTCTTCTAGTGTGGGGAGGTTTTGCCGGGTCAACGCCAGGGCTACCGGGCCGTGTTTATGTTCGAGCGCCACTTTCCACGCGGCGGCAGTCTCGTTGGCGTCCGCCGGGCGGATCACCGTCAGCCCGGGGATGAGGCGTAGCGACATCACGTGCTCCACCGGCTCGTGGGTGGGGCCGTCCTCGCCCACGTAGATCGAATCGTGGGTGAAGACGTAGATCACGGGCAGCTTCATCAGCGCGGCCAGGCGCACCGCCGGACGCGCGTAATCGGAGAAGACCATAAACGTGCCGCCGTAGACCTGCAGCCCGCCATACAGTGCCATCCCGTTGAGCAGGCTACACATCGCGTGTTCGCGCACGCCGAAGTGGAAGTTGCGCCCCAGCGGATTCTCCTTCGAGAAGTCGCCGAAGCCTTTCAAATAGGTGTTGTTCGACGGTTCCAAATCCGCCGACCCGCCGAGGAGTTCCGGCAGCGCCGGCGCGAGGGCATTGAGCACCTTGCCGGAAGCCGCGCGGGTGGCCATCGCGCCGCCATCGGGCCGGAAGTGCGGCACGGCTTTCTCCCAATTCGCGGGTAGTTCGCCGCTGAGGACGCGCTGCAATTCCGCGGCCTCCTGGGGATACGCCGCTTCGTAGCCGGTGAGCAGCTCGCGCCATTTCGCCTCGGCGCGCTCGCCCTGGGGGACGGCGAGCCGGTAGTGGGCGATCACGTCGTTGGGGACGAAGAATGGCTCCTGCGAGGGCCAGCCGAGGGCATCTTTCGTCAAGCGGATTTCCTCGTCGCCGAGTGGGGAACCGTGCGCCTTCTCGCTGCCCTGCATATTCGGGCTGCCGTGGGCGATGGTGGTGGTGCAAGCGATGAGGTGCGGTTGTCCCTTCACCGCCTTGGCGGCGCGGATGGCAGCGTCGAGCGCATCAATATCGTGCCCGTCCACGGCCTGCACATGCCAGCCGTAGGCGCGGAAGCGGGCTTGCACATCCTCGGTGAAGGCGATGTCGGTGGAGCCTTCGATGGAAATGCCGTTGTCATCGTAAAAGTAAATCAGGCTGTCCAGTCCCAGATGTCCGGCGAGAGAGCCAGCCTCGTGGGAAATGCCCTCCATCATATCGCCATCGGAGACAATCGCGTAGATGTAGTGGTTGAAGAGCGTGAAATCCGGGCGATTGAAGCGCGCCGCCAGGTGTTTTTGCGCTATCGCCATACCGACGCCGTTGGCGAACCCCTGTCCCAACGGGCCGGTCGTCGTCTCGATGCCCAGATCAAGGTCATATTCGGGATGACCGGGCGTCTTGCTCTCCCACTGGCGGAACTGTTTGAGGTCTTCCAGTAAAATGGGATAACCCGTGAGGTGCAGCAGGCTGTAGAGCAGCATCGAACCGTGACCGGCGGAAAGGACGAAGCGGTCGCGGTTGGGCCAGCGCGGATTGCGCGGGTTGTGCTTCAGATGGCGCGTCCACAGCACGTAGGCCACGTCGGCCATGCCCATCGGCATACCGGGGTGCCCGGACTTGGCTTTCTGGACGCCGTCCATCGCTAAAACGCGCAAAGCATTGATACAGTTTTGGTCTAAGGTTGTCTTTGGCATTGAAATTCCTCCTGGTTGTCGTTTTTTAGTATCCCCATACCATATCCATAATGAGTCCGGTTGGGAAGATTAACGTTTTTCCGGCGGCCTCTGCCTCCGCGATAGCGGCTTTGATCCGCTGCACGCCCGCTGCGTATTCCGCATCGCTCAACAGCGCCAGTTGCGACGATGCGTTTTTCTGTAGAAATGGATCACCCAGCACGGTCGCGCTCGTTTTGTTGTCAATGATGCGTTCCACCGGCCGGCGCTCGACGTGCTGAAACCCGGCAGCGCGCATCCAGTCTAGCACGGTTTCCCACGATGGAAAGCGCGCCAAATCGGCTTCGTAGACGCCCGCGAAGTAATCGTAGACGTACCAGGTGTCGCGTTGGCCGTGCGGATCCATGCCGATCACCACCAGCGCCCCGCCAGCGCGCAGCACGCGCCGCGCCTCCT
The DNA here is from genome assembly GCA_035420085.1 of Anaerolineae bacterium. Classification (GTDB taxonomy): domain Bacteria; phylum Chloroflexota; class Anaerolineae; order B4-G1; family SLSP01; genus DSWT01. The sequence goes on from DAOLUH010000051.1 coordinate 37,757, forward strand.
GGATGAACATCTGCTGCCCATCCATGTGGTGGATGGCGTTGACGCAGTACACGAGGTCGAACGTCCCATCGCGGAACGGCAGGTACTCGCCCCGCCCACGGGTAAAGCGCAATTGAGTGTTGCGCCTGCGCGCCTGCGCCAACATTCCCCTGGATGGGTCGAGGCCGTAACTGTGTTCTGTGAGGGTGCGCATCTCTGCCAGCCAGCGCCCTGTGCCGCAGCCGACTTCCAAAATGCGCTGCGCGTTGAGGCTGTCGGCCAACTCCAGCAGCGCGCGAGCGGTCTCCGGCCGGTCCTTGTCCTTTTCAAAACGCTGATTGTACGTCGGCGCAAGAGCATCGTAATTGACGTGCCTCATAATACCTTTCTGAAAAATCGGTAGTTGTAGCGCAAACTGTCAGTTTGCGTCTGTGGCAAGCTAACAGCTTGCGCAACACTTCTATCCAATTGCTTCCATATTCGCTAACGCGCGCAAAGCCACAGTGACGCGGCGCGGCGACTCGGTGAGCAGGCCGAGGTCTTCCCAGTACTGCCCCAGCCGCGCGAGGACGCTGCGCGAGATCCGTCCATCGAAGGCTGCGTGCAGCTTGCCAAGTTTGAAATAGCCGTTCAACTCCTCGACGGCGTAGGCAATGATCTCGCGTTCCAGCGCGTTCAGCTCCGGGAACGACGATGGCGGGCGCACCTGGGGATCAATGATGGCGGCTGACAGCATTTCCATCCACAGAATGGCGTCCTCGATGAGCCGCCCCATTTGGAAGTAGACGCGGTTCGACCACTCCGCCTCGCCGTCCAGGTCGTGGATGAACGGCGGCGAATCCACCAGCGTCCCATAAGCGGCGAAGGGGAAGTCGGCGGCGTTAAAGAGGCCAACCGTCGGCGTGACGGCTTCGGCGCGCAGTACATCCCAACGCACCTCGGTCACGGTGAAATCCAATTCGAACGTGACGAGGATGCCGCCGGTCAAGCGCCAGTACCAATTGACGCCGATGCGCCCCTGGTACCCCGGAATCCGCGCGGCGATGGCTTCCAAAATTTGATCCGCCAGCCGCAAGGTCTGATAGGAAGGGTAGAATTGAGCCATAGGTGTATCCTTTACTTTACTATCGAGAATCACGTTGAGTATACTCGAAATAGGACGTTGTACAAAATCTACCTTGTTTTCACACTTTGCGATATAATCAGTATATGCACATCATCTCACGTAAAACACTGCGCCAGTTTTGGGAAAAGCATCCCGATAGTGAAACGGCTTTGATTCGTTGGTTCAGGATAGTTGAAGCCACCAATTTCCGGAATTTCAGCGAATTGCGGGCTGCTTTTCCGATGGCCGATAAAGTCGGAAACTGGATTGTATTTAACATTGGCGGGAACAAGTATCGGCTCATTGCTTCTATTCACTTCAACCGAGGTAAAGTTTACATCCGCCATATTTTGACCCACCAAGAATATGATAGGGGAGACTGGAAACAATGACTGTTTTAACTAAACGAATCCAGAATCATTGGACAACAATCGCTCCATTGTTAACCATTCGCAACGAACGCGAGTATGTTCAAGCCGTCAACCGGTTGAATGACCTGTTGGATGAAATTGGCGATGATGAACGTCATCCACAATATGAGCTGTTGGACACACTAGGGACTTTGATCCAGGCGTATGAGGCGACGCATTATCCTGTGCCAGAATGTAGCGGCCTTGATAGCCTGCGTTTCCTTATGGAAGAACAGGGTGTGATGTCCAATGAGTTACCTGAGATCGGTTCTCAGGATATTGTTGTTGAGGTACTAAACGGCAGACAAGAATTGAATCTTCGGCAAGTTCGTGCGCTGGCGCGACGATTTCATGTATCTCCCGCTGTATTTATCTGAACGCAGCAACAAAATCACTGTGATTGTATAATTTTCTCCACCCGTTGTTCTTCTTCCGCGCGGGTCGCAAGCGCGCCGTCGAGCCGCTCAGCGCGCAGGGTCTCGAAAATCTGCCGGTAAAGCGGGCCAGGCGGCAGTCCCAGGCGCTTCAGGTCTTTGCCGGTTAGCGCCGGTTGAATGTGTCGCCACTCGCGGGCATAGCGTTCCAGGTTGGCTTTAACCCTGTCACTGTCGCTCGCCACCCACGCCAGGGCGAGAAGTTCATCCGGCAAAGGCTCCAGCAGGCTGACGATGCGGCTTGGCTGCTCCAGGCTTTCCAATTGGGTTGCCGCCTGGCGCAAGTTCGGTAAGAGGCGCAGTCCTGCGCTAAATTGGTGCCGCATCAACATCCGTTTGACCAGGCTCTCCAGGGATTCTGGATTCAGCCGGTAGAGAAACAGCCCCCAATAGAGAAATTCCAGCCCGCGCGTGGGGTCAATGTTCCACATCATCAGATCCGTCGTCTGGCGCAGACGGGTGAAGCGTTCGTGGAGCCACGTATCGCTGACCAGACCCGGCTGGATGTACGCGAGCGCGCCAAGCGCATGGAGCCGGTCCAGCGCGGCCTCAGGTTCGGCCTCGCGGAAGATAAGGTCGAGTTCGTGGCGGATGCGTCCCCCAGTGATGCGTCCGAGCAGCGGCAGTGCGTCGGCGATCAACTCCTCGCTTTGCGCGTCCAGGTGGAAGCCCAGGCGCGCCTCAAACCGCGCGGCGCGCAGGATGCGCGTGGGATCGTCAATAAAGCTCAGGCTGTGCAGCACGCGGATCACGCCGTCTTCCAGATCGGCTTTCCCGCCGTAGAAGTCCAGCAGCTCCCCCCAGCGTTGCGGATCGAGGCGAATGGCGAGCGTGTTGATCGTGAAATCGCGCCGGTGCAAGTCCTGCTTGATCGAACTGCGCTCCACCAGCGGCAGCGCCGTCGGATGCTCGTAGAACTCCGTCCGCGCCGTCACCAGATCAATGAAAGCGGGTAACTGGTGATTGGGGGGTGGGGATTGGTGATTGGGGATGGATGATTCCTGATCCCTGATCCCTGATTCCCGATTACTAATCCCTGATTCCCGATTACTAATCCCTAATCCCTGATGACTGGTGACTAATTCCTCCCACGGCGGCAGCGTCCATTTGACCGTCCCAAAGCGGCTGTGGCTATGGATTTCGCCGCCATAATGCTGCGCCAGCGCGCGCCCTAGCTCGATGGCTTTGCCTTCGACGACAATATCCACGTCCACGAGCGGCTGGCCGAGCAAAAGGTCGCGCACGATGCCGCCCACAAAATAGATGTTGTACCCCTGCCGGGCGGCCTGCGCGCCGATTTGGCGGATCAGCGCCAGCAGCGGCTTGGGGAAATAGCGTTCCATCCGCTGGACGATGTCCTGCTGTTCGGCGTTGGCTTCGGAGAGCGGCAGACGGATCATATCGGTGCGCGTCACCACGCCGATGAGCTGGTCATTTTCGACGACGGGGATTTGCCCCCAACCGGTATGAATCATCAACGTGCGCACGCGCTCCGTCGAATCGTCCGGCGACACGCTGACCTCGCCGGGGCGCATGATGCGCTCGACGGGCTGACGATCCCATTGGTGCTGCATGGCGCGATCCACAGCGTTGCGCGTCACCAGTCCCAGGATTTTCCCCTGCGGATCCACGACGGGGAACCCTTCGTGCCCGGTGCGCAGCATCAGTTGCGAGACCTTGTCAATGGGATCGAAAGGCCGGACAGTGCGGACGCCGAGTGACATCAGATCGCGCACTTTGATGCGCGGATGCACGAAATCGGGCAGCTTGTCGCGCAACTCAGCGAAGACCTCGACGGCCGGTCGCTGCCGGATCAGGGCGGCGGCGGCGCGATTGTGCCCCCCGCCCCCGAAATGCGCGGCGACATTGGCGACGTTGATGTCGTCCGTGTCGCTGCGCGCAACCAATTGTGTGTTGCCGCTGATCTCCACGAGCACGAACAGCGCCGACGGGTCGAGCAAATCGCGCAGTTTGTGCGCCAGCGTCGAGATTTCCTCGTCGGTATTGGGCGGGGACTGCGCCCAACTCAACACCACGGGATGCCCGTCAATTTGTAGCGTTTCGACATTTTCCTTGAGCGTGTCGTAGATCGTCTGTTGCGTGGGGGTAAGCGGATGTTCCAGGAACTCGGCGGCGATTTCCAGGCTCGCGCCTTGATCCACGAGCCATGCGGCGGCGTGCAAATCGCGCGACGAGGTGCCGGCGTAGGTCAGACTACCGGTGTCCTCGTAGATGCCGGCGAGCATCAAGGTCGCTTCGACACGGGTGATAGGAATCAGGCGCGCCGAGAGCGCCTCCACGAGCAACGTCGTCGTCGCGCCCAACGTCTCGCCCTGGAAGCGCCAGCCGACGGGGAGGCTTTCGGGCGGCGTGTGGTGGTCAATCACCAGCACGTCGTTGATGTCTTTGCTCATCCCACGCACGTAGGTGAGGCTCTGCGTGTCCACCAGGATCACGCGGCGCACGTGCTGTCCGCGCGGCAGCGTGTTGGGATCAACAAACGACAACTCCGCGCCATACAGCGTTAGAAATGCCTGAACATTCGCGTTGACGCGGTGCGGCAACACCGGCCGGGCGTGCGGGTAGAGCTTGTGCGCGCCGAGCAGGCTGGCAATCGCGTCAAAATCCGCGTTTTCGTGCGTTAAAATCACTTGCATACAGTGATTATAGCACGAAACACGATAATGCTGGCTCACATAATGCTTGCTCCCTGCCCCCGTCCCCGGGGGCAATGTTTGCCCAATTTTCGATAGGTCAGAACATCGTTTTAGTGTTGTAAGCGCCAGACTTGGTTTGACAAATGGATTTTTGTGGATATAATCATTTCAGAAAAGGGCGAGAATGTACACTTTACTGAAACCGATTGCTGTACGAGAGGAGTTATTACGCCGTGATGTGCGTGTTTTCACACCCCGGGACTTTCAGCGTATCTTTGGGGTTAACCCTCTCAAGACTAAGTACTTCCTGGAAGAACATACCTGTGATGGATTGTTCCTACGTCTCAAGAATGGATTGTATGTCTTGAAGACCGATTTGCCGTCGGAGGAAGAGATTGCTAACCGTCTCTATCGCCCTTCCTATCTCTCATTCGAGTATGTGTTAGCCGCGTACAACATTCTGCCAGAGATGCCCTATGCAGTGACTTCTGCTACAACCAAGCCTACGCGCGTTTTCGCTGTTGAGGAGAAAACATTTTCTTACCTGACCATTAAGCGTGTTGCATTTGCAGGTTATGCGCCAACCCGGCGGAATGGGCGTGTCGTGCTCGTCGCTGATCCGGAAAAGGCGTTGGTGGACTATCTCTATTTCGTTTCCCTGGGTCGCAAACCTGACAACGAGCGACTCGACACGACCGGTCTGAACAAACAAAAGGCATTGGATTACGCTGGCTTGTACCAAAGGACAAGTCTGGATCGTTTGATCAGGGAGAGACTATGATCACCGTTGAAACCATCAGAGCATTAGCTGCTCAATTTCAGACCACCGAACTTAACGTGCGGCGTGAGTATTTCCAGCACCTATTCTTGTCTTATTTTTATCAGCAGCCTCTCACTGACCAGATCTACTTCACGGGTGGTACGGCGCTGAGAGTACTTTACAACAGCCCGCGTTTTTCAGAGGATTTGGACTTTAGTTCTTGTGTGCTGGATATCCATACGTTGGAAGGGATTGTGGTAGATACATTGGCTGAGATCGCCCGCGAGAATATAGAGGTGGATGTCGCTGAATCCAAGATCACCAGCGGTGGTTACCTGGCTATCATCGCTTTCGCCGGTAGTGATATGCCGGTATCGGTGAAACTTGAGATTTCGCTGCGCGAGGGCGAGAAACGCGGGGAAGTCGTTACCATTGTTTCCGAGTTCATTCCTGCCTACATCATTATATCGCTGGCAAGAGAGCAACTGATCGAGGAAAAGATACAGGCGCTATTGTTTAGACAGAAAGCGTGCGATTTTTATGACTTGTACTTTCTGCTGCGGGCGAACCTGGTGAGGCCGGGTGAACGGGATGCCTTACCTCAGGCATTGGAGACAGTCAAGCAGTCCAAAATAGATTTCGAGCAGGAATTGAAGGAATTTCTACCCCGGAATCACCGGGCGATTCTACGCGGCTTTCAGACTACGCTGGCGCGAGAGATTGAAAGGTTTGTTTGAAGTTTTTCCCCGATTGAGGGATTAAATTTCTGTTATAATGTGGGATGAAATGAATCCCATCCTGTGAACAAAGGCGGCTTGGCGACGATGAACCGTTATAAAGTGATTGTGAATCCCATCTCTGGCCGTGGCAACGGCGAAAAATCTATCCCATTGATTAAAACTTTGTTGGAACAACACAGCCTGTCCTACGATCTGGTGCGCACCGAGCGCCCAGGCCACGCGATTGCGCTGGCGCAGCATGCCGCTGTGGATGGCTATGACGTGGTTGTTGCGGCGGGCGGTGACGGGACGGCCAACGAGGTGTTGAACGGGCTGATGCAGGCCAAACAAGCCGGCGCCAAAGCGGCGATGGGCGCCCTCTGTGTGGGGCGCGGCAACGACTTCGCGTTCGGCGCGGGCGTCCCGCCGACGGTAGAAGCCGGCTGTGACGTGTTGGCGGCGGATCATCGTCGTTTGCTTGACGTAGGGTGGGTGGAAGGCGGGTTGGTCCCGCAGGGGCGCTACTTCGGCAACGGCGTAGGCGTCGGTTTTGACGCGGTGGTGGGCTTCGAGGCGCTGAAGCTAAAGCGACTCAGCGGTTTCCCCTCATACATCGTCGCGGCGCTCAAGACGATCTTTCTCTACTATCGCGCGCCGCTGCTGCGCATTGCCTACGACGATCACGTGTTGACGCAGCCCTCCCTGATGGTCTCCGTGATGAACGGGCGGCGTATGGGCGGCGGCTTTATGATGGCGCCGCACTCCAGCCCCGACGATGGCCTCTTTGACCTGTGCCTGGCAGCGCACGTGGGGCGTGTGGCTATCTTCCCGCTGATCTTGCGCTTTATGCAGGGGACGCAAGCCACGCACAAGGCGATCACGACCGGGCGCGCCGCATGTGTCACTGTGACGGCGGTGGAAGGCGTGCTGCCCGCCCACGCTGACGGCGAGACCATCAGCGTCGAATCCCGCGAGCTGACGATGCGCGTCTTGCCGCGCCAGCTTGCGATGGTCTGCGCGGAGGCGGCGTAATGTTGATGCAGTGGGTGGTCAACACGACACTCAAGGGGTTGACCGGCGTGCTCTGCCGGGTGGATGATGCGCAACTGACGCGCGTGCCGCAGCACGGCCCGTTGATTGTGGCTGCCAATCACATCAACTTTCTGGATGCGCCAGTGCTCTTCTCGCGGGTGCATCCGCGCCGGGTGACGGGGTTTGTGAAATCTGAAACCTGGCAAAATCCGGCGTTGGCCTTTCTGTTTGAGTAACTATTCAGGCGTTGTCCAGAATTAAGGTTTTTCTGATACTAATCCAACCCG
>DAOLUH010000052.1:0-42024 GCA_035420085.1 Anaerolineae bacterium
ACTGCTGCCCTGGCAGGGTCGTCCGCTCATTGCTCACGTGGCGGATATGGCGTGGATGGCGGGACTGTCGCCTGTCATCGTCGTGGTGGGCGCGGAGGCCGAGCAGGTGCTGCCCGCGCTCGCCGGGCGCGAGGTGCAGGTGCTGCGCAATTACCGCTGGTCAGAGGGGATGAGCACCAGCCTGAACCTCGGTGTGGCGGCGCTGCCTTCTTCAGTGGAAGCAGCGATCTTTTTGCCGGTGGATCAACCCCTGGTGGACGCGCGCTTTTTGCGGTCGTTGGTGGCATACTGGCAGCACCACGACGCCGGGATCGTCGTTCCGGTCGGGCGCGAGGAGCGACGAGGAACGCCGGTACTCTTCACCCGGCGCTTCTTTGCGGAACTGGCGCAACTCTCCGGCGACATCGGCGGGCGGGCGCTGTTTGCGCAATATGCCGACGCTCTCGTGACAATGCCTGTCGCCGATCCCGATGTGCTGACCGATGTGGATACGCCTGCCGTCTACGAAGCCTTGTTGGCGCGGCAATCGCAGTCTTTGGAGTGGGGCGCGATCAAAGGCGTGATCTGCGACATGGATGGCGTGCTCTGGCGCGGGGAGACGCCGTTGCCCGGCCTGCACGCCTTCTTCGCGTTACTCGAAGCGCGGCAAATCGGCTACGTCCTGGCGACGAACAACGCCAGCAAGACGCCGGAGCAATACGTCGAGAAACTCGCGCGCATGGGGGTGACGACGACGATCGAGCACGTGCTCAACTCCGCCACCGCCGCCGCCGATTACCTGGCGACGCAGGCCGTGCCGGGCGCGCCGGTCTATCCTATTGGTGGTCCGGGCATCCGCGAGGCGCTGCGCTTGCGTGGCTTCACGCTCACCGAAGGTAACCGCGCCGATTACGTCGTCGTCGGCTGGGACCGCGACCTGACCTGGCAGAAATTGGCGACGGCGACGCTGCTCATCCGGGGCGGCGCGGGCTTTATCGCCGCTAATCCCGACCGCACGTTCCCGATGGAAGACGGTCTGGTGCCCGGCAACGGTGCGCAAGTCGCGGCGTTGATTACGGCAACCGATGTCACGCCGGTCATGGCCGGCAAGCCCGGCCCGCTCCTCTACGAGGGGGCGTTGGCGCGGATGGGAACGACGCCGGAAGCAACGCTCGTCATCGGCGACCGGCTCGACACGGACATCCTGGGCGGTCTGCGTCTGGGGATGCCGACGGCGTTGGTGCTTTCGGGCATCACACAAGCGGACGAATTGCCTGCCTCGCCGATTCACCCGGATGTCGTTTTCGATGACCTGGCGGCGTTGGTGGAGACCTGGACTTTGGCCGGTTAATTTTCTATCAGCAGATTAAGCGGATTGAGCAGATTTTGTGTTTGTAGCAGAAAAAATCTGCTTCATCTGCTCAATCTGCTGACAAAAGAGGAAACGATGGCAAAACCGAACTTATACGATTTGGATTTATCCGCGCTGGAGGCGTTGTTAGGGACGTGGGGCGAGCCGCGTTATCGCGCCAAACAGATATGGGAGTGGCTGTATCGTCACCTGGTCACGGACGTGGAGCAGATGACATCGTTGCCGAAGGCGTTGCGCGAGCGGCTGATCGCGGAGACCGACCTGTACGTTCCGCGCGTGTTGGCGTGCCAGGAATCCCTCGACGGGGAGACGCGCAAGGATTTGTTGGCACTGCGCGACGGGCAATCCATTGAGGTGGTGCTGATGCGGTACATCGAGCGGCGTAGCGCGTGCATCTCGACGCAGGTGGGCTGCGCCGTCGGTTGCCAGTTCTGCGCCACCGGGCAGATGGGCATCCAGCGCAACCTGACCAGCGGGGAGATCGTCGCGCAGGTGTTGCATCTGGCCCGTGAACTCGACGCGCAAGGTCAAAAGTTGACCAATGTGGTGCTGATGGGTATGGGCGAGCCGTTCCTGAATTACACCGCCACGTTGGCTGCCATTCGCACGCTCATTCACCCCACCGGCTTTCAGATGGGCCAGCGCCGGATCACGCTCAGTACCTCTGGGATTGCACCCGCGATCCGCCGGTTTGCCGACGAGGATTTGCAGGTCAACCTGGCGGTCTCGCTGCACGCCGCCACCGATGCCCTGCGTAATGAACTGATGCCGATCAACCGCAAGCACAACCTGAACGAGCTGTTTGGTGCGATTGGCGACTATCTGACCAAAACCAACCGCCGCGTCACCTTCGAGTGGGTGTTGATCGACGGCGTCAACGACACGGTCGAGCAGGCCGAAGCCCTGGCGGCGCGCACGGCGGGCATGCTCATCCACGTGAACCTCATCCCGCTCAACCCCACCGCTGGGTATGCCGGACAACCGTCTTCCGAGGAGCGTATCGAAGCCTTCACCCAGATTTTGGAGCGCCGCCACGTTCCCTTTACCCTCCGGCTGCGGCGCGGGATCGATATTCAGGCCGGTTGCGGTCAACTGCGCGCGCGGATGCCGTGAATCGTCAGGAAAGCGTCAGGTTCGCGTCAAGCAAAAAAGGTTAGAACGGGCTATAGTGTAAACAAATGTGGTAGTCGGGGACCGCAGACAAAAGATTCTCCTCCTTCTGATGCAACCGGGGGCTTTGGGACGCCCCCGGTTTTGCATGGTCCACATCCAATTGCCCGAAAAAACCTCTGTCAGGTTTTTTTTATCGCTTGCCTCATTCGCCATCCGTGATAGACTATCTGCCAGTTGGGAGGTAGTATGGCACAGGCTTTATATCGCAAGTGGCGTCCACAGACCTTTGATGACGTTGTCGGCCAGGAGCACATCGTGCGCACGCTGCGCAATGCGTTGCAGACCGGGCGCTTGCATCACGCCTATCTGCTTGCCGGGCCGCGCGGCACGGGCAAAACGACGACCGCGCGCTTGATTGCGAAGGCGGTTAACTGTCTTTCCCCTTTGCCAGAACGTCCCTGCGATCACTGCGAAATCTGCCGGGCGATCACCGATGGGCGGCTGATGGACCTTTCGGAGATTGACGCCGCTTCCAACACCGGTGTTGATAACATTCGTGAGCTGTTGGAAAAGGTTGGCTTTCGTCCTACACAGGCGCGCTATAAGGTTTACGTGGTGGATGAAGTTCATATGCTCTCCACGGCGGCGTTCAATGCGCTGTTGAAGACCCTGGAGGAGCCGCCGGAGCACGTGATCTTCGTGCTGGCGACCACCGAAGTCCATAAAATCCCGGAAACCATCCTCTCACGCTGCCAGCGATTTGAGTTCCGCCGTATCCCCTTGACGGGACTGGTAGGGCAATTAAAGACCATCGCCGACGCCGAAGGGATCGCGGTGGAACCGGAGGCCCTCGATTTGATCGCGCGGGCCGCCACCGGCAGCATGCGCGACGCGATCAGCTTGTTCGACCAGATGGCAGCAGGCGGCGCGGTGACGGCAGATTACGTGCGTCTGATGCTCGGTGCGGAACGGCGCGAGGTGGTGCAGTCGCTGCTTCAGGCGTGGCTCGATGGCGACCTGAACCGGGGCTTGCACGTCATCAACGAGGCGGTAGACAGCGGCGCGGACCCGCGTCAGCTTGCGCGGCAGACCGCCGACTTCTTCCGCGGATTGCTACTGATGCGCGTGGGCGCCGGTGACTCCTGGACCGATCCCACCGCCGAGGAACGCCCGCGCCTGCAAGCGATGGCAAAGCAGGCGCAGCCGGAGCGGTTGGTGCAGGCCGTGCAACTGTTCAGCGAAGTGGCGTCCGAGCGGCGTTCGGGCTGGCAGCCGCAACTGCCCCTGGAACTGGCCTTCGTCGAAGCGGCGTTGAAGCCGGAGCCATCCTCGGCGGCGAGCGCCGCCCCGCTCATACCCGCTGCGCCGCGCTCGACCCCGGAGCCGCAGCCTGCGCGTCAGTCGCCAGAACCACAGCCGGCGACGCCGCGTCCCGTGCGTACCCCCGTGTCGCGCCCGGCGGCGCCGCCGGCAGCGCCTTCGCAACCGGAGAAATCGCCTGAGCGCGCCCGAACCACAGCCGAGACCGATGCGCCATCCATAACCAGCACACCTGCTGCGAGCGTCACCTCGGCCATTGTCGCCACAGCGAAGGAACGCTGGCGGGACGTCATCGCGCAGATACGCCCCGTGAACCTGGGCGCATTTCTGCGGGATGCGCAGCCGATGGGCGTGGATGGGGAAGGCTTTCTCGTGTTGGGCTTTCAACACACGCTGCACCGCAATAATGTGGACAAGGAATCGAACCGCCAGGTTGTGGAGACATTCCTTTCACAGATGTTCGGGCAGAAAACGCTTGTGCGCTGCGTGATGGAAAAAGAATGGCAGCCTGGTGTGGCGCCCGCCGCCGCGAAGGTCAGTGCGCCATCACCGTCGCGCGTCAAAACTGCGCCCACCCCCATTCCGCCGCCGCCAGAGCCGCCCGATCCACTCACCGACGAACTGGTCCGGCGCGCTATGGAAGAGCTGGGCGCTGAAGTGAGAATTGGTTAAAAATTTCTCATCCAGCGGCGAATGGCTCATTTGCCGACAAGACTGACTATTTTCACAGGGAGGAAACATGAAAGGTGGCAAAGGTGGAGGACGGGTTATGCCCCGTGGCGGGATGAATCCCAATGATCTGATGCGTCAGGTGCAAAAGATGCAGCAGGAAATGGAGCGCATCCAGGGTGAAACGGCGCAGGAAGTGGTCACCGTGACAGCCGGCGGCGGTATGATTGAGTTGGCGATCAATGGCGGATTGGAAGTGCAGAGCATCAAAATCGCCCGCGAAGTCGTTGATCCTGACGATGTGGAAATGTTGCAGGACTTGATTGTAGTGGCGGTCAATGAGGGGATTCAAAAGGCGCAGGCGATGATGTCCAACCGCATGTCGGCGCTGACCGGCGGATTAAACATTCCCGGCCTGTAAAGTATGAGCACTGCGGCGATTCCCCCTTCTGTCCTCGAACTGACCGAGACGTTATCTGAATTGCCGGGCATCGGGCCAAAAACGGCTTCGCGCCTGGCATTTTTCCTTTTGCGGGGTAAGTCAGAGTTGTCGCTGCGGCTGGCGGAGGCGCTCAAAGGGCTGGTTGAACGCACGCGCTTCTGCTCGGTGTGCTTCAACGTGACCGAGGATGATCCTTGTCCAATATGCCAGAGTCCGTTGCGCAACCAGCATCTCGTGTGCGTCGTTGAAGAGCCGATGGATGTGCTGGCGTTGGAGCGCACGGATCAATATCGCGGCGTCTACCACGTGTTGCATGGGGCGCTTTCCCCGCTGGAAGGCGTCTTTGCGGAAGATTTGCGCGTCGCGGAACTGGAGGCGCGCATCCGCCGCGGCGAAGTGCAAGAGGTCATCCTCGCCACCAACCCCACCAGTGAGGGCGATTACACCGCCGCGTACCTGCTCCAGCGTCTGAAGCCGCTCGGTGTGCGCGTCACCCGCCTGGGGCGCGGCCTGCCGATGGGCGGCGATCTTGAGTACGCCGACGCGGTGACGTTGACGCGGGCGCTGGAGTCCAGGCAGGAGCTATAGATGCGCAATACCTGGAATCTCGACGTGCGGTGGGGCTGGATCGTCGGTCTGAGCATCGTGGCTGTCCTCATCGCCATAACGGTCGCGCTTGTCGCCTTTGTGCTGATACGGCCCGTTTCTATCTGGACGTTTTTGATGAGCGTCGGCGCAATCGTTACCCTGGCGGTCGTCATCCGGCTGCTTTATCAGCTTTGGGGTTTGATCAACGCCTCCTATGAGATGGATCGCAATGCGATTGTCATCCATTGGGGCGGCGTCCAACATAAAATCCCGATGGCTGCGGTGGGCGCGGTTCTCAGTGGCGCAGAAGTCACCGGGCTGCGGCTTCATCTGGGCTTCCGGTGGCCGGGTTACTTCGTGGGCACGGGCGAAGCCGCGGACATCGGCCCGATTTTGTTCTTTGCGACGCAACCGTTGCGTTCGCAGCTCATCGTGCGCACTTCGGGGATGGCGTATGCCATATCGCCCAAGGACCTGGATGAATTTCTCCAGTTGCTCCGCGAGCGGCTGGATATGGGGCCAACCCAAGAAGTCGAGGAATCGTCAACCCACCCGCGTTTTTTGGATTGGGTGATCTGGAAGGATCGCTTTGGGCTGAGTGTGCTACTCGGCAGTGTGACGTTGTTGGTCCTGCTGGTGGGATTGCTCTGCTGGCGCTATCCGTACCTGCCGGCAGAAATAGCGATGCGTTTTAGTCCTTCCGGCGAGGCGTTGCTGGTGGCGGAGGCCTCCCGCATCTTCTACATCGCCTTTTTGGGCGTGATTTTTCTGTTGATTAACGGGGGACTGGGCCTTCTTTTGTATCATCGCGAACGGACCGCTGCCTATTTTCTCTGGAGTGGACTGTTGGCGGTTCAGGGCGGTCTGTGGGCTGCTGCGATCTCCATCTTATTACAACAATAACGCATGATTCGTTTAGCCGCATTTGACCTGGATGGAACCTTGATGGGGGCGGATCAAAAGATTCGCCCCCGTGTGCGGCAAGCCGTCGCCCAGGCGCAAGACGAAGGCGTCATCGTCACCCTGGCAACCGGACGGATGATCGCCGCAACGGAGCGTTTTGCCCGCGAGTTGAATGTGACCGCGCCGTTGCTCTGTTATCAGGGCGGCTGGATACAGGCGCTTGATGGCCCGGTGCTGCGGCGGATCACCTTGCCCGCGACGGCGGCGTGGGCGGCCCTCGAACTGGGGGAGGCGCAGGGCTGGCACATTCTTCTCTATGCCGAAGGCCAGCTTTTCGTTCGAGAATTTTTGTATCCGGTTGCTTTTTACGATGCGCTTTTGGGATCCGGCGTGATTGTTGGACAGCCCTGGGAATCAATCCTCGCGGCGCATGAGGTAGACAAAGTGCTGTACGTCGCTGAACCGGAGGCTATCCCCGCGATGGCGACATTGTTGCAGCGCCGATTTGCCGGGTTAGCCGAGATTGTGCGCTCCCACGCGATGTTCATCGAGGTCGTGCCGTTAGGCGTAGATAAAGGCTCCGCGCTGGCATGGCTGGCGCAGCATTTCGGCGTGCCGCGCGACGAAGTTTTGGCCGCCGGCGACCAGGAAAACGACCTCACCATGATCCAGTGGGCCGGCATCGGTGTGGCGATGGGCAATGCGACCCCGCCTGTGCAAAAGGTAGCGGATTGGATCGCGCCGCCGGTGACAGAGGACGGCGCGGTGACCATTCTGGAACGCTTTGTGCTTAAAGGGAGTCTTCCGTGAAGGCCGATATCCTTCCCGTGCGCAGCCCGCAGGCCGTTGTGCGGGCTGTAGAATTGCTCAAAGACGGGCAGCTTGTCATCATTCCCACAGAAACGATTTACGGCATTGCGGCGCTTCCTGATAACTCCGACGCCATCGCGCACCTTTATGAGGTGCGCGATCGTATACCCGAACCGGCATCTCCCTTCCTCATTGCGAGCGTTGATGAGATGGACGTACTGGCGCGCCCGAATCGTATTGCCTCCCGTCTGGCGCGTCATTTTTGGCCCGGATCACTGACGCTTATCCTTCCCGCGAATCCCCATTATCTTCCCGCCGCGCGTCGCGCGTTGCCCGTCGCGCTCCGTGTGCCGAATTTCCCCCCCTTGTTGCCCATTCTGGAAGGCGTGGGGGGGGCTCTCTTTGTCAGTGGCGCTATATGCTGCGGCGACCCGGCTGCCATTACGGCCCAAGAAGCCGCCGCCCTTTTCGCCGCAGATGTGGCGCTTATTTTGGATGGCGGCCGTGCGCTTTTTGGCATCCCCTCAACGATTCTGGACTGTATCTCCGATCCTCCAGAAATTCGGCGGCGCGGCATCATCCCTGAAGAGAAAATCTGGGATGTTTTGGGGATCAGTTCTCCTACCCCTGCCCTCTGAGTTGAAACAGTGAAGCGCCGTTACACCGCCGTACTTGTCGTAATCCTTCTTGTGGCGACCGGTCTGCGTTTCTACCGCCTGGATGCGCAATCTTTCTGGAACGATGAGGGTAACACCGCGCGCTTGGTTGAGCGTCCGGTCGCCCTGATCATCAAAGGCGCCGCTGGCGACATTCATCCCCCTGGTTACTACTTGCTGCTGCACGTGTGGCGCGCTTTCGCCGGCGCATCGGAGTTCGCGTTGCGCGCGTTCTCGGCGCTGTGTGGCGTGCTGACCGTGGCGGTGACGGTAGCCATCGGGCAGCGTGTCGGCGGATGGCGAACCGCGCTTGCCGCTGCGCTCTTCCTCGCCGTACACCCGCTCTCCATCTACTACAGCCAGGAAACGCGGATGTACGCCTTGCTCGGTCTGGCTTCGGCGTTGACGTTGCTCTGTAGTCTAAAGTTCCAAGTCGAAAGTCGAAAGTCAAGAATCCATTCCCAGCCTTCCCCTACTCCCAACTCCTTACGCCCAACCCCCTACTCCCTCCTTCCTACTTACTCTCTACTCCTTGCCCTCAGTATCGCGCTTGGCCTTTACACGCAATATGCCTACATCTTCGTCCTGGTGGGATTGAATCTGGCGTTTGGCGTTGATTGGGCGTTGCGGCGTCCGTGGGAGTGGCGCGTGCTATGGCGGTGGATCGCGGCGCACGCGCTTGGCGGATTGGCATTTTTGCCCTGGGCGCCGATCGCGTTGGAGGCGAGCGGATGGCGTCCGCCGGATTTGGATTCGGCGCGGGCTGTCCAGGAGATTGCGCGGGCGCTGCTTGTGGGGATTACGCTCCCGGCGAAAACCGCTCCCTGGCTGATCGGTTGCGGCGCGCTCTTGCTGCTATTGGCGCTGCTGACACGCGCGCGTTCGCGGTTCGGCGCGTGGGCAGCGTTGGGGATGGCGTTGGTCCCGCCGGCGCTGTTGATCGTCTTCGGCCTCTATCGCCCGGCATACCTGAAATTTATGCTGGCTGCGGTCGCGCCGTTGGCGGTGGTCTTGGCGCTCCCCTGCTCCCGGCCCCCGTCCCCGGAGGCCGGGAGCGTGAGGCAACGAGTGCGAAACTGGCTTGCCGGATTGCTCCTGCTGGCGCTGCTCTGGCCGCAGTTGACTTCGCAGCAATACCTCTACACTGATCCCGCCTACGCCCGCGACGATTACCGCGGCATTGCGGCGCGTATCGCGGCGGAAGCGCGTCCCGGTGACGCGATCCTGCTCAGCGCGCCGAACCAGTGGGAAGTCTTCACCTACTACTACCGGGGACCGCTGCCGGTCTACCCCGCGCCTTACCGGCCCGATCCATCCAGGGCGGCGCAGTGGGTGGACGAGATTACGGCGCAACACACGCGCCTGTTTATCCTCTTCTGGGGCGACGCAGAATCCGACCCGGAGCGTCGGATCGAACCCTATCTGGCGCGTAACGCCTACAAAGCCAGCGATGTGTGGATCAGCACGGTGCGGCTGGCGCTCTACGGGACGGGAGCCTTGCCTGACACGCCCGCTGTATTTCTGAACGCGCGATTGGGCGATAGTATTGTGCTCGAAGGATACGCACTGCCGCAGACTGTCTTTTCGCCCGGCGACATCATCCCGCTGACGCTGTTCTGGCGCGCAGAAGAGACCCCGGCAGAACGATACAAGGTTTTCGTGCATCTGACTAACGCGGATGGCGCGCTGGTCGCGCAGACCGACGCCGAGCCGGGGGGCGGCTTTGCGCTCACGACATTGTGGCAGCCAGGAGAGCGCCTGCGCGACCGGTACGGCGTGCTCGCGCCGCCGGATAGCGCGCCGGGAGAATATCGCCTCCTGGTAGGGATGTATGGCTTCTCTGGAGAACGGCTGCCGGTGACGGTGAACGATCAACCGGCGGGGGATGCGCTTCCCCTGATGACGCTTACCGTGGCATCACCGCGATGACCACTTTTTTGCTCTAAGCCCCGTCCCCGGGGCGCTCTACGCGGGGCCTTATTCTTTTACAGTCCCTTACCGTGGCATCACCGCGATGACCGCCGGCACAGCCACTAACGAATCAATCATAGCGACGTTGGGTATCCACAACCCCGACGACGTTCCGCCGTCGAGATTCAGCGCAATATCCACACCCAGATCAGCGTCCGCCAGCCACGCCGCCAGCGTGTGCAGGCTGAAGAAGCCGCGCGGCGCGACCAACATCAGGATGCGCCCATCCTGATCTTGCGCGACCACCGTGCGCCGCGCCGGACGCCCATCATCGGCATCGGCGGGGAAGCCCATGACGCCGCCGGGTTTGACGAGTACCGGGAAGCACTGCACCGCCTCGCGCAACGGCTCTGCCGGATCGTAGGGCCACGCGCGCAACCAGCGTACACTCACCTCGCCGGTGTCTGTCACCGCCAACATCCCCGCGAAATCGCCGTAGGGCGTTCCGAAGCGCTCGCGGTTGCTGATTATCAGCCCGGTGACGATTTTTTCTTCGGTGAAGTACCCTGCGTTGATCACCAGCACGGCTCCGGTTTGCTGCGCCCAGGCGCTCACCAAAGCGGGCGCGCCCGGCGCGTACAGCACGCGGATCATCACGGCGGCGGGGTCGAGGCGGGCGATGGTCACGCGCTCCACGTTAGTTCCGACGGCAACATTGAGGCTGCGGATTTCGATGCCCGGTTGGACGGTCTGCCAGCCTGTATCCTCCGGCAGCGGCGTCGGCGTGGGCGGAACGCTGGGTGTGGGCGTTGCTGTCGGTGTGGGGGTGAAAGTGGGCGTGGGTGTGGGTCGCGGGGTGAAGAGCGGCGCGTTACACGCTAAGGTGAGCAACGCGCCGACAAATAGACAGATCACGAGCCATTTTTTCGTCATTCTTGGATCTGCCAGCCGCCTTCTGTTTGTGCGATGACGACCACCGGCGCGCCGGTCGCCGCGCGCACATCCGCTGCTCCTTTGCCGTCCAACGCGCAGTCGTCCGGGCCGCGGAACATCTCCGCCGGCAACACTACCACGTCGCCCGGCGCACAGTCGCGCAGCGCCGCCACGATGTCATCCACCGTAAGCAGCCCCGCCACGGTGATGGTCTCGCCGAAAGCGCGGTTGGGGACGGCGACCACGTCAACGGCAAGACCCGTCGCGGCGGCGAACGTTTGCGCCTGCTCCCGCAAAACCGGCGCGAACAGCGTCCCTGTCACCCACGTCTGTCGCGACCCGCCAAGCCGCGTCAACTCGGCCTGCAGCGCCGGCCAGCCATCCAGGAAGAGCCGCACCATCCCCACGCCGTTTTCGACGAACGCGGGCAGCAAGTCATCATAAGCCTCCAGCGGCGGAACGGGAACCCGCGCGCGCAGAAACCACTCGTCCGAGGTATAGACGAAGCCAATGCCCAATGTCTCGCGCAGACGCGCCTGCCAGGCCAACGTCTGCGTGAGTACGGCGGCGGCCTCGGCGTCGGTGTAAGGACGCAGATGCGGGGTATGCCAGCGCGTCAGTCCGACGGGCACAACGGTCAGGTCGGCGACGGCGGGATGCAACGCGGAGAGGTCCGCAATCGTGCGGTCAAGGTGCGCGCCATCGTTGCGGCCCGGCGCGAGCACCGCCTGCGTGTGAACCTCGATGCCGATCTCGGCAAGGTGCGTGAGCTGCTCCATAATCTGTCCGGCGCGGGGATTGTGCATCAGGCCCACGCGCACATCCGGCTCCGTCGCGTGGACCGAAACGTAGAGCGGACTGAGGAATTGCTCTTCAATCCGCCGCCAGTCAGTCTCGTCCAGGTTGGTGAGGGTGATGTAGTTGCCGTGGAGGAAGGAGAGGCGGTAGTCATCATCTTTGACGTACAATGCCCCACGCAGTCCCGGCGCCATCTGGCTGACGAAACAAAAGTCGCAGTTGTTGCGGCACGCGTGGATTTTGCCGTCGAAAAGCTCCGCGTCGAACGCGAGACCGAGCGCCTGCCCGTAGCGGCGCCTGGCGCGCAATGTGATCTGCTGTCCCGCCCGTTCGACGAGAAAATCCAGTTCCGGCTCGGCGGCGTAGACCTGCACGTCAATCACGTCGCGCAGCGGCAGCCCATTGATCGCCAACAGCACATCGCCCGCCCGCAACCCCGCGCGCGCCGCGACGCTGCGGGCTGCCACCTCTGTAATCCTCGCCGGATGATAAACTGTCAACTTGACACTCGCTCTCTAAAACGTGAAACGTAAACGACCACTCACGTTTTACGCTCTACGCTTTACGTTTTACGCTTCATTCCCACTCAATGGTCGCAGGGGGCTTGCTGCTCACGTCGTAGACGACGCGGTTGACGCCAGGTACTTCGTTGACGATGCGGTTGGAGACGCGGCCCAGCAAGTCGTAGGGCAAGTGCGTCCAACTGGCGGTCATAAAGTCGTCGGTGCTGACGGCGCGCAGGGCCACGACGTTGGCGTAGGTGCGTCCATCGCCCATCACGCCGACGCTGCGCACCGGCAGGAGCACGGCAAACGCCTGCGCTGTCTGGCGGTATTGATCTGCGTTCCACAGCTCTTCCAGGAAGATAGCATCGGCGGCTTGCAGGGTTGCCACACGCTCGCGGGTGATCTCGCCCAGGATGCGCACCGCCAGGCCGGGGCCGGGGAACGGGTGCCGCCAGATGAGTTTCTCCGGCAGCCCCAATGCCAATCCCACCTGCCGCACCTCGTCTTTGAAGAGGTCGCGCAGCGGCTCAACCAGCGCCAGGTGCATCTCTTCGGGTAGGCCGCCGACGTTGTGGTGCGACTTGATTTTATGGGCGCTGGCGCTGCCCGCGCTTTCGATCACGTCGGGGTAGATCGTGCCCTGCGCCAGGAAGCGCGCGTCGTTGAGCCGGCGCGCTTCGGCCTCGAACACGCGGATGAACTGCTCGCCGATGATGCGCCGCTTTTGCTCCGGGTCGGTGACGCCGGCCAGCGCGCCCAGGAAACGGTCGGCGGCGTCCACCATCACCAACCGGACGCCCAGCGTCTCCTGGAAGGTGGCCTTGACCTGGACGGCTTCGTCGCGGCGCAGCAGCCCCGTATCTACGAAGATGCACGTGAGTTGGTCGCCGACGGCCCGGTGAATCAACGCCGCCGCTACCGCGCTATCCACGCCGCCGCTCAGGCCGCACACCACCTGCCCATCGCCCACCTGCGCGCGGATGCGAGCGACTACGTCCTCAATAAACGCACCCGGCGTCCACGTTCCCGAACAGCCGCACACAGCGTAGAGGAAATGGCGCAGCATCGCCGCGCCGTTGGGTGTGTGTTGTACCTCCGGGTGGAATTGCACACCGTACACACGCCCTGCCGGATCGCCAATCGCAGCCACAATGTTGCCGGTGCTGCGCGCCAACACGCGAAAATCCGGCGGCAGCGCCTCGATACGGTCGCCGTGGCTCATCCACACGGCTTGACGCGCCGCCAATCCCGCGAAAAGGACATCGGTTTCGAGAATGTCCACTTCGGCGGGGCCGTATTCGCGTTTATCGCCGTGGACAACCTGTCCCCCCAATGCGTGAGCCAGCAGATGCATCCCGTAGCAAATGCCGAGAACCGGCGTCCCTATATGGATGACATAGTCGGGCAGACCAGGCGCGCCGACATCGTAGACGCTGTTCGGGCCGCCGGACAGGATGATGCCGCGCGGCTGCCGGGCCACAATCTGCGCCTCGGGCGCGTTCCAGGGGAGAATTTCGGCGTAGACGTGCTGCTCGCGGACGCGCCGCGCGATCAACTGCGTGTACTGGGAACCATAATCCAGAATCACGATGATTTCTTTTTGTGCCATGTTGCCACTCCCAAGAATAAAACGTAAAACGTAATCCTATATAAATTTCATGTAATTACGTTTTACGCATTACGCTTTACGTATTATGCTTCCCGCGCATCATCGGCGAAGATGATCGTCCCATCGTCGCGCATCTCGTCAATGATGACCATAGACTCAATAGGGACGCCCAGCGGGGTTAGCAACGCGCGCCCGCCCTCGAAGGATTTTTCGACCAGCGTACCGATACCGACCAGGGTGGCGCCGGCATCTTTAATGATCCGCGCCATTGCCGCAATCGTTTGCCCGGTAGCGAGGAAATCATCAATGATGAGCACACGATCCCCAGCGGACAGAAATTCCGGAGATACCATCAGCGAAACCTGCCCGCCTTTAGTGTGCGACGGCGCAAACTCAACGAACACCGGTTCCTGCATCGTCACTGGCTTGTGCTTGCGGGCGTAAACCAGCGGCAAACCCATCGCATACGCCGCCGCCATTGCCGGGATGATACCCGAAACTTCGGCGGTGAGCACGCGCGTAGGATGCGTGTCCGCAAAGCGGCGGGCGAACTCCGCGCCTACCTCTAGCATCAACGTAGCATCTACCTGATGGTTGATGACGCTGTCTATCTTGAGGATGCCCCGACCTAAATTCTTCCCCTCGTTCTGAATACGCGCTTTCAAACTTTCCATGGCTCTCTCCCTCTCCTGCTATACGTGCATTGTTGTGGAACAGATTTCGGGTAAGGTAAAAAAGATTACCCACTCCTATCATAACATAGATTCAGAGATTGACATTTCTCACAGCGAAAACATCCTTTGCCTTTTATTAATAAGTATGGTAACATATTTTTATAGTTAACTCATGGAGGTGAACAATGACGACGGAATCAGTGGAACCCGCAAACAATCCTAAGGGGCGCAGCCGGGTTGGCAAATTCTGGGATGCTTTTAAGAATATCGCCATCATCTTCTCTTTCATCGTCAACATCATTCTGGTGCTCGTGCTGCTACTTTCGCCTAAACCCTTGTTTATGGCCAAGAGCCAGGTGGCAGAGCCTCTGTTGGTGGATTTGGACAGCGCCTTTGCCGCTTTGGGCAAAACCGTCATCAAATCGCAGGTCTACATCACAGATACAATGCCGGTTGTGTTCGATCTACCGTTGGCGCAAAATACCAGCGTTGTTCTGGTAGAACCTGTTCCCATTCAGGCTCCGGCGACCTTCATCTTTCCGGCCGGCGGCGGCGCCATCCACGGCACCGTGCAACTCGTTCTGCCGGAGGGGTTGGCCTTGCCGGTTGCGCTTAACCTGATGGTCCCTGTCAACACGACCGTGCCGGTGGTTATGCAGGTTCCCGTCGAAATTCCGCTGGCCGAAGCAGGGATGGCGCCAGCTATCGAACAACTGCGGGCAGTCTTCAAACCGCTCACCGGCGCGCTGCAAAGCCTGCCCAATTCACCCGAAGAACTGCTACAACCAATTATTCAGAGCGCGCCGTAAGTCTACGCCGACCAGCACAGCCGACTAAAATACTGATGAACCAACGACCCATTTGCAACTACGAAGGCTCCCGCTACAGCACGGAGTTCTGGGATGCCACGCGCACTTACGAAGACGCCGTCGAGCGCGTGGCGATGCGCGCGCTCCTTCCTCCGGCTGGGCGCACACTCATCGAAATCGGCGCGGGATTTGGGCGCATGGCCGACCTCTACGCGGGCTATGCGACGGTCGTGCTCTTCGATTACGCGCACACGCAATTGGCGCAGGCCGTGGAGCGTCTTGGCGAGTATGGCATGGATGGGCAGCCACGCTACCTCTACGTGCAGGGTGATTTCTACCATCTACCGTTTGTTGCCGGCCTCTTTGATACGGTGACGATGGTGCGCACGCTGCATCACGCCGCCGATGCGCCCGCCGTGTTGCGCGGCATTGCCGACATCCTGGGGCCGCGCGGGGCGTTTGTCCTGGAATTCGCCAACAAGCTGAACCTCAAGGCTATTGCGCGCTACCTCCTGCGTCGCCAGTCATGGTCGCCTTTTGCCCTGGAACCGGTGGAATTTGTGGCGCTCAACTTCGATTTTCATCCCCGCTGGATGTGGGCGCAGTTGGAACAAGCCGGTCTGCGCCGCGAGGCCGTGCGCACCGTCTCCCATTTCCGCATTGACCTGCTGAAGCGTCTGCTCCCCACACGCTTGCTGACCGCCCTGGATGCGCTGGCGCAACCGACTGGCGCGCTTTGGCAGCTCAGTCCCAGCGTCTTCACACGCACACGGGCGGGCGCGGGGAAAAGCGCGGCGGCTCCAGGCACGTTCTTCCGCTGTCCGGCGTGCGGCGAGCCATTAGGCGCTCCTCCGCAAGCCGAATTCCACTGCGCGTGCGACAAAGTGTGGCGGCGTGAAGGTCAGATCTACAACTTCCGCGATCCGGCGTGATATGGTATAATGCCTGAAATTAGGTGGCGGCTACCCAGCGCCGGAGAAAATGATGAGCAGGGGAAAGTATCCCCTGCTCGTTTTGTTGGAGTATTCTGTTATGCAATGGATTCGCGACTATAAACCCGACCCTGATGTCACGCGGCTTTTTCGCCAGGCGCTGGTCATCACACTAGTCGGCAACATCGCTCTGGCCGTCGGTAAGGCTGTGGTGGCCTGGCTCTCGGGCAGTGTGGCACTGTATGCTGATGCGGCAAATTCGACGTCTGACGTATTCTATTCCTTGATGATGGTGCTCGGGCTGTGGATAGCGCGACAGCCCCCTGATATGGGCCATCCTCAGGGCCATGGACGTTTCGAATCCGTAGCTGGCCTTATCGTCGCCGCAGCAATGACTTTTGCCGGGTATGAGGCTGGACGGGCATCCCTGGAACGTTTCTTGAGCGGCGGAGGAATCGTTGAACTCGGCTGGCCCACGCTGGCGCTCTTATTCAGCGCCACCGTCAAAGCGGTTATGTACAGTTCGATTCGCCAGATCGCTCAAAAAGTTTCCAGTCCGACCCTTGCCACCGTCGCGCAGGATAATCTATCTGACGTGCTGACTTCTGTAGCCGCCTTTGCCGGCATCTTTGGATCGAAGTTTCTGCACCCCTTAACTGATCCGCTTGCCGGTGCACTCGTCGCGTTGTGGATTGTGCGCGCTGCGTTGCAGGCATGGAAAGAGAACCTCCGCTATTTGACTGGCGCTGGCGCTCCACCGGAAATCCGTGAGGAAATCGCTGCCGTAGCCGCGACAGTCTCAGGTGTGCTCGGCGTCCATCAGGTCATCACCGAGTATGTTGGCCCACGCCTGGTGGCTGATCTGCACATTGACGTAGATGGGCATATCCCGCTCTTCGAAGCGCATCGCATCTCCGACGAAGTCCGCACCCAACTGGAGGCGTTGCCCGAAGTGGATCGCGTCTATGTCCACGTGGAGCCGTGTCAGAGTAATCCTGATGGATGCTTTGAGTCGTCGCGAAGTCAGGTATAATGACGTTGTGGAAACTGAACTTGTCGTTGACCTACCCACAGACCAGAAGTCGTCGCGGTCCACAATGGATGGATGGGGATGGCTGCCTGTAGTCGCCGTTATCGGCGGCGCGTGGGCCTATGGTGTGGCGCTGAAACATGAGGCGTTGACGCCCATACTTGCCGCTCTGGTTTTGGTACTCGGCGGCTGGCTGCCCTTCTGGCGCGCGCTGACGCTGACGCCCTGGGCCGAATCGTTGGCGTTGTGGCGCACCTGGGACCACGAGGAGAACTTGCCCCGCTGGCCCTATCTCCAACCGGGAACGCCCGGCGCGGCGCTCCATCGCGCACTGCGGCAGGCCCGTTCGTGGTGGCATACTGTCGGACGCGCGACGTTAGCCGCGCCGTTGCGCGCGGCGGCGCTGGCGCTCGTTGTCAGCGCGCTGACGGCGCTGATTGTAGGGCGTGATGCGTTGCTGCTCACATTGTTCATGACCGCGTGGACGGAAATAGCCGTTCTCTGGCATGGGGGGCGTGGAGAAGTCGGCGCAGTGTGGGGCGCTGGTGGATTGGTGGGGCTGCCCTGGCTGTTGGGCGCTTCACTCGGTGGAACGGCGCTAACACAACCGGCGCTTTCGGCGTTGACCCTTGTTTCGTTGATAGGATCATATGCGCATCCATCGCCGTTGGCCGCCAGCGGGCCTGCGTTGGCGGCAGGATTCCTCGTCTGGCAAGGACAATACCTCGCGGCCGGCGGCATTTTGTTGCTGGCTTTGCCGGGCTGGATGGCGCTCCTCTATCATCCACAAGTGCACGTCTATCGCCGTACCATCGCGCCGTGGCTCATAGGGATGATTGTCGTGATGGCCTGGGTGCTGTGATATGGGCTGGATCATCGGTATTGTCGGCCTTGTCGTCATCGCTGCGCTCCTGTATTGGCAGCTTATCCTCGCCGAAGGCGCGTATCTGGGCCGCCGGGTCGTCATCCTGCTGTACGATTGGTCCGCCCGCGTGTATGACCGCATCAAGGGCTTCAATCCCGGCTATGAACAATGGTTCCTGGGTCTCCCGCTGACCCAGGCTTTGGCGGATTTCCCTGATCCGTTGATCCTCGACGTAGCGACGGGAACGGCGCGGCTGGCGCGCACGCTCTTCCAACAAAACAACTTTCGCGGACGGCTCATCGGCGTAGACCTGTCGCGTAAGATGTTGCAGCAGGCGGCGCAGGCCACCGAAGCATGGGCCACTCGCATCACCTTCATTTGCCAGGACGCCGGGCAACTGCCTTTTCCCGATGAAACGTTCGATGCCGTCGCTTGCCTGGAAGCCCTGGAATTTATGCCAGACCCCGCCCAAGTGCTCCGTGAGATGGTGCGCGTCCTCCGCCCCGGCGGGATCTTCCTGATCACCAACCGCATCGGCGCAGATGCGCGCTGGTTGCCGGGTCGCACGTATAAGCCGGAGACCTTCGAGGCCAGACTACGCGCGCTGCCGCTGGAGATGGTGCGCACCAAGCTGTGGCAGGAGGATTACGACCTGATCTCGGCGGTGAAGGTGGGGGCGCGTATCCCATCGGCGGCTCGGCGGCTCGAAGAGATTCTGCGTTGTCCCACGTGTCAGGGTGCATTACAGCGCGATGGCGACGCCTTTCACTGCGAAAACCGACACACGTTTCCCATCACCAGCGACGGTATTATCCAGATGGCGCGCTAAGTTTTGTTTCTCGTCAGCGAATTGAGTATATTAAACAGTTAAATATATATCTTATTGGTAAGATCACCGTTCTATGCTATAATGGCTAACAAAACCGTAACTGAAGGCTGATAACTACTTTTTAGGAGGCTACGATGCAAAGTGAAGTAGAGGCAATCCGCGATGGACTGCGCGATGTGATTGATTTCGAGATCGGGCTGGACGTGGTGGCCCTGGGCATGATCCGCGATATTGCGGAAGTTGACGACAACGTGAAAATCACGATGATTTTGACCTCGCCGATGTGCCCGATGGCGTCGTTTATGATGAACCAGGTGCATGAGCGCGCTGCGGAGCTGACGACGAAGAGCGTGGAAGTCGTACTGGGCAAAGAGATGTGGCGACCAGACATGATGGAAAAAGAGGCGCGCGAAGCGCTGGGGATATAGCCAGTTCCCGCAATGACCAAGGCCCGGCAAATGCTATTTTGCCGGGTTTTTATAACCGTACCGCAAAGCAGAACGGAAAATTTCCATTCCCACGACGATTTACAATTCACGTTTGACGTCTCCTGGTTTTAAGTTAATATCCAGTATAATAAGCGTATCAATCCCATACCAAAACTAATCCGGGGGGAGGAATATGTTTGAGGCTATCATTCTTGATCGGGATGGAGTCCTCACCTACTTCGATATGGCGCCGGCCATCGCCTACTTTGAGCCGCTGCTGGGTATACCCATCGAAGAACTTGAGCGATTGTGGTGGCAGTGGCGCGACCCGGCGGCGGCACCCACCACGCTCAACGAAGAACAGCTCCTCTTTGGCGGATTTTGGGATTCGCTGGTCGATGAACTGGCATTGTCAGCCGAACAACGCGAGCAGTTGCACCAATTCGACTATACCACTGTGGTTCGAGCCTACCCGGATGCGCGCCCAGCGCTGCTCGCCACCCGCCAGCGCGGGTTGAAGATCGGCGTGCTCTCCAACTTCGAGTTAGCCAGCCTCGACGCTTCGCTGGTCGCCGCCGGATTGGCCGACCTCATTGACGTCGCCTGCGCCGCGCCCGTCATTGGCGTCGCCAAGCCCGCTCCCGAAGCGTATTTGACCGTCGCGCGCGCATTATCTGTTCATCCCCAAAACTGTCTGTACTTCGACGACGAACTGTCGTGGGTTGAAGGCGCGCGCGCGGTAGGGATGCAGGCATATATTGTGGACCGCGACCACACGCGCCATGACCTGGCGCAGGGCAGCGTTTGCGACCTGTCGGCCATAACGGATTTACTCGCCGTAACGTACCCTTAATCCAGCAACGCCCGGAAACGTATGGATACTCAATCAACAAAACCGCAAGCGTTGCGCAAAATCGCCATCACTTACAGTATGCTCGGCTTAGGCGATATCCTCGTCTGGAACGTCGTCAACAACTGGCTGACTTATTTCTACTTGTCGGAAAACAATCTGATGCCGGCAGGGCTGTTCAGCGTCCTGATGTTCCTTAACGGTTTTGTGGGTGTGGCGATTGCCTTGCCGATCGGCTACTGGTCGGATCATATCCACAGCCGGTGGGGGCGACGATTGCCTTTTCTGTTCGTCACCGCCTTGCCCCGGTTGCTTCTTTTTGTGTTGTTGTGGACGCCGCCGGTCAAAACGGAATCGCTCCGGAATGTGTTGTATTTGGGCGTCATCGCGCTGGCCCACGAAATTATTGCCGGCCTGCACCAGATTCCCAACAAGGCCCTATTGCCAGAAATTACACGGACAGATCAGGAAAGAGTGCGGGTTTCGGCCTGGGCAGAAGCGTTTATTATGCTTGGTGTGGCCATAGGCAGTCTGGCCGGGATGTTGATCGAGCGTCTCGGTTATGTGACGACGGCGGCGATTTATGCCGCGATCTGCCTGCTGCTTTTTTACCTGCCGCTGCTCGTGCTGCGCGAACCGCCGCACACTCGTCCCGCTCAATCCGCACAAGGCAGTTTTCGGCAGAGCCTCTCGCACACCTTCGCCAATCGCGCTTTCCGCTCAATGACGGCCGTCCATGCCTTGATTGCCAGCAGCGTTACGTTAGTGCAGATTATGTTTCCGTTCATCGTGACCCGGATTCTTGGGCTGACAGTAGGGGATACAACCTATTTTTATCTGGCCGGCTTACTGGCTTCGCTGGTGTGCTATCCATTGGTCACGTGGCTGGCTGAACGCTTGGGCAAACAGCGCGTCTTTGCCGGTTCTCTGATTGGGGCAACCGTGGTACTATTAGGGCTGTTGTTGCTGGGCGACTGGTTACCAGGCTCATTACTGCTGCCAGGCATTGTGTGGGTTGTCCTGGAGGCAATGACCGTTTCGGGGGCGACCGTGCTCCAGGCGGCCTTCATCGCCGAGATCGTCAGCCAGGACGCTATACAGATGGGACAGCACCGCGAAGGCACCTATTATGCCACTCTCGATTTTGTTGACCGCATCGTTTACGCGCTTGCCGGGGCGCTGCCAGCAGTATTGCTGCTCGTGGGACGCGCCACAGCAGATCCACAAGGCGTGCGGGGCATTCGGATGGCCGGGGTGCTGGGAAGCCTGTTGACATTGGGCGCGCTGCTCATATTCCGTAAATACATACTTGGACTGAAACTATCGCCAGTAGAACAAGGCGCATAATCTTTTCGAGGAGAGCACAGTGCATATCACCATTCTGGCCTTCGGTACTCGCGGCGACATCCAGCCCTTCGTGGCTTTGGGACGTGGCTTACAGGCTGCCGGGCACATCGTCCGCGTCGTCACGCAGGCCGACTTCTGCGCGTTCGTGAGCGACTACGGGCTGGACTGTGCGCCCGTCTCCGTTGACCTGCGCGCTGCCTGGGAAGCGCAGAAAAAACCCGGCGTTGACTTACCGGCGATGTATCGTGTGGCGCGCCAATACCTGGGACGCGCTTTGAACGAGAT
This sequence comes from Anaerolineae bacterium, assembly GCA_035420085.1. GTDB lineage: Bacteria > Chloroflexota > Anaerolineae > B4-G1 > SLSP01 > DSWT01. The sequence continues at coordinate 21,659 of DAOLUH010000052.1, forward strand.
GTGGGCAGCCTGCAATGCTGCTGAAGCGCTGGTTTTCAATTACATGGGACGGATTCCGGGCCTCCATCTGGTCGAGAAACTTCGGGTTCCAGCGTATCTCGGCCTGATCCACCCGCACCAGATGGATTTCTTCTATCACTGGCGCTACTTCAACAATGCCGGACAGCCGGTCATCAACGTCAAAGAGGGCGTCATAGACCGGCTGATGCAGATCACCTACGCGGGATTGATCAACCAGTGGCGCAGGAAAACGCTCAACTTGCGGCCCGCGCCGCTCGTTGGCAACGATGGCTGGCTGGCAGAGTGGAAAATACCCGCGCTGTGTTCGTGGAGTCCGGCAATTTTCCCCAAACTGCCGGAGTGGCCGGACTGGTTCCACCTTACCGGCTACTGGTTTCTGGATCATCCAGCGACGTGGCAGCCGCCGCAGGATTTGGTGGACTTTCTCGCTGCCGGGCCGCCGCCGGTTTACGTCGGCTTCAGCGGCGTCACCCACCTGGAGATCGAGAACATGACGGAGATCATCGTGCAGGGGCTGGCGCTGGCGCAGCAACGCGGCATCCTCGCCTCCGGCTGGAGCGATTTGGGCAAGCACGTCGCGCTGCCGGAAACCGTCTACGCCGCAGAGGCCGTGCCGCACGACTGGCTCTTTCCACAGCTCACGGTCGCGGTGCATCACGGCGGCGTGGGCACAACCGCGGCGGCGTTCCGCGCCGGGATTCCGAGCGTCGTCATCCCCTTCGTCGTGGATGAGCCTTTCTGGGCCGGGCGCGTCGAACAGTTGGGCGTGGGGCCGGCCGGCATCCCGCCCAGGCAACTCACCGCCGAGCGGCTTGCCGCCGCCATCCAGACTGCGCTCAACGACAACAGCGTCAAGATGCGCGCGGCCAACCTGGGGAAGCGCATCCGCGCCGAAGACGGCGTCGCGCGCGCCGTAAAACTATTCCAGCAGTACCTGCCACATTCAGGATAAGGAGAGTGCTATGCGATCCAATCCCATCCTCAAAAAACTAGGCTTGGCCGATAACGACCGCGCGGTCATCATTCACGCTGACGACGTCGGCATGTCCCACGCCTCCCTCGCCGCCTACGCCGACCTGCTGGACGGCGACCTGCTCTCGTCCGCCTCGGCCCTTGTCCCGTGCGCGTGGTTCCCGGCGACGGCGGCTTTCTGCCGCGACAACGCCGCCAAAGTTGATATGGGCGTCCACGTGACGCTTACCAGCGACGTGGCCGGTTGTCGTTGGAGCGCACTCTCGACCCGCGATCCGGCCTCCGGGCTGCTGGATGATCTCGGATATCTGCCCCAGACTCCTGAAGCTGTAAGAGATAACGCGGATCCGGCTGCCGTCCATGCTGAAATCCAGGCGCAGATCGAACATGCGCTGGCTGCCGGTATTGACGTCACCCACATTGACACGCACCAGTTCACCATTGCCGAACGTCCGGAATTCTTCGAGAGCTATGTCCAGATTGCGTTAGAACATGGCATCCCGCCGCTGTTGATCCGCGGTCACGCCGTCGATTTGTACGATCTGGATCACGGCAGCGCCGGCGACGAAGCGGCAGGTGAGATCGCCGAATATATGCAGATGCTCGAAGCGCAAGGGCTACCGGTCCTGGATAACCTTTACTTAACGCCGCTACGCACACCCGAAGGGCGCGTCGAACAGATTGGGCGACTGCTGGACAATATGCTGCCGGGACTTACCCTCCTCATCATCCATCCCGCGCAGGATACGCCAGAGTTGCGGGCGTTGACGCGCGATTGGCAGGCCCGTGTCGCCGACTACACCGCGTTTTCGAGCGACGCGATGCGGACGCTTTTCCGCAAGGCCGGCGTGCAGATCATCGGCTGGAAAGTTCTGCGCGATATGCTGCGCAACGCGCTACAACAGGGATAAACCAAAACGGGCATGGCCAGGACAACTATCATCGCTTTTGGCACGCGCGGGGACGTGCAGCCACTCATCGCTTTGGGTGTGGGGCTGCGCGAGGCCGGACACGCGGTACAGATCGCCACGCAGGAGAAATTCTGCGCGCTGGCGACCGAATCTGGCCTGCCGTGCGCGCCTATCGCCGCCGATGTTCAGTTGCCCTCTCAAAAGAAAGCCAAGACCGGGTTCCAATCCCCATACACGCTCTACCGGCTGGCGCAGGAATATCTCGGCAACGTTCTGACAGGAACCTGGGAAGCGTGCAAGGATGCCGAGGCGCTCATCTTCACCGATTGGGGGCGCATTCCTGCCGAACACATCGTCGAAAAACTCAACGTCCCGGCGTTCATGCTCCTCTTGCATCCGCAACAGATGAAGTTTCTCTACCGTGAGACGCACGTTTACGGACCGCGCTGGAGCTGGCTGATATCATTGCTGCGCAAACAGATGCTCTGGCACACGGCGCTCAGGGGGCCGGTCAACAAGTGGCGCAGAGAAGTCCTGGGGCTTCCGGCAACATCATTTCGGGAGAGCGAGGGGCTTCTCAAAGAGCGACAAGTGCCCTTTTTCTGCGCCTACAGCCCGGCGGTTTTCTCCAAACCGCCGAATTGGCCGGCGTGGCTGCACGTCACCGGTTACTGCTTCCCGGACCGTCCACTGCAATGGCAACCGCCAGCAGACCTGGCAACATTCCTGGCCTCTGGATCGCCGCAGGTTTACGTAGGATTCAGCAGTATGAGCAATCGCAAAATCGAGAAGCTGACGGATGTGATCGTGCAAGGGCTGTCGCTGGCACGGCAGAGGGGCATTCTGGCTGCCGGATGGAGCGATTTCGGCAAACGGCCCACGTTGCCAGACCACGTCTTTGCGGTTGATGCCGTCCCGCACGATTGGCTCTTCCCCCGAATAGCCGCTGCCGTGCATCACGGGGGCGCGGGGACGACCGGGGCTGCCTTCCGCGCCGGGATTCCGCAAATCGTCATTCCCTTCGATTTGGATCAGCCGTTCTGGGCATGGCGCGTTCAGGAACTTGGCGTTGGGCTTTCCATCTCACACCAGGGCTTGACCGCCGAACGATTTGCGCAGGCTATCGACAAAGCGGTGAACGATGAACATGTCAAAATGCGCGCCGCCGACTTAGGCAAGCGCATCCGCCAGGAAGATGGCGTTGCGCGGGCTGTGGCCTTGTTTGAGCGATACCTGTCGGGTCAACCATAAGCACAAATTATCAGGAGTTTATCCTATGGATGCCGAAACGTTCTACAATTTGCCGCTCACCGAAATCGCACAACAGGTGCGCGCGGCCGGGACAAAAGTGTGCGCCTTTCCGGTCAAAGGGACGCGGCGGTGGTTTATGCTTGAACATCCGTCGCCATCACCGAAAGATTACGCTTCGGCGTATTTGAACGCCGTCTTCACCCGTCACATCGCGCTGTACAAGCTGATTTTCGATCACGGAATAGAGACGTTGTTGACCCCCTCCTTCGATATGCCGTTGATGGAACGCGGCGACGCCTATATGCGCATGGCCGCCGAGGGCTTGGCCGCGTTAACCACCCATCCCCTTTTCCAGAACTTCTACGACGCTTACGGCGTGCGCGTCCGTTTTTATGGCGAATACCGGCAATACCTGGCGGGGACGCCTTACGCTTATCTGCTGGACCTGTTTGACGCGCTCACTGCGCGCACACAAAAGCACGACCGCCACCGGCTCTTCTTCGGCCTGTTCGTCCACGACGCTGCCGAAACCATCGCCAATCTTGCCGTGTGTTACTACCGCGAGCACGGCAGCACACCCGACAAGCAGGCCCTCGTCGAGGCGTACTACGGCGAAGCGGTCACGCCGGTGGACATCTTTATCGGTTTCTCAAAACTGCGCGTCTTCGATATGCCGCTGCTGATGATGGGGAAGACGGACCTCTACTTCACGGTCAGTCCCTCTCTCTACCTCAACCAACAGCAATTGCGCGCCATCCTGTACGACCACCTGTATGCCAGGCGCGCGTCCTCCCAAAGCGATTACAGCGCCCTGCCCGCCGAAGAGCAAGCCTTGATCAAGAGTTTCTACGACGCCAATATGGAAAGCACGTTGGGCATAGGAACCTGGAATCCGCAGTGGCAATTTTGGTATCCATTGCCCCAGGTTCACTTGCCGCCTGCGCTCATCGAAAAACAAAAGAGGGGCGAATCATGAACCTGAATCACGAAGTCCACAATCTGCTCAAGACCATCGGTCCGGGACACATGATGACCACCGCTTACGACACCGCCTGGATTGTGCGGTTAGGCGAGATCGGCGAGGTCATCGGCGAAGAAGCCCTCGAATGGCTGCGCGAGCACCAACTGCCGGATGGCTCGTGGGGTGCGCCACGGCCCCGCTACTTCCACGACCGCGTGATCTGCACGCTGGCGGCGATGAATGCTATGGCGCAGCGCGGGCGCGCGCGCGACCGTGAGCGGCTGCGGCGTGCGGAATTGGCGCTCGAAGTAGCCTCCAAAGGATTAGGCGCGGATCCGGCGGGTGAGACCATCGGATTTGAGATGATCGTCCCCACCCTGCTCCACGAAGCCAAGGCGCTCGGCGGTATTCACACCGAAGAGAGTGAAGTCCTGGGACAGTTAGCCCCCCGTCGCGCTGCCAAACTGGCCGCTTTGCCCCACGGGATGATCAGCCGCTTCGTCACCGTCGCCTTCTCTGCGGAAATGGCCGGGCCGGATGGACGGCGCTTACTGGATATCGAAAATCTCCAAGAAGCCGACGGTTCGGTGAGTTTCAGCCCATCGGCGACCGCCTACTTTGCCCTGTACGTGAAGCGTCGCGATCCGGCGGCACTGGCCTATCTGCGCAATGTCACGGTCAATGGCGCGGCCCCCAACGTAGCGCCATTCGATGTTTTCGAGCAGGCGTGGACGTTGTGGAATTTGTCCCTCGTCGGAGGTCTCGACGAAGAAACCCTAGCTTTGTGCCAGCCACACCTGGATTTTCTCGAAAATGCCTGGATCCCCGGCGTCGGCGCCGGCTTTGCAGCCAATTATGTTCCGAAAGACAGCGATGGAACGAGTGTTGTCTATGAGGTATTGACCCGCTTTGGGCGCACAGCAGACCTAGAAGCTGTCCTCCAGTACGAAGAAGAAACCCACTTCCGCTGTTTCGCATTGGAAGCCAATCCCTCCATCAGCGCCAACATCCACGTGCTCAGCGCGCTGCGCAAAGCTGGCTACGACAAGCGCCATCCTGCCGTGCAGAAAGTCTTGCACTTCCTGCTGCACACTCGCGCCGCCGACATGTTCTGGTTTGACAAATGGCACGCTTCTCCTTACTACGCCACGGCCCATGCCATTATGGCTTGTATGGAGTATAATAGAATTATGGCTGAAGAGGCTGCCGAATGGCTGCTCACCACGCAAAATCACGATGGCGCTTGGGGTTATTATATGCCTACGGCAGAAGAAACGGCTTATTGTTTGCAAGCTCTCGCACTCTGGAAACGTCATGGTGGGCACGTCGCAAACGATGTCTTGCAACGCGGCGCTGCTTGGCTGGCAAATCATGCAGAACCACCTTATCCACCGTTATGGATTGGGAAATGCCTGTACTGCCCGGAGATGGTTGTGCGCTCAGCAGTGTTGAGCGCTTTAGGACTCGTAAATCAGGAATGAGATAGACGCAATGGGCCTTATCAGCCGGTTCATCAATGTGCCTTCAGCAGACCCCGACGACGCGCGGCGGCGCAAGCTGCTTAGCTTTTTGCTTTCCATTCTTGGGGGATTGCTAATACTAACACTGATTTACATACTCTACGTTGATATGACCGGAGCGGAAGACCCTGAACCGATCAAATCCTTGTTTTTCGCCAGCACCGCAGTCTTAGGCGGCATTGTCCTCCTTTTTATCATTAATCGTTATGGACCTGGCTGGTTGGCGAGTTTGCTTTTCGTGCTTCTGCTAACATTCGCGATCGTTTTTACATCAGAACCGCGATTGCTTCTGGGCGAGTATATGTTCTACCTCACCATCCCCATTGTGATGGCAAGTATGCTCGTGCGGCCCTGGGCCAGCTATGTGATCGCCAGCCTCAACACGCTGTTTCTAGCGCTGGCTGCTCGACAAACGCAGGTTGTTCTGCCGTTGCCCGGCGTGCTAGGCTTTTACTTGTTAGCCCTGGTTTCATGGCTCACCACGCAGACAATGGAGCGCGCTTTACACGATCTGCGAGACCTCAACATTCAGTTGGAACGACGAGTTCAAGAACGCACCATAGCTTTAGCCTCGGCCAATCAAGAGTTGATTATGGCCAACGAACGGCTTGAGGAACTCGACAAGCTCAAGTCACGCTTCCTCTCCATCGTCTCACATGAACTGCGCACACCCCTCAGCGCGATCCAGGGGTTCGCCGAAATGTTGCAAAATGAAGTCTACGGCGCGCTATCCCCCAAGCAGCACAATGCACTCAATCGTATCATTGCCAACGACGAACGCTTGCTCAACCTCGTCAACGACCTGCTGGATCAGGCGCGCATCGAAGCCGGACAGTTGTCTCTCGTCAATGCCCCGTTCCCACTTCAGGGTTTGATCAGCGATATGGAATCCACCATGCGGGTTCTGGTCGAAGCGAAGAAATTGTATTTGAGGATTCACGTGGCGGATGCTGTGCCCACCACCTTATACGGCGACCAGAAACGGTTGCAGCAAATTCTCGTCAATTTAGTCAACAATGCACTGAAATTTACCCAACAAGGCGGTGTGGATATCCACTTTTACCGTCCCGATGAAGCGCATTGGGCCATCGATGTTGTTGATACCGGGCCGGGTATCCCTAAAGAGGCCCAAGGCTTCATCTTTGACCCGTTCCGGCAAATCGATAGTTCTTCTACCCGCGAGCATAAAGGCTTTGGGTTGGGACTTGCGATTGTCAAACAATTGACTACACTTATGGGAGGAACTGTGACCGTCATCAGTGAAGTTGGGCAAGGCAGCACCTTCACAGTCATACTTCCACTCATCGCACCGCAAAGAGAGAAGTAAATAGGAAACCTGATAGGAGAATGATCATGAGCGATAAATTTGCTTTAATCATCGAAGATGAAGAAGATTTGGCGACGATTTTCTCTGAAGCGCTCAAGGCAGCCGGTTTTGAAACAGAAATCATTTACGATGGCGCCGTCGCGGAACGCCGCTTGCGTGAAGTATGTCCTGCCATCGTGGTTTTAGATCTCAACTTGCCCCATGTAGACGGCAATCAGCTCCTCCACCAAATCCGCACCGACCCTCGACTCGACAACACGCGGGTTCTGGTCGCCACCGCTGATGCAGGGATGGCCGATATGCTCAGTGATGAGGCAGATCTGATTTTGCTTAAGCCAATCAGTTTTGTCCAACTACGTACTATGGCTGAACGTATGGGCCTCACGATGTCCTAACCGAAACAGTGCATTTTGCATCGCGCCATGTGCAAGCAAAACTTGACAATTCTGCTGTCTTGGTGATAATGTTGATAACAATCTGTTTCAAAAAGGCTGTGACGAGGAAAAGTACGCAGGTAGCAACTGCCAGGGAAGTGACACCACGGACTGAGAGTGCCACTCAGCGAAAACCTGCTGAAGTTCACCTCTGAGCCGACCGCTCAACGGGATATACACCCAAGTAGGCGGCTCCGCGAGCCTGGCGTTATCGAGGCTATCCATCGCCGTGAGGCCGTGGAGACAAAGAGGCCCTGGTTCCACAGGGCAAGCGAGGTGGTATCGCGGGAGTCATACGCTCTCGTCCTGGCAAGGACGGGGGCGTTTTTATTTTTAGGAGGAGACCATGAATCTATTCAAAGAACTGGAACAAGCCTATCAAACGGCCCAGACCGCGCTCGAAGAGGCCAAAGATACCGGCGCGTTGGAAGCCTGGTACGCCGACACGTTAGGGCGCAAAGGCACAATCACGCTGCAAGTGCGCGCGGTCGGACAGCTGCCCGCCGAAGATCGCCCGGCGTTTGGCAAGCGCGTCAACGAGATCAAGCAGGCGCTCGAAACTGCGTATGCCGCGCAGGCACAGGTCGTCAAACACGCCGAATTGACCCGCGACCTGGAATCCAGCGCCATCGACGTGACACTGCCGGGCCGCCCGGTGACGCCGGGGCACCTGCACCTGACTACCCAGTCGCTACGGCAGATTTACAGCATCTTCGGACGTATGGGTTTCGAGGTCTACGAAGCGCCGGATGTGGAGCTAGAAAGCTACAACTTCGACCTGATCAACATCCCGGAGTACCACCCCGCCCGCGATATGTGGGACACGTTCTGGGTGCAGCAAGTCCGCCATAGTCCGACACGCCTGCTGCTGCGCACGCACACCTCGCCGGGGCAGATGCGGGCCATGCGTGAGCGTTATCCCGAACCGATCCGCGTGATCCTGCCGGGCAAGTGCTACCGCTACGAGCAGATCACCGCGCGCAGCGAGCACCAGTTCTACCAGGTGGAAGGATTGGCCGTGGGCAAGAACATCACGATGACCGATCTTATCGGCACGCTGACGCAGTTCACCAATATGTTCTACGGGCCGGGGCACAAGATGCGCGTGCGCAGTTCGTATTTCCCCTTCACGGAGCCGAGCATCGAGGTGGACATGGACTGCATCTTCTGCGGCGGGAAAGGCTGCCGGGTCTGCAAGTACACCGGCTGGCTGGAAATCGCCGGCGCGGGTATGGTGCATCCCGTCGTGCTCAAGAACGGCGGCTACGACCCCGACGAATGGAGCGGCTTCGCCTTCGGTCCTGGCGTCGAGCGGCCAGCCATGTTGAAATACAACGTGAATGATATTCGCTACTTCTACGGCAATGATCTGCGGTTCTTGCGGCAATTCTGAGAGGTGAATGATGAAAATACCACTATCCTGGCTCAATGATTATGTAAACGTTAAGGATATACCGATAAATGACCTGCGCTCGCGGCTGGATTTGGCCGGACTGGAAGTCGAGGCAATCGAGGCTATCGGCTACCCCGAAGCGGAACTGCCCTGGGACCCCGACAAAGTCCTCACCGCCGAGGTATTGGCCGTGCGACCGCATCCCGATGCGGACCGGCTGGTGCTGGTCGAGGTGAACTACGGCGGCGCGGAAAACGAAATCGTCGTGACAGGCGCGCCGAGCCTGTATGAGCGTAAGGGCGAGAGCGGCCTGCACCTCAAGGTGGCCTTCGCCTGGGAGGGCGCGACGCTCTACGATGGGCACAAGGAGGGCTGGTCCAAGACCAAACTCAAGCCCACCAAAATTCGCGGCGTCCCTTCGCGGGCGATGGTGTGTTCCGAGAAAGAGTTGGGCCTTGCCGAAGAGCAGACGGACATCATCTACCTGCCCGATGATACGCCGGTCGGCGTGCCGCTCGTGGAAGTCTTGGGCGACTACGTGCTGGATTTCCAGATCAAGGGGCCGTTCGGGCACCTGCAATCGGTCTACGGCGTCGCCCGCGAAATGGCGGCGATTTTCCGCCGCCCGCTCAAGCGCGCGCCGGTCGAAGCCGTGCAACGACTCGGCTTGCGCGTGGTGGAACAGCCCGATTTCGCCTATCTTGAAATCGCCGATCCCGACCTGTGCCCACGCTATACGGCGACGATGATTCGCGGCGTGCACATCGGGCCGTCCCCATTGTGGATGCAGATGCGGCTGAGCCGCGCCGGGATGCGCCCGATCAACAACGTCGTGGACATCACCAACTACGTGATGCTGGAATTGGGCCAGCCGCTCCACGCTTTTGATTACGCCGACATTCGCCCCCGACCAGGCCAGGAACAACCAGCGATTATCGTGCGCCGTGCCACGGAGGGCGAGCAAATGGCGACGCTCGATGGCGAGTTGCGCACCTTTGACAGCGAGATGCTGCTCATCACCGACGGCGGCGGGCCGGTAGGCATCGGTGGCGTGATGGGTGGCCTGGACAGCGAAGTGAAGGATCACACCCAGGACATCTTGCTGGAAGCCGCGAACTTCAACTTCATCAACATTCGCCGCACCTGCCAGATGCTCAAGCTCACCACCGAGGCCGGGGCGCGCTTCGGCAAGCGGGTGGATCCGGAGCTGGCCCTGGTCGCCGCTGCCCGCGCCGCCGAGTTGATGGTTGAACTCGCGGGGGCGCGCGTCGATCCCGTCGCTGGCGACCTCTACCCCGGCAAGCCGGAACCGCGCGTCATCCACTACAGCCCGGCGCTCGCCGACCGGGTGCTGGGCGTCGCCATTCCGCCGGAGGACCAACTGCGCACCCTGGCGTCTCTGGAATTCCGCATAGAAGTGACGGAGAGCCTGCCGATACCGGGCAACCGGGATCAAGGTAACGTGTGGCGCGTGACCGTGCCCTCCTACCGTATGGACGTGAGCCTGCCGGTCGATCTGGTCGAAGAGATCGGACGCATCTGGGGCTACGATCGCTTCCCGGTCACGCTCATCGAGGAAGAACTGCCGCCTATGCGCCGCAACATCTCCCTGGAAGCGGAAGATCACGTCCGCGATATTCTGGTGCGTCTGGGACTGGATGAGGTCATCATCTACTCGTTGATCGACCCCGAAGACGAAGCGCGCCTGCACCCCGATCCACAGGCGGCGCTCGCATTGCCGGGGGAGCGCGTACTGTTGAAGAACTATCTCGCGCCGGAGCGTTCGCAAATGCGGCGAACGCTGCTCTCTGGCGCGCTGCGCACCGCGTGGAGCAACCTGCGCTTCATGGAACGCATCGCCATTTTCGAGGTGGGGCACGTGTATTTCCAGATGCGCGAGCCGGATGCTGCCGCCGCAGACGGCGGGGCCGCCGATACGGGTGTGGACGAACCGCGCCGCCTGTGCATCCTGCTCACCGGGCCGCGCCAGAGTCGCTGGTACGCGCCGACCGATCGCGCGATGATGGATTACTTCGATCTCAAGGGGATCGCCGAGGCGCTCCTGCGGTCGCTCGCGTTGGAGGATAAGGCGCAGTGGGCCAAAGGCCGGCATCCGTCGTTCCATCCAGGGCGCTGCGCTGTCGTGACGGTGAATGACCGCGAACTCGGCGTCGTCGGCGAACTGCATCCCCTGGTGCGGGAGGCGTTCGATCTGCCGGAACAGCCGATCGCGCTGCTGGAATGGGACCTGGATGTCTTGCTCGACGCTGCGCGCCAGGCCGACGCCGAGAAGAAGATCGGCACGCTTTCCATTTACCCGCCGGTCTACGAAGACCTGGCTTTGGTGGTGGATGAGGCTGTGCCCGCCGCCGAGGTGCAGCGCGCGATCCTGGACGCGGGCCGCCCGCTGGTCACGCAGGCGCTGCTGTTCGACGTGTACCGGGGCGAGCAGGTAGGCGCGGGACGCAAGAGCCTGGCCTTCGCGCTCACCTACCAATCGCCGGGCAAGCCGCTGGACGAACGCGACGTCGCCAAACTCCGCGAGCGCGTCATCAAACTGGTGCAGAAGCAGCTCAACGCCACGCTGCGCGGCGCATAACGCGGGTCGCCAATCCACGCTATATACAAAACGCCGTCCCCAAGTGAGGACGGCGTTTCAATTGCCCGGTGTATCGCGGAACACACTCCCGATTCCCGGCAGCAACGCCCGCGCGTTTTCGACCGGCTTCCCGGCGTCGAACAGTAGATACCGCGCCGACTCGTAAGGATAAGCGTGGATGCCGCTGGCAAGGCGCAGTTGTCGCCCGCCGCCCACCACGCGATATCCGTTGCGGCAGCCGATGTGGCCCGTCACCAGCACGGATTGAAGCGCGTAGCCCTCGGAAAGGCCGCGCAGCAGCGCCACGACGTGTCCGGCGTAAGCCGTCTCGCCATACTGCAGCTCGTTGCTCTCACAGAAAGCCGCCCACAGCAGATCGAAGGCTGGTTCGGCCATCGCGTACTGGCTGATGAGATAATCGTCATAGTGGGGATCGTGCGGGTCGGTGATGGCGAAATAATCGCGCACGAGGTCTTCGTAAGGCGCGTCGGATAGCTCACCGAGACGGAGGCGGAGCGGTTCACGGTAGCGTAACGGCGCGCGCGCCGCACCGCGCGCCCATACGTCGCGGTGGGAAAAAGCGCACAACCGCGCCATGGCATCCCGGTCGCGCGCCTGCGGAAAAGCGCCCGTGTGACACACCGTTACCCCCGCGCGCGTGCGCACGAAGAACGGCAAGCCGTCGAAGAATGTCAGCACGGCATCGCGGCGACCGCCCAACACAGCCTCGAAACGCGGCGTGTAGGTGAAGTCGCCTTTGGAGAGGACGACGGCGTAGAGGTGCGCCATCTCGTGGTTGCCGAGCAGCACGATGAGGCGCGGCCCCAGCGTCTCTCGCAGCGCCATCAAGTCGAGGACGATGTCCAGCGACTTATCCATCTCCGGCGGCCCCTCGCTGTGGATGAAGTCCCCGGCAAGGACCAGCGTATCGACCAACCCTCGTTCCCGCAAGGCCAGGAAGATGTCACGGTAGCGTTCGTACAACGACCAGTCGCCGTGCAAGTCGGTGACGACCATGACGACGCCGTCATCCAACGAAACAACGCGGTTCCACATCACAATGCTACCTCACAATGAGGCGGCAAACTGGCAATCAATCGCACAGCTTGCCGCCTCGACGATCCGACTAACGACTACCCGACTATTGATACAAAATATCGTCCCACGGATGCCGGTAGAGCGGCTGCTTGAGCCGGACTTGATCGAAGTAGTGGCCCATCACGCCGATGCTGCGCCCCAGGACGAAGAGGCCGTTGAAGTAGCCAAGTTCGACGACGTCGTGGATTTCCGTGGGGGTGAAGCCGCAACTGCTCAGCATATCCACCAGGCAGATGCCGATGCAGCCGTCCACGTTGAGGATCAGGTTGTTGCGCTTGCTGGTGGTGATCTTCTCCACGTCCAGGGCGAAGTCCAGCAGCGGCGTGGCAGTGAAATTGTTCTTGGCGAATTCTTTGACGATGGTGACGCGCATGTCGGGATTCTGCACGCTCTTGACGCGGTGGCCGATGCCGGGGATGAGAATACCTTTGGCCTTCATCTCATCCACGAACTGGGCAGGCGTCAATCCGCGGTCGAAAGCCGCCTTGAAGGTGCGCGCCGCATCGTCAATCGCGCCGCCAAAGCGCGGGCCGATGGTCAGCAGCCCGCTCACCAGCGAGGAGATGAGGTCTTTTCCGGCGCGCGCCGCCACAATCGCGTTGTGCGCCGCGCTGACTGCCGGGCCGTGGTCCGCCGTGATCACCAGCGCCAGTTCGATGAAGCGCCGCGCGTACTCCGGCAGCTCGCGTTGGAACCACAGTAAGCCGATGACGCCGCCAATGCCCATGTCGCGTGCGATGACTTCGGTGATGGGTATCTTGTTATAAGTCAGTTCCTCGCCGCGGTCGTCGGAGATGGTGGTGATGAAATTGGTGGGCTTGCGGATCAAGCCCTGGCGCACTGCCGCCGCGTAATCCATGGGCATGGGCGGGGGTGTTGGCTCCTCAATGGGCGTGATTTTGCCTTCCGCCAGCAATTTCTCGTAGACCTCATGGATTTTGTCGCCGAAGGTGTCGAAGGAGTCCGGCACGATCGCGCCGGCTTCGCGCAACGCGACGTTTTTCGCGTCGGCGGTCTCTGCCACGCCGCCGGCCTTCGCGCCCGCGTGCCCAAACTGGACGCCCGTGGGGAAGACTTTGGCACAGGTGCCGGTCACCCAGATCACCAGTGGCTTGGTGATGCGCCCGTCTTTGAGCGCGTCCACGATAGCGTATTCCTCGTCGCCACCCAACTCGCCCAGGCAGACCAGCATCTTGATGGCAGGATTGGCCTCGTAACGCAATAAATGGTCAATCAGGCGCGAGCCAGGGTAGGCATCGCCGCCGATGGCGATGCCCTCGAAGATGCCGTCGGCGTTGCGCGCAACAATGTTGAAGGTCTCGTTGGTAAGGCCGCCGCTCTTGCCGACGTAGCCTACGCTGCCGGGGCGATGCAGCTTGGCCTCGATGATGTTATCCGGCGGGCCACCGGTATTGCCGATCTTGAACGCGCCCGCTGCCAGCCCGCCCACGGTCGCCGGGCCGATGATGACCTTGTTCAGTTGGCGCGCCTTCGCTGCCATAATGCGCGATTGGCGCTCCGGCACACCCTCGGCGATGACGGCGATGGTGCGAATGTTCGGCAGCGCCAACGCCTCTATGGTCGAAGCGAAAGCGGAGCGGAAGCTGGCGAAGTTGACCATGACATCCGCTTCCGGGTGCGCGGCGGCGGCGGCAGCGAGCGTGGTGTAGATGGGGATCATAACTTCGCGGCTGCCGAAAAACGGGCGATGGAAACCGGGTTCTCCCGTTGGATTGACGATGGCGGCCACGGAAGGCGTCTGCCGACGGCAAAGGTGATCGAAGTCCAACATACGCTGGACGGCGGCCGTCTGCATCCCAAAGACGATGGCTGTGGTCGAACGATCAAAAAGAAGATAGTCTGGTTTGCTCATGGTTACTTTCCCTCCCGGTGCTCGTCTCCGAGCAACGCCATTTTGACGATGCGCGTCATATGCGTCTCCGGACCGAAGACTTTGATGGGTACACCGAGTTCGTCACCCAATTTGCGCATCAGCGCCAGGCCTTCCTGGTAGTTGGGGCCGCCGCGCCGCACGTAGATGTGGACGTTGTTCTCTTGGAGCCGCGCTTTGTACTCGCGCAGCGCGTCCACGATGCCGGTGAAGGTCTTGGCGACGTCGGTGAAGTTGGCGATGCCGCCGCCGATGAGCAAGAATTTGGGCCGCCCCTGCGGATCGGGACGGCGCGTCATCAGGTCGAGCAGCGTGCGGGCGTACTCGCGCGTCTCGTCGGTCGTTGGATTGCCGGAGTATTCGCCGTAGCAGGCCAATTCTTCGGCGAAGCCCAGGTCAGTGACGGTGTCCGCGTAGATGACACTGGCCCCGCCACCGGCGATCATTGGCCAGACGCGGCCCTGCGGATTGAGCACCGTCAGCTTGAGGCTGGAACCGCCTTTCTCGTCGAGGCTGCGGATGTACGCCTCTTCCAGCGAGTGGTGCATCCCGAAGGCCGGCGGGAAGGGCAGCTCCCCCCACTTGCGCCCGGCTTCGAAGGCCGCCGTGTCGTCCACCTGCCCGACAAAGTCGAGGGGGATCACGGTATTGTGAACGAGGGCAAAGGGATTGATCTCCAAATACGTGAAAGCCAGATCAACGAAGAACTTGTAGAGTGCCGTGATGAACGCTACCGCCGCGTCCTTGCCCTCGAAATCGGGCAAATGCCCGGCGACGTCCACATCCTCAATCGTCCCCAGCACCGGCACGGGGATTTGCACCACCGAGTCCCAGTTCTCCTCGATGTCGATGCCGCCTTTCAGGGAAAAGTAGATAACGTCCTGCTCGCGTTCCGTGCGGATGGCGATGAACATCTCGTCGTCTTGGTCGTGGGGGACGAACGGCTCGATCATAAACACTGATAGCTTGTCCGTAACCTTTCCCACCGTCACTTCCTTGTGCATCCGCGCGGTAATCCACGCCTTCGCCCCGGCGAAATCAAGGTTCAACCCCAGCAGGCCGTGTTTGCCCCGCTTGCCGAACAGTTGATCCGGTTTGGCGACTAGCCGGTCGGTGAGCAACCACGGGTGATCGGCTGCCAGGCGGTCCCAATCCGTGTCGGCCTCCACCAGGACGATTTTGCCGGGATAGCTGAATCCAGGCAGATAATCGGGCAGATAGCGCGCCAGCAGGCGCTTTGCATCGTATTCGCGTATTGCTCGTCGTGCCATAGAGGTCTCCTTGTTGAGGGTAATGAGAAATGAGTAATGAGAAATGAGTAACGAGTAACAGGGGCTTGTACTTCTTAACTCTTAACTCTTTACTCTTTACTCTTTACTCTTTACTCTTTAACTTTGACTCCAACCGCCGCCGCACCGCCAAAATAAAGCCTTCGGTAGTGAGGTAGTGGTCGGCGGGCGGATCGCAGAGCATGGTGAGGTCTTTGGTCATCTCGCCGCCCTCGATGGTCTCGATGACGGCGGCTTCCAGCTTCCTGGCGAAGTCCACCACGTCCGGCGTCCCGTCCAACTCGCCGCGCCGCGCCAGACCGCCCGTCCAGGCGAAAATGGAGGCCGTGGAGTTCGTGGAGGTCTTCTCGCCGCGCAGGTGCGCGTAATAGTGGCGCTGCACCGTGCCGTGCGCCGCCTCGAATTCCATGATGCCGTCCGGGTTCACCAACACCGAGGTCATCAGCGCCAGGCTGCCGAAGCCGCTCGCCAGCATGTCGCTCATCACGTCGCCGTCGTAGTTCATGCAGGCCCACAGGAAGCCACCCTCGTGGCGAATCACGCGCGCGACAGCGTCATCAATCAAGGTGTAGAAGTATTCGACGCCGGCGGCGTCCATTTCGGCCTTGTGCGCATCCACCTCTTCCTGGAACGTGTCGCGGAAGAACGAGTGATAGGTCTTGGAAATGGTGTCTTTCGCGGCAAACCAGAGCGGTATCCTTTCGACAATGGCGAATTTGATACAGGCGCGGGCAAAGCTGCGGATAGATTTCTCGGTGTTGTGAATGCCCTGGATCACGCCCGGCCCCTTGAAATCGTGGATGGTGAACCGCGCCGGTTCGCCGCCGTCTGCCGGGGTGAAGACCAACTCCGCCTTGCCCGGCCCCGCCACTTTGTACTCCTGGTTGCGGTACACGTCGCCGTAGGCGTGACGCCCGATGATAATGGGCTTCTGCCAGGAACGTACCATCGGCCGGATATTTTTGAGGATGATAGGCGCGCGGAAAACCGTGCCGTCCAGAATACCTCGGATCGTACCGTTTGGGCTAGGCCACTCTTTCTTGAGGCCATATTCCACCACACGATCCTGGTTGGGGGTGACCGTCGCGCACTTCACAGCCACGCCGTACTGGGCAGTCGCGTGCGCCGCGTCGAACGTCACCTGATTGTCGGTGTCGTCACGGTGTTTCAGACCGAGATCGAAATAAACGGTCTGCATATCCAGGTACGGCGTCAGCAGCTCATCCTTGATCATCTGCCAGATGATGCGCGTCATCTCGTCGCCGTCCATTTCCACAAGTGGCGTTTTGACGTGTATTTTTTCCATGTTTTTTTCTCTCCTGTTAAAGTGTTTTGAATGAATTTGCCCAGCTAAACAAATCGTGATTATTATAATCTGGATTTGTTTACTTTACTCGACATTAAATTCCCCGCGTTCATCGAACCCTCATAACGCACACACCCATCGCGCAATAGAAGCCAACTGATTTTCTTCGTTCAGGTTGGCGGCGTTGGCAAGAGCGCCGCTTTCCAATTGTTGCCAAATCTCACCTGCCATCTTTTTCTCAATGGCTGCGCCGATGAAAAAGAGAGCAGGCGAAGTCTCCCGATCAACGAAGGCTGTGCGGATGCGGTCTAGCGCGGAGCGCGCTGTTTTCCAATGTTCGTCGGCGCCGGCGGGATCAATGCCGCCTTTAAGTTCACCCAATGCGAGGTACGTGCTGGCGACTGTGTGGGCGGTCGCTTGTAATTCAGCAGGCGCAAGGTTGAACAAACTGATGTCTACATTGTTTTCGATCAATGGAACGGTCAAATTATAGATGAGCGTGCGTGGCCCGTTTTCATTTTGCCAACTCAAGCCCCGAAGGGAAAGCTCAATGTCGGCGTCATCATCGCTCATTTCCACCCAATGGCGCGTTTTGGCGTGTTGCCAGCAATATGGGATACCAGCGATAGCCAATGTCGAGAGAAGAGTACGGGTTAGCTTTCTTTGCGCCAATGCGCCGCCGATATTGCGCATTGAACCGCCCAACGCATCACCGCGCGTGAGCAAGAAACGAAAAACCAATTCTTCAACGAACTTGTCGCCAGCCGGTTCAAGAAAGTTATCAATCAATCCCCGGATAGCTTCCGTTTTATCTTGCGCGGTCAAATGATTGTGCGCTTTATCCGATAGGCCAGCAGCCGTGAGCAGACCAGCTTCAATACCCGCAATATTGAGCAAGTCGAGCGGAGTCTGCGCTGAGGATGCAGCAGTTTGGAGTGCCCGTGCTTCTGCGACGTAAGGTGTGGCCCGGCGGTTTTTCTCTAGTGCCAAAGTGACAAATCCAGCGCGTGTGGCTGCATACGTTGTTACCAAGTCATCGCTCGATTGCAGATGACTTCGATAGGGACGTAGTAACACCGAACTCATATCTTCCTCCACACATACACACACTTCCGTAAAACCTCGCGGCCATGTTCTCCCATTTGCTGACTGCTATTACCTTTGCCATTGGGCAACACGAGGATATTTTCTACACAGAACCCCAGTTGCTCTGCCAAAGCGGATAGAATCATATCCACCGAAATGCTGACGCCGGCATAACGCACGTTGTCGTTGACCATCACCAGTGGCGCGCCGGGTTTAAGCACACGCGCGCACTCGGCAATGACGCACGCCATTTCATAGAAGTAGCCTTTGACCATGCGCGGGATGCCATCGTTGTTTAACACACCGGCGTTTTTTTGCGCGTTCAGGTAGTTCAAGATAGCTTGTAAAAGTTCCTGCTCATCGGCAGCGGCAATCGCGGTTTGCCATTGTGGATTGAGCTTGAGCAAATCTTTGGCGCGATTTTCGACGGTGCAACTGAGCATGTCCTGACGCAACTTACGCAATCCCGCTTCATCCACACTAAGCAGCGCCAGTTCAAGCGCGTAAGTACGGGTGTAATCATACCGGTTGCAATAAGGCGGCGAGGTCAGCACCACATCGTAATGATCGGCAGACAAGTGTGGTAGAATTTTCAGGCACGACCCATTATGCAGAACCAGCCTTCCAGAAACGGTATCGCCTGGAAACAAGCCCGGTTGCGCTGGCGGCGCGAGATCGCTTAAGATTTCCTGGAGTTTTTCTTGAATCGCCGACTCAAAACTCAGAATGTCCCCTTTGTCAAACAGTTTCTTGCCACGCTTGCGCCCCGCGCGATAGTCCCAGCGCAAGTATTGTCCATCTTTGCGGGTATAACTTATGGATTCAAGCACACATAACAGCGCGAAACGCAAAACGGTTTGCACGCGCTCGTTTTCGTGTCGGTACGCGGCGAGATATTTCTCAAGCGCGTCTTGCGTTTCCGCAGGATAAGCCCCGTGCGTTATGCGCAATTCAGGCAAATGCGCTTTTTCGGCGGTCAGTTCCCAAACTGGCGTAGCAGCCCATCGGCGCAGCACGGCAAAATCCTCCGGGGTGAAAGCCGACTCGATCAGTTGCTTGGTCGCAATGATTTGTTGTCCAATAGGCAACAACTCAATGCCCTCCGCGTCGAGTCCCAACGCACTCGCGGCAAACAAGGCCACCCCACTGCCGGCGAAGGGGTCTAAGAGAACGCCACGCTCAATCTTGTATTGACGGAGGAAATACTCCACCAACGCCGCCGAAAACGCCTCCTTGTATTTGTACCAGCGATACACCGGGCGCGTCTTGTTCGCCTGGAAACTGACCAATGAGCGGGTAAGCGCCGTCTGCACAACAAACTTATCGTTAAAATGTTGCGCTAAGGCCTGATCGAGTTGGTCAATCTCGACCAAAGTCTTGGACTGGACCTCAAGCAAAGTCATTTTTCAGCAACCGTATTCAACAACCCACCCGCCAGCAGAATCTTCACCTGCCGCTCCGAGAGGTTCGCTTCCACCTGGATTTCCACACCTTGCGTGCGGTTTTCCACAGAAATGGGGGCTTTTTCCCCAAGAGTAGCCCGAATGTCGGGGATAATCAGCTCGTCGCCGGTTTGAATGCGGTCGTAATCCGCCGGATTGACGAACGTGAGCGGGACGATACCGAAGTTGATGAGGTTGGCGATGTGGATGCGCTCGAAGCTCTTGGCGATGACGGCCTTGACGCCCAGGTACATCGGGCATAGCGCGGCGTGCTCGCGGCTGGAACCCTGCCCATAGCTCTCCCCGGCAATGATGATGTTGTGGACGCCCGCCTCGCGGTTGGCGGCGGCGCGCGCGGCGAAGGTCTCGTCCACCGGCGAGAAAACGTAAGTCGCGTACTTCGGCACGTTGGAGCGATACTTGAGCAGTTGCCCGGCCGGCATAATGTGATCGGTCGTGATCTTGTCGCCGACTTTGATCGTCGCCTGCCCTTGGATTGCGGCGGGCAGCGGCGCGTTCTTGGGCGGAACGCCGATGTTCGGCCCGCGATAAATTTCCTCTTCACCCGCGCTTGGGCCGGTCTCTGACCGCGCCCACGGGAAGATGAACATGCTGTCGTCAATGAAAAATCGCTCCGGCATGTCCACCTGCGGATACGCCAGCCCCAAATCGCGCGGATCGGTGAACTTGCCGGTGATCACGGCAGCGGCGGCAGTCTCCGGGCTGACGAGGTACACCTGCGCGTCCTTCGTCCCGCTGCGGCCCTCGAAGTTGCGGTTGTTGGTGCGCAGGCTCACCGCGCCACTTTGCGGACTCTGGCTGTTGCCGATGCAGAAGCCGCACGCGCTCTCCATGATCCGCGCGC
>DAOLUH010000053.1:0-41610 GCA_035420085.1 Anaerolineae bacterium
CGCCATTTCGACCAGCCTGCCTACCGCCTCTCACTGCAGACGCCTGAATAGTTACCTGTTTGATACGTGGCGGACGATTCCTTTGGAGCGCGGCGAGGCCGATGTGCGCGCTTTTCGGGCGGGATTGGCCGCGCTGCAAGACGGCGCAATTCTGGCGGTCGCCCCTGAGGGTACCCGCAGTGGGCACGGACGTTTGCAGACGGGGCGTCCCGGCGTCGTATTGCTGGCGCTGCACAGCGGCGCGCCAATTTTACCCCTTGTTTATTATGGCGCGGAGCGCTTTCACGATAACATCCGGCGTCTGCGCCGCACCGATTTCCGCATCGTCGTTGGGCAGCCATTCTACCTGGATGCGCGCGGGGCCAAGGTGACGCAAGAGGTGCGGCGCGCGATGACGGACGAAATGATGTACCAGATCGCCGCCTTGCTCCCGCCAGACTATCGCGGCGTCTACGCCGACCTGGAAGCGGCCACCGAACACTACTTGCGCTTCCCCGCAGGCAGCGCGAGCAACCTGCTTGCATCAGCTCTTTCGTTTGAACGTTGAAACGTTCCAATGTTCAAACGAGTTATTGAAGGAGGGCAATGATGCCACTGAAACTTTATGATACTTATACCCGCTCGGTGCGCGATTTTGAACCGCTGCATCCGCCGGAGGTGGGGATGTATACCTGTGGGCCGACGGTCTACGATTACGCCCACATCGGCAACCTGCGCACCTATATCTTCGAGGACGTGTTGCGCCGCGCGCTGGCGTTCAACGGCTACACCGTCAAGCACGTGATGAACATCACCGACGTCGGCCACCTGACCTCCGACGCTGATACTGGCGAGGACCGTATGGAGAAAGGCTCGCGGCGCACGGGGATGTCGGCGTGGGAGATTGCCGAGATGTACACGCGCGAGTTCCAGGCCGATATGGAGCGTCTCAACATCCAGCAGCCGACGATTTGGTGCCGCGCCACCGATCACATCGCCGAGCAGATCGAGACCGTCAAGTGCATCGAGGCGCAGGGCTTCACCTACCGCACGTCGGACGGCATCTACTTCGACACGTCGAAGTTGCCGGATTACGGCTACCTGGGCCGGCTGGACATTGAAGGTTTGCAATCCGGCGCGCGTGTGGACCGTGGCGAGAAGCGCAACATCACCGATTTCGCGCTGTGGAAGTTCAGCCCGCCCGGCCAACAGCGCCAGATGGAGTGGGACAGCCCGTGGGGGGTGGGGTTCCCCGGTTGGCACATCGAGTGCTCGGCAATGTCCGCCAAATACCTGGGGCCGTTCTTCGACATCCACTGCGGCGGCGAGGATCACATCACGGTGCATCATCCCAACGAAATCGCGCAGACGCAGGCGTGTTATGGCACGCGCCTGGCGAATTTCTGGCTGCACGGCTATTTCTTGCAGATTGACGAGGCGCGTATGGGCAAGTCGGCGGGCAATTTCCTGCGCGTGCAGACGTTAATCGAACAAGGCTATGATCCATTGGCCTACCGCTTTATGTGCCTGGGCGCGCACTACCGCTCGCGGCTAAGCTTCACGTGGGAGGGATTGGATGGGGCGCAGACGGCGCTCAACCGCTTGCACACGGCGATGTATGCCTGGGGCGAACCGGGCGCGCTGGATGAGGATTATGTGGACAAATTTGCCGCGCACGTCAACGATGACCTGAACATGCCGCGTGTTCTGGCGCTGACCTGGGACCTGGTCAAAAGCGACCTGCCCGATGCGACGAAAAAGGCGACGCTGCTCTTCTTCGATCAGGTGATGGGTTTGCGGCTGGCGGAATGGAAGCCGGTCGAAGCAGCAATCCCTGCCGAGATTATGGCGCTCGTCGAACAGCGCACGGTCGCCCGCAAGGAGAAGCGCTGGAAGGACGCCGACGCCCTGCGCGCCCAAGTGACCGCCGCCGGCTACGAGATTGAAGACACGCCGCAAGGCCCGCGCGTCCGCAAACGTACCTAGCGCCGTGCTCGTGTTTTCGTCAAACGCTTGCACCGGATCACAATCCGGCGCTTTGCCTTGGAAGGCTGATTGATGAGAGTTAAGAAAATAATCTGGTAATCGTTATACCGGGGAAAACCGGCTGAGGCCGGCGTGCATACGTACACACCGACTTCAGTCGGGAAAACCGCGATTTACCCATTACCGAACTAATTTGTAAAACTTCATAAGTCGGCGCTACGCATCGCCGGCACGCAACTTGGGCAGATGCTTTGCGTACATAAATTTGTGTTGGGTTCACGATAAAACGCGAACCTCCAACCTTTAACCTGAAACTATCTCGAAAGGAGGGCAATGTAAATGAAGAGTCACGAGATTGATTACCAGATTTACGGCGACGACCTGCAATTCGTCGAAATCGAACTGGATCGCGGCGAAACGGTGATCGCCGAGGCTGGGGCGATGGTCTATATGGAAAGCGGCATCACCTTCGAGTCGAAGATGGGCGACGGCTCCAAGCCTAGCTCCGGTTTCTTTGACAAGGTGCTGGACGTGGGCAAGCGCGTGATCACTGGCGAGTCGCTCTTTATGACGCACTTCACCAGCGTCTACGAGGGCAAGCGGCATATCGCCTTCGGCGCGCCGTATCCGGGCAAGATTATCCCTATTGATTTGGATGAAGTTCACGGCGAGTTGATTTGCCAGAAAGATTCGTTCCTCTGCGCGGCGATGGGGACGGAGATCAGCATCGCCTTCAACAAAAAGATCGGCGTGGGCCTGTTCGGCGGCGAGGGTTTCATCCTGCAAAAGCTGCGCGGCGATGGGATGGTTTTCATCCACGCCGGCGGCACGATTGTGGAGAAGCGTCTGGAGAACGACAAAATTTTGATTGACACCGGCTGTATCGTCGCGTTCGAGAGCCAGATTAGCTACAACATCGAGCGTGCGGGCAACCTCAAGTCCATGATCTTCGGCGGCGAGGGCCTCTTCCTGGCGACATTGCAGGGGACGGGGCGCGTGTGGATTCAATCGCTGCCCTTCTCACGCCTGGCGGATCGCGTTTTGCAATCTGCACCGCACGTTAGCGGAGGCAGCGGCAAGTCAGTAGACGAAGGCTCGGTTGTGCGCGGGCTGACCAAGCTGATGGGCAGCTAAATCACTTGAAACTGTTGCTTGAACCGCCGGAGTCTGGACAAACTCCGGCGGTTCTGTTATGATGCACGCTGATGCCAGGTTTTGAGTTGTGAATTTCCCTGAATAAAGTATAATATCATATACTTTATTGTGTAAATCTTGATAACCGATGGGATGAAGGAGGTTCTTTTATGCGTGTCAAACATTACATTGCGTTGTTGTTCGTGCTGAGTTCGCTGCTCGTGGGCTGCGCCACGCCTACACCGACGGCGCCGCCAGCCGCCGCACAACCTACAGCCACGCCGCTAACGCTTCCGGCGGATGTGACGCCGAAAATGGTGGAAGAGCTACGCGCGACCGGGGCGATCGTCATCATTGATGTGCGGGAACCGGAGGAATACGCCGTAGGCCGCATTCCTGGCGCGACGTTGATCCCGTTGGGTGAACTGGCGAAACGCACGGATGAAGTCCCCACAGATAAGCCCGTGGTGATGGTCTGCCGCAGCGGCAACCGTAGCGGCCAGGCGGTGCAAATTTTGCAGAAGGCAGGGTTCACTAACGTCCACAACATGACCGGCGGTATGAATGCATGGACAGCAGCCGGTTATGTCCCTGAGGCGGATCGCTAGACGCCGTTGTTGTAGCGGGCGATCTGCTGTTCGATGAACGTCCGCGACGCCCGCAGCGTTTCGACGTTCTCGACGCCGGCCAGCTCAATGATGAGCGGCCCATCGTAGCCGACGGCGTCCAGCGCGTGCAGGATGGCGCGCCAGTCAAGTATGCCTGCGCCGAGCGGCAGGTGGCGCGGGCCGGCGGGAGCGTAGTCGGCGAGATGCACTGTTTTCAGGCGACTGTTCATTGCGTAGATCAGGGTGACGGGGTCCATTGGCGTTTCGCCAGCCTGGAAGCTGTCGAAGGTGAAGCCGACCGGGACATGGTGTTCGTGAAGGGTGCGGATCTGTTCCGGCGTGCGCACATAGCACCAACTCACGTTTTCGAGGCACAACGTCACTCCCACAGCGCAGGCTTGTTCAGCGGCCCAGGTCGCGCCATCCAAAAAACGCGCGACGAACGCCGGATTTTTGAAGCCAAAGCGGATGCCGTGCCACGTCAACCCTTGCACTCCCAGAAGGTTGGCGATCTCCAATGTGTGCAGGAATCGTTCACGCGCCTCGGTTAACATCCGCGGATAAGGCGACCATAGTTCGAAGAAGTCGTTGTGCAGATGCAGCGAGTGGACGCGCACCCCGAAGGCGCGGCGGCGTTCGTCGAGTGTTCTGCCAAAGGCCGGCGTGTATTCTTCTCGCGTTTGCAGAAAGACTTCCGCAACCGGGAAGCCGAGTTCACCGGCGGCGGTGAGCGCATCCTCGGTTAGATAGGTGGGGTAAAACGCCGCCGTAGACACCCCGATTTCCGGTTGATACATTCTGGCCTCCTCGAACATCGTTTGAACGTTGGAACGTTTGAACGTTATTTCCGTCGAGTTCTGTTGATTTCTTTAGTGACAGTAAACCCTTCGAGTTTGCGCTCGAAGGGTTTTTGTTTAGCGTATTGTAACTGTGATGTTGCCGCCGTCAATCGGCGGCGACGGGTTCGGGCGCTGCTGCGGCGGGGGCAACATCGTGGTCGGGCAGCAAGTCTTCGGCGTTGCGGATGACGGAGAAGAAATATCCCCCCAGGCCCGCGAGGAGGGCGAGGAATCCAGCGAGCGCAAATTGCAATCCCATACCGGCCCCCGAGCCGACGCCGGCGGCCCAGCCAAAGATGGGGGCCAGTGCGCCGCCTTTTTGCATCGCCGGTTCGAAGGCCCGGTCGGCCAGCGGCCCGGCGATCAACTGGCTGAGCGGGCTGATGAGCCACGCAATCAATCTGCGGCTGGCGAAGACGCGCCCCTGGATGTCGGGCGGCACTTTCGCCTGCCAGATTGCCTGATTCGAGCCGTTGATGAGCGGCACGAGCATCGAGGTGAAGAACCCCGCGACGAGCCAGCCGGGCAGCGCTTGCGAGAGTCCGGCGGCGACCATGCCGGCGCCGCTCAAGGCCCAACCGATCAAGACGCCGTGGACGCGGCGCTTGAAGCCGCCCCATGCGCCAATCGCCAATCCGCCGACGACTCCGCCGATGGCCGCTGCGCTCTGCACGCTGCTGAAGACCAGTTCGTTGCTGTTCGTGCGCGCCAGAATCATCGGCGCGTAGATGGCAAAGCCGATGTTGCTGAAGAAGTTGCCGATCAAAAAGACGATCTGCAGGCCGAGCAGACTGGGCTGTTTGAAGATGTATTTGAAGCCGAAGGCCGCCTCGTGGAGGAAATTGCCGCGCGCCTGTTCGCCTGTCTCAGTACGTTCGGGCTGCGGAATGTGGACAAAAAGCAGGCTGCTGATGGCGAACGAGGCGCTGAGTAAGTCAATGATCAGCAGGCCGAGCATACCGGGTTTGCTGCCCAGGTTGGCGACAAACGCGGGGTCAAAGGTGTTGCGGATCATCATCCCCAACGGGCCGATGAGCGCGCCCGCGATCACCGGCGCGAGGATGCCGGATGCGGAACCGGCGGTTTCCAGCATGGCGTTGGCGCGCGTGTAGTGCTTTTTGTCCAGCATTGTGCTGATGGCGGCGGAGTAAGCCGGCCATTGAAAGCCCTGGAACGTCCCGCCGATAAAGGCGGTGATGTAGAGATGCCACACTTGCAGATGGCCGCTCAGATACAGGATGAGGATGATGAGCGTGTTCACAGCCGCGGCCAGGTCGCTGAGCATCATCATCAGCTTGCGGTTGGCGCGATCCACCAGCACGCCCACGACTGGCGCAAAGGCGATCATCGGCGCGATGAAGAAGAAGCCGATGAGCGTAAGCGGTGTCGCCTGCCCGCCGCTGGCGTCGAAGGCCCACAACGTCAGCCCGTATTGGCCGACAGCGGTGCCGAGCAGGGAAAGGACCTGGCCGATCCAGACGATCGTAAAAGCGGTCATGCCAGTAGGTTGCGTAGCGTTTGTTTTCATGTTCGGTTTCTCCAGAAAGTATCAGACTGAATGTAAATATCTTAAACCGATTCGTAAAAATGTCAATATATACCTTAAATTATTTGAATGAGATGTGTAATATTTTTTAATCCTTATCAGCTTTGGATGTCCATCGCACCCGCCATACACTACACTATGTTGTATTGCTCATCATGACATTTGACGAATTCGCATTGACGCGCTACCATAGAGATGTTCCCAAGACGATATGGAATCTGTCAGGCCATGAGCAACGTTGCAACGCGCTTACTTTCGATGATTTTGCTGATGCAATCCCGCCCCACCTGGAAGGCGTCGGATCTCGCTGACGAGTTGGGAGTCTCCGAGCGCACCGTCCACCGCTATATAGGGATGCTGGAAGAGTTAGGCATCCCGCTCTATTCTGAACGCGGCCCCTACGGTGGATTTGCGCTGGTGCGCGGCTACAAACTGCCGCCGTTGATTTTTACGGCGGAAGAGGCCACTGTGCTCTATATGGGCGCTAATCTGGTCGGCGAGGTGTGGGGGCAGACGTACAAGGACGCGGTCACGGCGGTCACGGCCAAGCTCGATAACGTGCTCCCCGACGACCTGCGCCACGAGGTAGCGAGCGCGCGGCAAAGCCTGGTCATCAGCGGGCTGGCGGCGCGGGATTATCGCCCCTGGGAGCCGATCATCCACACGCTGCGCGAGTGCATTATGCACCGCTGTGGTGTGCGCCTCATCTACCAGAGCTTCGCCCTCGAGGAAACCTCCCGCGATATCGAGCCTTACGCGCTGACCTTCCACGGTGGGCTGTGGTACCTGGTCGGATTTTGCCGTCTGCGCCAGGCCATGCGCACGTTCCGCGTGGACCGTATTCAGCGCGTGACACCGCTGAAGATACCCTTTACGATTCCGCGCGATTTTTCGGCGCGTGACTATATCACCCAAACGTTGAGTTTTGAGCAAAACTACACCGTCGTTGTAGACATCGCGGCTAACGTTGCCCCGCACATCCGCGAGCGGTACAGCCATTGGATGGAGCTAACCGAGCATGACGACGGTTCAGTCACGGCGCGGTTCGGCGCTTCCACGTTGGAATGGGCCACGGGCTGGGCGCTTAGTTATGGCGAAGCCGTGAAAGTGCTTGAACCCCCGGAGTTGATCGCCCGCGTGCGCGCCGCCGCCGAGGCCATTTTGCAGCAGTATATGGGCGTTTGAACGTTGGAACGTTCAAACGTTCAAACGTTCAAACGACTTTCCAGGTACGGGATGACGAAGGTGAGGAAAGCGACCGCCAACGGACCGCACCCTTCCGCCGGACGTAAATCGCGGCACATCAGGCTGCCGAAACGTTCCTGGATGGCCTGGCTGAGATTGACGGTCAGTGGGCGCAGCTTTTGACGGTGCAGCCCTTGTTGCCCGCCCCATACGCCGACGAACATCAGGACGCCGGAAACCAGCCCACACAGGTGCTCCACGCCGCCCGCGCCCGGCATACACTGCGCTGCATCAATGACCGGCTGAGCTACCGGCGTGTCGAAAACCTCGGCGAGGACGCGCAGGACGGTCATCGCGCAATTGTTGTCGCCTGAAATAAAATACGCGGCGACGCGTTGTTTGATCAGTGCTTCCATGTTGTTGGTCATCCATCACCTCATTGTGGTTACGATCGTACTTACAACTTCTCAGTGTACGTCATCCTGACGGGATGGCAAGGCAATCTGACATGTAGGTTGACTTTCACTTGCCGAAGTCTGAGTTTGGAGTAGCATAAGTATATTATGTCACACTCGACATTCAAGCCATGAGTTTCAGCGCTCGGATGGGTGAAAGGACGGTGATCCATGAAGAAATCCCGCCTGCTAGTCATTGGGAATGAATACGCGGCGACCCGCGAGATCGCCGAGAGGCTGCGGGCTGCCGATTACCAGATGGCGGGCGTTGCGACGATGGCCGAGGCGCTGGCGGGACAATCCACATGGGGAGCTGCGCCGGACGTTATTGTGGTGGATGTCGCGCCTGGTAGTGCGTTGGATAGCCTGCAAGTCGCGGAAAAACTGCGCGCGGGTCTTGATATCCCGGTTCTCTTTCTTGCTGGCACCGATGATGCGCTGCTCTTGCAACACGCTGGCATTGTTGCCCCTTCTGGCTACCTGCTCAAGCCCGTTCAAGCGCGTGAGGTACGCAGCGCCGTCGAGGTTGCGCTATACCGGCACAACGTTGAGGAGAGGCTGGCCGAGCGTGAGGCCAGTTATCGCGGTCTCTTCGAGGACGCGCCTTTCTCGGTGTGGGAGGAAGACTTTAGCGCGGTCAAAGCTTATCTGGATGAGCTGTGCGCGGCGGGGGTAGAAGACCTGGCGCATTACTTGCATACCCATCTGGATGTGGTGCGGCATTGCGCATCTCTCGTCAAGATCGTGAATGTCAACCCGGCTTCGGTTGATCTGTTCGGCGCGCAGGATAAAGCTTCCTTGCAGCAGGGCCTGGATAAGCTGTTTGTTGACCAATCCTTGACTGTTTTTGCCGAACAATTGCTCGCTTTCTATCGCTGGCAGAAGCGCTTTGAAAGCGAGATCGTCGGACGCAAATTTAACGGCGAATTGGTGAACACGCTGTGCCAGGCCACACTCGTCTCCGGTTACGAGGAGACATGGGGTAAAGTCTTCGTCATGGCCTCCGACATCACGGCCCGCCAGCGCGCTGAAGAGGCTCTGTTGCAAGAGCGCCGGCTGCTGCGCGCTGTGGTGGATCACCTTCCCGACGCGATCTACGTGAAAGACCTGCAAGGGCGTAAAACATTGGCGAACCGGGCGGATTTGGACAATATGGGCCTGGCGACAGAAGAAGAAGCGCTCGGCAAAACCGATTTCGACATTTTCCCGTTTGAAGTGGCGGCGCACTTCAACGTCAAAGATCAACAAGTCTTCAGCACGGGGCAATCTCAGCTTAACCATGAGGAATTCCTCTGCAACCGTGATGGGCGGTGCGTCTGGCTGCTTAGCTCGAAACTGCCGCTCAAAGACTCAGCGGGCCAGGTCGTCGGTTTGGTGGGCATTGGCCGCGACATCACCGAGCGGAAGCGTATGGAATTGGAGCGTGAGTTAACCATCGCGCTATTGCAGTTGATCAATGAGCAGAATGATTTGCACGACCTCGCGTGCGCCGTCCTGGATTTACTGCGGCGCGAGTTGGATTACGAGGCTGTGGGTATACGCCTCAGTCAGGGTGATGATTTCCCCTACTACGAGACGCGAGGATTCCCGCCTGAGTTTGTGCAGGTTGAAAGTTCACTGTGCGCGTTTAATCAGCAGGGTCAATTACTGCGTGACAGTGAGGGCCATCCAGTCTTGGAGTGTATGTGTGGCGACATCCTGTGCGGGCGTTTCAATCCGGCCTTGCCGTTCTTTACCGAGCATGGCAGCTTTTGGGCCACCACCACCGCCACGTTATTGGCTGCGAACAGTGCGGCTGATCGCCAGGGGCGCGCGCGCAACCGTTGCCATGCTGGAGGCTATCAATCCACTGCGTTGATTCCCCTGCGCGTGGGCACTGAGATTTTGGGGTTGCTGCAACTCAATGACCGGCGTCCGGGCCGTTTTGACCGTCAGACTGTGGCCTTGCTGGAACGACTGGCCGACAGTTTGGCTACCGCGCTTGCCCACCGGCGCGCTGAAGAGGCGTTGCGCGAAAGCGAGGCCCGCTACCGCGGCCTGGCGGATGCAACAACGGACGCGATTTATGGCCATTACGTGAACGCTGACGGTCTGCCCGGTGCCATCTTTGAGGTCAATGAAGTCGCATGTCGTATGTTGGGCTACACGCGCGCGGAACTCTTGCAGATGCATGTATCTCAGGTTGACGCGCCCGATTCCGGGACGGACATGCCAGCGGTCATGCGCGATCTCCGCGCCGGCCGGGATGTGTTGTTTTCTCAGACGCATGTGACGCGCGATGGGCGGCGTCTCCCGGTCGAAGTTCACGCACGCCTGGCGACGTACAAAGGCAAACCGGCGATCTTCTCAACCGTGCGGGATATCACTGAGCGGTTGCGCGCTGAAGAAGAACGCCAGCAGGCCGAAGCGGCGCTGCGCCGCAGCGCCGCGACATTACGCAGCATTTTTCGGGCCGCCTCCATCGGCATTGGTCTGGTCGCCAATCGCGTGATTCTGCAAGTGAATGACCGTATCTGTGAGATGACGGGGTATACACAAGACGAGCTGGTCGGTCAAAGCGCGCGTATATTGTACCTGACCGACGAAGACTTCGAGTATGTAGGGCGGGAGAAGTACCGGCAGATACGCGAATACGGGACTGGTACTGTCGAAACGCGCTGGCGACACAAAGACGGCCAGATTCTGGATATGTGGCTCAGTTCGACGCCGCTTGACCCGACCGATCTTGCCGCCGGGGTCACGTTCACCGCCCTGGACATCACCGAGCGCAAGCGCGCCGAGCAAGACCGCGAGCGTCTGCTGCGCCAGGTGCAGGAGCAGACCCGGCAGATGCAGCAAATCATGGACACAGTTCCCGAAGGCGTGCTGCTGTTGGATGCTGAACTGCGTGTGCTGTTGTGCAACCCTTCTGCCCTCACCTATCTGCCAGTTTTGACCTCCACACCCGTCTGGGAACCTGCGCGAATACTGACGCAGCTTGGCGAACGTCCCATCGCCGAACTGCTCAGCCCACCGCCCCGTGGCTTGTGGCACGACGTGAGCGTCAAACGTCAGCACTTCCAGGTCACAGCGCGCGCCATTGAGACCGGGCCGATGATGGGGGGGTGGGTGCTGGTGATCCGCGACGTGACTGAGGAATATGCCTTCCGTGAGACGGTGCAACGCCAGGATCGGCTGGCGACGGTCGGCCAACTGGCTGCCGGCATCGCCCACGATTTCAATAACATCCTTGCCGGCATTGTGCTGTACAGCCAGATGTCGCTGCGCACGCCAGATCTTAATCCCCAACTGCGGGATCGTCTCAAAATCATCACCGATCAGGCGCATCGCGCCGCTGATCTCATCAACCAAATCCTGGACTTTAGCCGCAGCACCGTGTTGGAGCGGCTGCCTTTGGATTTAGTTCCCTTGCTCAAAGAGCAAGTCAAACTGTGGGAGCGCACACTGCCAGAGAGCATCCAGGTCGCCTTCACTTACGGCGCGGATGCCTATACGGTCAACATTGATCCGACGCGGATGCAG
Source organism: Anaerolineae bacterium (assembly GCA_035420085.1). Classification (GTDB taxonomy): domain Bacteria; phylum Chloroflexota; class Anaerolineae; order B4-G1; family SLSP01; genus DSWT01. Next base: position 11,255 of record DAOLUH010000053.1, read on the forward strand.
CAGGTGTTTATGAACCTGGTCGTGAACGCGCGGGACGCGATGCCGGAGGGCGGTAAACTTTCCATCGAACTCGCGCGGCTGCACTTCTCGAAAGCGAAACAGGCTCCGTTGCCCGATATGTCGCCGGGCGATTGGGTTGAAATAGCGGTAACGGACACCGGCATGGGCATTCCTGATGACGTTCTGCCCTACATCTACGATCCTTTCTTCACTACCAAGCCGCCGGGCAAGGGGACCGGTTTGGGATTGTCGCAGGTGTACGGGATTGTATCCAGCCATGATGGCTACATTGACGTCAAGACGCAATTGGGCGTGGGAACAACCTTCACCCTCTATCTGCCCGCGTTGGCGTTGCCGGAAGCGCCGCCGGCCGTCGTTTTTGATGATTTGCCGATGGGCTGCGGCGAGACGATCCTGGTGGTGGAAGATAATGCGGCGGCGCGTGCTGCCATCGTCGCCAGCCTGGAACTGCTCAACTACCGCGTTCTGGAGGCGGTCAACGGGCGGGTCGCGCTAGAAGTCTTCGCCGCGCACCGCGCAGAGATCGCGTTGGTGCTGACCGACCTGGTGATGGCGGAGATGGGCGGCAAGGCGCTCGCGCAGGCATTGCACCAACAGGCCCCGGCATTACGGGTAGTGGTGATGACCGGGCATCCGTTGACCGACGAACGTGAAGCCTTGCAAGCCGTTGGCGTCGTGGCGTGGCTGCAAAAACCGCCGGAGTTGGCGCGTCTTGCCGAGGTTCTCGCCGAGGGAATCTATAGATCGAAGTTTGCATCAGGTTAGCTTGATCCTAACCTTACAGCATTTTTTTGACCTTCGTAAGGTTAGCGCAGGCCAATAAAAAAACCGGGGCAAAAAGCCCCGGTTCTTCTGTGTCAACAGATTTATCGCTTGCGCCGCGTAAGCGCGAACGCGGCAATGAAGCCAAGCAGCACGCTGAATCCCCAGCCGCCGCCCACGGCGGTGAGCGTGTTTAGTTTGATGGCGGTGGGGGCTGATAAACTGCTGCTCAGCACGAACTTCGAGTACCTGGAGACATCGGTGACTTGTACAAATTGTCCGTCTCCTGTTCCGCCTACCGTGTATATCCCCGTTTCTTGCTCCCACACGTGATTGGTCGCGTTCCAGTGGTAGACCAGCATCGTCGCGTTCGCTTGCCCATTGCGTTCTGCTTCGCTATAGTGGAAGTTCAGGGTGGCGGTTGTCGGGGTTGTGGGCACGATCTCGAAGCAACGCCGGACGATAGGGTCGCTTGCCTGGGTGGTACAGTTCTGGTTGCCGCGAATGGTGACCGTGGTATCCCCCATACTGCCGCTTACGGGGGTGATCCACACGCCCCAATACTTTTGTTCGTTCCCCCAGAGGTCGAGAAAGAGCGTAGCGCCTCCAACGTTTTTGGTCTCCTGCACTCCGCCGTTGTTGGTGAATGTGCCGAGTATCGCCGGTTGGGTGGCGAGCACCAGGAGATTACCGTAATTGATGGTCAGGTTGTTGAATATCGTGTAGCCGGTCAAGGTTTGTGTCCCGGTGCCGTTGAAAACGATTGTGCCATCGTTATGATTGAACAATCCGCCTGTGCGTGTCAAGTCACCCGTGATGGAGAACGTCCCGGTAGGCGCATTGATGGTGCCATCGGATTGATTGAGGGTGCCGCTCAGAATTGTGTCTGCACCGATGGTTATCGTCCCATAGCTTTGCGTCAGGTTGCCGCCTAGCGTGGCACCGTCACCAATCCCTAGCGTTCCACCCGATTGGTTGAGGGCGCCGCTTAGTGCTATGTTGTTGCCGAGAGCCAGCGTCCCGTTGTTTTGCGTCAGGCTGCTGCCCAGGGTTGCGCCGCTGCCAATGGTCAGCGCCCCGCCGGTTTGGCTGAGATTGCCGCCCAGACCGAAGCCAGTGCCAACAGTCAGCGTCCCATCGGACTGATCGAGGTCACTGCCTAGCGTAGCGTTGTCGCCGATTTGCAGCGTCCCACTGGCCTGCGTCAGGCTGCCGCCCAACGCGGCGTTGTCGGCGATGGTTAACATTCCACCGTTTTGGCTGAGATTGCCACTCAGGCTGAAGCCCGTACCGATGGTCATCGTTCCGCCGGTTTGGCTGAGTGCGCCGTTCAGAGCGAAGCCATTACCGATGGTCAGCGTCCCATCGGACTGGGTCAGGTCGCCGTTGAGCGTCGCGTTAGCCTCGAAGATGACGGTCGCGTTTTTGTCCAGGGTGAGCGACTCGTTGTACGTGCCACTTCGCACGTTAACTGTTCCGCTATACGTGACATTGCCGACAGTGAAATTGAGCGCCGTGGTGGGAGAGGCATAGCAGGGACCGTTGCCGCTACACATGCCATTGTTTATTGCTCCAGTGGTCACGTAGGTGGTCATCCACAATTGGTTCACCGGTGTGTTGCGTTGCGTATTAGTGCCGTCGCCGAGTTGCCCATCGCCATTAAATCCCCAGCACTTAACGCGACCATCATTCAGCAGCGCACAGCTATGGTATACTGCTGCGCTCGCTGTATTGGCTGTCCCCGCCAATCCACTTACATCTACAGGCGTATCACTATTATTCGGGGCGTTGTCATCACCGAGCTGGCCCAGGCTGTTAGCGCCCCAACACTTGATGCTGCCGTTTGTCATGAGTGCACAGGTATGTTCATAGCCTCCGTTGACTGCGCTTACACCGCTTAAGGGTGTGGCATCTCCAGCACTGGTGTGGACATCCACAGGGGACGGACGATTGGTGGATGATTTGTCCCCCAACTGCCCACTGTTGTTAAATCCCCAGCACTTAATGCCGCCGCCAGTTAATACTGCGCAGGAATGGTAAGCGCCCAGGCCGATCGCACTCACATTGCTCAGCGGATTGGCGTCTGAGTTACTGGTACGGACATACACGGGTAAACCACTGTCTGTATACGGAGCGCCGTTGCCCAGTTGCCCGCCGCCATCAGCGCCCCAGCACATTGCATTAGCGGCTGTCGTCACCGCACAGGTGTGTTGGTAACCTCCCGCTACAGCACTTATCCCACTGAGCGCGTTGGCGCAGCCTGTATCCGCACATACATCAATGGGGGCGGGGCTATCATTAGGAGCATTGTTATCGCCTAGCTGACCGGCGTCGTTATTCCCCCAACATTTGACCCCGCCGCCACTAATCAAGGCGCATGTGTGATTGTCGCCGGCCGTAATTGCAATAACGTCTGTCAAGTCTGTTGTGCAACTTGCATCCGCGCATACGTAGACCGGGGTGTTGCTTTGGGTTGTAGAATTGTCGCCCAGTTGACCGTCGCCATTGTATCCCCAGCACTTGACCTTGCCTGTGCCTAACAACGCGCAGGAGTGATAGCGGCCCGTGGCAATCGCGTCCACATTATTCAACGATGTTGCACAGGTGGCATCGGCGCACACATCTACCGGTACAGCGCTGCTGTTTCCACTGACCTTGTCATCCCCTAATTCTCCGTTAGTATTGCTGCCCCAACATTTCACTCGGCCTTCGGAAGTCAGCGCGCAGGTGTGCCAGCCGCCTGTGTCAACCTCCTGCACATACCCCGTCGAAGCCGCCACCGCCGGGGTAGCCGGTAGCGCGTTCCATATCAACCCTGCCAGCAGGGCGAGATTGACCAATACCAGCAAGCTTTTTCGCCATACGTTTTGTACCAATTGTATAGTCATGACTATGCCTCCTCTTTTATGTATGTATGCTTTTTCCAATAATGTTATTCCTTAACCACAGAGAGTTTGACATACCTTGGGGGTTAGAAAATTACTTTCATTATAAGTTAAATATGAAAACAACGCCAGTCCGTATTTTATCCATCTCGCTCGCCGCCCTCGTCCGGCGAACCGGTGAGCCAGAGATCACCAAAGCCGCCCCATGAACGAGGCTTCGAGCGTTTTGAATCCTCCATCCTACCACGGCAGGCGCGTCACGTCAACATTGCCGCCGGAGAGAATCACGCCGACACGTTGCTCCCGGAAAACGTCGGGGTGCTCAAACACCGCCGCCACCGGCACCGCCGCCGACGGCTCGATGATGATTTTCAGCCGTTCCCAGATCAAACGCATCGCCGCGATAATCCCTGCTTCGCTGACGGTGACGATGGCGCTGACATGCTCCCGGATGATGGGGAAGTTCACGTCGCCGAGGAAAGTGCGCAACCCGTCGGCGATGGTGTGCTCATTCGTCGGTGGGTAGATGCAGCCGTCCCGCAAAGAACGCGCGGCATCATCCACTGTCTCAGGTTCGGCGCCAATAATCCGCGCGCGTGGCGAGAGGGCCTTTACTGACAATGTCGTTCCCGCCAGCAATCCGCCGCCGCCCACTGGCGTCATCACGATATCCAGATCGGGGACATCCTGGAGAAGTTCCAGTGCGGCTGTGCCTTGTCCGGCAATCACGTGAAAGTTGTTGGATGGATGGATGAAAACGGCCCCGGTCTGTTCGAGCACAGCTTCCAGCGTTCGTTCCCTGTCCAGGGGCGTGGCACCGGCCCACACAATTTCGGCGCCGTAGTCTCTGACCGCGGCCACTTTGACGGGCGGCGCATCCTCTGGCATCACCACGATGGCGGGTATCCCGCGCAACCCTGCCGCGTATGCGATGGCTTGCGCGTGATTCCCCGATGAGTGCGTCGCCACCCCGCGCTGCGCTTCATCCGCCGCGAGCGCAAAAACGGCATTGCAGGCCCCTCTGGCTTTGAAGGCCCCAACTTTTTGGAAGTTTTCGGCTTTCAGGAATATCTCCGCGCCAGCCAGTTTGTTCAGCGTTCTGCAGGTCAAAACTGGCGTGCGATGGATATAGGGCTGGATGCGGCTGGCGGCGTCAATGACATCATCGAAGGCAGGGAGCGTTCTTATCATTTGTCCTCACTCGACAAAGCGAAGTTGTTTTTTGCGCAGCGCCCCATCCCTGGGGCGCTGCGCTCGTTACTTTACGGCTCCGGCAGGCTATTGGAGGGTCGCAGTGGGAGGATATGGATCCGCGCTGGCGAATCCCACGGCTGGGTAGGCCACCCGTAGATAATACGCCTGGGTGCTGCTGCTTCCGCTGCGGTTGTAGACCTGGATGTAGTAGCGTCCGGCTGGCAGTGTGGTGGTCCGGATGTGCTCGTTGGCGTCACCTGGTTCACCGGAGTATCCTACCACTTGCAGGGCGGTATTGCGCAGCGTGAGGTCATAATCCTGCCCCGCCGCGATGTTGCTGAGCCAGAGTTCCACACTCTGGGCGCTTTGCAGATAGATGAAGAAATAGTCCTGTCTGTCTGCACCACTGGAGAAGCGACCGTAGTAGGTAAGACCCGAGACGAGCGGGCCGTTGGCCTGGTTCAGCGCTTCGTCGTTAGGCTCTTTTTCCCACAACACGTCCACCGCCTGCACATTCGACCAGCTACTATCGCCATAGACGTTGCGCGCCAGGACGCGGTAGTAGTAGCGCGTGGGACCTCTATCGCTGAGCAATACGCTGGTATTTGTGTCGGAATAGACCTGGACGGCATCGCTAAAGTTGCTAGTTTTGGCTTCTTGTAAGATATATGACGTAGCGTGCTTTGCGCTACTCCAACTGACCGTGTATTCACCGTAGCCATCAGGATTGTTGATGACATTCAACACGGGTTTTGCAGGGATGGGCGGCCAGTCCCGTACCGTCAGTGGCAGGTAAACGAAGAATTGCGCGTCTGGTTCGACGTAGGTGACTGTCACCGTGGCCGCGTTGGATACGTTCCCCTGGTCGTCGGCCATCGTATAGGCGATGGGTGTTGGATTGCCCACCAGGCTCGCTTCTGGCGTGAAGGTGATCGCGCCGGTGACTGTGTATACCGACCAGACGCCCTGCCCCGTCACCACCAGGCTCGCGCCCGGGTTCGTCGTCCCGCTGATCTGCACCGACGCCGGGTTCAGCGTCCGGCCTGGCGCTGCCGAGTCATTGAGCAGCACCGCCACTGTCACCGTGGACCCAATCGGGTTGCCCGGGCTTGCGTCGTCTTTCGCCGTCGGCGGCGCGGTGTAGGTGACTGTCACCGTGGCCGCGTTGGAGATGTTGCCTTGATCGTCCTTCATCGTATAGGCGATGGGCGTTGGGTTGCCCACCAGGCTCGCTTCCGGCGTGAAAGTGATCACGCCGGTGACGGTGTATACCGACCAGACGCCTTGCCCCGTCACCACCAGGCTCGCACCCGGGTTCGCTGTACCGGTGATCTGCACCGACGCCGGGTTCAGCGTCCGGCCTGGCGCTGCCGAGTCGTTGAGCAGCACCGCCACTGTCACCGTGGACCCAATCGGGTTGCCCGGGCTTGCGTCGTCTTTCGCCGTCGGCGGCGCGGTGTAGGTGACTGTCACCGTGGCCGCGTTGGAGATGTTGCCTTGATCGTCCTTCATCGTATAGGCGATGGGCGTTGGGTTGCCCACCAGGCTCGCTTCCGGCGTGAAAGTGATCACGCCGGTGACGGTGTATACCGACCAGACGCCTTGCCCCGTCACCACCAGGCTCGCACCCGGGTTCGCTGTACCGGTGATCTGCACCGACGCCGGATTGGGCGTCCGGCCCGGCGCCATGACGTCGTTATTCAGCACCGCCACCGTCACCACGCTGCCGATCGGGTTGCCCGCTGACACGTCGTTCCTGGCCAGCGGGTTGTTCGTATAGGTAACGATGACGGTAGCCTGGTTGGAGATGTTCCCCTGGTCATCTTTCACCGTGTACGCGATCGGCGTTGGGTTGCCCTTAAACCCTGTTTCTGGCGTGAACGTGATCGCCCCGGTATTTGGATTGACGGTCCACACGCCTTCACCCGCCGCCACGAGAGTCTTCCCGTCGCCGGGCGCGCCTACTATCACCACCGAGGTGGGGTCAATGGTCCGGCCCTCAGCCGCTGTGTCGTTATCCACCACATTCATTGTGACCGGCTGACCGACCGGGTTGCCGAGCAGCACGTCGTCCACTGCAACCGGCGGGTCAGTGTAAAGCACCGTCACCGTGGCGGCGTTGGAGGTGTGGCTCCGGACGTCGGCCACTGTGTAGGCGATGGGTGTCGGGTTGCCGGTAAAGCCTGTTAGCGGTGTGAAGGTGATTGCGCCGGTCGTCGGGTTCACCGTCCAGTAGCCTTGCTGGGGCACGATCAGCAGCTTGCCGTCTGGACTTAGCGTGCTGCCTGCGGGTGGGTTGACGATCACCACCGAGGTCGGATCAAGGGGCAGATCGCCCCTCACGTCATTGGTCAGCACGTCCACTGTCACGACCTGGCCGATTGGATTGCCCGACGACTGATCCGGGTTAGCCACCGGCGGCGCCGCGACGAGCAGGATAGTGACCGTGTCGGTCACGGGGTCTAGCGGGTCGCCGTTGGGGGCGGCGGCAGTGACCCTTGCCGTGTTGACGATCTTGCCCACCATAAAGTCTGATTCCTGCACCACGTAGGCGCCAGCAAGAACGCAATTTACTCCCACAGCCATAACACTACAGCCTTTACTGGCAGGTGTGAGCATGGGGTCGCTGATATTCACATTGGAAAGGGTCACGTTCCCCGCGTTGGACGCCGTGATCGTGTAGGTGAGCACCGTGCCCCGCGCAATCGGCGTCGCGCTCTGGCTTGTGAGGATCTTGTCCACCGCCAGCGCCGGGTGCTGCGGGATCGGCGTGGCGACGGTGTCCGTCACGGCGACCGTGACCTCGTCACTCCTCGCGCTGCCGGTGTTGACGATCTGCCCGGCGTCCACGTCCGCCTGGGTGACGGTGTAGCGGCCCACCAGGACGCAGGCGCCGCCCGGCCCCACAGTCGGGCAGGTTCGCGTGTTCGGCGTGAGCAGCGGGTCGCTCACGCCGACGGTGTGCTGGGTTATGTTCCCCGCGTTGGTCGCTGTGACCGTGTAGGTCAGCATAGTACCTGACGCGATTGGCGTCGCGCTCTGGCTTGTGAGGATCTTGTCCACCGCCAGCGCCGGGTGCTGCGGGATCGGCGTGGCGACGGTGTCCGTCACGGCGACCGTGACCTCGTCACTCCTCGCGCTGCCGGTGTTGACGATCTGCCCGGCGTCCACGTCCGCCTGGGTGACGGTGTAGCGGCCCACCAGGACGCAGGCGCCGCCCGGCCCCACAGTCGGGCAGGTTCGCGTGTTCGGCGTGAGCAGCGGGTCGCTCACGCCGACGGTGTGCTGGGTTATGTTCCCCGCGTTGGTCGCTGTGACCGTGTAGGTCAGCATAGTACCTGACGCGATTGGCGTCGCGCTCTGGCTCGTCAGGGCTTTGTCCACCGCCAGCGCCGGATTCTGGGTCGTGAATGACCACCAGTCGCCGCCATCGGCGTCGGTTCTCACGTTCTCGGCATCAATTGCCCGCACTTGCCAGTAGTAGGTCGTGTTGTATGTCAGATCGCTCGGCGGCAAGAACACCGTCTCAACGGGAATCCACGCCTTGTCACATTGATCGTTGTCAATCGTATCGTAGCAGTACTCGTAGCTGACTGCGCCCGCGCTTTCTTCCCACGAAAAAGCAGGAAACAAGGGTTGACCCGTCGCGCCATTTTCCGGGGTTAGCTTGCCAAATGGCCCTGGCGCGCTCAACACTGGTTTGGTCAGCACGGATACCAACAGTATGATCAACAAGACCAATCGTAAACGATAATTTCGCAGCATAAAGTACCTCCCGACAATATCGTTGAAAGTCTGGCGTATGCAAAAGACCGAAGATGTAAAGAAAGACTGGTTCTTCTTCGAAAATCGCCACTGAGAACACAGCGTTCACAGCGATAGGGGAAACAACTCTGTGTTCTCTGCGTCCTCTGTGACAGCCATTTTCGTGCTTGCAGAGCGCGCGTTAGCACTGATGTCTCCTCACGATTACGGGGGTGGCGGCAGGTTCGTAGGTTGCGCTGGCGGTGGCGGGTTGGTGGGTACCGGCGATGGGTTGGTGGGCGGTAAGGGCGCCACCGTTTCCGTAGGCGTGGGGAGTAATGTGGGGGTGACAGTGGGCGTAGCCGTCGCAGTAGGCGTGCGGGTACGGGGCGCAGTGGGCGTCAGGCTGGGGGTGACGGTGGGGGTAGAGGTGGGGGTGTGTGTAGGCGTGGCTGTCGCTGTGGGCGTGGGGGAAGGTGTAGATATGGACATCGGCGTAGCGGTCGGCGCGGGCGTTGAAGTTGCTGTTGCTGTAGGTGGAATCATCAGTAGTTGTCCCGCCGTGATGGCGTCTGAGGCCAACGTATTGACCTCGCGTAAAGTATCCGTTGTGACGTTGAACAAAAACGCGATACTTGCCAGGGTATCCCCTTCTTTCACGGTGTAATAGACCCCGCCAGGCAGCAAAGTTGGGCCGGATGGGGGCGCCGGGGTGGACATGGCTGTCGCAGCCACGGTCGGCGGCAAAGCAGTGTTTGTCGCGGTGGAGAGTGTGGCCTGCGATTGCAGGTCGGCATAGTTCAGCAAGATCAGCCCGCCCACGAACAGCAGCACAAGCATGATCGCGCCGGTCATCACCATCGCCCTCTGGCGGCGCGCGCCGGATGTGTCCGGTATTCCATTCACGCCTGCCGAGGCTGGCTCAATGTGGCCCCCTGATCGTTGCGACCCCGCGCCATATTGTGGTCGCTGCCGATTGACGATCACGCCAAGCAGACGGGCTTTGACTCTTTGAAGTTCTTCGACAGCGCGCCTCACCATGCCCCGGCGGATGCTGCCCGCGTTGGCTACCATCAACACACCGCCCTCTTTCATCCGCGCGGCGAGAACCACAGCGTCAGTCGCCGTCAAAACCGGCGGGCTATCGAAGAGCAGCAGGTCGGCTTCACCCAAGAGCGCCTCAATCACCTGCCCCATCCGTTCTGAGCCAAGTACCTCGGTGGGGTTCGGCAGAAGATCGCCGCACGGCAGCAGGCGCAGGTTCTCCACCCCGGTATCCTGGAGATGCGATTTTACCTCAAGCTCTGGGGTCAGGAGCAGATGGCTCAACCCGTCTGTATGAGCGACGTTGAAGAATTTGTGAAGCACAGGATGGCGGAGGTCCGTATCAACCAGGATGACGCGCAGTTTTGTCTGGGCCATAGCCACGGCAAGATTTGCCAGCGTTGCACTTTTCCCGACTGTGGGTGTGGGACTGGTAACCATGAGCGTGCGCATAGGTTGATGGATGAAGTAGAAGCGAACTTTGGTGCATAGGGTACGATAAGCTTCCGCCGCAGCGGAGCGGGGGCGCTGGTGGACGATAAGCCTCTCCGCATAGTTTTCGCTTTCGATGTCAGTGATGTCGCCTAGCACGGGCAGTTGGGTGATCCGGGCGATTTTATCCGGCGACATGAGGGTGTCATTGAGCAACTTGATGAGCACGAAGCTGCCGACCGCCAGTCCCAGCCCGATAGCCGCGACAAGCAGTAGCATCGGGGCTGTACTATGACCGGCAGACCGGTAGAGGAGCGTCTCTGGTTCATGGAGAGTGCCGAAATTGGTTCCCCCGTCGCCCGCTCTCGTCATGGTCAGGGCGCAGGCAACCATCGGCCACACCCAACCGCTCACTATCGCCCAGTGATCTTGTAATCGCACGTCACAACCCTCTTAACAAAAGTGTCCTGCCCTCGACAGCATTCACGATGCCGTCCAGACGCCTCCGAATCTTTCGCTGCACCCTTATTATACGTTACTTCCCAAAGTTTAGCGGTTATTTTCAGTCTGGCGCTCGTTCTCCTTTAGCGCACAGAGAGAGTTATTTTCTATCTCTGTGAACTGTGTTCTCGGCGACTATTTTCGAAGGAGCGCAACCGCGCTTCTTCCGCGAGAAGGCGATGCGGCGTCACATCCTCTAAAAATTGGCGGCGCAACGCGGCGTCGCTGATGCGGGCGGCGCACGCTTGTAGATGCGCGTAACCTTGCAGCAGCACTGCGCCCGCGCGCGGATCATCCAATGCCTGAAGCACGCGATAGGCGGTCAGATAAATCTGCGTGGGATCGCGCGCGCCTTGCAAGATGCGGCGCGATTGGACGGCGTCCTCAGGCAGGTAGGACAGCAGCTCTTCGAGGCACGTGCGAGCTTGCGCCAGTTCCCCTTGACAGCGCCATACGTGCGCCAGACCAGCAAGCGGCTCCGCGATCAGGTGCTCCTGGCGCAGCGCGCGGCGCAGCGCGAGGGCATCGGTGTACGCTGTGGCTGCCTCGGCGTAGTCGCCCATTTCCAGGGCCGCGTGTCCCAAAAAGAGCAAGGCGAATGCCTGGATATTGGCATCATTGAGACCGCGCGCCAGGGCAAGGGCTTGCTGGCTGTGTGTGCGGGCCACGGCGTAGTTGCCTTCGCGGTAAGCCAGCCGCGCCAGGTTCACCTGATCCTCGCAGCGTCCCGGTGGATCATCTACCTCTTCGCTGAGACGGCGCGCGGCTTCGTAGTGCTGGCGCGCTTCCGCCAACTGCCCAAAGTGCCAGGCGATGTCGCCGAGCGTGCTATGCGCGATGCGCGCGCCGATGCGATCGCCGATCATCGTCTTCAGGTGCAGGGCCGATTCGCTGTAGGCGCGGGCTTGGGCATAATCTCCCTGATCCACGAGCACGATGCTGATGTTATTCAACGTGGCGCTCTCGCCGCGTCTGTAGTTGAGCGTTTGATATTGGGACAAGGCTTGCTCATAGTAGGCCATCGCTTCGGGATATTGGCCCAATGACCAGTGCACGTTGCCCAGATTGCGCAGGCTATCGGCTTCGGTATCGGGTAGGCCAACCTGGCGCGCCAGAGATAGCGCCTGCTCGAACAGCGGCATCGCTGCGTGGTAGCGCCCCTGTCGCCATTCCGCGCGCGCCCAATACAGGTAAGCCCGCGCTTCTGTGGCGGGCTTGTGATAGCGCTGCGCGAGTTCGACGCAGCGCTGCACAGTATCCACCGCGCCGGTATAGTTGCCGACCTGTTCTTCATATCTGGCCTGGCGCAACACCACGTCCGCCTTTTGTTCGCCCTGCGCCACAAAAAAGAGCAGTTGCAAGTCGTGGCGTTGGGCTTCGCGGTTGCCTTGCAAGTCATAAACCATCTCGCGGGCGCTGAGGATTTCGTATTGCGTGGCTTTGTCGTGCGATGGCGTCAATTCCATCGCGCGCGTCAAAAAGCGCAGCGCCTCTTCGTTAGCGTACTCGTCCGCCGCGCGCCGCCCGGCCTGGAGCGCGTAGTAGCGTTCTTTGTCGGGGATGTCGGCCTGCCCGTAATGGTAAGCCAGGTCAGCGTAGAACGGCGCCAGGTTATCGGCGTGCAACGACTCAATGGCTTCGCCCGCCCGCGCGTGCAGCTCCCGCAGCCGGGTGCGTAACTGCATCGTGTAGACGGTGTCGCGGATCAGAATGTGCTTGAACAGGTAGGTTGTCATCTCAGAACCCCGGCTTTTTTACACCCGCGACCAGATCTGCTCCTGTTCGGCGGCGCGCACTTCGGCGGTGATGTCGGCGGCGAGCATGTACGCCAGAATGTGATCGTCGAACTCGCGGCCCAGCACGGCGGCGGCTTTGACCACATCCTTCACGTTTTGCGCCAGCCGGTCAACGCGCGCGATCAGCAAAGCATTGATCGTCGTGGGCATTTCCACGGGCAAGCCGCTCTTGAGCTGCCAGACGCCGTGCGGCGCGCGTTCGAGCAGCGCGTTTTCTCGGAAGTAGTAGAGGAACTGTTGGACGAAGAAGGGATTGGCCTGGGTGCGTTCTTGCAACAGCGCGAGCAAACTCGCGTCGCTGTCGCCGTCCAGGATCGTCTCGGTCAATTGCCGCAACTCCGGCGGGGAGAGCGTTTTCAAGTCGAGCGTCAGGGTAGGGACATCGGCGGGCAGCGGTACGACCGGCGGGCTGCCGTCGTCCAGATAGCGTGACGTGATGAGGATGAGGAACGGATATTCGTTGACGTTGCGGCACAGCGTCGTCAACACGTCGTAAGAGGCCGGGTCGAGCCATTGCAAGTCTTCCAGCAGCAGCACGACGGGCTTGAAGAAAGTCTCGGCCAGCACCAGCGCCTTGATCGCCAGCAGGCTGTTCTGGTAACGCAGCTCCCCTTCCAGCGATTCGTAGAGCGAGCCGGGCCAGTGCAGGCCCACCAATGCGCCCAGGACCGACTCCACGCGGCGCAGTTCAGCGATGTGCGCCTGCACGGCTTGCGCTTTTGAAGGTGTGGCTGCGCCGTATGCTTCGAGTGCGGCGAGCAACGCCCGCTGCCGCGTCTCGAAACGTTCTTTATTCTGGTCGCTCGAAACGTCCGGGGCCTGGTTGTAGTAGCGTTTGAGGAAGTACGTGAACGGGTTGAACGCCTGGCGGAGGATTTGATCGGTCTGCGCGGTGAACCATGTCACCGCGTCGCGTTGGTGGAGCGTCTGCTCCAATTCGTAGGCCAGGTGCGATTTACCCAGACCGGCTTCTCCGGTGATGCACACCACGCCGCCAAAGCGCCCCGCGAACAGCGGTTGTACTGCTGTGAGCAGTTGCGCCAGTTCAGTTTGCCGTCCGACCAACGGTTGTTCAAAGAAGGTCGGCGCTTCAGTTTTACGCCCCAGGAATTGGTAGGTCGGTTGCGGCTGCGCAAATCCCTTGTAAGGACGCGCGCCCAGGTAGGCGGTTTTGATCGTTTTGCTGGCTGCCGCATGCTCGGAGAGGTAAATGTCACCCCACGTCGCCGCCGTGGTGAGCCGCGACGCGAGATTGACCACGCTGCCGATGGCCGTATATTCACACCGCTCGGCGCTGCCGATAATCCCCGCGTAGACGATGCCGTAGCTCACCCCGGCGCGCCAGCGGATCGCGCGTAAGTCGGAGGCGGCGGTCTGTTCGCGCAACGCCGTGAGAAAGTCGGCGGCGCGCTCTACATCGTTCTCGTGGGCGATGGGCGCGCCGAAGAGCACCAGGATCATCGGCCCTTTGTCGCTGGCGTCGAGCTTGTTGAAGTAGCCGCCGTGATCGGTCGCCGCGTTGAGGATCGTGGTCACGAAGGGATCAATCAGCGCCTCGACTTCCGGCGTCGGATCGAAGGAGACGAAGATGTTGACCACCTGGCGGAATTCAGCCCCGCCACTGCCTGTGACCAGATCAATCGCGGCGTCCAGCACGAAGGGACGCAGCGCCTCGCGTGGCAACGCGGCAGGAGCGCCAGCCAGCTTGGGGCGGGAGGGGGCCGGCAACGTAGACAGGACAAAAAACTCGCCGCGTGGTTCACCTGTGACCTCGACGCCGCCGACGTCTTCGCCGACAATCGCGGGCCATATCAGCCTGTCCGCTGCAATTTCACCCACACCGGCCTGACTTTCCATATAGGTGCAACCCGCTATCGCCGCGCCGCTGAAAAAATAGGTGCGGCGGTTGTCCGCGCCCAGGATGTTCCAGCGTACCGGCCCATCCGAAAGCCCGATCCGCGCGCTGAACGTAAAATCGCCGTAGCGGGTGGAGATTGCGCCTTGCTCCTTGAGGAACGCAAGGATGTGCGCGGCGGTGTCCAGCGCCGCGCGGCGCGCTTGAGCGGGATCAGCGTCGTGCGGGAAAAGCGCCAGAAAAGCGTCGCCCACAAAAGCCGCGATCCAGCCCCGGCGCGCGTAGACTTCACCAACCAGCGGATTGAAGACGTGATTGAGCGCGTCCGTGAGGGTCTCTGCGCCCTCTTTGCCGTGCTGCATCAGTGTCTCGGTCAGCCGCGTGAAGCCGGTGACGTCAACAAAGAGCGTCGTTGCAGAAAAAGCTCCGGCGCGTTCTTCCCGGCTGAAGCGTTCGTGGATGAAATGCGGTATCAGATTGTGCATTCTGTGCCTCTTGAGCGGCTGATTGATGCAACGTCTTAGTTATACTGCAAAACGGCGCTGCGGCAATCTGCCGCGCCATTTTTCCTGTATAATGTGGGTGCGTAAAACGTAAGGCGTAAAACGTAAAAATCTCTTACGTTTCACGTTTTACGTTTTACGTTTTACAGAAGCTCGTTCTTCGACTGAGCTGAAACGCGCCCAAATTGTATTGTGGAGAAAGCTATGGTGGGTACGATGTTGTCGCGTCGTTGTCGCGCCTTCTTCGCATTGCTGCTTGTCTTTTCCATGATCCGCGCTGTCCCTGTGGCGGCGGTTGACCCTACACCCGCGCCGCAGATACGCACAGAGACGCCCGAAACCCTGGCTTTACGCTGGACTTCACCTGCGCTGGATGCCGTGCGCGCAGATGCGTGGCCCTTGTCCGGCTGGCGGACCGACGCTATGTCAGGGTTGCCCTACGCGACGACCCTTGTCGTCCTGCCGCCCACCGGCGCGGTGACGTTGACCGTCCGCACGCTCGACGTGACCACGCGCGCACTGCGCGCCCCGCTGACGCTGGAAACGTCGCCCGACGCTGCGCTGCCAGACCCGCTCTGGGAACTGCCCGGTTTGCCCCCCGCCGGGGTGACGTTGACCGAGATTGGGCGGATGGCCGGTGTGCGTCTGGCGCAGTTGACTTTCGTGCCCTTCGACTACGATCCCGTGGCCTTGCGCCTGACGCAGTTCCGCGCCGTTGAGGCGACGCTGCGCTTCGCCGAACCGTTGCGCGCTGCCGGACCTGTCGCGCCGCTGCACGCTGCCCTGCGCCCACTCGTCCTCAACCCATCTTTGCTCGCCGGCTATCCCCAACCGGCGACGACCGCTGCCGAAGTGTTGGCCGCTACGGTAGTATCCGAGGTATCCGTCCCCACGGCGCAGTTCCGCGTGACGGCGCGCGGCGTGTACGCCCTGGCGTGGGATACCTTGCAGGCCGCTGGCGTCGTCACCGCGCCGGCGGACCCGGCCCGTGTGCGCCTTGTTCGCCCGGCGACCGGCGCCGAAGTGGCCTTGCACTGGGATGCCGCCGCGCAACGCTTCCTCTTCTACGCCGATCCACAGCCCACCCCCTGGGCCATAGACGAAGTCTACCGCGCCACCTACGGCGACGCGCCTGCCTTGCGGATGGCGAGCTATGCGCCTGCCGCCACGTCATTGCCGGCTGGAGCGCCCTGGGCCGCGGTCATCGCCGAAGAGCAGCGCGCCTACGACTCGCTCTACCCCTCGCCCCGCAATGGCGATCACTGGTACTGGCGCTGTCTGGAACGTCCCGCGTCGGCGGCCTGCGCGACGACCGCCGATTTCACGCTGCCCCTCGACACACCGCTGAGCGCCGGTCTGCCCGCGACGCTGACCGTGTGGCTGCACGGCTACACCAACCCGGCCGGCGACCCCAACCATCGCGTTGGCGTCAGCGTCAACGGCGCGAGCGTGGGTGAGGTGACGTGGTCTGGACGCACGCCGCAGGTCGCCCAGTTCAGCGTCCCGGCGGCTACCCTGCTCGCCGGGAACAACACCGTGCGGCTCACGCTCCCCGGCATTGCCGGCGTCGCCATCGAAGGGACGTGGGTGGATGCGCTGGCGCTGCGCTATCCCCTGGCGGCGACGGCTGCGCCGAGCATCCATTTCACCGGTGCGGCGGAACCCCGGCAGTATACTGTCGGCGGGCTGCCTGCCAATGCCCTCGTCTTTGATGTGACCGCTCCTGACGCGCCTGTGCGTCTCCCGGCAGGATTCCCGCTGGTGGATGACCGCCCCGGCCCGCGCGCGTACTTCGCTACACGACCGGATGCGGTGCGGGCGCTCACCGAGTGGTCGCCGCTGGCAACGCTGGATGAACCGGCGGGCGCGGACTACCTGGCACTCGCGCCCGCGTCGTTGCTCCCGGCGCTCGCACCGTTGCTGGCGCTCCACGAGGCACGCGGCCTGACCACGTTTGCTGCATCCACGGAGGCGCTCTACGATCTCTACGGCGATGGGCGCATGGACCCGGCGGCGCTGCGCGCGTTCGTCGCCCACGCCTACGCTGCGTGGACGCCGCGCCCGCGCTACCTGCTGCTGGTGGGCGATGGGACGTGGGATCCGCTCGACCACCTGAAAACCGGCTCGCCCACGCTGCTGCCGCCTTATCTGGCCTACGCCGACCCGTGGCTTGGCGAAATTCCCGCCGACAACCGTTTCGTCGCCGTAGACGGCGACGACCTGTTGCCCGACCTGGCGGTGGGGCGGCTGCCCGTCAACTCGCCCGCTGAGTTGAGTGCCGTCATTGACAAGCTCATCGCCTACACCAGCGCGCCTCTGCCCGGCGACTGGAACACGCGCCACCTCTTCGTCGCCGATGACGCCGATCCCGCCGGCAATTTTCCCGCCGAGGCCGAGTCGGTGACGGCGCTGGCGCCCATCACGCACACCGTCACCCGCCTCTACTGCGCCGACGATCCCATCAACTCCACCGCCTGCGCCAATCTGCCGGATGTGCGCGCGGCGCTGTTGCAGGGCTGGAACCAGGGCGCGCTCGTGGTTAATTGGGTGGGGCACAGCGCCTTTCAACAGTGGGAACACGGGCGGCTCTTTCACACCGACGATTTGCCTCTCCTGGCGCGCGCTGCGCGTTACCCGCTGGTGCTCTCGATGAGCTGCTTTACCGGGCACTTCACGCATCCTGATCCCAATATGACCTCGATGGACGAGGCGTTGTTGCGACTGCCACAGGCCGGCGCGGTTGCTACGTTGGGCAATGCTGGTCTGGGACTTGGCAGCTCGCAAACGCCGCTACACCAGGCGTTTTACGCGAGCGCGCTGGGGGCGAGTCCCGCTTCACCCGGCGTCGCGGCAAGCGTCGCCAAAGTGGCCGTGGCTGGCGGCGTGGGCAAACATCTGGTTGATAGCTTCCACTTCTTCGGCGACCCGGCGTTGCCACTGCACTGGGCGGTGCTCCCCTGGGCGATGCACCTCTATCTGCCGCTGGTGGCGCGCGGGTATTGATGGGTTGGGGTGAGGCATCTCGTTCTCGCTCACTTAACCCGCTGTGGCCGGTCTCCGACCGCGCCACCACAGGCCCAGGTGATGGGTTGGGCGGGCGCGGTCGGAGATCGGCCCGAGCGATTCCCAATAATTTGTCCTATACCCACTTTGATGGTTTGACTTGCGGTCATGCCATGGTCAATGGTATAATGCATACCGTTAGCATCAGTGTTTCTCCATCTGTCCAGGCAACGAGACCGATTGGAGTGCGCGGCGCCGACTATTGATGTAAGGTGTCAAAGTCTCATCCACGCCGCTTAGTTGGCTTGAGATGCCGATGGCGTCGTCAGAAAGGGGAGTGTAACTTCAATGCATCATACAAAAACAGGTCTATGGACTGCTGTACTTTTATTGTTGTCGTTGAGTTTGTGGGGCTTGCTGTGCCCTGCGCCGGTGACAGCAGGCATCACACCGACGCCCACGCCCACCGACACGCCCACTCCGACAATCACTGCTACGCCTACCGATACGCCAACTCCGACGATCACCGCTACGCCCACCCTCACTGTTACCCCAACCCCCACGGCATCCCCCACACCTACGCCGCAGACTCAGGAACCCGGCCCACCGCCTTCTCCTACACCAGTGGAGATGCCTGTCGAGACGCCAACTTCCGTTCCGTTGCTGCCGGAGTCTGGCGTTGCTGGCTCTGCCGCAGCCTCATTCCTGGGATGGGGGGGCTTGCTGCTCCTCGCGCTCGTTGGAGCGGCGCTGGCCCGTCGGCGGACGTGAGCGGCTAAACCACACGGGAAAACCCATGCGAAACAAAGGCGGGCGGTGGCTGGCGGCGCTGTTGACGGTGGCGGCAGCCGCGTTGATGGGCGGCCTGGGCCTGTGGTTGCTCAACCGGCCCGCGCGCCCGCTGTCATCTGGCGTTGCGCAAGCCGTCGCTACACCTGCCCCGCGGACACTTTTCCCCACTGCCGCGCCAGCCGCTTCCCAAGATGCTGTCGCCTGGATTAACGGCAATCCATTGCCCCGTGAGGCGCTGGCGCAACGCCAGGCTATGGATCGGGCGCTCAACGCGCTGTTCAATATCCCGGCGGCGGACGAGGAAACGGCGGTTGACAGGCTGGTCAACGAAGTTTTGCTGTTGAGCGCCGCCGAGTCCGCCGGATTCAGTGTGGCGCCGGAGACGGTGACGGCGGAACGTGAGGCGCTGCTGGCGGCGTATGGCAAGTCCACGGCAGAGTTGGAGGCAGCGCTGCTCGCTGAAGGGTTCCCGCTGGCGGCCTTCGATGCTTACCTAGCGAATCTGATCACCGCGCGTGACTTCAGCGCAGCGCAGGCCAAAGCGCGCGGCATGACGCCGGAAGCCTTTATCCTTGAATTGCGGCAGGCCACCGATGTACGTTTGGCGGCGGGCAGCGTCGTTGCGCGGCCCCAGATGGCAGCGCCCATTGCTTCGCCCACGCCCACCGCGACGCCGCTGAAAGCGACGCCGCTGAAAGCGACGCCTACTGAGACTTTCCCCACGCCTACGCCCATTGCACCTGCACCCGTATTGACTGCTACATCTGTCTCGGCCTCATCAGCGGATGATGTTCCGCGCGGAACCGGGGTGGGGCAGCGCGCGCCGGACTTTGCGCTTCTGCTTCTGGGTAGCGATCCGCCATCCACGCTCGACCTGGACGCGCTGCGGGGCCAACCGGTCGTTTTGAGCTTCTGGGTGACGTGGTGCAGCCATTGCCGGGCGCAGACGCCGCTGCTGGTGGAGGCGCACGCGCGCGAGGCTGCGACGGGCGTGCAGTTTGTCGGCGTCAACGTGCGCGAAACGGCGGACCTGGTGCAGCCCTACGTGGACAAGCAAGGCATTCTGTATCCCGTGGTTCTGGACGCCGATGGTCGGACGGCGCAGCAGTACCAGGTTTCCGGCTACCCGACGACGTATTTCCTCGACGCCGAAGGGCGCGTCGTTGCCCGCCATGTGGGGCAGTTGAACGCGCAGACGTTGGAGCAGTATTTGGCGTTGTTGCGGTGAGGGTTAAAGCGTAAAGCGTAAAACGTAAACGGAATCTTACGTTTCACGTTTTACGTTTTATCCAGTATGCCGTTTTGTAATGCACTTATCGTTTGTGATGGAGGGGACGATGAAGCTACTCAGTTTTTTGACCGCGTGTTCGCTTTTGTTTGGCCTTTTTTCCCCGGTGTTGTTTGTGGCAGCCGCGCCAGTCCCGGCGACAGCAGCCGCATCGCCCTCGACGGAGGTGTTCCCGGCGTGGATGTCCCGCCCGCCGGCGAGTCGGCCGGTTGCGTCCGCTGCGACTGAGCTGCTTCCTGCCTGGCTGAATCACCCGGCGGCGACCGATCCGGCAGCGTCCAATCCGGCGGCGACGTTCCCGGCGTGGTTTGTGGCGGCGACGGTGCCAGCGCCACAGGCGGCGGCTGTCAGCGCGCCGTTGAGCGTCGTCCGGGCTACCGGTCTGTCGGTCTCTGGCCCGGCGACGGCCAATGTGTGCGACGTGCTCACGTACACGGTCGTCTTCACCAACAACAGCACGCCGGTGACCAACGTCCTCGTCACCAGCGCGATGCACGCGCCATATACGCCCAGTCCGCAGACGTGTGGGCCTTACAACATGGCGGCGAACCAGGTCCGCACCTGCACTTTCGTCTTCACCGGCGGGTGCGCGGCGGTCTCCGGGCAGAACATCGTCACGCTGACGCAGTCTGGCGCAGCCCCCATCGTTCGCTACACCGATCTAGTAGTCAATCCTGGCGCGATTATCGTGCGCAAGGAACCGGCGGTGATCCCGGCTTATCTCGATGATGTGGTCACGTGGACGGTCTCGGTGGAGAACACCGGCTACGGTGACGTGACCAACGTGTTCATCACCGATGTGTTGGGCAGCGGGATGGTGTACCAGAGCGGGTTGACCGCGGCATATATCCCCCGTATGACGGTGGGCGAGGTGCGCACTTTCCCCGTTGTGGCCCGGGTAGAAGGTTGTGTGGATTTGACCAACGTGGTCACCGGTACGTGGGGCTGTAGCGGGCAAACCTGCCTCACGCCGCAGACGGCCAGTGCTGCCATTGATTTGCAGATGCGCAACCCCAATTTGGATTACACGCTGCCGGCCAGCTTCGACATCCCCTTCTGTGCGGGTTCGCAAACCTTCACCGTGCCCGTGACCAACGTGGGCGATGGTGTGGCTTATTCGGCGACGCTGGCGACCGATCTGTCGCCTTTTGTTGTCACAACCGCGCCCGGCGTGACGTACAGCGGCGGCGCGTTCCACCTCCCACCGATCGCCCCTGGCGAGACCTACAATCTTGTTTTTACCCTGGCGTTGCCGGCGGATGCGTGCAGCGCGCCCTCCAGCGGCAATTTCAACTTCAATGTTGTGTACTTTGACCGCTGCCAACATCCCTACTATGAACTGCCGCAGCGCGCGGGATGGCAGCTCATCAATGTCCCCGGTGACATCAGCCTCAGCAAAACGATGCCCTCGCAGGTCTACCGGGGTGACCAGGTCAACGCGACCATCACCGTCAACCTCACCGGCATCACCGGCGGGCCGGTGGTCGTCACCGATACGCTGCCTGCCGGTTGGACGGTCGTGGATGCGGACGGCGGGAACGTGTTCACCGTGGGCGGCACAACCTACATCACGTGGGAAGTCACCGCTTCGAGTACATTCAATGTTGTCCTCGATACGCCTGCTGCTACACCCGATGGCTGCTCAGGCTGTGGCTTTTCGACATCCAATCTGGTTGCGGCGTATGGAACGGATTGCCAGGATTGCGCGCGCACAGCCACGGCGGAGGCCGTCGTCTACGTGGAGTGCGATGACGGCATTGTGTCGGATAAACAGGTTTCCGCGCCGCTGGCTGTGTGCTCCGACCGGACGTTCATCTACACCAACACTTATAGCTTCGGCGATACGTTCATCGTCACGCCGACGTGGGGCGGGTTGATTTTCACCGAATCGCTGGTGTATTCCCAGACTTACGCGACGGGTACGGCGCGGGTCTTGGTCTCCGCTGGCGCGACCTCGTGCGATGCGAATTTCAACGCGGCGCTTGTGGGGGGGCAACTGGTCATCACCAACATCGCGCCGAACTGCGCCGTTGACCTGCCCGGCGCGACGCTGCACATCATCTACGAGACGAATGTAGGCGAACCGGCGGCCTGCTCCGACTTTTCCTGGTTCGACTGGTCGTATTTGAACCTGGGCGTGACGGGCAACGACGCCTGCGCCTACGATGGTTTGCTTGAGGAAGGCGCCTTCGTGGAGACGCGCGCCCCGCAGATGACGCTGCGCCTGGACGATTTGCCCCCTTCGATCTCCGAGTGCGGCCAGTATACGGTGACGTTGACGGCGGAGCGGACGACGCCCGACGTCGCCGCCTACGATGCGGTGATTGATCTGGTGACGGACACGTATGCCGTGCTGACGGTGCTCGGCTTCGGCGGCGTGACGCCCGTGCTCACAGAAACGGACGGCAGCGGCTATCACTGGTACTACGGCGACGCCTTCGCCACGGCGCTTGAGGCGACGGTGCGCCTGCGCGTGCAGTTGCGCTGTACCGGCGACGCGCCCTTCGAAGCCGCGCTGCACTACGACAACCTCTGTACCGACAACGACGCCTACCGCGAGCGGTGTTCCGCCGGTGGGACGCTCGCCGATCCGCAGGTCGCCCCCTGTTCCCCGATCTTCACCAAGTTCCCGGAGGTCATCTACGCCACCAGCGATCTCGTGCGCTGGACGTTGACCGTTTTCAATGCCGGCGCCGGCCCGGCCTACAACGTCACGTTGACCGATACGCTGGGCAGCGGCCTGCAATACGTCGGTTCCACCCTCAACTCGACGCAGGGTTCGGCGGCGGGCGTTGTCCCGCTCACCTCGCCGCAGCACGTCACCTGGACGCTGCCGGTGGTGCAGCCCAAGGAGAAGGTGACGATCCTCTTCGACGCTGAGGTGATCCGCCTGTGACGATTTGACCAATCGTCTGGGCGGGCAACAGGGTTGTCTGGGCGAGAACTGCCGCGAGGGCTGTGCGGAAACGGCCTACGTGGAACTGCCGCCCACGGTACTGCTGAACACGAACCTGTTCGACAGCCCGCTGGATACGTGCAGCACACGCACCATCACCGTCACCGTGCGCAACGCCGGGATGCTCAGCGTCTACACCACGACGGTGCAGGAGACGCTGCCCCTGGGGCTGAACTATGTGGCTGGTACGACAGAGGTGAGCACCGATACGGTTCACTGGCAGCCTGGCCCTGAACCTGTGATTGCGGGCGGTCAGTTGACCTGGTCTCCGGCTAACGGCGCGCCGCTGGATGTGTGGCTGGCGCGCATCCGCCCCTACGAGACGGTCTATATCCGCTTCCAGGCTATCGCTTCGTGTCCCTTTACCGGCGGGCAGATTCGTGTGCAGACGTCTTATCTTGATCCGTGTGGCGCGCCGCACGACACGCTGCCCTCGTCATACGTGATGCAGGCCACGCAGCCAGACCTCGTCTTCTACAAGACCGGGCAGAACCTCGACCGCCCGCATCCCGACCCATTCCTGGTTTATGGCGAGCCGGGTGAGACCGTGGTGTGGACGATCACCGCGACGAATCTGGCGGACGCTGCCCCGGCGCCGAACGTCATCATCAGTGATACACTGCCCGGCAACGTGGTCTACCAGGACGCGACGCCGGGCTACAGCCTCAGCGCGCCGCCGGTGGGGACGCTGGGCGGCACGGTCACATGGACCGTCGGCACGTTGAACCCCGGCCAGACGGTAGTGCTGACCGTGAGCACCGTGATCAGCGATCCCAACGGGTGCGATCCTTACGATACCACGAACCACGCGCAACTGATTTGGGGCTGCGCCGATGGGTGTCGCGTCATTCTGGACGACTATGCCGACCTGCGCACGCGCCCCGTCTTCGAGGAGATTGGCCTGGTGACCGACCTCGCGCCGGATACGCTCGGTCAGTGCGGCGGCGTGCTCACCATCACCCTGTTCAACGACGGTCCGCCGGCCTACAACGTCATCCTCACCGATACGCTGCCCGCGGGTTTTGTCTACAGTGAAACACTCTCTGCCAGCACGCCCCCACTGGTTGAACCATCGGACGGCGACAATCCTGCGGTCTGGCTGTGGGATGAAGTGGCGTTGCTGAGCGGCGTGACGACGCTTGTGTTCCGTGTGCGCAACCAAAACGGCAGTGGCGATACGTGCGCGCTGCCTGTGGGCGATAACCGCATCGAAGTGCGCTATGACGATGACAGATGGGATTGTTTGAATACCGGCCCCTACGTTGACGCCGCGTCGCAGACCCTCGACATCATTGGCCCCGCGCTGACCATTGCCAAAACGCCCGTTGACCAGACGTTGGATGTGGGCGATCCGGTTTATTGGACGCTGACCGTGCAGAATACGGGCACGGATGTGGCCTACGACGTCATCGTGACCGACGTGGTGGGGACAAACTACGTCAACGTGGCGGCGGGCAACGGTTCCGATGGGGCTGTGCCGGAGTTGGTCGGCAACGCCATCACCTGGACGCTGCTCAGCCCGCTGGCGGTCGGCGCTTCGTGGACGGCGACGGTGACGGCAGATCTGATCGCCACCGGCGATAACACCAACCGCGCCTGGGCGCAGGCTGCCTGTGGTACCGGTTGTGCGAGCAGCCGCGCTTACGCCGAGGCGCACACGACGCTGTTGCAGGAATTCAGCAAAGGGCCGGAAATCCAGACCGGCACGCTCGGCAACCTGGTGACGTTCCACATCACGGCGACGCTCTCGGATGAAGACGCGCTCTACACGAACGTTGTGCTGACCGACGCACTGCCCGCCGGCTTGGGGTACGTGTCCGCCGTGTTGACCTACACCACGGATGTGGACGGCAGCAGCAACGGTCCGGTGACGAATGTGGCTGCGCCGACGCTCTTGGATGGTAGCAACATCATCTGGCTCTTGGGCAATCTCCCCGGCGTCGTGCAAATCAACGGCGTCATCACAGCGATGATCCAATACACCAGCGCCAATCAAGACGGTGTGCGGTGGACCAACCTCATCCGAATGACGTATACCGATGACGGCGCACCTTACGTCTACACCGACACCGCCACTGTGGATATCGTTTTGCCGTCGGTGGACAAGACGGCGGCTTCGGCGTTGCGGGTGGGCGATGTGACCACCTATAATTTGATCATCCATATCCCGGCAGGCGTCAGCGCCCTGGGCGGCAACACGTTCCTGCGCGACGCGCTGCTGCCGGGCATCTGGTATATCACCGACACCGAGGTGTTGGCGTGGTCGCCGCCTGCGGTCGGCCCGATCACGTTCACCAATCGCGTGAGTTCTATCGTCGAAGCGCCTGGTTATCAGGTGATGTACTGGTATTTCGGCCAGCCTGTCACCAGCGAACTGACCACACCCACCGTCATTACCCTCAGTTTCCAGGTGCAGGTGGTGGGACTGCGCATTGACAACGGGGAAGTGGTCTTCACCGACACGCTGATCCCCTATTATCCGGGCAACCGTGTGGAATTGTGGCAGGAAGGTTACTTTATTGATGATGGGTATGCGACCAGCATACTTATCCAACCCCATCTGGATATTGATAAGGACAGCAATCCGCCGTCCGGCAGTTACGTGACCAGCGGGGACCTCATCACCTACACGTTGACGATCACCAACTCCGGCTACGGCCCGGCGTATGATTTCATCGTCAGCGACATGCTGCCGGCGGGCCTCACCTACGTCTCGTCGGCGATCAGCAGCACGTCCCCGCCGACCATCGCCTTCACCTACGCACCGCCGCTGAACGCGACCGGCGTGCTCACCTGGCAGGTGAACGAGCTGGGCGGGCGTTATCCCTATCCTTATTCTTATCCTTCGCCCTGGATTCCCAGAACGGCGGTCATGACCGTTGTGGCGCGCGTCAACGATGCGATCACCGCCAGTCTGCGCCTCACCAACACCGCCGCGATTCCCTACTACGATTCGCAGCCCGGCGACGGCCTCGGTCCCTATCCGCCGGATGAGCGCGAGTACGCCGACGGCGCGGACAGCGTCGTTCACTACACCGCCAGAGCGAGCATCGTTAAGGCTGTTGCGCCGCCCACAGCGACCATCGGCAGCGTCATCACCTACACCATCCGCTTGCCGGAGCCGCCCATCACGGCGACACTCTACACCGTCACGGTGACGGATCAACTTTCGCCGTGGCTGGCGCTGTTGACCCTCGCCGCGCCCGGCAACGATACGGCGACCTGGGACACGCGCGCCTTCACCGTCACCTACGCGACGATCCCGGCCCTGGCGCAGCGCTTCATCACTGTTACGGCGCTGGTGGTGTCGAGCGCCGCCGCGCCGCCGTGGGAACCGGTGGCGGGCGATGTGATCACCAACATCGTCACCTTGCAGCACAGCAACGACGTCACGACGAGCAACGAGGTGACCGTCGCCGTCCTTGAGCCGCGCGTTGTCCTCGACAAGCGTGTGGAGACGCCGCGCGATCCACTCGGCGCGAGCGACCTCATCACGTACAGCATCGTCCTCACCAACACCGGCGACTGGCCGGCCTATGACCTCGTCATCACCGACAGCCTGCCCGCCGGGTTGGTCTACGTCGGCGCGGTGGACTTCACCGTCACCGATCCGGCGGCGCTGCCGGGCGGCGCGTATCCGCAGTGGACGCTCTCGCAGTTGAACGTGGGCGGGGTGGCGACGATCCGCTTCACCGCACGGGTGAGCGCCGCCATCACGGCGGGCGTCACGCTGACCAACGCCGCCTGGGGCGCGTATAGCAACTGGCCGGGCGACAACCCCGACGAGCGTGTGTACGACATCCCCACCGATACTGTGCCCGTGGATGTGGGCTATCCGGCGCTCGACCTGGAGAAATCTGCCTGGCCGAGTCTGGTGGAGGTGGACGGTCTGTTGGCGTACACGCTGACCGTCGTCAATACCGGCATCGTCTCGGCGACGGGCGTCGTTGTCACCGATGCTGTGCCGCTCAACACGACCTACCTCGCGTGCGGCCCGCTGCCGTGCAACGAAGCGGGTGGGGTGGTCACGTGGCCGTTGGGCGTGCTCGACATCAACGCCACGCGCGTGCTGACGATGCTCGTGCAGGTGGGCGCGACACTGCCCGGCGGGACGATCATCACCAACACGGCCTGGGTCACGTCAACCGAGGGCCTTACCGATACCGACCAGGTCACGACGCCGGTCAACGCCAATGCTGAAATTTGGGTAGCAAAGACGGGCAGTCCATCGCCGGTGACGCCGGGGCTGCCAATGACGTACAGCCTGACTGTGACGAACGACGGGCCAGCGGCGGCGGAGAATGTGCTGGTGACGGACACGCTGCCGGTAGAAGTGAGCTTCGTGGACGCTACGCCGTACCCCAACGTTAGCGCCGTCAGTCCGTTGGTGTGGAACCTGGGGACGCTGGCGGACGGCGAGAGCCGGACAATCCTCATTACCGTGACGGTGAACGCGGATGTGACGGCGGGCTTCACCAACACCGTCATCATCACCACGACCACGCCGGGCGACAATCCGGCTAACAACGAGGACGACTACCCCGTGGCTGTGCTTGCCGTCGCCGATCTCGCCATCACCAAATCTGACAATCCTGATCCGGTGACGCCGGGTGCGCCGCTGGTGTACACGTTGGTCTACACGAACTATGGGCCGTCGGATGCGCAGAACGTGGTCGTGACCGACACATTGCCGGCGGAAGTGCTGTTTGTCTCCGCGACGCCCTCTGCGAGCAGCGGCCCGAATCCGCTGCTGTGGAACCTGGGGACGCTGGCCGCCGGGGCGAGCGGGCAGATCGTCGTCACGGCGACGGTGCAGCCGTGGGTGACGCAGACCTTCACCAACACCGTCGTCATCGGGACTGACACGCCGGAGACGGATTACGATAACAATCGGGACGACGAGCCAACGGATGTTACGCCTATCGGCGAGGTTGGCATCGTCAAGACAGCGACGCCGCCTACGGCGACCATCGGCAGCGTCATCACCTTCACCATCCGCCTGCCGGAGCCGTCCATCACGGCGACGCTGTACAACGTCACTGTGACGGATCAACTCTGGCCGTGGCTTGCGTTAGATACCTACGATGCGCCCGGCGGCACGTTCGAGTGGGATTGGGACAGGACGTTCACGGTGACGTACCCCATCATTCCGGCGGGCGAGCAGCGCGTCATCACTGTGGCAGCGGTTGTCATCTCATCTGACTGGACGCCGCCATGGGAGCCGGTTGCCGGAGACGTGATCACCAACATCGCCACGCTGTCCTACGGCGCAGGTGTCACCACGAGCAACGAGGTGACCATCACCGTGGTCGAGCCGGAGCTGGTCATCATCAAGGCCAGCGATCCGCCGCAGAGCAGCACCGTCGCGCCAGGGCAGGCCGTCACCTACACAGTCGCCGTCACCAACGTTGGCGGTAGTCCGGCGTACAGTTTCGCTTTCTGGGATGAATTACCCGTGGGGATGCAAGCCGCGGACCCCACACTGTTGAACGTGACCATCAACGGCAACGCGGTTGATCCGGCCGACTATTTCCTGTGGACGATGCCTGGGTATTTGTCTCTCTCGTTTGATGAAGGCGTGCTGCCGGTTGGCTCGGTCCTGGAGATCAGTTATGTGGGTTACGTGGATCCGGTCGTCACACCCGGTCTCGATCTTACTAACACAGCTTCTATCGAGTGGTGGAGTTGGTTTGTGCGCGCCGAGGCGGGGCGCCGGTATGAACCGATCAGCGACACGAACACTGTCCATGTCGGCTATCCCGCGCTCGATCTGGAGAAATCCGCCTGGCCCAACCCGGTGGAGGTGGGTGGCCTGCTCACCTACACGCTCACCGTCTCCAATCCTGGCGTGTTCCCAGTAACAGGCGTGGTCGTCACCGATATGATCCCCGTGAACACCACCTTCGTCGCAGCGACGCCGCCGCACACCGGCCCTGCGCCGGATAACAACCCCGGCAGCGTCATCACCTGGACGCTGGGCGATCTCGCTGTCGGCGTGACGCGCGTCCTCACCATGGTTGTGCAGGTGGATAACCTGCTGCCCGACGGCACGTTGCTGAACAACACCGCCTGGGTCACATCGACCGAGGGCCTTACGGATACAGACACCGTGACCACGGTCGTGGAAAGCTGGCACAGTCTGGCGATCACCAAGACCGCCAACCCGTCGCCGGTGCTGGCCGGCGGGCTGCTCACCTACACGCTCGCCTGGGCAGTAGCGGGCAACGAACCGGCGCTCGGCGTGACGATCAGCGATACCGTCCCGGCGCACACGGTCTACCAGTCCTGTGTGGGCGCGCCATGCACTGAGTCCGGCGGCATCGTCACCTGGGACTTGGGCGACCAGAATCCCCCGGCCTCCGGCAACGTGACGTTGGTGGTTCTGGTGGATAGCCCGTTGCTGTCGGGCACGTTGCTGTACAACGCGGCGCTGATCACCGACACACAAGGCCTCACCGACACCGATGACATCACCACGGTCGTGGCAAGCTGGCACAGCCTGGCGATCACCAAGACCGCCGACCCCGATCCGGTGACGGCAGGTGAGCGGCTTACCTACACGCTCGCCTGGGCGGTGGAGGGTACCGAACCGGCGCTCGGTGTGACCATCAGCGACGTCGTCCCGGATAACACGACTTACGTCTCTTCCGCCCCGCTCGCGGCTGTTGCGCCGCCGGTTGGCGGAACCGGGCCGGTGATCTGGAGCCTGGGCGACGTTGTTCCGCCCGCTTCCGGCAGCGTGATCCTCGTCGTGCAGGTGAACAGCGCCCTGGCGAGCGGAACGGTGTTGACCAACGCGGCGCTTATCTCGGACACCCAGGGCCTCACCGATACCGACCAGATTACCACGCTCGTCAATGCCGATGTGGAAATCTGGGTGCTGAAGACCGGCAGTCCGTCACCGGTGACGCCGGGCGAGGCGATGACCTACAGCCTGACGGTGACGAACGATGGGCCATCGGCAGCGGAGAACGTGCTGGTGACAGACACACTGCCTGCCGAAGTGACCTTCGTGGCAGCGACGCCCGCGCAGGCCAACGGCCCGAACCCGCTGGTGTGGAACCTGGGTACGCTCGTGGCGAGTGAGAGCCGGACGATCCTCATTACCGTAACGGTGAATGCAGATGTGACGGCGGGCTTCACGAACACCGTCCTCATCACGACGACCACGCCGGGCGACAATCCGGCCAACAACGAGGACGACTACTTCGTGGACGTGCTGCCGGATGTGGAAATCTGGGTGGCGAAGACCGGCAGTCCATCGCCGGTGACGCCGGGCTTGCCAATGACCTACAGCCTGACAGTGACGAACGACGGGCCGTCGGCGGCGGAGAACGTCGTCGTAACCGACACACTGCCGGGTGAAGTGACCTTCGTGGCGGCGACGCCCGCGCAGACTGGCGGGCCGAACCCGCTGGTGTGGAACCTGGGGACGCTGGCGGTCGGCGAGAGCCGGACGATCCTGATGACCGTGACAGTGAACGCGGACGTGACGGCGGGCTTCACGAACACTGTCCTCATCACGACGACCACGCCGGGCGACAATCCGGGCAACAACGAGGACGACTACTTCGTGGACG
>DAOLUH010000054.1:0-41269 GCA_035420085.1 Anaerolineae bacterium
CGTCCACGGCTGGATCGAACCGGCAGCATTGCGCTGGCTCCCCGCCTGATCCTGTCTACCGTCTACTGTCTACCGTCTACCGTAATACACACCCAATCGTAAGCTGCCGCCAGCGCACGAGTATCCGAACTGCCGCCGCGCATTGCATCGAAGGGCGAGCGCGTGACGGCGTGGACGAACGCCAGCGTGGTGATTTCTCCGACGGGGATGGCGTCCGCCGCGAGCGTGACCTCATATTCGGCCCATCCCTGCACCAGGGGGATACGCGCGACTTGACGGCCTGCTACGTGTATCTTGACCAGTTGTTCGGGAGGAAAAGCCACCGCGCGGAACCGCAGCCGGTACGCTTGCGCTGGCGGCAATGTCACCCGCAGCGTCGAAGTGAGCATCTCCCCAGCCCAGCGCCCGCTCGTCCCGCCGATGGCTTCCGGACGGAACCACCCCTGCGCGAGATAGCGCCCGTCTGCCTCGCCGCCGATGTCAATGCAGCCATCCGGCGGCAGGGCGAGCGCCTCCGGCGGCACGAGGTCGGCGGGCGTGAGGACTTGCACGCGCACTTGATCGTGTTGGGTATGGACGCGGCGACTGCGAGCGAAGGTGTGGTCGTCCAGCGGGACGTAGCGCCCGTCGGCGCTCAACGTCGCCATCGCCTCGGCGGAGAACTGATCGCGGTCGAAGATGACGACGTAGCGGACGCCGCCGGCCAGGGCTTGCGCCACGGCTTCCGCGTCGAAGCGGTAGAGATAGGCCAGCCGGTAGTCCGGCAGTTCCACCTGCACGGCGCGGAACGATCCGGCGGCGGCGATAAGCGTTTCTTCCGCCGGATAGTGCGCTGCGACGTAGGCCGTCGCCTGGGCCGGCGGCGCGGGGATTGTCGTCAGTTGCGCGGCCAGCGGTAACCCTTGCGCCAGCAGCAGCGCCGCCGCGACGAGCAGCGTCAGCCCACGCAGCCGCGGCTTCCCAAGTCTTGTAAGTTGAGTCCCATCCGTTTCATCCGTTGAATCCGTTGACAAAAGCCGCATCCACCCGTGCGCCAATAGGAGCGCCAGCGGAGGGAGGATGGGCAGCATCAGCCGTGGCCGGTCCAGGTTCTCAAAGAGGAACACCTGTGCTGCGGCGACGATAGCCCAGATCGCCAGGAATTGCACGTCGCGCCGCCGCCATGCGGCCCGCGCCAGGGCCAGGATGAACGCGGCAGTCGTGATCGCCACAAGCAGAGTCTCCCGCAGACGCCACGGCGCGAACGTCCCCACGCCGATTGTGGACGTGAGCCACGTATCCGCGAAGGCCAACGCACGCGCGCGCAATGCCGCCGCCAGCGGCAAACCCATCCCCAACAGCGAATCGGCGCGGCCCACGTGCGCGGCGTGGGATTGGATGTGCGCGATGTAGGCGCGCAGTCCGCCCACCGCAGCCGCCGTGGGGATCAGCCACAGCGCGACGCCGAGCAGCCCACCGCCAACCGCGAGGGCCAGGTCGCGCGCGGGGCGTTGGCGGGCGAGGTGGCGCGCCACGACAAATCCGCCGAGCAGTACCACCGGCAGCGCGTTCTGCGGCCGCGCACCGAGCAACAGTCCAGTGACGAACGCGGCCACCGGCAGCCGCGATTTCCAAATCGCGTCCTCCGGGAAGCTGCGCCACAGCAGCCACATCGCCAGCAGCATCCACAGCAAGCCGGGCGTGTCACTCAACGCTTTCTCGGCAGCAAGCCAGCCGAGCGGCGTCAGCCCGACGAGCAGCGCCGCCCACAATCCGGTCAAGGGGTAGTCGCGGTCCACCGTCTGCCCCAGCGCGTAGACCAGGGCGACCACCCCCGCGCCGCTCAACGCGCTCAACAGCGTCAACGCCGCCGTTGCCGAGCCGGTGACGCGGTACAGCAACCGTCCCAGAAAGACGTAGACCGGGAACCCTGGCGGCTGCGGCTGTTGCAGCTCCAGATTGAAGTCGTCGAGGGCCAGCGCAAAGCTGTAACTGTCGAAATCGTCCAGCGAGATGCTGCGGAAGGCGATGTACAGCAGCGCGAAGCTGGCGAACAGGGTCAGCGGCACCCATCGCCGGGGTGAGCAAGAGAAGGTTTTGCGTGTGTTCATCAAACGGAGTATAGCATCACACTTCGACGCGGCAAGAAAAGCAGTGTTATGCTCGCCATACCTGTTTTAACCGAGGAGAATCGCCAAAAGCCTCTTGACAAAGGTAAAACTGGCTCTATAATCAATATAGAACAAGCGTTCTAAATATCTATTACACCACGCCTCGGCATGTTCTTTTTTCGTCTTGATAATAGAACGTATGTTCTTATCGAGCAAGTCATCCTTCACTGTCAACACTGTTTGCCATTTTCGATTTGCCGATTTTGAGATTTTTGAGGAGACGTCGGTGCTGCCGCACACCATGCAAGCACCAAAATATCTGCCACAGAGAGCACCGAGAACACAGAGTTATTTTCTCCCTGTCTCTGTGAACTCTGTGTCCTCGGTGGCTATTTTCGAAGGAGTTCGTATGTCACGTTCACTTCGCCCTTATTTGGAATATCAGGCCGACCGGGTAGAGGCTGTCCTGGCAGCGCACAAGACGCCAGTACGCGTGACGGGCGGCACGGTTGGCCCGCGGCTCATCCGCTTCTTCTTGAACCCCGCGCCACACATCCGCTTCGCATCCATCAAGCATCTCGCCGACGATCTGGCGGTGGCGATGCAGGTGCCCACGCTCACCGTGGATAAGGGCAAGGAGGGCGTGATCCTGGAATTCTCCAACCCCAATCCGCGCCCGGTGACGCTGCTGGATCTGCTGCCCGAAGCCATGCCCATACCACTCTCCACGGCGCTGTTGGGGCTGACGGACGACGGCGTGCCGCTGCTCGCGCGGCTTTCTGCGCCGGAGGTGGCGCACATTCTTGTCGCCGGGACGACCGGATCGGGTAAGTCGGCGCTATTGCGGACGATCGCAGCGTCGTTGGCGCTCACGCACACGCCGCGCCTGATGCAACTGCTGTGCATTGATCCGAAGGGCCGCACGTTCGGAGCGTTCGACGGTATTCCACATCTCACACGCAAGCCGATTGGTGATGTGCCGGAAGCGTTGGAGGCGCTGCGGTCGGTGACGCGGATGATGGAGTCCCGCGACCGGCGCGGCGAGACGCCCCCGGCTAACCGCGATGCGGTACAAGGTACATCCGTGCCGCGCATCGTTATCTTCATTGATGAGCTGGCCGATTTGATGATGCAGGGTGAAGCGCCGTTCGCCGATGTGCTAACGCGCCTGGTGCAGCGCGGACGACAGGCGGGCATCCATGTCGTCGCAGCAACGCAGCACCCTTCGTCCGCCATCCTCAGCAGTGTGATGCGGGCGAACTTCCCGCTGCGGCTCGTTGGGCGGGTGGTCTCCGCCGACGATGCGCGGGTGGCAAGTGGGCGGGCGGGGACGAACGCTCATCTCCTCAACGGGCGCGGGGACTTCCTCGCGGTCAGTGGAGGGGATAATCCCCTTCGCTTCCAGGTGGCATACATTGACGAGAATGACCTCAAGCAACAGATGAAGGCGCTACAGGGCGCCGCGCCACCCAGCACGATGTTATCTTATTCGGCGCAGTTGCCGGTGCTGGCAAGGAGTATGGTCTAGGATGGAAACGCGCGAACCATTGGGAAAACGTTTGGGGCGCTTTGTGGCGCTGCTTGGCGTTGTCTTCGCGGTCACAGCCGTTGTGGTGATCACGCAACGGCTCAGCGAGGATTCGCTAGCGCTGTTGGTGGGACTGGTGTGTGGTGTGGGGGCGATGGTGCCGACGATTCTGCTCGGGTTATACCTCTGGCGGCGTGAGATCACGCGGCAGACGGCGCAGCGAACACCCTATAACACACCACCGGTGGTGATCGTGACCCCCCAGGCGTTGCCGGGTTATGGCTTACAGCAGCCAGCTTTCAGTGATGCGAATATGGCCTGGCAGTGGAACAACGCGCAGCCAAATCGCACCTTTACGATTGTCGGCGGCGAAGAATAAAGCGAGGGAACGATGGGAACGTATTTTCGGAATCTTTACGAGCGTTTGAAACTGTTGTTGTTGAGTTGCGCTGTGTTTACCAGCGACGAAGCCTTGCGCGCCGTCTTCGCAGATTCACGTCTTTGTGCGTGGCAGCACGATCTGCCCCACACCCACAGCCGTGAGCGCCGTATCGTAGAAACCATCTATTACCTGCACAGCCGCTACAATGATGATCATGAGAACGGTTTGGCGCTGTTGCTCCAGGTGCTCGCCGAGTCAGAAATGGCAAACGATGACCTCCAACTGACCTTGAACGATATGGCCGAAAGGGTCGAGTTTGCCATTCACAAAGATAACCGCCACCTGCTCAACGCGGCTTTGCAGGGCATCGAGTTTGAGCCGGTGACGCCGCTCCCGTTTGCCGGGCAGGTCATCGCCGG
The DNA here is from genome assembly GCA_035420085.1 of Anaerolineae bacterium. Classification (GTDB taxonomy): domain Bacteria; phylum Chloroflexota; class Anaerolineae; order B4-G1; family SLSP01; genus DSWT01. The sequence continues at coordinate 4,420 of DAOLUH010000054.1, forward strand.
TACGGGGGATGTGGTGATCACGTACATTGACACATTGACCCCCGGCGAGAGTTACTGCCTCGGTGTGATCGGCACCAGTATGGAGCACGAGGGCATCTTCGAAGGCGATCAGGTCGAGATGCGCGTCTTCAACAGCTTTGAGTGGCCTAACGAAGGCGACATGATTGTGACGAAGTACCTGCCCTACGGCGCAGAACCGGAATTGGGGACAGATTTCATTGGATCGGATTTGTTGGGGCCGACGCTGAAAGTCTTCCACCAGCGACCCAACGGTGAATTTCACCTGGGCTGGCAGAAGGACAACACGCCCTGGACAGCCACGCCCTGGAAGCGGTTCACGGCTTCGGGGAACCATCAGATGATCGTGACGCACTACATCGCGCCCATTGGCAAGGTCATCAACGTGAAAGCGCGCCGCGCCTGGGATTTCACGGCGTTGAACCAGCGACAGCACCGTATTTTAGGAGGCAAATGATGTTATTCAATCTGGCAGCGCGGCATGAGCCGATCCGGCTCATCGCGCGCAAGCACAACTATTTTCCGCAGCGTTTTATGTGGCGCGGGCAGCAATACAGCGTCTATTCGGTTGTCCGCGCGTGGACGGAGATGAAGCGCAAGGGCGCGTGGCACTTTTTCCGCGTGCGCTGCCCGGAGGGTACGTTTGATTTGTGCCAGGATTCGGCCTTGAATATCTGGTATCTGGCGCGGCAGGTAGATTGAGGGACAGCGGAGGTGAGTATGGACGTGGGGCTTTTGTGGCACGATAGTGGGGCTGAAGATTTGGCCTGGAAGCTGGCGCGGGCAGCGAAACGGTATCGCGACCGTTTTGGCGACAAGCCCAACGTCTGTTACGTAAACCCATCCTTGCTGCCGGAAGGGGATCGCAAGGTGGATGGAATCCTGGTGCGCTCGTCCCCACGGGTGCTGCGCCACCATTTCTGGTTAGGACGGGAAAAGGCCGAAACGATTCCAGTATAATGGCAACGTTAAAGTCGCGTCAGTTGCACAATCAACAAATCGAGGGCGGCTTCCGCCTCCAACAAACCGGTTTTGATGGCGAGGTCGCTCTCCGTGAGCAAGCTGTAGGCCGCCCGCAGTTGTTCTGGCGTGAAACGGTCTGCCTGTGCGCAAACTTTCTGCGTGACATAAGGGTGTAGCTTCAACCGCGCGGCGACCTGCGCTTCGCTCATAGCGTGATCGGCCAACCAGCGCACCTGGATCAGCAGCCGGAACTGCCGCGCCACCATCCCAAAAATGCCCAACGGATTTTCGCCTACCGCCAGCAGCCGGTGGAGATAGGTCGCCGCGTTCTGCGGATTGCGCTGACCGATGGCATCCACCATGTCAAAGATCACGTCGGCGCTTTGGATGTATGGCACCATCACCCTGACATCGTCGGCGGTGATGGTGTTGCTTTCCCCGCAGTACAACAGCAGCTTGCGGATTTCTTGATCTAGCAGGCGCAGATTGCCGCCGATGTGTTGCGCAAGCAGATTCGCCGCCGCGTAATCTATGCGTCCCTGGTGCATTTTGGTGCGATTGACGACCCAGCCGGTCAGCTCCCTGGTAGTGGGGACGGCGAACGCCTGGATGTCGGCATCCAGCTTCTTCGCCTGCGTCAAAACGGGATTTTGCGCCGGGACGGTCTTGCTTTCGCAAAAAATTAGCGCAGTGGTCGGGGGAATGTCCGGTAGGTAGGCAGCGATCTCTTTCGCCGCCGGCCCTTTGGTCTGCGTCAGTATGTCGCGGGCGATGACGATGCGCACGTCACCGAGAAATGGGATTGTGCTGCATGCGCGTCGCAGCTCCGCAACCGTCGTCGAGCTGGCGAGCACTTCAGTGTTGAGATCGCGCAAATCCGGCGTCAGCCCTGCTGCGTGGATGATCTTCGCCAGTGCCTCCTCGCGCTGCAAGTCGTTGTCGCCGTGCAGGATGTGTACTGTCGTCATGCCTGTTTGGTACGCACGCGGATTCGCTGCATACCGTTGTGGTGATCGGTGAAAATTGAGGCGATTTCCACTTCCCGCACATCAGAGTCTGTGGTGATGTGTGCCTGGATCCATTCCGCCACAGGCGGGGCAGCCAGCAGGGCGAGGGCGTTCAGCACGATGAGATGGGGCAGACGCTCCAGGCGTTGGCGAAAAGTCGCCTTGCCGTTGATGCCAAATAAGGTCGCCGACGCGGTCAATGTCGCCGTGACCACCAGGTTCGTGCCGCAGTTTTTGTGGACACGCAAGGCGTGCTCGCCGGCCTTGAGCTTTTTCAGCGCCTCCATTGCAGCAGGGACGACTTCTTCTGCGGTCAACGAGGTGTAGATCGTAAATCCCCCTGGACCGGAAATGCCAAGCGCCTGCGCCAGAGGGTAGGCACGCGCCATCAGGTTTAGTGTGGCATGTTCCAGAGCGTGATTGCGACGTGTGCGGGTGATCAATGATGTGGGCATGTTAATCTCCTTGTGAAAAGGCCGCCGGGTGCGCGATAATCAACAAGCGGTTCGCCAGGCTGCCGTAGGGATGGCACGTCACCAGCGTGAGGCGCTCGTCGGCGGTGGGCAAGATGTATTGCGCGTTCTGGATGCGCGTTTCGATAGGCTGTCCCGTTTCCGGCAGAATGAGCTTCTCGGTGACGGTGTATGTGTATGTCGCGCCGTCGTCGGCTTCGATCAGCACTTCCGCGCCAACCTCCAGTTTGTACAAATAGCGAAAAACTTCTCCGTTCGACGTGTTATGCCCGTTCAGCACTGTATTGCCTGCCGCCGCGATCTTGGCCGAGGTCTCGTGCCATCCTGCCGCGCGCCGGTTGGGCACATCCCACATCGGCTGCATCACACCGCCGACGCGGACTTCTTTCCAGCCGATAGGAACGACGGGCGCGTCCAGGTCAATGGCGGGGATACGAATACGGACGGGGATGACGCCAATCTCCGGCGGGGTGTAAGTGACCGGCAGCGTATAGGTGAGCACGGCGCCGGTATCGGCGGGCGGCGAGTACGCGACATAGGTCACCGTCGCTTCCGGCTCGACTGTGACCTCGGCGGATTCTTCCGCCTCAAACGGCAACAGGGGAGCGACGGCTTCTGGGGTGGGGGTGACGATGATGACAGCGGCCGGTTCAGGCTCCTTCGATGTGGCAAACAGCGCGTCCGAAGATGGCGCGGAGCCTAGATAGCCAACGACGATTCCCACCAGGAGCAGCACAGCGCCGCCCCACACCAGGATATTGACGATACGTAAACTTTTTACACTCATATACCCCTCTACTGAGGGGTATTATAACGATATTCAAGCGAGAGACAAACCTCTCAATCTCAGGAACGCTGGTAGACCTCGGGCTTGAGGACGCCGATGAAGGGGAGGTTGCGGTATTGCTCGGCGAAATCGAGGCCATATCCGATGACGAATTCATCCGGCACTTCAAACCCGATGAAATCAACCGGAACCTCGATCTGGCGGCGGCTTGGCTTGCTGAGGAGGGTGGCGACACGGACGCTGGCGGGATTGCGGGCCGCGAAGTTGCGCAGGATGTAGGTCAAGGTGTTGCCGGTATCCACAATGTCCTCGACAATGACGACGTTCCGGCCCTGCACGTCCTTTGCCAGGTCCAGCAAGATGCGCACCGCGCCGGTGCTGGTCGTCCCGCGCCCGTAGCTGGAGATTTCCATGAAGTCCAGTTCGTGCCGGAAGGTAAGATGGCGCGTCAGATCGGCGAGAAACATAAACGCGCCCTTGAGGATACAGATCAACACGGGCAGATCATCATCGGTGTAGATAGCGTTCATCTCAGCAGCCAGAGCGGCGATCCGCTCCTTCAATTCTGTCTCGGAGATCAGCACTTTTTCGACATCGTTAAACAGAGACATAGTCACCTCCCAACACGTAAAACGTAAAGCGTAAAACGTAAGATTTTTATTACGTTTTACGCCTTGCGGCTTATTGTAACATTTTACTTTGAATAAACGCTCGGCTTGAGCATCGCAATGTAGGGCAGGGTGCGGAAACGGTCGGCGAAGTCCAGGCCGTAGCCGACGACCCATACATCGGGGATCTGGAATCCCAGGTAATCCACCGGGACCTCGACTTTGCGCTGGTCGGGTTTGCTGAGCAAAACTGCCGTCCGTAACGAGGCCGGTTGGCGCGCGCCGAAAATGCGGTAGAGGTATTGTAGCGTGTAGCCGGTATCCACAATATCCTCAACGATCAAGACGTGGCGTCTGGCGACATCAACGCGCGTGTCCATAATCATTCGCACTGCGCCCGTGGCTTCGGCGCTATCTTCGTAGCTGGACAGCGCGATAAAGTCCACGCGATGCGGGACGGTCAGCCGCCGCGCGAGATCGGCCATAAACATAAACGAACCTTTCAAAACGCCGACCAGCAAGAACTCCTCGTTGCGCAGCCCGGCGTAGTCGGTGCTGATAATATCGGCCATCTGCTGCACGCGCTGTTGGATCGTGGCCTCATCGAGCAAGACACGCTCTACGGAATTGGGAAGACTGATGTTCATTGTGTTACTCCTGGGTAGGGCGCTGTGGCACCTGGTGATGGGTGCGACAGCGTGCTTCGTAGACTTCACTGGCGCCAACCAGAACGATGGGATCGTCAACGTAAGCCGGTTCGCCGGCGATGAGCCGTTGTGTGCGGCTGGCGGCTGCCCCACAGACGACGCAAATGGCCTGCAGCTTGTCCACGCGCTCGGCAATAGCCAGCAGTTGCGGGATCGGCCCGAAGGGGACGCCGCGGAAATCCATATCCAGCCCGGCGCAAATCACCCGCTTGCCTTGATCGGCCAGCTCGTTGCACAAATCTACAATCTCCATATCGAAGAATTGCACCTCGTCAATCGCCACAACATCGGCGGTGGGATCGAGATGGGCGCGCAGCTCCTCGCTGTTGTTCACCGGGATGGCGTTCTCCTGCAAGCCGTTGTGGGAGGCAATGGCCTTATCGGTGTAGCGTAAATCAATGGCGGGTTTGAAAACCTGGATTTTCTGGCGGGCAATTTGTGCCCGGCGCAGACGGCGGATGAGTTCTTCAGTTTTTCCGCTGAACATACTACCGCAGACTACCTCAATCCATCCATAATGCGGGTCTTTACGCATGGCAAGCTCCTGATCCGTGGTGGGGGATGTTACCGGGTATCCTTGCGCGGGGTGGCGACCTTCGCAAAGATGATCTTTTCAAAAGAAACGAGGCAGGGGATGTTCCCTGCCTCGCATTTGTGTTATGCAGCGGCGGCGACTCCCCCGGCTGCTTCGTCGCCGGGGAGGATGTACCCGTGTGAGCGCAGGCCCTTTTTCAGGTCGGCCAGAGCCTTGAGACCAAAGCCCTTGAGTTCGGTCAGGCCGTCTTCGCCTTTTTCATTCAACAAAGCGAGCACATCGCCCACCTTCTCCAAACCGGCGTCGAGCAACAGCTTCTCCATCCGCTTGCCAAGCCCCAACTTCGAGATGGCAAGTTCGGGAGAAGTGCGGGCCGCTTTGCGCTGGGCCACTTCCTGCAGGGCGTCTTCGCGCGCCTGGAGCCGGCGCATAAAGCGATCAACCTGCCCTTCGGTGTCCACGATGCGTTGCTCACCGGTGAAGTAAGGGTGACACTTGGCGCAAACGTCGGTGTGCAGTTCGGGAACCGTGGCTCCTATCGTCCAGACCGCGCCACACGCGCAGATAGACTTCGCTTCAGGATACCATTGAGGATGGATTTTGGGTTTCATGCGACCGCACCCCCTGCAACGACAATGTTCACGCGCTTGCGCCCGCGAACGACATCATACTTGACGTGACCATCAGCCAGCGCATAGAGTGTGAAATCTTTGCCCATGCCCACATTCACGCCCGGTTTGATGTGCATCCCTACCTGCCGGACAATGATATTGCCGGTGGTGACGCGCTCCCCGCCGTACTTCTTCACGCCGCGACGCTTGGCGCGACTGTCGCGACCGTTGATCCCACTCGTTTTTTTCCGTGCCATGATTCTATGCTCCCTTCACAATGTCATCCACACGCAGACGCATGTAGGTCTGGCGGTGTCCCATGCGGCGGCGATAACGCTCTTTGGGGCGATACTTGAAGATGCGCACTTTGGGGCCGCGGAATTCCTCGACGATGGTCGCCTGGACCAACGCGCCATGGACCGTTGGCTGGCCGACGAGAACCTGCTCACCGTCATCCAACAAATAGACCTGATCCAATTCTACCTGCGTCCCTACTTCGTGCGGCAGGCGCTCGACAATGAGCTGGCCTCCGACGGTTGCCTTGTACTGGTGTGTTCCCGATTTAACAACTGCGTACACGTTTTCCTCCCTTATCCATAAGCCTGTACGACAGGCCCTATTACACAAAACATGAGCCGATCCCCCAGGGGCTCGGCTGTCAGGTGATTATAGCCGGGTCGAAGAATTTGTCAAACTTTGTATGGCGTTTGCCATCCTGCGACGCCGGGCTTATCGGCTGCTGTGAATTCCCTGCCAGCAGATTTTACCACATTTTTCGCAGCCGTGAAATGCCGAACTATAGTATAATCGGAATCAGCGCCGCGAAAATTGCCTCTTGCAATAGAATATATGTTCTGGTATGATGGAGGAGGAGAGCAGACGATGCCAAAACGAGAAAGCCGTTGGGTGTGCCAGCAATGCAACTGGAGTTACGCGCGTCACATGGGGAAATGTCCCAACTGCGGCGCGTGGGATTCCCTGGTCGAAGTCCTGCTGGAAACCGACGCCGACGGCGCAGCAACGCCGACAGCGCGCCTCTCGCAGCGTCCACAGCCGTTGAGCCAGGTTGATCTTGGCGCAGTGGATCGCGTCCCGGTGCGCATGAACGAGTTTTCCCGCGTACTCGGCGGCGGACTGGTGCCTGGCTCCATCGTGCTCATCGGCGGCGAACCGGGGATCGGCAAGTCCACGCTGCTGCTGCAAGTTGCGGCTGCGCTTGGGTCGGCGGAACGGCCAGTGCTCTACGTCTCCGGCGAGGAATCCCCCCGGCAGATCAAGATGCGCGCCAGGCGCCTGGGCATCGAAGGCGATCCGCTCTACCTGCTTTCGGAGACCGAGGCCGGCGCAATCGTTGCGCAGGCCAATGCAATGCTGCCGGCGCTGCAAGCGTTGGTCGTTGATTCTATCCAGACGGTGCACATCGAGGATATGACCTCGGCGGCGGGAAGCGTGGGACAGGTGCGCGAGTGCGCGGCGCGCTTCCAGCGGTGGGCGAAGGAAAGCGGCGCGCCTGTCTTTGTGGTCGGCCACGTCACCAAGCAGGGCGCGATTGCCGGGCCGAAGGTGCTGGAACACATCGTGGATACGGTGCTCTACCTGGAAGGCGACCCCTTCCACACCTACCGTCTACTGCGCAGCGTGAAGAATCGCTTCGGCGCAACCTCCGAGGTCGGCGTCTTCGAGATGCAGGAGCAGGGTTTGGTTGAAGTCGCCAATCCCTCCGAGGCATTTCTCGCCGAGCGGATGGTGAACGTGCCGGGATCGGCCATCGCCGTCACGTTGGAAGGGACGCGCCCGCTGTTGGTCGAAATTCAGGCCCTGGCAAGCCACACCAGCTTCGGCAACCCGCGCCGCACGGTCAACGGGCTGGACTTCAATCGCCTGCTGCTCACGGTCGCCGTGCTCACCCGTCGCGTTGGGCTGCGGCTGGATGAGCAGGACATCTTCGCCAACGTTGTCGGCGGTATGCAGATCGAAGAGCCGGCCGCCGATCTGGCCGTCGCTGTGGCGCTCGCTTCCAGCCTGCGCGATCAACCTGTTCCGGCAGACCTGGCGGTGGTCGGGGAGGTGGGCCTCTCCGGCGAAGTGCGTTCGGTGAGCCAGCTAGAGCCGCGCCTGAGCGAGGCGGCGCGGCTAGGATTCACCAAAATTCTCGTCCCTCGTAGTATGCAACGCAAGCGCCTGCAACCTCCCGATGGCTTGACACTGATCCCGGTGCGCTCAGTCGGCGAGGCCATTGATGCAGCCTTGGGGCCGAAAAGATAAGGTTAAGATTACGTATGATAAAGACATCATCTTCTCGTTCACATGGACGGTCATCGTCGGGTCGCAAACCCTCGTCGCGTTCCTCGAAACGCAAAACACAGCGCGAATCTTTGTGGGACCGACTGACCACCGATCAAAAGCTTGACATCGCGGGATGGGTGCTGTTTTTCCTGGCCTTGCTCACGATTTTGAGCTTCATCTCCGCGCAGCGCGGCGCGCTGCCGGAATGGTGGATTTCGGTGTTGTCGCAGACGTTTGGTTGGGGAATGTACGTCGTGCCGTTGTTCTTCGGCGGCGTGGGATTGTGGCTGATCTTGCGCCGGTTTGAGGATCGCCTGCCCAAACTCGATCCAGAGCAGATCATTGGCGTGGTGATCGGCTTCTTCGTCGCTTTGACGACGCTGCATCTGATCGCCACGTCCGCGTGGCCTCAAACCAACCTTTACAAACTGGGCGAAGGCGGCCTGGGCGGCGGTTTGATGGGCGCACTGCTGTTGGATGTGGGCATCAAGGCGCTCGGCAAGGCGGGGATCATTCTCACTCTGGTGATGGCCTGGTTGATCGTCGGCACGTTCGTCGCGGGGATTTCGCCGGCCGACGCCGTGCGGATGTTGAGCGAGCGCGCGGCACGGCGACGTCATCCTGCGCCGCTTGACATCTCCCAACTGCCCCTGCCGCCTGAATTGATGACGCCGACCGGTCCGCCGCCTGAGCCGAAAATCATCGGTGGCGCAGCCGAGCCGGCGCCGTCCAAAGCTACCGCCCGTCCGCGCAAAAAACAAGATGATGAAGTTCCGATCAACGTTGCCGTTCGTCCAGCAAACGGGAATGGCGGCATCGAGTTTGAGGGATCATCGCTGGCGGTCGGAGCACAGGCGTGGCGCTTGCCAAGCGTTGTTGATGTATTGGAAGAAGGCAGCGAGCAGTATTACAGCGAGGATTTAATCCGCAAGCAGGTGCGCGTCATCGAAAGCACCCTCGAAAGCCTGGGCGCGCCGGTGCGCGTGCGCGAGATTAACCAGGGGCCGGTGGTCACGCAGTATGGCGCGGAGCCGCTGTTCATCACCAGTCGCACCGGTCGCACGACCAAAGTCAAGGTGAGCAAAATCGCCAGCCTGGCCGACGACCTGGCGTTGGCGCTCTCCGCGCGCAGTATCCGCATCCAGGCACCCATCCCCGGCAAAGGGCTGGTGGGTATCGAGGTGCCGAACGAGGAACCGGCGCTCGTCTCCCTGCGCGATATTATGGAATCGGAAGGTTTCGGCAAATTGAAAGGCCGTCTGCGGCTGGGGTTGGGGCAAGACGTTTCTGGACAGGCGGTGGCGGCGGATTTGCGTGCGATGCCGCACATGCTCATCGCTGGGGCTACCGGCGCGGGCAAGTCGGTGTGCGTGAACTCGATCATTGCTGCGCTGCTGCTGCAAAACACGCCGGACACGCTGCGCCTGTTGATGGTGGATCCCAAACGGGTCGAATTGACGCAGTATAACGGCATCCCACACCTTTTAGCGCCGGTCATCGTAGACGTAGATAGAGTCGTACCCGCGCTCAAATGGGTGATGCGTGAGATGGACAGCCGCTATCGCCGGTTCGCGCAGATCGGCGCGCGCAACATCGAGGATTTTAACCAGCGTGTGAGCAAGCTGACGGACGAATCGCCCATCCCCTACATCGCGGTGTTGGTGGATGAGTTGGCCGATCTGATGATGCAAGCGCCGGAGGAGACAGAGCGTTCGCTGTGCCGGCTGGCGCAGATGGCGCGGGCGACCGGCATCCACCTGATTATCGCCACCCAGCGTCCAAGTGTTGACGTGGTGACAGGCTTGATTAAGGCCAACTTCCCCTCGCGGGTGGCCTTTGCGGTGGCTTCGTCGGTGGACTCGCGCGTGATCCTGGATATGCCGGGGGCCGAGCGGCTGCTGGGGCGCGGCGATATGCTCTTTATGCCGCCGGATGTCAGCCAACCGCTGCGCCTGCAAGGGGCCTTTGTCTCCGACCACGAGTTGGATCGCTTGATCAATTTCTGGCACAACGCGGTCGAACCGGGGAAAACGTCGCAGCCGGTTGACTTCCCCAAACCCAAAGCCACCATCATCGAAGAAGCGCCTCCTAAACAATCGGCGCTCTTCCCTGATTTTGCAGAAGACGAGCAAACTGCCGGACAGTTCGAAGACTCACTGCTGCCCACGGCGGTGGAAATCTTCCTGACCGAGAACCGGGCCTCAGTCTCCTTACTGCAACGACGGCTGCGCATCGGCTACACGCGGTCGGCGCGGCTGGTGGAGCAACTCGCGGATATGGGCGTGGTCAGCATTGAAACCGAGGGCCAATTCCGCAAAATCAACCGGGCGGTCGGAGAGGCGCTGTTACAATCGCTCTATCCGGCGGAGGATGAAACGTAGATGGATGTGCGCAAAACGATCCGCTTCTGGCCGCTGTTGGGGATAATCCTGGGCGCCGACCTGCTCATCGCGCTTGTGTACACGCTCATTGTGCCTGGATTGACGGGACGCGCATTTTCCGATGCGCTTTGTTCGTCGGCGCTGTTGCTCGGGTTGGCGGCGGCGCTGCCCGTCCTCCTCGACGTGGGACGCGGCATTGGCGTGGGCGCGCGAATGGGCGGCGGCGAGGCGGAACGGCGCGCCGCCTTGCAGACGGAACACCAACGCCGTGAGCAAGGCATGGTCATTACATTTGTATTGGCGGCAGCGACGTTGATTATCGCACTGCTAAGCTTTTTGATCGGCTTATTGTGAGGGACGTATGGTCACTGTACCCATTCCGTTCAACAAAATCCAGGGTTGGCTCTTTGACCTGGACGGCACGCTGATGGATACCGACGACCAGGCCGTGGAATCTTTGGCGCGCCGGCTAAGGTTCCTGGGACAGGCGCGCGCGAATCAGGTAGCCCGGCGGCTGGTGATGGCCGGCGAGACGCCGATGAATTACGCGCTGACCGCGGTAGATATGCTGGGGCTGGATGCCGTGCTCTTTGGGTTCCAGCGCATGGTGGGCGGGCATACCAGGCCCACGTTTCGCCTCATCGAGGGAGTAAAACCGCTGTTGGCGTATCTGACCGCACGCGCGAAACTCGCCGTCGTCTCGACGCGCTCCGAGGATGAAGCGCGGGAATTTCTGCGCCAGCACGATCTGACCGATTGCTTTACCCTCATTGTAACACACGCGACGACCAAACGCCTCAAACCGCATCCCGAACCGGTGCTTTACGCTGCGCAACACCTGGGATTGTCGCCGGATGTCTGCGCGATGGTCGGGGATACGCCGGTGGATGTGCTCTCCGGACGCCGCGCCGGGGCGTGGACCGTCGGCGTGCTGTGCGGCTTTGGCGAGGAAGCCGAACTGCGGCGCGCTGGCGCGCATCTGGTATTGCCCTCGACGGCGGATTTGCTGGCGCTGATGCGCGCGTCGTAACGACTTCAATCGTTTTATGCGGGAAAGCGACTGAAGTCGCCGCTACGCTAACGATCTTCCTGGCCGAACATCCGCCGCCACAGTTCTTCATCTTCTTTAGAGAGCGTGCTCTTTCCCTCGTCTTTGGCCGGAATGAGCTGTTGTTTGCGTTTCACCAGCCGGGCTTGTGAAGGCTTCGATTTATCCGGCGCGGGCTTCTTTTTCCCTGCTGTGGGTTCTGGCTTTTCCGGCGGCGGCGCCGGGATTTCTGGTTCACCACCGAAAATCTCCAGCCAGGTTTCGACTTCGTCGGCGGAAAGTCCCCCGCGTTTGTTGACGGCTGGCGCTTTGGGGCGCGGTGGCGGCGCCTGTGGCTGCGGTCTGGGCTTGGGCGGCGTGATGCTGCTTTCCGGCGCATCGTGGAAGACCGCCAGCCAGGCATCCACCTCCTCGGCAGAAACCTCAGCGGGCTTCCCGGCAACGCTGCGCGGTTTTGACCGCTGTGGCGTCGGCTCTATGCCCATTTGCTCGCCGATGGTGCGCGTCGTCCGCACCGGTTGAACCTCTGGAGCGGGACGCTCTGGGCGGCGCGGCGTTGGTGGACGTGATCCGCGTGGCTTTGCCGGTTCCGGCGGCGCAGGAGCCGCTGGTGGGGCGGGTGGCGGGGCAGGTTCGGGAAACACCTCAAGCCACGTCTCGACTTCGGCTGCCGACACCCCTTCTGGTTTCTCCTTCTCCACTTCCAGTGACTGGTTCAACCGTTCGGCGAAATCCTGTGCCGTCAGCGTTTTCGCGCCGATCATGCGTGCGTTGTCCAGCACCTCTCGATCCGAAGAGATCACCGTCCAGTTCGGCGCGTCGGGCAGATCAGAGAGCCGCTCCTTGATGATACGGTCGGCGGTGCTGTGATATTTGGCGGCGAAGACGACGCGCACTTCCGGCGTCGAAAGCACCCGCGACGCCCCGCCCGGAATCCCACCGTCGAAAATGACAATAGCCTTGCGGCGTATGCGCCCTGTCCAGGCGCGCAGCTTGACGACCAGTTTGGCCTCGTCGTCGGGGTCTTCCAGGTCAATATCCGGCAACGCCGCGATCACGTTATGTCCGTCAATCAAAAAAGGCATAGCAACCTCGGTCGAGTCTTTGTCGTAGTATTATAACGCAATTTGCGCGGCATGATTTGCGGCTTACGCTACCCTGGTTATAATTCTTTTAAGTTCGTTGCGCAAGGAGGTGTTATGTCCGACGAGAAAATGCAATACCCGGAGCGCGCTGGGGACGTCAGCACGTTAATGGGCTGGCTCAAAGACTTCTTCGGCCACTTCCGTCTGGCCTGGGAGTTGTTATGGGATGGGCGCGTCCCGTTTGTCACCAAGATGGTGCCGATTCTGACCCTGCTCTATTTGCTCTCCCCGATGGATTTTATCCCCGACCCCGCATTGGGGCTGGGACAGTTGGATGACCTGGCGATTCTCCTGATCGGGATGCGGCTCTTCATTGATGTCTGCCCGCCGGCCCTGGTCGCCGAACACAAGCAGGAAGACGCACAGCCCGCAATCAACGTGGTCACCCCTGCCGCCGAACAGACGCCGTCCGTCACGTGGACGCCGCCGGTGGGGCAGATCATTGACCTGGAAGCCAAAGTGGTCTCCGATGCGCAGCCGCTCCCCGATTCGGAGGTCATTCCTGACAAGAACCACAAATCCAAAGGGACTGTCCCCCACGTGTGGTAGCATGAAAACGCTCATCGAATGTGTCCCCAACTTCAGCGAGGGCCGGCGCGCCGACGTGATCGCGGCAATTGTGAATGCGATGCGCGCTGTCCCCGAAGCGCGCGTGCTGGACGCAGAATCGGACGCAGACCATAATCGCTCGGTGGTGACGCTGGTTGGCCCGCCGGGCGCAGTGCAGGAGGCCGCCTTCCAGGGGATCAAGACTGCCGCGGCGTTGATAGATCTGGACGTGCATCGCGGTGAACATCCCCGCTTGGGTGCGACAGACGTGGTGCCGTTTATCCCTATCAGCGGTGTGACGATGGCGGATTGCGTGGCGCTGGCCCGCGATTTGGGCCGCCGCGTGGGCGAGGAACTGGGCATCCCGGTGTACCTCTACGAGCAGGCGGCGTTGCGCCCTGAGCGCGTCAATCTCGAAGACGTGCGGCGCGGCGAATACGAGGCGCTCAAGGCCGAGATTGGCAAAAATCCCGCCCGCGACCCCGACTTTGGCCCCAAGGCCGTGGGTAAGGCCGGGGCGACGATCATCGGCGCACGGCCTTTCCTCGTAGCCTTCAACGCTTACCTCAACACGGATAATGTGAGCATCGCGCAGAAGATCGCGCGGGCGCTGCGCCACTCCAACGGCGGCTACCGCTACGTCAAGGCGATGGGGTTGCTGGTGGCCGGTCAGGCGCAGGTCTCGATGAACCTGACCAACTTCCCGCAGACGCCGATCCACCGCGTAGTTGAGACAATTCGCAGCGAGGCGGCACGCTATGGCGTCGTGGTCACGCACACCGAACTGGTAGGGCTGATTCCGCAGCAGGCGCTCATTGATGCGGCGCAGTGGTATCTACAGCTTGATCTCTTCGAGCCGGACCAAATCCTGGAAAACAAACTCGCTGCGCTGGATGAAGGCGCACCGGTCGGCTTTTTGGACGCGGTGGCGGCGAACACCCCCGCGCCCGGCGGTGGCGCTGTCGCGGCGCTGGCAGGTGCGCTGGCGGCGGCGCTCGTGACGATGGTCGGGCGGCTGACGGTGGGCAAGCGCCATTACGCCGACGTGCAAGAGGAAGCGACCGAAGCTGTAACGCGGGCGGAAAAACTGCGCGCGACGCTCACCAAAGCAATGGATGAAGACAGCGCCGCGTTCAACGCCGTGATGGCGGCGTACAAACTGCCGAAGGCTACCGAGGAAGAACAACACGCCCGCGATGCGGCGATCCAGGAGGCGACCGTTCACGCCACCGAAGTCCCGCTGGCGACAGCGCGGGCGGCGCTCGAGGCGTTGGAACTCGCGCTACTCGTCGCCAGCAAGGGCAACGTCAACGCCGCTTCCGACGCCGCCACCGCCGCGTGGATGGCGATGGCGAGCATCCAGAGCGCGGCGCTCAACGTGCGGGTCAATGCGGCCAATCTGCAAGACACGGCGCAGAAGGACGCCTGGCTCGCGGAACTAGATGCCATTGACACACGCGCACAAACGCTGCTCAAGGATGTGCAAACGGTCGCGGCACAACGCGCTGGCATATAAACACGCCGGGCTGAAGCCACTGTGCCAAAAGAGCAAAGCCCTTCGGGCTGGAATACAGTCCGAAGGGCTTCGTTATCTGTAAGTGGGTCTGTTTAGGGCCGGATGACTATCTGACAAACACCTTGTATCCTCCCGGCGCTAACGCAAGTTCAGTAACGGCGTTGAGTTCAACTCAATATGCTGTTCGCAATAATCTTCAAGATTTCTTGTATGCCTAATGGTTGCCCAGGTACGACGCAAGCTTCATCGCCCTTGTGACAATGATGCGGCGCACCATTCAGTGTGAGATGATGCGGTGCGTTATCCCAACGCGCGCGTAACTGTGTACGACTTGCATCCATCCACTGGTGGCGATAGTCAATGATGTTGATGCCATTGGCTTTCAGGCTGAAGAACTCAGCCGCTTCCAGAAAATCGCCGTTGACTAACTCGATACGCACGCGCAGGTATCTTGATTGCGAAGTAACTCGCTGACGGACTACTTGGTAACGCTCGACAACAGCATTTTCGACTAATGCAAGATGAATGGATGCGAGGTATTCGTCAGGATTCATACGGCGTGGATTCGTCGCGCAGTACATTCAGACGGTCGCGGACTTGACATGCCATCTGATAAAGCGCGTTCCAATCCATAAAATCAGCAGCGTCACCTAATTGACCGGCCTGCCAACGCTGATAGAAAACTTCGGACGACATTTGATATTGCTGTTCCAGGTCAGCTAGATCACGTTCTAAATCACGCAAGACAGTTTCGTCACGAGCAATCTGGCTCATAGCAACTTTGAGCAACGCAGAATCCGTCACGCGGTCTCGAAAGCCGCGTGTATAGAGACGTTCTAAGTTACGTACTGTCGCTAATGGTGTTGACATAAACGACCCTTTTCAGTGTGTCTTTGTCAGTTACTAACATTCTAACATAGACGCACGAAGAGATCAATATCAATGCATTAATCAAAAGTTTCCGCTATGTTGATGTTATTGTTGGTTCAAGTGTCAGCTCAAGCCGTTTGTTGATACGCCCTTTGCTCTTGTAATCGCTGATGCGGATGGGGCCGACTTCTTGCGTGTTCGCCACGTGCGTGCCCCCGTCGGCCTGGACGTCCAGCCCGACGATTTCGACGATGCGCACGACGGTGATGCCCGGCGGCAGGAGGTTGATTTTGGTGCGGATCAGGTCGGGATGTTGATCAGCTTCGGCGCGCGGGAGGAAATCAACGCGCACGGGATGCGCTGCTGCGACTTCGGCGTTGATCTTGGCCTCGATCTCGTCCACCAGCTCGCGCTGCAAGTTCTCGAACTCGAAGTCCAGCCGGCCCTGCAACGGCTGCATGTTGCCGCCGGTCACTTTCGCGCCATAATCGCGCCAGACCACGCCGCAGAGGATGTGCAGCGCCGTGTGCGTGCGCATCAGCGCGTAGCGGCGTTCCCAGTCCAGCTCGCCTTGTACGCGCGTCCCCGTCTGGGGCGGTGTGCCTTCGACGGTGTGCCAGATCAGGTCGTCTTGCCGCCGCGACGCGACAATGGGCCAACGCGCAGCGCCTACCTGCAAAAATCCGAGGTCGTGGGGCTGCCCGCCGCCGCCAGGATAGAAGGCCGTTGCATCCAGCGCCACGTCCTGGCCTTCTACGGCGAGCACGGTGGCTTCGAAGATTTTGCGATAGGCGTCTTTTTGAAAATAAGGTTCAGTACGCATCACAGGTTACGTCCTCTATGCGCGGGCGCGATCCAGAGACCGGCCCGCGCAAACCTTGAGACTTTACATTTTACGCTTTACGCTTTACGTTTTACTACACCTCAGCCAGGCGACCCTTGAGGTAGGCGATATTGTCCACCGGCGTCGGGTCGGCGTTGTTGAGCGCCGCGAGGTAATAGGAGACAAAGTCGTTGAAGTGGATCAGGCTGAACATCTGGACGAGCCGGGTCGCGCCTTCGCCGTAGACTGCGTGCAAGGCGGTGTTGTTGCGCCGCACCAGATCGCCGGTGACGTCGTAGCGCACCTGCACGCGCGGATGGTCGAAGGAGGAGCGCAGGAAAATCACCGCGACGTTGTCTATGGCGGCCTGCGGGTTGCCCAGACCGACCACCAGGTTGTGGTTCAGTTCGGGCATATCTTCCCATAGCCCCCATTGCTTGGAGTTCTCGTTGAACTGACCCTTCCAGCGGCGCGCGACCGGCGCGAGGAACCCCGACCCGAAGATTGCGGGGATTTTCCCGTAGAGCGCCCGCGCCAACTGCTTGGCCTTGTTCGCGTCGGTCGGAACCTCCGCGACCAAACTCTCTTGCATGGCCTTCATCTGGGCGGCAGCTTGCTCCAGTTCGACTGCGGCGTCCGGATAGAAGCCGAGGCGGCACGCCAGTCCGAGCAGCAATACGAACGAGTACCCCACGCCCGCGCGCGGTTGTCCCTCGAAGGTGAAACGCCAGGCGGGGATGCCGGCTTTTTCAGCGATGGCGGCGATTTTGCCGCCCGTGCTGATCGCCAGCAAACGCGCGCCGCGCTCCTGCGCCTGCGCGAAGGCGCTCAACGTCTCTTCCGTGTCGCCGGATTTGCTGGAACCGATCACCAGTGTATCTGGCCCGGAGACGTAGTGCGGCAGGGTGTAGCCGCGCACCACTTCGACCGGGACCGCGCCCGCTTCGGCCATCAATCCGCCGAGCAGGTCCGCGCC
Organism: Anaerolineae bacterium; assembly: GCA_035420085.1. GTDB lineage: Bacteria > Chloroflexota > Anaerolineae > B4-G1 > SLSP01 > DSWT01. The sequence goes on from DAOLUH010000054.1 coordinate 21,723, forward strand.
GATGGCCGAGCCGCCCATCCCCAAAACGACGATGCGCCGCACCTGCCGGTAATCGTCGGGCAGCGGCGACGCCTGGGCGATACGCCATGCATCTTGCACGTGCAAGGGCATCGCTTTGATTTTCTCCTGCATCTGCCCAGGATCGAAAGCCGGGTAACCTGATAAATCATCTAATTGAAAAGTCATCGCTATTCTCCTCTTTCTGAATTGTTATACGAACATCAAGCCGCGTCAGACGCCGCCTGAGTCTCCACACAATAAATGTCACGGCGCGACCACCCGGACAGCGCCGCCACCTCGCGCGCCGCCTGTGACCGCGAAAGCCCACTGCTGAGGCGTTCCGCCAGGGCCGCGCGCACCCGGTCGCCGTCCCACCGCGCCGTATCCACCGGCGCGCCAGCGACCACGAGCGTATATTCGCCGCGCGGCGGAATCTCCGCGATGTGCGCCAATGCGCCTTCGATGTCGCCGCGCCAGATTTCTTCGTAATGCTTGGTCAGCTCGCGGCACAGCGCGATGGCGCGGTTGCCCAGGATAGCGCGCAGCGCCTCCAACGTCGCGTGCAGACGGTGCGGCGCTTCGTAGCACACCAGCGTCGCGCGGAGCGCCGCCACTTCGGTCAAGCGCGCTGCCCGCTCGGATGGCTTGCGCGGCAGAAATCCCAGGAAGCAGAACGAATCGGTGGGCAGACCCGCAACGACCAGCGCCGCTGTGTGCGCCGACGGGCCGGGAACCGGCACCACCGGAATTTGCCTGGCGATGGCGGCCTGGATCAGCGGGTAGCCGGGATCCGAGATGCCGGGCATACCGGCCTCTGAGATCAAAGCCACGTCGCCGGAGGCCAGCGCCTCCACAATCGTTCCTATTTTGTAACGTTCATTGCCCTCAAAGAAGGAGGTCACCGGCGTTTTGATGCTGTGCCGATCCAACAAAATGCGCGCTTTGCGCGTGTCCTCCGCCGCAATCAACTGCACGTTTTGGAGGATGCGCAGCGCCCGCAGCGTAATGTCTTCCAGATTCCCAATAGGCGTGCCGACGATGTAAAGTGTACCCATCCCGCCTTTTAGTGATTCTTTGTGAAGACGATCTTCGCCAGCGACTTCGAGCAGAAGCCGGGGAAGTTCAAAACGATTTCCTCAGACACAGGCGGGTGATTCGGATTATCCTTTGCATGAATCTGCACGCGAAAGACGCCATTCAGTTCCTGCGGGTAGCTGAGGAAGAACTGTTCCCAACCCGAGTCGCCATAGTTTTGCTTGTCGCCAGAGTTGACGACGACATCAATGCCGCCGCCCCACACGTGGATGGGATAGCCCCGCAACGCATTGCCATCAATATCCACGACAGTGCCGGCGACGCCCATCCAATTGCAGCCATAGATCGGCGTTTCGTAGGTCAATTCGTAGGTGAAGGGCCAGGGCGAACGCGTGACACGCGGCGTGGGCGTCTCGGTGGGCGTCTGGGTGGGCGAAGGCGTGATCGGCGTGGGCGGCAAAGGCGTGTGGGTGGGCGTCGGCGTGAAGGTAGCTGGCGGCGTTGGCGTGACGGTGGGGGTGTTGGTCGGCGTCCATGTGGGCACAGGCGACCGCATCGGCGTGGGCGTCGGCGTGTTGGTGGCGACGACGTAAACTGGCACTGGCTCACGTGTCGGCGGGAAAGGGTTGAAGGGGAGATATGGGTTGATAGCAAGGAGAATATAACATAGCACGGTGATGACGGTCAGACCGAGCATAACCACACTCAAAGTGTTGAACAACCGATCCCTTTGGCCCATAATGCCCTCCTATGGCGTGGACGAAACGAAACGCTGAATGTTTGCCGCTGCGCGCAACCCTTCCAGCCACGCGCGGGAAGCCTTTTCGCGCAGCAGACGTAAGTTTTCGGGATCAATTTCCATGTCGGGAACTCTTTCGACAACTTGGACGATATGGTACCCCATACTACTTTGGATGACGTCGCTGATCTGTCCCGGCTGCAGGGCGAAGGCGGCGGCTTCGACTTCCGGAGCAGTCAGGATGCCCAGAGGGAAGTATCCCAGGTCGCCGCCAGTGTCGCGGGTGCTGGTATCCAGCGAGTAAGTCCGCGCCAGGGTCACGAAGTCTCCCCCGGCCTGCAGTTGACTGAGAATTTGACGCGCTTCCTCTTCGGTGTTGACAAGAATGTGCCGCGCGTGGATGTGCTCAGCATGGGTAGGCACACTCTCGACGGCCCGGTTTGCCATAGCCGTTGCAATGGTGTCGCTGCGCAGGCGTTTGCGGAAATCTTCCAGGGACATTCCCTGATCCACGAGCCATTGTTGGAAGGCGTCCTCGCCGGTATCGGCGCGGAGGGATGCAATGGTCGCGTCGAGTTCTGTGTCGCTGACCGTGATGCCGGCTGCGTTGGCCGCTTGCTCAATGAGCAGTTGGTTGATCAGCATTTCGAGGACCAGCTCGCGGCCTTGCGCCAGCGCTTCTTGCCCTTCGGCGGTGGTGGCATCCTGGCCGGCTGCGGCCATGGATGCGGCGTAGAGCGCGACCTCACGTTCATAATCCGCGAGGAGAATGGGCTGCCCGTTGACCAGGGCTGCCTGCGGTTCCGGGGTCGGCGACGGCGTCACGGTCGGCGGTTCCGGCGTGTTGGTACTCACAACCGGGGTGGCCGCACGCTGCGCCGTCGGGGTGATGGGATCAGTACACGCAGCCAAGACAAGCAGTCCGAGCAGGATCGGCCACACCCATATTCGCGTTCGTCTCATCCAGTATCCTCCTGCCAAAGATCGCTCAGGCAATCCTTGCTTCCAGGTTTACGCAGTCACTCAAGATGACTTCTTTCTCATTATAGACTGAGGCGCTGTTAATGCAATTTTACCACAAGAGCATTTGCTCCGCGGCGCAAAGCGACCTATAATCGTGAGTAGAAGCCAGTAAAAAGTGTGTGTGAAGAAGGTGGGGCCATGAAAATCAAGACGCTGTTGTTCGCCATTGTGCTCGGATTGAGCGGTGTGCTGCTGCTCTTTGCTTTTCCTGGCGCAGCGCAAATCCCAGCGACGCCGGCCCTGGTGCGCATTGATCTTGCCAACGCCGACGACCTCACGCGCATGGTGACGCTAAACGCGCCAGTCTACGCGCATCTGACCACACCCTCCGCCGACTATCTCCTGGCTGTGCTCACCCCCGCCGAACAAAAGCAGGTTGCGGCGCTCGGCCTGGCGCTGACTGTGCTCGATCCCGATGCCACGGGCGCGCTGTATTACCTCATTGAAAGCGATGGTCGCCAGACGCTAACCTCCCTCGCTTCAATGTTCACCATCTTTTATAACGACGGTCGCCAGGCTGTGGGGCGAGTGCGCGACGGCGTGACCCTCGCCAGTCTCGACACATTGGAGGCGCGCATCAAACCGCTGCTCGATCCCATCGTGCTGATTTCCAGGGCCACGGGCGCGATTCCCACCACGCCGCTCTACGACCCACTCGTCGCCGACCTGCTCACCCGCGTCACCACGGATACTGTCGCCAGCTACGATGGCGGCTTGAGTGGCGAATGGGCGGTGACGGTCGGCGGCACGCCTTACGTGTTGACCACCCGTTACACCTACAGCGGCGTCCCCATTGCCAAAGCCACGCAGTATGTCTACGAGCACATGCAATCCCTGGGCTACGCCGTGCGCTACCATGACTATACTTTGTCGGGCTACAGCGTGCGCAACGTCATCGGTGAGAAGAAGGGGCGGGTGCATCCCGACAAAATTGTGCTGCTCACCGCGCACCTGGATTCGCGGGCGGCTGTCGCGCCGCACAATCCCGCGCCCGGCGCGGACGACAATGCCAGCGGCGCGGCGGCGCTGCTCGTCGCGGCGGATTTGCTCGCCGACCTGGACTTCGATTACACCATCCGCCTGGTCTTCTTCACCGGCGAGGAGCAGGGGATGTGGGGCAGCTACTACTATGCCACCGAAGTGTACAACGCCCACGAAAATATCCGCGGCGTGCTCAACTTCGACATGATCGCCTGGGATGCCAAAGATGGGCCGGATATTGACCTGCACTCCAACAAGCCCACCGTCGCCGACGATTCGGATGCTCTGGCCGATCTCATGGCTGCCGTTATTGACGTGTACGACCTGGGATTGATCCCGCAAGTTGTGGAGAACGGGGCGACCTTCTCCGACCACTCGCGCTTTTGGGACAGAGGGTACGCTGCGATTCTGGGCATCGAGAACTACTACAATCCCGCCGAAGTCGCCGCCGAGCCGCACGACTGGAACACCAACTATCACACGGTCAACGACCGCCTCAGCACGCTCAACCTCACGTATTTCCGCGAGTACGCGCGCGCTGCTATCGCTGCCTTCGTCCATCTCGCCGAGCCGCTGCGCACGCTCAGCGGCACGGTGATGTCGCGTGAAACGATCATGCTGCCCTTGCCCGCGACCGTGACGGCGGTGGGGACGCCCGACGTGTTCAGTGCCACGGCAACCGTCTCCGGCGTGTACGCGCTCAAACTGCCCGGCGGACGGTACACCGTTACCGCCGCGTTGCGTGGCTACTATCCCCAGACTTTCACCGATGTCGCCATCTTGACGGGAACGGGCGCGCGGCTGGATTTTGCCCTGGTTCCCATCCCTGCGTTCATCGTCGCCGGGAACGTCACCGCTGCGGATAGCGGCAACCTGTTGAGCGCCGTGGTGCGGATTGATGATGGGCAGACGATTCCCGCGCCGGCGGGCTTTTACAGCACGACACTATACAGCGGCAGCTACGTGATGACAGCAGACGCGCCGTTCCACTGGCCGCTTGCTCGCGCTGTCGTCGTGGAGCGCAACCAGCGCCAGGACTTCGCGCTGCAACCGACACCGTGCTTGCTCGTCGTTGACGACGACTTTGACAACGAAGGCCACCCCTACGACGATCAGGCATACTACACGCGGACGCTGGACAGCCTGCACGTGAGTTACGACCTGTGGTCCGTGCCCGATGACGCCGCTGGCCCGCCATTGGACATCATACGGCGTTATCGCGGCGTGGTCTGGCTCACCGGGCGCGATTGGGATTTCACGCTCACAGCGGCGGATCAGACGGCGCTCATGGCTTACCTCGACGGCGGCGGACGGCTCTTCGTCAGCGGGGAGGACATCGGCTGGGATATTGCCCGCGTCACCGAGCCGCCCTTCTATCGTGATTATTTACACGCCGACTACCTGGCGGATGACAGCACATACGATACATTGGCAGGCGCGGACTTCCTCAGCGGCATCACGGTGACTATCATGGGTGGGGATGGCGCCAATAACCAGGACTTCCCAAGCGACATCGCCGTTGTCGGGGCTGGTAAGGGCATCTTCCGCTACATCGCTGATGGCGATTGGGCTGCCACGGCCTATACCGATGCAACCTACCGGGTCGTGTACTTCGCCTTCGGCTTTGAGGGCATCAACACGGTCGCCGACCGGCAGAAGGTGATGGCTTACGTGTTGAATTATCTGGACCCCTGTTCGCTGCCGCCGCTCTATGCGCTCGCGCTGGAAGGCAACACGCTGCGCATCGGTGCGCCCGGTCAGACGGTCGTTCATACGGTGGACTTGATCAACACCGGGATGTTGTACGACGCTTACGATCTGGCGCTCAGCGACGCCGCCTGGACAACGACGTTGGGCCTTCCCCTTGGCGGCACCGTGATTCTGCCCATCACACGCACGCCGTTGCTGGCTCCACAAGAACGCCTTGCCCTGGCGTTGAGCGTGGTCATCCCGCCTACGGCGGCGTTCCAGGCTTACGATCAGGTCACATTGACGGCAACCTCGATCTATAGTCCGGTGCATAGCGCGACCACCACACACCGCACCATCGCTGGTAGCCAGGTTTATCTGCCGCTTGTGCTGCGCCAGTGAACCGTGAAAAGTGTTTTGCAGCGGAGTTGCACACTTCTCTAATTGCGTTATGATAGTAAGATAAGCGTAAGAGACGGAGACAATCATGAGCGCACCACATATTTTGATTTTCAGCGAAGACGCCACGGTGGCCCAGGAGTTCAAGAGCCTGCTGCCAGCAGAAGCGACTGCGCTGCATGTGGCGACGGTTGAGGCGTTGCGTCAGGCGTTGCAAGCGCGCGAAAGCACCCTTCTGGCGCTTCATCTCTCTGATCATAATGCGACGCGCGTTCACGACGTTCTGCGTGAATCTATGGAGACTGTATCGCTCGTGCTCATCACCGCGACCGCAACTCCCATCTCGCTGGTGAATATCCTCTTGGAAAACAATCTGCAGGCGCTCATCGAGTATCCTTTCCAGGCGCAAAAGGCACGTGAGACGCTAGCCGTCGCTTTGGCGCGCGCGCAGAGGCGCGCTTCTCGTCAACACCTCAAAGACAATCTGACCGAGGTGAACCGGCAACTCAACCAACGTCTTCAGGAGATTAATGCCCTCTACGTCGTGGGGAAGTCTGTTACCTCTTCCCTTAACGTGGAGGAAATCCTGGAACGCATTGTCACGGCTTCGGTCAACCTCACGCAGGCGGAAGAAGGCTTCATCCTCTTGACGAAAGATGATAAGCTTTATCTGCGCGTGTCAAAGAACATGAACGAGGAAGTCGCCAAACGCTTCTACGTTGAAGCCTCGGATCCTATCGCCAAGCAGGTCATCCGTTCTGGCAGACCGGCGATGTTGCACCGCAACACGAAAATTGCCACCGGATACCTGGTGCGTGCGTTGCTCTATGTCCCTATCCATGCGCCAGGGCAAGGCGTTATCGGCGTCCTGGGCGTGGTCAGCGTGATGGGGGATCGCACGTTCACCGAAAACCACGTCTTCACCCTGTCCGCCATCGCCGACTATGCCGCCATCGCCCTGGAAAACGCGCGCCTCTTTGCTATCGTTGAAGCCGAGCGTTCCCGTTTGAGCGCCATCCTGGAACACGCCGCCGAAGCTATCCTGGTCACCGATATGGACAACCGGTTGTGGCTGTGGAGCGATAGCGCCGCGGCGAACTTCGGGATCACGTCAGAGGCGCAGGGCCAGACGGTTGAACATTACATCCAAAACGCCTACGTCCGCGAACTTTTTGCGCGCAGCAGTGAAGGCAACGCCATTCTGCGCACTGAAGTTGATCTGGAGGATGGGCGCATCTTTAACGCGCAGTTAAGTTCCATTGATCACATCGGGCGGGTGGCGGTGATGCAGGACATTTCCCATCTCAAGGAACTGGACCGAATCAAGTCGGAATTCGTGTCCACCGTCTCGCACGACTTGCGCACGCCGCTCACTACCATCCAGGGGTACATCGAACTGCTGGAACGGGTCGGGCCGCTCTCGGAAACGCAGAAAGACTTCATTGACAAAGCGATGAGCAGTCTGAGCCACATCACGGCTCTGATCAGCGACCTGCTGGACATCGGGCGCATCGAGGCCGGTTATGACTTGGAAATGCGTCCTTTGTGCATCAACGCCATCCTTCAGCAATCCATTGACGCGCACATAATGCACATTGAGCAAGCTGCGTTGCACATTCGCACCGATATTGCAGATAAGCCACTGTGGGTGATGGGGAACGGTCGCCGGATACGCCAGGTGATGGATAACTTGATCAGCAATGCGATCAAGTACAATCATCCTGGCGGTTTTGTCAAGATCACTGCGCAATCTGACGAAGATCACCTCATTGTGAGCGTCGAGGATAATGGCATCGGCATCCCGCTCAAAGAACAGCCGAAGATCTTTGAACGCTTCTATCGTGTGCAGAGCCAGGAAACCGGCGACATCGGCGGCACCGGTTTGGGGTTGTCCATTGTCAAATCGGTCATTGAGAAGCATAAAGGGCGCGTCTGGGTGCGCAGTTATCCGGGAAAGGGCAGTACGTTCGCCTTTATCCTCTCGCTGTGCGAGCCGCCAACCGGCGCAGCAGATTGAGCGCCTATCCACACTGTTATTGGAGATTTGATGGCTAAACCTTTAATTGCTATTGTCGGACGCCCGAATGTGGGGAAGTCTACCCTGTTCAACCGCATCGTCGGCGAACGCCGGGCGGTGGTCAGCGACATACCGGGGACCACGCGCGACCGCATTATCGCCCCGGCGGAGTGGAACGGCGTTAGTTTTCTCGTCGTGGATACCGGCGGCATCGAAGTGCTGCCATTGAACGTTGATCGGGGGCTGCGGCCCGTTCCCGATGCGCCGTTGTTGGAAGACTCCGTCCCGTTCATCCCGCTGATTCGCGCGCAGGCCGAAATCGCTATCGAAGAAGCGGATCTGATCCTTTTCCTTACGGATGCAACCACCGGTCTCACCGGCGCAGACCAGGAAGTCGCCGACCTGCTGCGGCGTTGCGAAAAGCCGGTGCTGCTCATCGCCAACAAAGCCGATAACGAATACCGGGATCAGCAAGCTCTGGAATTCTACGAGTTGGGCATGGGCGAAGTGTACCCGGTGTCTTCCATCCACGGCACGGGCGTCGCCGATTTGTTGGATATTGTCGTAGATATGTTGCCTCCCGTCGAACCGGAAGCCGAAGCCGCTGACGAAGCCGTTCACGTTGCCATCCTCGGACGCCCCAATGTGGGGAAGTCGTCGTTGCTCAACAAGCTGCTCGGCGAAGAACGCGCCATCGTCAGCCCGGTGTCTGGCACGACCCGCGATGCGCTGGACACCGAAATGGAGTGGGAAGGGCGTAAAGTTGTGCTTATTGATACTGCCGGCATCCGCCGGCGCGGGAAAATTGATCCCGGCGTGGAAAAATACAGCGTCCTGCGCGCCGCGCGCGCACTTCAACGCACCGACGTTGCGTTGCTGCTGATTGACGCCACCGAGGGGATCACCGCACAGGATACCCACGTCGCCGGGATGATCGCCGAGGAAGGCGTCAGCGTCGTGGTCGTCGTCAACAAGTGGGATGCTGTGGACGCCGAAACACGGGCTAAACGCCAGGAGTTCGAGGCTCAGGTGCGCGAAGGGCTGAAGTTCCTCAGCTATATCCCGGTGCTCTTTGTTTCGGCGCTGACCGGCCTGCACGTCAACCAGGTGATGCCGGCGGTCTTTGATGTCGTTGAGGCGCGCTACCAACGTTTGCCTGGCGGACAGGTCAACGATCTTATCCGCACCGCGATGGCCGAGCATCCGGCGCCGAGCAAGAAAGGCCAACGGCTCAAGGTGTTCTACGTCACCCAGGCCGAAGTCGCGCCGCCGACCTTTATTTTCTTTGTCAACGATCCCGAATTGCTGCACTTTTCGTATCAGCGATTCCTGGAGAATTGTATACGGGAGGCTTATCCCTTTCCCGGCACACCCATTCGCATGGTTTTTCGCCTTCATCAGGCAAAGACCAGATCAAAAGCCAGGAAGTAGCGCGTCAAGGAGGCGTTCTGTATGTCCCTGCCGCACCCGGAATTGCGTGTTGAGATTCGCAAGTTGGGCAACAAATACTTCGCCGTCACCAAGCAGGGGAACGGCCAGGAAGTCTGCACCAACGAGTTTCAGCACGATCCCACCGGCACGACCCATCTGGGGCCGTTGTGGCTGTTGGAGCGCGGCGCGCTGTCGCCTGACGAACTGTCCAGGTCGGGCGCGCTCCCCGGCGGCAGGGCGAGCGAAGGACAAGTGGCCGCCTACGGACAGCGCCTTTACACTTATCTCTTTGGTAAGGCGAAAAAACTACAGGCTTTCTTGAAGGCCAATCCCGATTACCGTCAGGCGCATTTGACGCTGTCTCTGCATCCTGACGTTGCGTCATTGTGGCGTTTGCCATGGGAATACATCCACGATGGCGACGATTTTGTCTGCCTGAATGGCGAACTGCGCCTCAGTCGCTTACCCGAAGATTTGATCATGTTGTCCCTGCCGCCAGCGCCTTCTCCTTTGCGCGTCCTTTTTGTCATTGCCGCCCCTGAAGATCAAAAAGCGTTGGATGTGGAGCGCGAGCTGACAGTGATCCAGGACGCGCTCGAAGATCACATCTGCGCCGGGCATCTCGTGATGGATGTGTTGGACGAAGCCACGTTGCCCGCGCTGCAAGATACGCTTCGACGCCAACCCTACCATGTCCTCCACTACGTTGGTCACGGGACATACACATACAAGCAGCAGCGCGGCTTCCTGTGTTTCGAGAAGCGCGGCGGTGAGACCGAATTGGTCGGCGCCGAACATCTCAAACCGGTCCTGGATAGCGCCGTGGGCCTGCGAATGATCGTTGCCGCTGCGTGCCAGAGCGCGCAAATCGGCGTACTGGACGCTTTCGACAGCGTCGCGTCCGGGTTGCTGCAATTCGGCGTTCCGGCAGTCTTGACCGCCCCCACCAGCCTGAGCGATGATTCAGCCATCGTTTTGCTCCACACGTTCTATGGGCAGTTGGCAGAGGGCCAGCCTCTCGTCGCCAGTCTTTATGACGCCCGTTTGGCGCTCAAGGAGGTGGATGATGGGCGGCCTGCTGAACGTCGCCGCTTTGACTGGGGTGTTCCGGCGCTGTATCTGCGCGCGCAGGACACGCGCCTGGTTGATCCCACAGTGGAAGCTGCGTTGGCTACGCCCGCGTCCACGGGGGTCAGAAATATCGGCGGGCTGGCGCTCCCTCACCATTTTGTGGATCGTCGCCCAGAATTACACACCTTGCGTCACGCGCAGCAGGACTCCATCCGCGTCTTGTCGCTGTGGGGCGACGCTGGCAGCGGGAAAAGCGCCCTGGCTGCTGAATTCATCGCCTATTCCGGCCTTAGCGCCGAGGACGTGTTGATCATTGGGTGCCGCGAATTGATCGAACCGACGGCTGCACTGGAGAAAATTGCTGAGTTCTGGCGTTCTCGCCAAACCGAGGCGTGCATCACGGCCGCTACACTGCTCCTTGATAGTCGCCGCGACCCCGCCGAACGCGCGCGCGCGGCGGCGCAGATGGTAGATGGACGCCCTGCGCTGATCGTTTTTGACGATCTGGATGCGTGGTTTGAAACCACGGCGACGCCGAACAACGCTGTTCCTGCGTCCATCGCCGATAAAGTGATGCGGCCAATCTTACATGGCCTCAGCGCCGCGCGCGGGAACGTCACCTACCTCTTTATAACGAACCGGTGCTGGTCCGATGTAGCCGCCATACCAGCCGGACAAAAGCAGGAAATCCACGTGACGACGCTGACTCCACGTCATGCTGTTCTGCTGATGAATACGTTGCCGCGTATCGGCAAGGAATCGTTGACCGCCAAACTGGATGTTTACCGGCTCTTGAGTGGGCATCCCGAAACGTTAAAATTGCTGGATGGTTGGCTTGCCACAGGTCACAGTCTCCAGGACTTGCGCAACAATCCACCCGTCACACCGCACGACACGGCGGCATGGCAACAGTATTTCCTCACCGCCATCCTTAACCGCCTCGATCCCGGTGAAAATGACGCCGTCATTACGATGGCCGTCTACGGTAGCGCGTTCGACGCCGACCTGCTGACGCGCTTGACGCGCATCACGGAGAAGTATGCCCTACCGTTGCTCGAACGTTGGGAAAAGTTTGCCCTGGTGCAGCCGCATCACATTGAAAATGGCGCGCTTGGGTACAGCTTTCATCCTGTCGTGCGCGACCATATCCTTGAGAGTATGGGTGACGATGCGCGCGCCGTTTTTCACATACGGATTGCAGCGCATTATGGCGCGCCTTTTATGGATGAAGCGCGCCGTCGCATAGTAGCCCGCAACGTCACCACCTGGTCTGAAGAACGCCTGGAGTGGCTTGCCCGCGACGGCAACGGCATCCTCGGTATGTGGGTGCGACAGACGCAGAATCCCGAACATGCCCGGCGCGCGATGAGCGACGCGCTCGCCTGGCAATACCATCTTTTCAAAGCCGGAAAAAGCGAGGCCGCCGCGCACATCGTTCGTACGATCGTCCCGGTGCTCAATCGGTGGGGGCAGCACGACTTATCGGAGGCGCTCTTGCAGCGCAACATCGCCGTCTCCGCCGGGCCGGAGCGCGCCCCAAGCATGGATGATCTGGCGACCCTGTACCTGGATCGCGGGCACCTTGACGAGGCGTTGTCGGTTTATGAAGAAGTGTACCACATGCTCGAAGCGCAGGGGGCCAAAGAGCAAACGGCCCACATCCTCAGAAGAATCGCCGGAACTTATCAACAGTTAGGCGATGGCCCGCAGGCGATCCAAAAATACGAGGCTGCCCTGCAGATGATGCGCGAGATCGGCAACGAAAATGGCGAAGGTCTGTGCCTGTACCAACTCTCTGCGCTGCACCGGCAGATGGGAGACTATGCGCGCGCGCTGATGTGCAGCCAGGCCGCTGAGGCGCTCTACAGCAAACTCGGCAATCGCGCAGGGGCAGCGGCGGCGTTGTACGAACAGGCGATCAGCCTCAAACGCACCGGTCGCCCGGATCAAGCTCTGGAACATCTGCGCAAAAGCTTTGAGATCACGCGCGAGATTGGGGATGAAGCGTTAGCTATCAACGTGCTGCAGGAGATCAGCCTGCTGCACCGGGATAGCGGACGGCTCGACGCGGCTATCGAGGCATCACGTAAAGCTGTGGAATTGTGCAATCGCGTTGATGCGCGCAAGGTTGCCCCCGTGCTGGAATACCTGGAGAAACTCTACGCGCAGCGCGGCGATACGAACAGCGCTGCTGCAAGTTACGGGCAGGCCGGGCGCATCGCGCAACAGTGAGCTATTGAGGAACATGCTCAGCGCCCCCGTCTCGGGGGCGCAAAAAGCCAGCGTCGCCGTTTTATCTGACCGTGACCGTCTGCACCGGCGCGCGCCCATCGGTGATGAGCGCGCCGGTTGCGTCGCAGAGGGGGACGCGCGGTCCACGCTCCGCATCGTACAGCCCCACGAACACGGTATACACTCCGGCGGGGGCATCGGCAGCCATGGTTAACGTATGCGTATCCACGACGATCTGCCCCGCCACCCACGATGTCGTTGGCGCACCGCCTCGTTCCGGCCAACTGTCGGATTGCGCCCAGGTACGCCCATCCGGCCCGACGACGTGAACGAACACAGTGTAGTCGCGGTCGGCGGTCCCTGTAGCTTGCGTGTACAACGTCACCTCGAAGGTCTCGCCCGGCGCGAGCGTGCTGCGGCTGACGTCAACCCCGACCAAATGCGCAAAATCGCCCATAGCCACCTCCAGGGCCGTCTGTGGCTGCCGCGGCAGCGTAAAACGCCGTTCACGCTGGCGGATCGTCACTTCGCCAAGGATAACCGCTTCACCTGACCCCAATCCCACCGTGAGGGTGCAAGCGCCTTCCGGCAGCAACGGATCCATGCGCGGCGCGTACTGCCCGATGTAGCGGTGTCCTTCGCGCCACATCACCGGAGCGGAAGGGGCGACCGGCAGGTCACCCGTGACGCTGACGTTGCCGGCGCACGCAAGCAACCAATGCAATATGTCCGGTGGATCGCCGGGCAGCCGTTCCCACGCCAGGCGGAAAGGCAACTGTCCTCCAGCCCACACTTCCGTCGGAAGCACCCCTGCGCCGAGCAATCGCAGCCCGGAAAAATCGCTGACCGGTGCGCCGAGCGCCATAATCCCCGGCAACTCCGTCGCCGGATAACGCGGCGGGAGCACCTCCACCTGCCCAAGCTCAACCCGCGTCCCGCCGAACGTCCCATCGGGCAGATTCAGGCCCAGCCAGCCACTACTGCCAGAGACGCTCAACGTCAACGTGTAGACGCCCGGCGGGAGCGTGAGGTCAATCGGAACATAGGCTGTCCCTTCGACAAACGCGCCGGGTTCCCACGCCGTCGTGCGCCACGCGCGCGTGTCTGCCAGAATGTCGCCGCCCTGCGCGTAGATGCTGCCAGCAGCGTCGCGCAGCGTCAGGTAGACGTTGAGCGCGTCGAGCGGGGCCTGCGCTCGCCAACGCACTCGCAACGCCAGCGCGTCCGTGGCCTGCGCAGTGGGCGACCACGCCGCCGCGACCAAATCCAGCGTCCCAGCGAAACGCGCGCGGAACGGCGCGGTTTCTGGCAGCGTTGTGGGCATGACGCAGCGTGTCACCGTCAGCCCCGCGATCTCGCCCACCGGTTCGCATGGCGCGGCATCCAGGAGCGCCGCGAGTTGGGCGTCGTTCAGCAGATAGCAGGCTGGCGCGTGAACCCACAGGAAGGCGTCGCCAGGGGCAAAGCGGGTATCCAGCCACGCACGAAGCGTCGCGGTATCTGCAGACGGGACCACAGCCTCTGCGGGCGCGCCGGGCAACGGGCCGGGCGACACGAGCAGCAGGTTTGTCGGGAAGGCGAGCGTCTGCGTGTGCAGCGTCGCCAGGGGGAGACCCGCCAGGCGCAACGTCGCAGCGAGTGTGTAGCCGGGTTGCGCCTCGCTATCGCCAGCGACAACCAGCGCATCGCCACACGGCAGCAGCGCCGCCTTTGTGGAGGTCTGAATGCGCTGCGTCGTACCGGGGAAGAATGACGCTGCGCCCGGCACGTTGCTCGTGAGCAGTGTCGTCGTCGCAGGGTCGGGCAGGTAGCGGGCAAGCACCGTCGCGGCGAGGCCATCATACTCGCCCCACCCCAGTGGGATGATCTGTCGCGCCAACCACGGCCCGCCCACGAGCGGATCGGCGTAATACAATGGCAGTGGCGCGATCAACGCCCACGGCAGCAGGAGCGACGCCAGCAGCAGCCACTTCCAGCGCATGCAGCGGCGCGTCCACGCTAACGCCGCGACAGCAGATAGCAACACCATCGCCGAAAGCGCGTAGCGGTCAAACTTTTTGGTAGCCAGGGTAATGGCGGCGAGGTAGACGAACGTTGGAAGCAAAAACCACCAACAAGAAAACGCGGCGCGGCGTTTCTTGATGCCGTCGTATACCGCCAATACCAGCCCGATCAACACCGGCGGCGTGAGCCGGAAGAGCAGCACGGCGGGATAGAACAGCGGGCCGGGGTCGGCGGTAAGCTGCCCGGCGAAGAAGACGTTGCGCAGGCCGATACCTTCGTGGTAGGTCGCTGCGGCGATCAGCGCGCGCACGGCTGCGCGCGGGTCTGCCCAGAAGGGCGGGTAGAGCAGCAGATACAGCGCCGTCGTCAGGACGGTCAGCGCGGCGACGCGCGCCACACGCTGCATCCACGGTTCGCGCGGCAGGAGCAGCACCGCGACCGCCACACCCGGTGCAACGAGCAGGCCCAGCGTTTTCGTCATCCCGGCGAGCGCCAGGCACAACGCCGCCAACGTCAGATTCACGAAATCGCCCGGCACAATGCCCTTACGCTTCGAGGGGATCGTCAGATCCCCGGCTATGTGCGAGAATCGGGGATCTGGCGATCCCCTCCGAGCATAGTGATTTGAAGGCAGTCGTCGCCTGGGGACAACGAGCAACACGGCCAACAAGATAAACGTCGCTTGCAGCGCGTCTGTGTGAAGCAGCCCGCAAAGACCGCCAAAGAACGGATCCAGCGCGAGGAAGCACGCCAGCCAGCGCGCGGCCCGCTCGCCGAGGCGCTGGCGTCCAATCGCGTAGACAAGCGCCACACCCGCCGCCGTGATCACCGTCACCAGCAGCCGCGCCATGGGCAGGAAGTACGCCAGATGCGCGAAGGCGGCGTCGTTTTCCGGGGCCAGCCAGGCGATGTTGCGAATCCACGCGAGGTGTGTGGCCGCTTCCGCCGGGTGCAACCACGTTGTCAGCCGGATGCCAAGCGCGCCGAGCGTCATTGTCGTCAGGCCGGGGTGGCCGGTTTGGGGGATCGCGGCCCAGTCGCGGGCGGCGATTGCGTCCGCAAAGGCCACGCTGCGCTGCACCCAGATTGGCTCGTCGGGGGTCACATAGCGGTTGAGCGGCGCGAGACGCACCAGCACCGCCAGCGCAAAGATCGCCGCCACACGCAATGCCATAACGCGCGACGGCGTCAGACTCGCTTTTCGCGGTGTGTCAAAATGTGCTTTCCGCGGATCACAATCCGCGTCCGGGGAAGCGCCGGATTGTGATCCGGCGCACGCATTGAATGTGAGCACTGTACTCAACCTTTACCAGAAAGCGCATCACTCCTCAGCACGGATCATATAGATCGTTTTGCCCTGCACTTCGAAGTAGGTGCGCGACAGCAGTTCGCCGAGCAAGCCCATCATCACGAACTGCACGCCCAGGATGATCAAGAGGATCGCCAGCAAAAGCAGTGGCCGGTTGCCAATGTTTGCGCCGGTGATGAGCTTAAGGAGTGTGAGGTAGAGGCCCAACGCAAACCCCACCCCGCCGCTAGCAAGCCCCGCCAAGCCAAAAAACTGCATCGGACGAGCTACGTAATTCAGCAGAAAGGTAATCGTAAGCAAATCCAGGATCACGCGCACGGTTTTGCTGAGGTTGTACTTCGACTTGCCGTAACGGCGTGGGCGGTCGTTCACCGGCACTTCGACAACGCGCACGCCCATCTCGGAGGCCAACGCGGGGATGAAGCGGTGCAGTTCGCCGTAGAGCTTGACGTTCTTGGCGACTTCCCAATGGTAGATTTTGAGCGAGCATCCGTAGTCGTGCAACACCACGCCGGTCGATTTGGCGATAATGCGGTTGGCGATCATCGAAGGCAAGCGGCGCGAGAAGAACGGCTCCTTGCGCTCCTGCCGCCACCCACTGACGATGTCGTACTCGCCCTCCTCCATGATTTTGAGGAGTTTGGGAATATCGGCGGGGTCGTTCTGCCCGTCGGCGTCCATCGTGATGACGTACTCGCCGCGCGCCAGGTCGAATCCGGCGGTGAACCCGGCGGTCTGCCCGAAGTTGCGCCGGAAGCGGATGATGCGCAGATGCGGCTCCTGCTCCTTCAGGCGGCGCAGCGTCGCCACGCTCGGATCAGTGCTGCCGTCGTCCACGGCGATGATTTCGTAGGAGCGGCCCAGGTCGCGCAGCACGCCGGAGAGTTCCGGGATGAACGTTTCGAGGTTGCCGGACTCGTTGTAGATCGGCAGCACGACGGACAGACCTAATTCTGGCGCAGTCATGAGTTCTTTCACTGTGTTTCCTCTTGTTGTGCCTGATACCTATCTGGAAATTCTTCTCTTAAACGCTTCCGGCGGATCATAATCCGCCGTTGCCATGACAAACGCGGGATTATGATCCCGCGCAAGCGTATTGGCAGGGAGTTTTGGATAATTTCTCACGTACTCGTTGTTGTACCACGAAGGGAGAGAGATGCAAATGTGGCTTGTCCTGTATATGACAATCATCCCCCCCAGATACGAAACTCATCCTGGATAATTGTCAGACAACTGACATATAATGAAGGCCGAGGTTGCTCATGACAGTACCAGAACCGACATCCCTCAACATTCGGCCTCCCTACGCACAGGTCGAGGAGGCCATCGCCGCGATGATCGCGCCGATGCAGCCCGGCGAGCAATTGCCGACCGAACCGGCGTTGGCGAAGCGCCTGGGCGTTTCGCGCGCTACCTTGCGCGAGGCGCTGCGCACGTTCGTCGAGCGCGGCATCCTCGTGCGGCGGCAAGGGATCGGCACCTTCGTTGCTTCGCGCATCCCCACTCTCGAAGCCGGCCTGGAAGTGCTGGAAAGCCTGGATCACATGGCGCAGCGATTGGGATTGACCACAGAAATCACGCACTTGGAGAGCGTCGAGCGGTGGGCCACACCGGCTGAACTGATCGGGTTGGGAATCCCCGAAACGCAAGCTCTGGAAGTGCTGGTGGTGGATCGGGTCATCACGGTTAAGGGTGAGCCGGTCGCCGATCTGCACGACGTTGTCCCCCTGACTTACCTGCGTCAAGCCGATTTGGATAACACGTTCAGCGGTTCGGTGCTGGACCTGCTGCTCAAACGCAATCATCTTATGCTGTCCACCTCGCGCACCGAAATCATCGCCGAGGAAGCCGACGCCCATAACGCGGCCCGGCTCAACGTTAGACGCGGCGCGGCACTGCTGAAACTCACCGCGCAGCTCTATACCTACGACGAGAAAATCGTGGATTATTCCACCAGTTACTTTGTCCCCGGTCACTACAAATTCCACGTGATGCGGAGAGTGCAGGGATAACAAATCAGTCAGAGAAAGTATCTTCTCGGAAATCTGGGGGTGGGGGTTTGGGGGCGGGAGCAGCCCGCCCCCAACCCTCCACTTCTCCCCTGTTTGGTGAGATGACATCAAAGAAATTGGCATAACCAGAAAGGACAGTGATGAAACACATTGCAGAAATCAGACAAAAAGTGCAGCAGCAGCGGGATGACATCATCCAGTTTATGCGCGACATTTGCGCGATTCCAAGCATGGAATCCCAGATTGGGCCGGTGGGCGAGCGCATTCAGGCCGAAATGCGCAAACTCGGCTACGACGAAGCGCGCTTCGACAAAATGGGCAACACGGTCGGGCGCATCGGCGACGGGCCGAAGGTGATTGTCTACGACTCCCACATCGACACGGTCGGCGTCGGCGATCCCAACGAGTGGCCCTGGGACCCGTTCGTGGGCAAGGTGGAGAACGGCTGTCTGTACGCGCGCGGCGCGTGCGACGAGAAGGGCAGCACGCCCGGTATGGTCTATGGGCTGGCCGTGGCCCGCGATTTGGGCCTGCTGGACGGGTACACCGTCTACTACTTCGGCAATATGGAGGAGTGGTGCGACGGGATCGCGCCCAACGCCTTCGTGGAAGTTGACCCCAAAGTGCGGCCCGATTTCGTCGTCATCGGCGAGCCGACGAAAATGCGCGTGTACCGCGGGCACAAAGGCCGCATCGAGTTGCGGATCACGGCAACCGGGCGGTCGGCGCACGCAGCCTCGCACTATCTGGGCGATAACGCTGTCTACAAGATGCAGGCCGTGATTATGGAAATCCGCGAGCTGGATCGCCGGATGCGCTTCGGCTATTGCAGCCACCCGGTACTGGGCCACGCTTCTATCGCCGTGACCGATGTGGAGGCGCGCACGGCCTCACTCAACGCGGTGCCAGACCGGTTCACGATCTACCTCGACCGGCGCACCACGCTTGAAGAAACCCGCGAAGGGCTGATCGCGCAAGTCAAGGGATTGATCGCCGACTATATGCAAGACGAGATCAAGGTGGAGGAGTTGTTCTACGACACGCCCTCGTACACCGGCTTTATCTTCCCGGTGGATAAGTACTTCCCCGCGTGGTTGGTGGAAGACACGCATCCCCTGGTCCAGGCAGGGCAGCGTGCCGTGGAAGCCTTGTGGGGCGAACCGCGCCCGCTCGGCACGTGGGATTTCTCCACCAATGGCGTCTATTGGGCGGGCAAGGCGGGGATTCCGGCGATCGGGTTAGGGCCGGGCGACGAGAAAACGGCGCACACGATGCTTGAACATGTGCCGTTGGACGACGTCGTGCAGGCGGCAGAATGGTACGCCTGTCTGCCGCAGGCCATCGCACCTTAACATTTCTCTGTTGTTATCAGCAGATTAAGCAGATTTAGCAGATTACTGTGGTAAGCCAGCCAAGAATCTGCTCAATCTGCTAAATCTGCTGACAAAATGAAGGTCTAGCCAATCAAGCAGTCTATCTCATAATCATCTTAAGGAGGTTTACGTATGCGTAGTTTTATGGGTCGTGACATTTTGTCTCTGAAAGAGTTTGAACTCTTGGTTCGCTTATTTTCCAGTGAGTTTCCGAAATTCAGTCTCGTAATCA
>DAOLUH010000055.1:0-39749 GCA_035420085.1 Anaerolineae bacterium
CAAAAAACACCGCCGACATATTCTCGTCATAATGCTGCCCGGTATGCACCAGCACCTCGGTGTGGCGCTGACGCAAAACCCGGCTTACCGGCGCCGCTTTGATGAACTGCGGACGCGCGCCGACAACCGTGACAATTTTCATTGCAGCCCTTCCCGCGCCCAAATCCGCACGCGCAATTCCTCGCCCACCAACGCGAATTCCGGTTCACGCCCGGAGACCAGACGCGAAAGGCGAATAATCAAGCGCGGCACGCCGGTGCCAATGGCACTCATATAGCCCAATTGCGTCAACAGTGTGGCGATAGCGCGGTTACGTTCCGCGTGAACGCCCAGCTTGATATTGTCCAACGTCACAGAATTCGGCAACCGCCCCGGACTGCGCACTTCCACGCGATTCTCAAATAAGAACAGGCGAATCTGCGACCCACTCAAGCTGTAGTCGCGGTGCGCCACGGCATTGACGACCGCTTCACCCAACGCTTTGCGATCATACAAGGCCAGGTCTTCGCGCCGGAAACCTTCCTCGCGCGCCGGCATACGAATGTTGCGCTCCAAAAACAAGCGCGTATCTTCGATGATGTCTGGCAATCGTCCGGTGATCTCCCGCCGATCCCAAATATCGGAATCTTCATCATTACCAGCGAAAGCAACCGCCGAAAGCCGGCTTTGTGGCAACCAGCGTTGCGGGGTCTCACCGAAGACTAGCACGCCAGCCACCGTCAGCGTAAGTTCTCCATCCAAGTTATGCACAAGCCGTAAATTGCGCAGCAGCCCCGGTAAATCCAGACCACTCTGTTCCAGATGTGCGTCCACACTCATCCCGAATTGCCGCTCGTGATAAGCAGCAAAGGCCGGTAAAGAGAGCGCCTCCAGGCCGGCGCCCACGACGGGGCTTTCATCGTAATGCAATTCACCGGCCGCTTGCGCGATCCGCACCAATTCCCGACCAGTAGCATCCTGCTTATCTTTACCCACCCGGATATAGAAGCGCCCGCCGGCCGTGCGATACGGCTTTTGACGATTGAGTTCCGGTTTGACCCGCAACACAATGAGGTCCAGCCCATTGACCGTGTACTGTTCCAGTACCGGACTGACCGGCGGAATGCAGCGGTCACGGCAGATGTGCGTCAACGTCTGAAACGTTTTTTCAGTATCCTGCAATCCCACGATGTCGCCGTTGTCGTCCACGCCGAAATATACGGCGCCGCCTTGCGTATTGGCTAACGCCACAATTTCTCCGGCCACGCTTTCAGGGTTATCTACGTGCCGTTTGAATTCACAGCATTGACCCTCACCGGCAGCAATCTCGCTCAATAACATCTCTCGCATTGAATTTCACCTTTGCCCCACACAACGATAAATCCACCCCTCCGCCTGGAAAAACACATGCCGCCCATCTACCAATACCGGCGCGCGCAACGCAGTTTTAAGGGTTTCCAGGTTGAGCGCGCGATACTCGCTATGCTTAACCATCACTACCACTGCATCGCACTCTTTCGCCAGCGCGTAGACATCGCCCTGATACCCCGGCACGTACGGATCGTGGATGACCACCTCCGCGCCGCGCTCGCGCACCTTTGCGACCAGCACTGCGCTCGGACTGTTGCGCGTGTCATCGGAGTCTTCGAGATAGGCGTAGCCCAACACCAACACGCGCGCGCCCTCCAATAGCTTGCCGGCCTCGCGCAGGGCATCTTCGAGCAAGGCGACGATGTGCAGCGGCATACCGTCATTGACCGCGCGCGCCGCCGGAATCAGGCAGATCGGCGCGCCTTGCTGCTGCGCCTCATACGCCAGCAGCCATGGGTCTTTGGGGATACAGTGCCCGCCCACCCCTGCGCCCGGCATGAGCATATTCCGCCCTGGCGACTTGTTGACCAGCTCACGCACTTTCCACACATCCCCGCCCACCGCCTCGCAGATTAACGCTACCTCATTGGCAAAGGCGATGTTCACGTCGCGGTAGGTGTTCTCCGCTGTCTTGACCAATTCCGCCGTCACGCAGTCCGCCGGATCGAGGTCAGCCTGAACAATGTGCCGATACAACGCGATCATCAGCGCGGCGGTTTCGGGCGTCTCGCCGCCACAGACGCGACTCACGCCGCGCAAGTTGGCGAGCAGCTTTCCCGGCATCACCCGCTCCGGGCAATGCCCCAGGTAGAAGTCCTCGTTGGCGCGCTTGCCGGACGCTTCTTCCAGCAGTGGCCTGACCACACGCGCCATCGTGCCGGGCGCGATGGTGGATTCCACGATGACCAGTGTGCCAGCTTTTAGTATGGGGCCGAGATCGCGCAATGCGCTCTGCAACGCCAGATAACGCGGGATGTGTTGTTCATCCACCGGCGTTTCTACGTTGATGGTGATCACGTCGCAATCGCGCAGGGCGGTGTATTCTGTGGCCGCCTGCAAACGGCCTGCCGCGACAACCGCGGCGAGCAGTTCTGCCAGCCCAGGCTCGCGTCCTTCGATGGGTGAAACGCCGGCATTGATCACATCTACGCGGTCAGCCTTGACGTCTAAACCCACCACGCTATACCCTGTCTCAGCGAACAGGCACGCCACCGGTAAGCCCACGTAGCCTAGTCCGATCACGCCAATCCGCGCAGTTTTCGCCGCGATTTTCTCTTGTATAGCGCCCAAACTCACGCTTGCACCTCGATGACTTGATGGGTCTTGCCGGATTCGACAACCGCCAACGCCAGCCGCAGCGCTGCTAATCCATCCGCGCCGCTCACCGGCATCGGCGTATCATTGAGTACGGCCGTGGCGAAGGCCTCCAGTTCCGCCCGCAAAGGCTCGTAGCGTTGGATAGGATAGCGCACCATGCGCCCCTCGCTTACGCCCTTGAGGATGCTGAGATGTCCCCATGCCACGCCGTTCGCATCGCTATTTTCGTAGAAGAAAAGGTCTTGGGTTAGATCATCGGCGCGGAACATCCCCTGTTCGCCGAGTACCGCGACCTCGCGCACTTTTTGCGGCGTCAGCCAGTTGATGTCCAGCACACCGGTCATTTCATTATCGAAGCGCAACAGCGCCGTCATCAAGTCTTCGTGTTCGGTGTGGATGCGCTGCTCCGTCTCGGCGAAAACGCGCGTCGGCTCCGCGCCGCTGATGAAGCGCATCACATCCAGATCGTGCGGGGCCAGGTCAACGACGACGCCCACATCTCGCACGCGCGGCGGGAACGGCCCTACGCGACGGCACACCATCTGGAAAATTTTCCCCAGTTCACCGGCGGCCAGGTGTTCTTTCAACGCCTGAATGGCCGGGCTGAAACGCACGATGTGGCCGACCATCAGCCGGCGACCCAAAGCCTGCGCGCTCGCAACGAGCGCCTGAGCTTCTTCCACGGTGGCGGCGATGGGCTTTTCGATTAGCACATCCACGCCGGCCGCCATAACGCTGTCTGCCACTTCGCGGTGATAGCGTGTGGGGACGGCAATGGTGGCGATATCCGGCTTTTCGTGTTCCAATAGCGCGCGGTAATCTTCGTAAGCCGGGACGTTATACTTGGCGGCGATTTTTTGGCCCGTGAGCGCGTTGGCATCCGCGACGCCGACGAGCCTGGTTTGGGCGATCTCCGTATAGACGCGCGCGTGATTGCGCCCCATCGCGCCGACGCCGATGACAACGGCTTTTAGCGGCCCGTTCATGCCTGCTCCATAAAGCCGTTGACCGCCGCGACGATGGCTTCCAGATCGGCCTGGGAGAGCGCCGGATGGATGGGCAGCGAGAGCACTTCTTCCGTGGCGCGTTCGGCTTCTGGCAGATGCTGGTTGTAGCCTAACTGCTGCGTGTAATACGTCTGTTGATGAATCGCCACGGGATAGTAGATGCCGGATCCGATCCCGTTGGCCTTGAGGTGTTCTACCAGCGCGTCCCGTCGTCCGTTAGGGACGCGGATGGTGTACTGGTGGAACACGTGCGTATAGCCTTCAGGCGTCACCGGGACGACCACGCCGCGCAGGTGCGCGTTCAAATACTGCGCGTTGGCGATGCGCGCTGCGTTGAAGCGTTCCAACTTCTGAATTTGCGCCAGGCCAATGGCGGCGTGAATGTCGGTCATGCGGAAGTTAAAGCCCAATTCGTCGTGATAATAGCGGCGTCTCATTCCGTGTTGGCGGATGACCTGGCAGTTCTCGGCGATGCGTGCGTCGTTGGTGGTGATCATGCCGCCTTCCGCCGAAGTGATGTTTTTGGTAGGATATAGCGAGAATGTGCCCGTGCCCCACGCGCCGGCGCGTTTGCCGTGCAGCGCAGCGCCATGCGATTGACACGCATCCTCAATGACGATCAGGCCGTGCTTGTCGGCAATGGCTTGAATCGCCTCCATATCTGCCATCAGCCCAAACAAATGCACCGGCAAGATCGCCTTCGTGCGCGGCGTGATGGCGGCTTCGATGTGCACTGGGTCTACGTTGAACGTCGCGGGATCAATATCCACGAACACCGGCTTCGCGCCGGTAAACAAGACGCTGTTCGCCGAGGCAATGAACGTAAACGGCGAGGTGATGACCTCGTCTCCAGTGCCGATGCCATGCGCCAACAACGCCACATGCAACGCCGTCGTCCCGCTGCTGGTAGCGATGGCATACTGCACACCGCACATCGCGGCAAAGGCTTCCTCGAAGGCTTTGACGCGCGGTCCTTGCGCCAACATGCCGGAATCCAAAACCTCAAGAACAGCTTTTTTTTCTTCATCCCCGATCAGGGGTTTCGCAATGGAAATCACTGTGTTTGCCTCCAGATTTCTAATGGTATAGGAAGCATGGCGTGGCAGTTGGGACATTGCGCCAGCATTTTATCGCCTTCCTCGTGGTCAGCCATCAGCCGGTGTCCGCACGCGCACACAAACCCGATCAGCCGCGCCGGATTGCCGACGACCAACCCGTGCGCGGGTACATCCTTGGTGACGACCGCGCCCGCGCCCACCAGCGCCCACTCGCCGATGACGACTTTGGGCAGGATGGTGGCATTCGCGCCGAGCGCCGCCCCGCGCTTGATTAAAATCCGCCCCAACACCCAATCGTCGGCAGCCTTCAGCGAACCATCGGGGTTCACTGCGCGCGGCAGGTTGTCGTTGGTGAAGCACACGTGCGGGCCGACAAAGACGCCATCCTCAATCTCGACGCCGTGGTAAATCGAAACGTAGTTTTGTACCTTGACGTTGTCGCCAATCTGCACGCCAAAATCCACATACACGCCTTTGCCGAGGATGCAATTTTGGCCGATCTGCGCACCTTCGCGCACCTGGCATTGATGCCAGATACTCGTGCCGGGGCCGATGTGCGCCTTGTCCGAAACGTCCGCTGTAGGGTGAATCCTCACGTTATAATGCATATTACGCTCCCTCCTCCAACAACCCCCGTATCCGCGCCGCCACCATCTCAATTGCTACTTCGTTGAAGCCGCCTTCGGGGATGATCACGTCGGCATAACGCTTGCTCGGCTCGACGAACTCCAGGTGCATCGGACGCACCGTCGTCATATATTGTGAGATGACCGAATCGAATGTGCGCCCACGCTCCTGCATATCGCGCTGCAAGCGGCGGATCAGGCGAATGTCCGCGTCGGTGTCAATAAACAACTTGACATCAAACAGCGGGCGCAAATCCGCCTCGGCAAAAATGAGGATGCCTTCCACCAGGATGATCGGCGATGGCTCAGCGTGAATGGTCTCGTTGGTGCGCGCATGGCGGGTGAAATCGTAGACTGGGATTTCGGCCGGCTGGCCGTCGCGCAGCAGTTTGAGGTGCTCGATCATCAGGCTGGTTTCCAACGAGTCCGGGTGATCGAAGTTCATCCTACTGCGTTCCTCAAGTGTCAGGTGGCGCAGATCTTTGTAGTAGGCATCATGAGGAATGTAGGTGATATGCTCGGCGCCAACGCGCTGTAAGATGCTGTTCGCTACGGTGGTTTTGCCGGAGCCTGTGCCGCCTGCTACCCCAATGATAATCGAACGCATAACAACCTCCCAAAAATGGCAAACGTTCAGCTTATGGACGAATCTTCATCCTCTGATTCTATCGTCGGTGGTTCGGGCGTTTTGCGGCGCACGAGGTAATGGCCCAGGATAGCGACGCTCAACACCAACATCCCGATACCCTCCACTGGCGCGCCGGGGTTGTACACCGCCTCGAAACGCGGCAATGCATAACGCGTGATCTGGAGCTGCACGTCATCGGCGGGCAACGAACCGTTGCCTTGCACAGTCGTTTCGGCGAGCAGTTCCCCATCCGAACTGCGATAAACCTGGGCCTGAATGGGCGTGTCATCTTCGCGCAGCAGACTGGTGCGGAAGATGACACCAACCTGTGGGAGCGCAAAATATGCCTCCGGCGTCTCGTCCGTTAACGCGATGCGCAACTCGGCCTGCGGTTCATCGCGCGCCGAAGGCGACAGCGGGAGAACCTGTCCTTGTCCGTTAACCGCCTGCACGACAAGACCGACACTTTGCCCTTTGGGGATCAAGTATAATCCATAATGCTTTGTAAACAATGCTACATTCTGTGGCGGCAGCGTCAATCCGGCGTCCGGTATGGTGATGGGTTCCCCCGGCCACACAATCACATTGGATTGCTTCCAGCCCCATAGTGTTTGCGCGCCCCATCCAGCCAGAACCAGCACGCCGGCCACGCACGACAGCACACGCAACCAGCGACAGGCATAGGCCAGTCCGTTCCATTGCTCGATCACATCGCCCAGGCGGGTTGCCACGAGCAATGCCAGCACGACGAGGAGACCTCGCATCCAGATGGAGGTACGCAGTGTGAGAAACCCAAGCGTTGAAAGGGGGGCGATCCATCCTTTGAGGATGGAGCGTTGTTCGGCGAGCCAGCGTGAGTAGCCGGGGCTGGTGACATTGGAGATGGGCGACTGTGGCAGAAGTACGACAAGGGCCTGGACTATGAGCAGGGCGACCAGGATTTGAATGAGCCTTTTGTCCTCGCCGAGCCACTGCCACACCTTATTGAGTAATTGCTGCGCCCGCATGTGTCCCTTCGTGATTGAGCTACAAAAAAGGCCCCGCTGACTCCGGGGCCGGAGAAGCCACCCTTGGGAATTGAACCCAAAACCTGGCGCTTACGAAGCGTCTGCTCTGCCGATTGAGCTAGGGTGGCGATCACAAGTGTCATTATACTCAGAACTGTATAGATGGCAAGCCGCCAAGCCGCCACGAGCCGCCACGTTATCGCATTTCAAATTTTCTTCCGCCTGATCCCTGAACGTGATAGTCCTGCCGGAGAGTTGACAAAAGTGTTGTTTCTGCTACAATGCTGGTCGCTTGGCCCCATCGTCTAGTGGCCTAGGACGCTGGCCTCTCAAGCCGGAAACAGGGGTTCGAATTCCCTTGGGGCCATCCGCTCAAATCCCCCTCGCACTGTGCGAGGGGGATTTCGTTGTTTATGGGCTGGCTGTGGGGGTGGTAAGGGGGGGCGCGAGCATTTGTTGGTAGAGATATGCCTTCTGCACCCGCGCCAGAGCGGCTAACTCGGCGTCTTCCGCTTCATCGGCTAACCGCGTCGCCTCATCGTATTGGTTCAGCGCTTCTGTGATATTGCCCAGATTGGCGTTGGCCTGAGCGAGGTACAGATACCCCCGCGCCGATTGCGGATTGGCGGCGATGGCGGCCTGGGCGTCGGCCAACACCACCTCGGTCATGTCGAGCGTCAGGTAGATTTGCGCCCGAATGAGCAAGAAGTCCTCGCGGCTCGCGGCGGCAGCCTCGGCGGCGGCAAACGTTGTCGTCGCTTCTGCCTCAAGACCGAGCCGGGCTTGTAGAACGCCTTTGAACGCCAGCAGGTTCACGTCATCGGGCGCAACCACCAGGGCGGCATTCACCTCGTCGAGGGCTGCTGTGTACTCCCCGGTCCGCGCCAATTCTTCCGCCATCTGCTGCCGCTGGAACCGTTCGCGCGTCGCCGCATCCGGGCGTAGAAAGAGCGCATACACGCCCGCGAGCACAACCAGGATCGCCGCAGCAATCAGCAGTGATTTCAGTTGCCGGCGGCGCCGCCCTCTGGATTGCTCGGCGACCCATTGATCTATGAACCACCACCACTGCGCTGCTTCAGGATGGCGCTCCTCGCGCAGGGTATTCAGGGCAGCAATTCCCCCCACCTTGCGCAAAAATGTCCTGGCCTTACGGCGGAATGACGCGGAGATGGTGTCGAAGCGGGCCAGTTCCGCTGAGAGGGGCGCGTCGGCCTGTTTCAACTCGGCGATGACAGTGTCTGCCGCATCAAAAAGAGCCGGTATGTTGCGCGCCTCTTCCGCGCTGTCGTGCTCCAGCTTGCCGATGTGAACTTCCAGTTGTCCAAGCAGCTCGCGCAACTGCGCAGAAGGGGTGGCGCGGAATTCTTTCTGCTGAAACATGGTTCTATTCGTCCGTATCCATGCTGCCGGGCATGACCACGTTGACCACGTCTCCGTGGATATTAATCACGATACGCAATCCCATCAGCCCAAGCCATTGACGGGCATCTTCGGGCAACCCGGCGTCGAGCAGGGTTTTGATGTTCTCTGGCATCTGCCCAATGGATGCATCAACGGCGGCTTTGGTGAAAAGATCATCCTTCCCCAAGAACTGGAGCATCCCCTGCACGACGACTTCCCGGTTTTCGAGCACCCCTTCCTGCATCACGTTGAGCACGTGACGATCTACTTTTTCCGACGGGATATGCCGCAAGAAGCCAGCATCATTGACCACGTAATGTGGCACACCACCGACATAGGCGACGGCAACCGGATTATCCGCTTCATCAACCACCAGCCCTGCAAAAACTGCTACGCGCGCCATACGCGCCTCCTGTCCATTTGCTTTTATGTATGAATAGGATACACTGCGGTCGTTATTATTAACGAACACGCTCTGATTGTTACCGACGGATTGATCACATCACTATCTTACTAAATTTCAAGAGAAACGCCAGTCATCAGGAGGTCACGTTGAACACACAACCGAGCGTCGCCATTGTCACCGATACCGCCGCCAGTATTCCCGAGGCGCTACGCAGTCAATACCACATTGAGGTAGTGCCTTTTTGGGTTAATATGGGCAAAGCTTCGTATCGTTCGGGCATTGATATGGATCCCCAGACCTTCTATGCGCAGCTACGCGCCAATCCCGATATGCCTGTTTCGACCAGCGTGCCGGCTATTCCGGTATTTCTCGAAGCCTATCAGAAGCAAGCCCAGTGGGCCAGGCATATCGTCGCCATTCACGTGGCGGGCAAACAGAGCAGCACGTGTGATACAGCGACCGTCGCCGGGCGGGAAGGCCCTGTGCCGGTGACGATTATTGATACGCAGACGACGGCGATGGGTGAAGGTTTCATTGCCGTGGAGGCCGCGCGCGCGGCGGCGGCAGGGGCTTCGCCGGATGAAGTTGCCGCGAAAGCGCGCGCTGCCATCCCCAACGCTGGCGTGGTCGCCCTGCTGGAAACGGTCAGCTACGCCTTCAAAGGCGGGCGGTTATCCAGTGCAGCTAGCACAGTGGGCAGCCTGCTCAAAATTTGCCCGATGATCCGGGTGCAAAACAACAAGGTGAGTCTGATTGGGCAGGCGCGCCGGCGCAGCAAGGGCATCGCCGCGGTGATCGAGAAAGTCGTGGACGAGGTGCAGGATAATCCTGTCCATCTGGCCGTTCACTACGCCGAGGATGAAACTGAAGGCACGTATGTACTGGAAGAACTAAAAAAGCAGTTGCACTGCATCGAGACATTCTTGCTGCGTGTGCCGATAGAATTGGGGGTTCACGCCGGGCCGGGCGCGCTCGGTGTGGCCTATTATATTGAACGCCAACCTTCCGGCGGGTTTTCCCAACAGTTGGAAAAGCTTTCTGGCTACGCGCGCGGCGCGAAAGAGGCCATTCTCGCGCGGGTGCCGTGGTCGCAGAAGAGCGACGAGGAATAAAGAAGTTGAATACCTTCCGCCCGTTTTGTGTCCGTCTGAGTCTTGCCAGAGCCACCGAGTATGTTATGATCATAGGACTGTTGGCGTGAGACTTTGGACTTTCGGTTATCTTGGAGGCGTAGATGTCGCGTGATGTAGATATTGGTCGTATGGCTTTGATCGCCCTTATGGGGGCGTTGACCTTTGTGCTGACGGCGCTGGTGCGGATTCCAATCCCGGCAACGACCGGGTACGTCCACTTGGGAGATGCGGCCATCACATTCACGGCGTATGCCTTTGGCCCGTGGGTGGCGCTGTTCGCCGGCGGCATCGGGACAGCGATGGCGGACATGCTCGGTTATCCGCAGTGGGCGGTGTTCTCGCTGCTCATCCACGGTGCGCAAGGGCTGGCAATGGGATGGATTGTGCAGAGGCGCATCAACACTCTCACCGTGATCCTATCTGTCAGCATCGGCGCGGCTATCGTCGTCGCGGGCTATTTCGCCGCCGGGACATTTCTGGTCGGCGTCGGCGCTGCCAGCGGGGAACTGCTCCCCAACACTTTGCAAGGCATCAGCGGCGGGGTGATTGGTGTCCCGCTGTATCTGGCTGTGCGCCGCGCTTATCCACCTTTGGAGTCGCGCGCGCGCCGCGCCAGGTAACCGAAAGACAAATAGCGTTGTGAGTAGGGCGAGTAAATAACTCGCCTTTTGTAGCGCGAGTTGCTAACTCGCGCTACAATTTTGCATCACAAGGGAAAAACGTGTGCTTATTGCAGATCATCTGAAATTCGCTTATCCGCCGCTAGGGCCAGATTTGCCCGCCACCGAGGCGCTGCGGGAGGTCACCTTTTCCCTGCAGACCGGGGAGTCTCTGGCGGTGATGGGGGCCAGCGGTAGCGGTAAAAGCACGTTATGCCACGTGTTGGCAGGATTGGCGCCGCGCTACACCAGCGGCGACATCTCCGGCGCTGTGTCTGCGGCAGGATACAATGTCCTTGCCCAGATGCCGCCGACCGGCGCAGTGGGGTTGCTCTTTCAGGACGCCGCCACGCAGCTCTTCAACCCGACGGTCGAGGACGAAGTGGCCTGGGGCCTGGAGGCGCTAGGAATCCCCTCACAGCGCATTGGCGCGCAGGTAGAAGAGGCCCTTGGCCGTTTCGGCCTGCTGAATGTGCGCGCTCGCTCGCCGTGGGCGCTCTCCGGCGGACAGCAGAAACGGTTGGCGTTGGCCGCGGTGTGGGCTATGCGCCCGCGCGTCCTGCTGCTGGATGAACCGCTCGGTGGCCTCGATCCGCAAGGGCGCGCCGAAGTGTTGACAACGCTTTCTACATTGCATTACAGCGGCGTAACGCTGCTGCTGACGACCTTCCGCCCAGAAGCTGCCGCCTTAGCTCCGACGACACTGGTGCTCACTGATGGCGCGGCAAGTCCACCTGCGCCAACCGCCGACGTTTTGCGGGATGAAGCGCGGCTGGTGGAGGCCGGGATTCTTTACCCTCCCCACCTGTGGCCTTCTTTGGCGGCGCGCAGCGCGCCCTCTTCTGCCCCGGCCATCACCGTGCAGGATTTACATTTCGCGTATACCGACGGCTACGCCGCTCTGCACGGCGTCAATGTGGACATCCCACAAGGACAATTCGTTGCCGTCATCGGGCCGAATGGGGCCGGGAAGAGCACACTACTGCGGCACTTCAACGGGCTGCTGCGTCCCACGCGCGGCAAGGTGTATGTCCAGGGCCAGGACGCGGCCAGGCGCAGCACCGGCGACCTGGCCCGTGACGTGGGTTTCCTGTTTCAACGCCCGGAGCAGCAGCTTTTCGCCGCCACGGTGTATGAAGAGGTGGCTTTCGGCGTTCGTCGCCTGCACCTCGCGGATGTGGAAGGGCGTGTAGAACGTGCGCTGGCGCGTTTCGACCTGACCGGGCTGGCGCAGAAGCCGCCGTCCATCTTGAGCTACGGCGCGCAGCGCGCCGTCACACTCGCGTCGTTGGCGGCGCTCGATACGCCCATTCTGGCGCTGGACGAGCCGGCCGTGGGCATTGACGGGCGCGAATGGGCGCGGTTGCTGGCGTGGCTTGCCGAACGGCGAGCTGCCGGTGTGACGCTCATCATTGTCACCCACGAAATGGAGCTGGCGGCCCGCGCCGACCGCGTCGTTGCGTTGGCAGATGGGCGTGTCGTCGCCGATGGGACGCCGGATGAAGTCTTAAGTCGCCCCACCGAGGTGCCACGATGAGTGTGGCGCTCGATTTCTACGTTTACCGGGATTCCTGGCTGCACCGGCTCGATCCCCGCGTTAAGTTGTGGGGGATGCTGCTCGCATTCATTGCCGCGTTTTTGTTGCCATACCTGTGGGCGCAGGGTGTATTTTTGCTCGGGCTGCACCTGCTCCTGCTGATCAATCACATTCCCTGGGCCGTGCTGCGTCGTTTGTGGCGGCAGATGGCGCTGCTGATGGTGTTGATTCTGGTGTTGCAGCCGTTTTTTGTCCCTGCGGGTACTGTGCTCATCGCCTTAGGCCCACTGCGTCTGACCGTTGGCGGCATTGTTGGGGCGGCGCTGCTCGCGGTGCGCGCGCTCGTCATTGCTTTCATCGTCGGCGCGCTGCTCTTCACCACCGACCAACGCGCGCTCGTCCAGGCATTCGTCCGCCTGGGGTTGCCCTATACGTGGGGGCTGACCTTCAGTCTGACATTGCGTTTTCTTCCAGCGATCCAGCAGCTTTTTGTGACGGTGCGAGAAGCGCAAGCCGCGCGCGGATGGGTAGCGGAGGGCAATCTTTTCCGGCGCTTCCGTGATTATCTGCCCGTGCTGGTGGCTGTCATCATTGGCACGCTGCGGATGAGCGACCGGCTGACGCTGGCGCTGGCGGCGCGCGGTCTGGCGTCTGGCGCGCCCCGCACCGTCTGGCGCGATCTGCGGATGCGGACCACGGACTGGGTAACATTCGCCGTCATCACCCTGGCGTTCGGGCTGTTGCTCGTTAGCCGTTAGTCGTCAGCTTTCAAGCCCTTTGCTGCGGGCTAATCGCTGAGTGCTGATTGCCTCCACTAAGGCTTGTGTTATACTCCCACCTATGAGTTACAAAACACTCCTGATTTACAATCCCACTGCTGGCCCTTGGGATATGACGCGCACGCTCAAGCGTTTGGCAGAGTATATGCGCAAGTGCGGCTGGGCGATGGACCTTGTGCAAACGCAGCAACCCGGCGATGCGAGCCATTTTGCCCGACAAGCAGCCCAGAACTCTGTGGACATGGTACTGTTGGCTGGCGGGGATGGCACCATTAACGAGGCCGCCAATGGCCTGATCGGCGCCTCGACGGCGCTCGGCATCGTTCCGGTGGGAACCGGCAACATCCTGGCGCATCAGTTACGTATGCCCATCCTCTCGCTGGCGGCGCCGCTCTATGTGCGTGATGTCGGCGAGGCGCTATGCGCCAGCCGGGTGCAGCGAGTGGACGCTGGCGTCATCAACGACCGTTACTTTGTCTGCTGGGCCGGGCTAGGGCTTGATGCCGAAATCACCGCACACATGGAACCGCGACCGCGTTATGCCAAACGCCTGCGCACTTTGCCTTACATCGTCGCCGGTTTTGCCGTCGCCTCTGAGTTTCGCGGGGTGCGCTCGCGCATTGTGATTGAGGGGCGTACCTTTCGCACGCGCGCGCTGATGGCGTTGGCGAGCAACATTCAGCTTTACGCGGCTTTCTTCAACATTGCGCCCCACGCGCGCATGGATGATGGGCTGCTGGACATCTTCGTCTTCAAGGGCTTGGGCTTTTCCTACATTTTGCGGCACCTGCTGCACCTCTTCAGTGGACAGTATCGCCACGATCCCAAAGTGATGCACGCTCTGGCGCGGACTATGCAGGTACAGACCTCGCCGTCGGTTGCCGTCCAACTCGACGGCGATCCATTCGGCGACACCCCAGCGACCATCGGCATTGAGCCGGGAAAATTGCGCTTGTTGGTTCCGCCGCAAGCGCCGGATAGTCTGTTCAGCAAGCCGCCGGAACAGGTGTTGGGATAGACCACTCATAGTTTTTAGGAGGAATTGCAATGCAACCATTGATGGATTGGGGTATCGCGCTTATTCTGTGGCTTCAGCAGTTTCGCCCGACATTCGATGTGCCGTTCCGAGCATTCACGTTTATGGGCGATGAGTTGTTCTTCTTGCTTTTCTTGCCGCTTGTATACTGGTGTCTGGATCGCCGCACGGGCGCGCGGGTGACGTTGCTTTTCCTCGTCTCCGCTTACGTGAACGCGGTGGCGAAGGAATTCTTCGCTCAGCCGCGCCCGGTACAATACGATACGCGGGTGTGGGCCTACTCCGATGTCGGCGGCTCCGCCGGCCTGCCAAGCGGTCACGCGCAGAATACGCTCGTCGTGTGGGGGTATCTGGCAGCGAAGGTCCGTCGCACCTGGATGTGGATTGTGGCAGGGATATTGATCGTATGCGTGTCACTGTCACGGCTGTACCTCGGCGTCCACTTCCCGCACGACCTGTTCGGCGGCTACATCATCGGCGCGCTCTTGCTCTTTGTCTATTTGCGGTGGGGCGAGCGCGTTGAACAGTGGTTAGCGGGGCTGTCTCTGGGCGCGCAGTTGGCGCTTGTCGCAATCTTCTCCATTCCTTTGATGCTGCTCTTTCCTTCTGAGGACGGCGTTACCGGCGGCGCGACGCTGTTGGGGATGGGCATCGGCTTTGTGGCGCAGGCGCGCTGGATCGGCTTTGAGGCGGATGGTGTCTTGTGGCGGCGCGCGGCGCGTTACGCGCTCGGTGCCGCGGTGATGTTAGGACTGTGGGCCGGGCTGCGCGCGGCATTTTCCGCGCTGGAACCGGCGCTCCTGTTCCGCTTCATCCGCTACACACTGATGGGCTTCTGGGGCGGCGCGGGCGCGCCGTGGGTCTTTGTGCGGTTGGGATTGGCGCCTGGACGTGGACAACGTCAGGCGGCATAAAATGGCTGCCAATAGCGAAGACTTACTCTCGCAGTGTTACTGGCCCGACCTGCCTGCGCGTTACGCGACGGCGTTGCGTGAAGCGGCACACTTCATCCTTGAACGCTGCCCGGATACGCGGGGCATCGTCGTCAGTGGTACGATCTTACGCGGCAACCCTGCGCCTTCAAGCGACCTCGATATTTACGTGATCCGCCGCGAATTGCAGCGGCAGCGCGTGCAGAAGTTCTTCAACGGCGTCCCGGCAGAAATTTTCATTAATCCCGCCGAGAAAGTGCCGGATTACTTTGCCGACGAAGCGCGCGAGGCGCGCCCCATCACCGCCCACATGCTCGGAACCGGTTTCGTCATCCTGGATCGCGATGGTGTGATCGCCGATTTGCAGGCGCGCGCCCGGCACATCCTGCAAACGCCACCCGCGCCGAGTGCCGCGACCCTGACCACGGCGCGCTATATGGCCGCAGCGCGCTACGAAGACGCGACGGACATCGCCACGACGCGCCCGGAGACGGCGCGCATGATCCTCGGACAGGCTGTGCATGAGATGGTCTGTTACCATTTCCTGGCCGATCACCGCTTTGTTCCCCGCGACAAGGACTTGTTGGAGATTTTAAAAACGAGGGATGCTGCATTGGGCGCTTTAGTCCGCCGTTTTTATGGCGCAGCGACGATCGCAGAGGCGCTATCGTTAGCCGAACAGATTGCCGACCGGACGATTGAGACGCGCGGTTTCTTCGAGTGGGAATCCACACCGGAGACTGTAACAGCGTCGTACCCGTGCGTAGTAACGACTTCAGTCGTTCCAAAGGGCGACTGAAGTCGCCACTACGTTGGTTACTTCCACGTCAAGGCTAACCGGCTGCGCGTGTAGCCATTGAGCGAGGTGTATAAAAACGTCTGCCCTTCGATAACGACGACATCAGCGTGCCCCAATCCAATGTTGCCCGGCAGTTCCGCGAGAATGGGATTGCCGGGATATTTTTCCCACGGACCGTCCACATTGCTCGTCACGCTGCGCGCCAACCCCAGACCGAACTGCGTATCGCCGGCGTCGCCGGGGCCGGGGCCGCGGGTTCCTTCGTAGAGCATATAGACGCGACTGCCCACGCGCTGCACCTCGGCGGAACTGATCGTGCGGAAATCGAAATACGGGTCGGTCTGCGGGCCTTTCTCTTCCAGCGGGCCGTACTCCCCCGCGCCCACAAACAGCGGATTGTGCTGGCAGCGGGTCAAACGCTCGCCGGTCGTCGTGACGCTACCGACGTAGCATCCCATCGCCCCCGGGTTTTGCCCCAGGCCGACGAAGACATACAGGCGACCTTCTTCCACGAAGATGCCCGGCGGCCCCCCTGTCAGACATTCGTACTCGTAAGGCACGAAAGGATGCACACGGATGCGCTCTTCCTGACGACACGTGCGTAGCCACAGCTTCCACACGCCCGTGTCGGCGACTTTCTCCGGCGCGCTCCAGACCAGCCCATCCGTGGACCGCCGCAGCCGCACGCGACCGCGGTATTCGTAGGCCAGGAACAGCGTCGCGCCGTTATAGGCCAGGCGCGGATACTGCTGTTGATCGGTATGATCAATCTCCGAGACGCACGGACATGTCTGGCACTCGAACTGGCAAACTAACGGTGTTTCAGCGTGGAAAGTGCGCCCACCGTCCATGCTGCGGTAGATGACGGTACAGCCGGGGAAATCCACGGGATTGCCACAGCGATCCACCGCTCCTGCCGAGACGGCGCTGGCGTGCAAGTAGGACCACAATTCCCCATCGCCCATCACGAGCGTGTCAGATTCGCCCATCGGCAGGCCCGTGTCAACGACATCCACGACAAATTCGGCCTGCCCGTTCCAAAAATCGGCCAGTGTGGGATAGTCGTGCGCGCCGGGCGCTTCCGGGATGACCAGAACGTGCTGCGCCGCGACGTCGGACTCAGGCGCAGAAAGTGCGGGTGTTGTGAGCGTCGTTGTGGCGGTTAAATCAGCAGGCACACGCGGAATTTGTGCGACCGGCGTAGCAGAACGCACGGCGCGCAACGGCGCAAGTTGC
The DNA here is from genome assembly GCA_035420085.1 of Anaerolineae bacterium. Classification (GTDB taxonomy): domain Bacteria; phylum Chloroflexota; class Anaerolineae; order B4-G1; family SLSP01; genus DSWT01. The sequence continues at coordinate 16,915 of DAOLUH010000055.1, forward strand.
GGCGTTGCGACGGCAGTCGGCAGGGGCCGGGGAGCGTGCGCCGTGCGGGTTGGCGTCGCCGTTGGTGTCGCCGTGGGAAGGGCGGTTGCCGTCGCCGTCGGGCTTGGAGTAGGACTGGGCGTGGTGGTGGGGAGGGACGTTGCGGTCACTGCGCGCGTTGGCATCCCCACAGGCGCATCGTAGACCAGCGTGATCTCCTGTGACGAAACCGGGGTACACGCCGGCAGCAATAACGCAACCAACAGCACGGCGTAGATGATCCGCACGCTCACCCCGCCGGCGTAGCTGTTGGTGAAGGCGCCGGCGGTTCGGTCGGGGGTGGCTCCGGCGATGGTGATTCCGTCGGCGTGGGTATGTCGGCGACCGGCGTTGCGGTGGGGGTGGGAACCGGCGTGTCCGTCGGCGTCTCGGTGGGCGGCGGCGACGGTGTGTCCGTCGGCGTGACCGGTTCGGTCGGCTCGCTGGTGGGGGTGAGGGATGGCGTCGGCGTATCGGTGATCTCCGGTGTAGGCGTGTTGGTCGCTTCTGGCGTGGGCGTGGCGGTTATGTCCGGCGTTGGCGTCAGGGTGGGGAAGAAAGTCGGCGTCAGCGTCGGAAGGAGCGTGAAAGTTGGCGGAACAACAATGACCGGCGGCAAATACAAAGCTTGCCCGATGTAGATGTTGTTGTTTACCAGACAGTTGGCTTGAATAATGGCCTCAACCGTCGTGCCGTGACGGGTCGCCAGGCTGTAAAGCGTATCCCCGCGCCGCACGTAGTAGAGAAAACGCCAGCTTGGGGGCGGTCCACAGTGATAGACGACCACCGGTGTGGGCGTCACAAAGGCGACCGCCGGCAGATAGATGATGTCGCCGGGGTATATCTCCGCCGAATTCAGGCAGTTCGCCGCCATCAAGGCCGCGATACTGCTGTTGGCAACCTCGACAAACTGCGCCAACGTCTCGCCCGGTTGCACTTCGTAGGCCAGCCAGCCCGGCGGATAGCTGCAAGGCGTGGAAGACGGTTCAGGCGTCGGCGCATGGGGCGATGCCTGCGGCGTGCCGGGCGCGCCAGGGGGGGCGGGGGCGAGCGTGGGGTACAGCGTCGTCGTCGGCAACTGCTGCGCCACGCGGGTTGGACGCTGCACCATCAGGGTGGCGTCCACCTGCGCCAGAAACACACTCCCCATCACCATAGCCAGGGTGAATGTGCCCGTTACGAGGGCGCTCAAAAGGCGAGGCAATGACCGACTTTCCAATTCTGACCTCGTTATTTTTTCGTCGTGTTGGTGGGCAAGATGAAGTTAAAGATGCTGCCTACATCGGGTTGGCTTTCCACCCAGATGCGCCCGCCATTGGCTTCGACCAATGTCTTCGCCATGGCCATACCGACCCCGGTTTCGCCCATCCCCTGAATGAGTGGCTGGCTCGCGCGATAGAAGCGGCGGAAGACGCGGGGATAATCCTCCGGCGCAATGCCGCCGCCGGTGTCCAGCACCGATATGCGGATGAATTTCCCGCTCTTTGAAGATTCGTCTTCGCGCGCGCTGATGACCACTTCGGTGCCCTGTTTGGAACACAGCGCCGCGTTGGAAACCAGGCGCAGCAAAATCTGGTAGAGGCTGTCGCGGTCGGCGCGCACCGCGGGGAGTTTCGGCGGCAGATCAAGCCGCACGGCCAATTTGCGCTCGCGGAAGCGCGCCGCCAGTCCCATCACCGCCTCTTCGATGATTTCGATGAGGTTAACCGCCTGCGGTGAAATCTCGATCGGGCGGCTATCCGGCGAAGCGGTGCGCACGAGATCGTTCAGCAGGTGGTTCATCTGCTCGATGTTGGCCTTGACCCGTTCGAGGAATTGCTGCTGCATCTCCGTCAAAATTCCGGCCTGTTCGCCCAACAAAAGGTCGGTGTAGCCGGTGATGGAGGTCATAGGAGTGCGGAATTCGTTCGCCAGACCGATGATGGCCTCCTGGCGCTCGGCGTCGCTTTCGGAGGTGCGCAGCGTGATCGCCAGGCCGTCCGGTTGATTATCACGGCCCATCAGCGCCACCAGATCGGCCTCAATGGTAAGCTGCTCGATCGCCAGCGTGAGGTGCGCGCGTTTGATGCTGTTCGGGACATTGCGCGCCAACAGCGCATCTACCGTCTGCGTCCAGCGTGGATCGGGATATGCGCCGTTGATGGGAAAGCCGGTGACGTCGCCGTCGGGCAGGCGCAGCATCTGGCGCGCAACAGCGTCCGCCATCGTGATTTGCCCATCCGCGTTGACGACGACCAGGCCCACGGTCGCGCCGTTTGCGGTCTTGTTATGGTTGGTCAGTTCCTTCTCTGCCGCGGCTAATTTCTCCTGCAAAGCCGCGATCTGCGTTTGTAGATGGTTGCGCGCCTCGGTGGTTGTCTCTAAATCAGTGTTGAGGTTGGCCAGCTTATCGGCAAGATGACCCCGTTCGTGCAGAAGAACTTCCCGATCCCGTGACAACTCCTGGATTTTGCCCTGCAATACTTCCCGTTCTCTAACCAACTCCTGAACTTCTTCTTGCCAGAAGTTGATCTCGGTCTCGGTGACTTCGCTGGCCTTCGACGACAATTCCTGGTTGAGTTGGAGAATTTCCTTTTCTCGCGCCTGAATTTCCAACGTCAGAGCCGCAACCCGGCTGTTGAGCGCCTGAACTTCAGCCTGTGCCTGTCCGAGCGCACTATCCAGCTTTTGGCGATCTGCATCCTGTCCACGCAGGCGCGTCAAAAACGATTGGTCTTGCGTCTGTTTGCGCGCGCGGGCGATGGAAGCAGCAAATAGCGAGGCGACTAATTTTTGGGCGTTGAGCGCCTCTTCTGACCAGGAGGGCTTGCTCTCTGGATTGGCGAGCAGCAGCAATCCGATGGTCTCGTCTCTGTGCGCCAGAGGGATAATGCCCAGCGGCGCTACTTTCTGGATGCCCAGTTTGTTGTACAACGCCGTCAGCCAGAAGGTTTGCGCCGTTGGCTGCACAAACTGCGCGCGCCGTTGCGTGTAAGCCTCGGCCAGAAGGGGGTAGTCCTCAAGGGGCAATGTTGGCGCTTCGATCTGCGCGGCATTCGGCGGGTGCAGCGCCACCACTTTGAGCGCCGGATGATCGCCGTTGGAGCCTAGCGTGATCGCGCAGACATCCACGTCCAGCAGGTGCGCCAGTTTCGACGAGGCGAGAATCAGCGAGGGTTCCAGGTCCCGGGCCGACTCCACGCCTTGCAGTAGTTCGTTCAGTGCGTCGCTATCCAGAGCGGGCTTCTTTTGCGTTTGCGGCGCTGCCAGCCCTGCAATCTGCCGGTACACCAACACCGCGAGCAGCGGCAGTGTGACCAGTGACATCAACCGCAGCCATCCCGAAAAGTGCATCTGTGTATCCGGCCATCGCAGTTGCGCGGTATGTCCCACAAACCAGAAAATGCACATTCCCACTGCCCATTCCCATTCCGGCGGTCGCGCGAGCAAAGTCAGCAGGAGATAGATGAGCAGCAGCGCGAGGGTGAGGACTTCCCAGATTTGTTCAAACAGCCAGCCGTTGAATGCGCGATACGAGGCTTCCCAGGCCGGCCACAAGGCGGCGGTCACGCCGTAAAAGGCTACACTGGCGATCAAAACGATGACGATGATGACCGTCTGCCAGCGCGCCGGGCGCGCGCCCCACAACGCGACCCACATCACCAGCAGCAGGCCGACGAATTCCAGCCACCGCTCAAGAGGGGGCAGAATTTGCGCGGGGTCGAGCAGTCCTGCCGTCCCCAACAGGCCGATGATGATCATTATCGCCCGTCCCGCCAACATACCGCCAATCGCCCACATCCAACGGTGTGGCAGGGCCATCTGCGGCGCGCGCCGCCGGGCGGTCAATGCTGGGAAGAGCGCCTGTTGCAAGGCAAAAAGCGTCACCAGGAAATAAACCAGATCTCCCGGCGGTTGGACGATCAACCGGATGGCCTCATTCAGGACATTCATTGTGCTTATTCTCCCTTTGGAGCCTGTGCCTCGGAAACATGTAACAGGACAAACGATCCTTTAACACTTTGCCCTTCCTTGATTATAGAGCAAAGAGCCGCTGTTGCAAGACGGGGGATGTCATTCATCCGCTATTTATAAAGTAGATTTTTATCAACTAAATCCAGAGGGGAACAATTTGTGGTATAATGGCGTCGTTTATATATGTCTGTCATTGTGCGAAAGTGTCACGTATTGATTACAGAGGAAGAGTCATGGCGCGCTATTGGAAGGTATTCTTTCTAACGTTATTATGTTTGCTTTTTTCATCAGCGGCGCTGGCGGCCCCGGCAGCCAATCCTGGGCCAGACCTGTTCTTGACCAATACCTCCGGCGATTTTGTGTGTTCGGTGCAGATGACGCAGCGGTATCCGTCGCGCTGCCCGGCGTACAGTCCAGGCGCGCGTCAAGTGCGACTGGCCTATCTGCGGTCCACCTTGCCCAACCCGCTGCCTGAGTTAGCCGTTGAGGAAATCGAAGTTCCCGAAGACGCCATCACGCCCTACACCTTCGCCTACATCCGCCCCTTGCCGGCGGCCACCTACCGCCATCCCGAAGAGGCTGCCGCTGGTCTGCCGCCCGTGCGCGAGTTCCTGGCAGGCGATAACTGGGTGAGTGTGCTCGGTGAGGTGGAATACAACGGCCAGCGCTGGTACGAGATCAACGAGGAGGAGTTTGTGCTCGCCGATCACGTTGCCTTGACCCACCCATCGCGGTTCCACGGCGTGCTGCTCACAGAACAGCCGCAGTACCCCTTCGGCTGGATCAACCGCGATGTTAACCCTTCGTCAGTGCCCGGCGGCGCGCCGCGCAAAGAGATTGTCTTCCGGCGCTACGACGTCATCACCATTTTCGCCCAGGAACTGCTCGGCGATAAGTTGTGGTACATGGTCGGGCAAGATCAATGGGTGGAACAGTCCTTCACCTCGCGGGTGGATGTTGACCCGGCCCCGGAGGGCGTTGCGCCCGGCGAAAAGTGGATCGAGGTGAACACCTACGAGCAGACGTTGGCGGCCTACGAAGGCGAGCGCATGGTGTTTGCGACGCTGGTCTCATCGGGTCGCCCCAACACGTGGACGCCTAACGGCTTGCATCGTATTTGGGGCAAGCTTCCCACCACGCCGATGATCAACCGCGACGTGGGGCCGGAGAATCCGGGGTGGTATTACCTGGAGGATGTGCAGTGGACGCAATACTTCGATGGAGCGTTCGCTTTGCACGCGGCCTACTGGCACAACTCCTTTAGCTTCACCCGCAGCCACGGCTGCGTGAATCTGGCGATTCTCGACGCGAAATGGCTCTTCGAGTGGACGACGCCCTACACGCCCGCTGATGCGAAGGTCGTTTACAGCAGCAGCGGTGATCCGGGGACGTGGGTGTGGGTACACAAGACGTCGCCGTTTCCAGGCGAAGAATAAAGTAGGGGTGAGGCATCCGTTCCCATACTTTTTAGGCTCAGAGTGTAGGAAAACCTCAGACCCTGGTCCATCAGAAATCTCGCGGGGGATGCCTCGCTACGAGATGCGGATTGCCGGAATTGCAGCCTGTGGTATAATCTCCTTTGTTATTGGGGCGTGGCCAAGCTGGTAAGGCAATGGACTTTGAATCCATGTATCGCACGTTCGAGTCGTGCCGCCCCAGTCTTATGTTCAGGTTGAAAGATGATGCCGGTGCATCGCACCGGCATCATTGTTTTTCCACTTCGAGCGTCAGCGTTGCCGTTTCCAATCCCGCTGCGAAGGCGGTGAGGGTGATGCTCCCCGGCTCCCGCGTGGACTGGACGATGACCTGCGCCAGCCCGTTGAAGGCTTTGCGCTGCCACGGTTCCACTGGGACGACGATCTGCACCAGCCCCGGATCGCGGTTGAGTTCCTCCCACATGGATTGCTTCCGTAGCCGCCGCCCGGTGACGGCGTAGTCGTTGCGCCCGGCCTTGAGGATGGCGTGAGCGAGGCGGTACGCCTGATGTGGGTCGTCGCGCGGAACGTTCGCCGCCAGCAAATGCCCGTTGACGTAGACGCTTTGATCTTCGACGATGCTTTTGGTGAGCAGGGTGACGGTGGCGTCGGGCGCGAGCGCGGGCAGTTCGAATATCCCGCGCACCACGATGAGCGGGTCCTTGTAGACCTGCCAGTCCGGGTCTTCGTCCTGGAAGGCCGGTTTCCAATCCGTGTCGTCGAATCCGGCGGCAACTTCCGGGCGGTCGGCGAGTTGGTCTACGGCCAATTCTTTGAGGCCCACAATCGGCGCAGTGCTCACGCCTTCGATGAACCGCTCCGCTTCGTGGCTCGAAGGGTCACCGTTGCCCACGCCGATGATCTTCCCAGGCCCGGCCAGCGTGAAGTGAATCTCGTTTTCGGCGGTGGGGACGAGCCACCCTTGCGCGTCGTGGACGTGCACGGCAACGACCGCCACGTCCGCGCCGTCGGCCTGGAGGCGCAGACGATCCGCCGTCAGGTGCAGCGCTGCCGCTTCGCCGGTGGGGGCGACTTCGGCGGTGAGGATGCGCTGTCCCGCTCGATAGCCGTGCGCCAGCAGCGTCCCTGGCGCGTAGGTCACGTGCCATTCGAGATGTCCATTGACCGGCATGGCCTGCCGTCCCAAACTCGCGCCGTTGAGAAAAAGTTCGACTTCTTCGCAATTGCTGTACACCGTCACCGGGATGGTCTCGCCCTCGCGTCCTGGCCAGTTCCAGTGCGTGGCGATGTGCAGCACCGGCGCTTTTCCCCACCACGCCTTGAGGTAGTAGAAGCCATCCTTGGGGAAGCCGCACAGATCGAACAAGCCGAACTGCCCGACGACGACCGGCCAGCCGGTGTTGATCGGTTCGCCGTGATAATCGAAGCCGGTCCAGTAGAACAGGCCCGCGAGGAATGGCCGGGCGGCGTAGAATTGCCAGCCGGATTCGGTCCCCACGTTCTCCGGCATGCGGTTTTCCGGCGCGATGTGCCCGCGTCGCGGGTCGCTCACGTAGACGCCGCGCGTCTGGTGCGTGGTGGTCTCCTCGGTGCCGACGCCGGCCTGCCAGGGGAATCTGGCGTGGTGGGTGTCGATGTCGCCCTGGACGATGTAGTTGTAGCCCATCACCTGGGCCACCATGCCGCTGCCGGTATCCCACCCGCCGCTGCACGCCACGGTGAACGCGCGGGATGGGTCGAGGGTCTGCGCAAAACGCTGCATCGTCGCGGTGATGCGCGCGCCTTTGACGTTGCCCTCGATGGCCCATTCCTCGTTGCCCAGCGACCACAGCACGACCGAGGGGTGGTTGCGGTCGCGCTTGATGAGGCGCTCCAGGCAGCTCAAGTGTTCCGCGTTGCAGCCCATCAGCCGGTTTTCGTCGAGCACCAGCATCCCCAGGCGGTCGCAGGCATCGAGCAGTTCCGGGGTGGGGGGATTGTGCGCGGTGCGGATGGCGTTGCTGCCCATCGCCTGCAACTGCCGGACGCGGTAGGCTTGCAGGGCATCGGGAATGGCCGTGCCAACCCCGGCGTGATCCTGGTGCATGTTGGTGCCCATCAGTTCCACGCGCTCCCCGTTCAGGAAAAAGCCGGCGTCGGGATCGAAGCGTACGGTGCGGATGCCGAAGGACGTCGTGTAGGTATCCACTTCATCCTCACCCACGCACAAGGTCGTGTCGAGCCGGTACAGGTGCGGATCGGCGAGCGACCACAGGCGCGGATTTGCCACGTGATACCGGCTGGCGAATTCCCGCTGCTCGCCGGAACCCAAGACGCAGCGGTGCGCGCCGGAAGCCACGATGCTCCCCGCCGCGTCCACGATGGTCTCGGTCAGATCGAACGTGACGGCTTCCAATCCTTCGTTGATGACCGTCGTGCGTATTGTGATGTCTGCGCCATCGTCGTCGATCTCAGGGGTGACGAACGTGCCGTAGGGAGCGACGTGCAGGGGCGCGGTTTTGGTCAACCAGACGTGACGGTAGATGCCCGCGCCCTCGTAGAACCAGCCTTCCTCCAGCGTCGCGTCAGCGCGCACGGCGACGACGTTGTCGCCGCCGTAGTCCAGGTAATCGCTGATGTCGTACCGAAAGCTGGTGTATCCGCTGTGTTCGTTGCCCACGTAGAAGCCGTTCACCCAGACGATGGCATCGCGGTGGACGCCGTCGAATTCCAGCACAATGCGCCGGCCCAAATCGGAGGCAGGGATGAAGAAGCGCTTGCGATACCAACCCACGCTGTTTTCGGGGAAGGCGCGCCCGATGGCCTTGTAGCCGTGGCTGTGCCCGCCGCGCGCATCGAAGGGCAGCTCGACGCACCAATCGTGGGGCAGGTCGAGGATGCGCCAGCCGCGGTCGTCGAAATTTTTCGCCGCCGGGCCGTCGCCGTAGCCGGTTTTCGTCATGTACGAGAAGTAGCTGGTCCCGTGGTTGAAGTCGCGTTGCGCATCGTAAGCATGGCCCAACGCAAAACGCCAGCCGAAGTCCATCAGAAGTCGTTCACGATTTGCGGTTCTGTGTGCCATCGTCTTCCTCCGTCAAAGGCCCACGAATTGGCCGAAGTACTCAACGCACACCTCTCGCCACAGCCGCGCGTTTTCCAACTGGCGTGTTAGCCGCTCGGTGACGTGGGCGTGACGTTGGGGATCGATATGCGGCTGCAAGTCCTGCCACGTGCGGACCATATCCTCCACGAAGGTGACGCCCGCATCGTAGCGGTGTTGGAGTTCCTCCCAGAGCGTGCGCCCGGATTGCATCCGGTGATCCCACGGCACGTGATGAAACCACAGCAGGTATTTTTCGGGGCAGGTTTCCAGGTTGTCGAATTGCTCGCGCAAGGGGCTGTGATACTGCGCGGTGGCCTGGCTGCCGGTGCTGCTGCGGTCGAAGCCCAGGCCCGCCGCATCGGCCCGGTGATAGTAGACGCAGTTCCAGTCCGGTCGCGGCGCGCTGTCGAAGCCGGGATCAGGCCCGTAGTGGTGACCTTCCTGCATGATGTGATGCAGGCCCAACGGCGTCATATAGTCGATGCAGGCCGGCCACGAACCGAGCATCATCGCCTTCAACGCCTCGACCACCTGCGGGTCGTTCGACCACGTGGCGCGAATCCACTCCTCGGCGATATCGGCCTCGCTGAGTTGGTAATCCCAGGCCAGCCGCCCATAAGCATACCAGTTGGCCTGCGAAAAGTGATGGCCGCACCAGTTGCGATCCGAACCGGTGTTGGCGACGGCGATGATGCACGAGGCGTCGTGCCTGAACACCGAACCGTCCACGATCCTGCCGACCGTCGCCCCCGACCCTTTGGCGTAGGTGTCCGCGTCCAGAATCTCCTTCCACATCCCGCCCAGATAAACCAGGTGAATGGACTGCCCCAGGTATTCCTGCGCGACCTGCAACTCGAGGGCCAGGGGCGTTTGTTCCAACGCGCCGAACAGCGGGTGGAACGGCTCGCGCGGCTGGAAATCGATCGGCCCGTTTTTCGCCTGCACGAAGACGTTTGCGTGAAATTTACCATCCAGCGGGACGAACTCCTTGTAGGCGCACTTGGCGCGGTCGGCATCGACGGTCACGTCGTAGACGAAGGCCCGCCACAGCAGCGTCCCGCCGTGCGGAGCCAGCGCCTCGGCGAGCATGTTCGCGCCGTCGTCGTGATTGGCGCCGTAATCCTGCGGCCCCGGCTGGCCCTCCGAGTTTGCCTTCACCTGAAATCCGCCGAAGTCAGGGATCAGGCGGTAAATCTCATCCACCTTCTCCCGCCACCACGCGGCGACCGCCGGGTCGCGCGGATTGCTCGTTCGCAGGCCGCCCAGCCGGATCGGCGCGGCGAAGAAAGGTGCGAGGTAGACGCGGATGCCATAGGGCCGGAAGACGTCGGCCAGCGCGGCGGCTTTGCGCAGATAATCGGTGGTCAGGCTTTTGGGATTGGCGTTGACGTTGTTCAGGCAGACGCCGTTGAGGCCGATAGAGGCGCAGGCGCGCGCGTAGTCGTGGTAGCGTGGATCGATCCGCTCCGGCAGGTCGTCCCACTGCCACAGCGACTTTCCGGCATAGCCGCGCTCAATCGAACCGTCGAGATTGTCCCAGTGCGCGTGGATCCGCCGGCGAATCCGGGGCCAGCTGGCGATGTCCAGTTCGCCGATGTCCTGGTGCGTCTGAAGCAACCGCAGGAAATGAAAGACGCCGGTCAGGACGGCGGTTTCGGCGTTGCCCGTCACCACGGTCCAGGTGTGTGTCCCTGCTGGATGCGTGCGGATCAGGAATCCTTCCTCGCCCACGGCGTCGCGCTGTGCCTGGGGCAGGGTTACGCCTGCGACCTCAAGCGCATCAGCCGTCCCCACGACCAGCGCGTGACTGTCCGGCGTTTGCGTTGAGAGTGGCATGTCGGCGTCCAACAGCGCCGGCAGCGCCCGCGCCAACTCGCTGCGGATGATCTCCGTGGTCGCACTTTCGCCGAGGACGACCACACTGCCAAGCGCCTTGCGGTACTGCGCCAGCCGTTCGGTGTTGTCCACCCGGCGATAGCGTAGCCAGAGTTCGTATCCGTCTTCGTTTGGGATGTTCATCGTCTGTACTCCTGAACTAACTGCCGCGGCATCTGGGGTTTCCGTGGACGCGATTTCCGGCGCGTTAACGGGTCTTTCCGGTTGACGCTCGCAGGCCGCGAACAAAGCCGCGTTCGCCGCCAGCAGTGCCGCCGCTTGTAGAAACTTGCGCCGTGAAAGGGACATACTTGAATCTACAAAATCGCCGTATCCAAAACCGCCTGCGTGGGCAGAATGCGCACGTCAGCGCGCTGCAACAGGCGTTCCAGCAGACCTTCCAGGTAGGTGCTGCGCAGCGGTCCCCAGCCCTCGCCGTCCAGGCCGTGCGCCGTGTAGAGCAGCCAACCCTCCGGCTGGGTGAACAGCGCCTCCAAACAGCGATCCAGCATCGCTTCAGCGTCCTCCGAAGCCGGTGACGTCAGGCGGGTGGTGTGGCGCGTGGGCATTGGCATAGCCGTTTCCCCTCCAAGCCGAAACGCGCGCACGACTTGCGGCAGCCAGGCATCCAGCTCCGGTGTGGACACGTTGTACGGGAAATTGAACACCGTGCGGCGTGCGTCGAAGCCGGCCAACGACTGCCGGAAAACCTCCAGACACCGCAGGATGTTCTCTTGCGCCTGCGCCAGCGGCATCTCGGCCAGGTTGCTGTGGTCGTAGCCGTGCGGCTGGATGATATGCCCGCGCGCCTGTAATTCATTCCACAGGTCGAACCCGCCAAAAGTCTGCGGGTCATGTTCGTGGAACGTCACCACCACGTTAAATTCGGCGCGCAAGCCAAACCGTTCGTAGATTTCCGCAATTTTGCTGACCGAACGGCTGAACCCGTCATCCCAACTGAGCGTAACGTAATACATAGTGCTCCTTCTTTGCAACTCTCAACGGATTGAACGGATTCAACGGACAAATTTCCGTTAAAATCCGTTGAATCCGTTGAGAGTATCGAACATAGCCGTATGGTTATTCGGCGTTCCAGACGAAGTTGTTTTCCGCGTTGCGCAGGCAGGGCGCGCTCATGTCCCGTGGTGAGAGCCGTGGCTCGGCGACCGGCCACGCGATGCCGATGTCGGGATCGTTCCACAGGACGCCGCGTTCGTGGACCTGGGAATACTCGGCAGTGACCTGGTAAAGCAAGTCCGCCATCTCGCTGACGACGCAGAACCCGTGCGCAAAACCCGGCGGCACGTAGAGCAAGTGGTGGTTGTCTGCCGAGAGCGTCACGCCGACCCACTGCCCATACGTCGGCGAGCCGCGCCGGATGTCCACCGCCACATCGAAGATCTCGCCCGCCGCCACGCTCAAGAGCTTGCCCTGCGCCATCGGGTGCAACTGGTAGTGCAGTCCGCGCAGTACCCCGTGTGCCGAGTGCGAGTGGTTGTGTTGCACGAACACGTCGGGAATCCCGGCCGCGGCAAACTCCGAATGTTTGTAGGTTTCGACGAAAAACCCGCGCGCATCGCCATACACGCGCGGCTCAATGAGGATCACGTCAGGAATTTGTAATCGGGTAAACGTAAAGGGCATTGTGCACTCCTAAAAATGGCAAATGGCAAATGGCAAATGGCAAATGACGAATGGTGAATGTGGAAGTTCGAAAATCCGTTCAAATCCGTTGAATCCGTTGACATTTCTAGCCGCTTTCTGCGCCATAACCGCGCAGCCTGGCCGCCAGCGGATAGAGCAGGTGTAACGGTTGTTCCCACAGGCCCACGCAGCGGATGACCTGCCCGCCGAAGCCGCGTTTGAAGCGATAGACGCCCCACAACTCTTCAGTGCGCTCGGCGAACTGCGCTTCGAGCGTTTCTTCGTCGAAATCGGGAATACCCCACAAGTCGTAGACCGTGCAGCCGCGCGCCTTCGCCCAGCGGATCGCCGTCCATTGCAGTGCGTAAGCCGGCATCTTCTCCCGATGCCGTTCCGACGACGCGCCGTAGAGATACCAGGCTTTGGTCCCCAGCGCGAAGACAACCAGCGCGGCCACCAGTTCACCTTCAACTTCAGCCAACAGCAGTGCTGCGTGCCCTGTGGGCAGAAACAGCTCGAACACCCGCCGGTAGTACGCCTCGCTGTGGATGCCGAATTCGTCACGATTGCCGGTCTCCGTCATCAGTGCGTAGAACGCCGCCGCATCGTCCACCGTGCCTTCGCGGACAGTTACCCCCTTGCGCTCGGCCAGGCGGATGTTATAGCGCGTCTTTGACCGCATGCGCGCCAGGATGACGTCTTCCGCGGGCGCGATATCCACAAGGATCGTGCGTGGTGGCTGGATCGTGCGGGTGACCGCGCGCAGGCCACACGCGTGCAACTGCGCGCGCGCCTCTGGTGTGTCGAGCATCTCCGGCTCCAGCCAGAGTGCCCAGGCCCGGCGACGACGCGCAGCCTGGCGCAATGCGTCAAGCGTGGCGGTGACGGCTTGTGAATCATTCCAGTTCACCAGCGGACCACGAGGAACGTAGGCAATCGTCCCTAGCTTCAGCGGTAGCGCCCGGTACAATACCAGCGCGCCGCCGTTCGTGGTTCTGTCCGTGGTTGTAACGATCTCCCAATCCCACCCGAAGGTCGCTTTGAGGTGCGCCCACCGGCTGGTTTGCAGGATCGTCCCCGCCGGATGCGCAGCGACAAACGCATCCCAGGTTTCCAGCTCGATCACGCTTTCTCCCCCACCACGAGCAGCCCGCCACCGACGCCGCCTTCGAGGACATCTTGCATATATGCGCGCCGCCAGCGCTGTCCCAGCGTCCGCACAGCCCAAAGCCGGACGAGCTTTTGATAGCCGAGTTTGCGCAGGCGTGGAGAAGCCAGCCAGCGGTAGTACGGCCGGCCATTGAATAGCGCATCATTTGGATGAATCCCGTAAGTCGCGTTGGCGCGATCCCATAGCGCCTCTACCTCGGAGGGAATGTAGTACCGGGTAGAGCGCAGCCACAGGCCGGCCAGCTCAAGCCTCTTGCCCCACTGAGTGGGGGTGAGATACCGATGATGTTCCAGGTGTTTGTCGACGGCAGCAGCGTAAGTCTCCGCCCCTGTGCGATCTCCGGCAGCATCTCGCTCACGGTACCCCGCCAGCAACCGGCGGAACATATCGCTCGGCACAGTGGCAAGGAAGCGTCCACCCGGTTTCAGCACGCGCGCGACTTCACGCAGCACCGGATCGAGATTGGGGATGTGTTCGAGCACGGAGTTGCTGAAGACAGTGCCGAAGCTCGCGTCGGGATAGGGCATCGCGTCGCCGCGCGCCAATTGGACATAGCGGTACGCGCCCGAGGCCGGCGCTTTGCGCACCTGGCTCAGCCACGGATCGAAGCCGGCCTCGACGGGCGCTTCGCCCGCGAAGAGCACCTGTGCGATGAGGCCGTCGCCGCATCCCAGGTCGAGCACAGGGCGGGGGAACGTCTCCGCCGCCAGCACGCGCAGCTCAATCGCCCGCCACAACGCCACCGGCGGCGCGAACCAATATTGTTCCAGGGCCAAGGTCAAATAATCACGATTTGGATCGGGCATAAGGGCAACCTCCACGGCTCACCTTTTGTAGCACGAACGGCGGATTTTACAAATGGATGCAGGATGCAAGAGGCAGGAAAGGTGCGGGATTTGGCATTTTGCTTTACAAATCTGTTATCCAACGTACCATGAGGTCAACTTACATTCCCAGGAGCGTTGATGACTGAGATCGCCGATTACGATAGTCCGTGGAAAGAGGCATTGGAAGTGTACTTCCCGGAGTTTCTGGCATTGTGCTTTCCAGAAGTGCACGCTGGGATTGACTGGGCGCGCGGACATGAGTTCCTGGACAAGGAACTCCAACAGATCACCCGTGACGCCGAATTGGGACGGCGCTTAGCCGATAAACTCGTCAAAGTATGGCTTGATGACGGCAGTGAGACGTGGCTGTTGGTGCACATCGAAGTACAAGGGCAAACAGACCCGGCGTTCGCCCAGCGCATGTACATCTACCAGTATCGCATCTTCGACCATTACGCCCGTGAGGTCGTCAGTCTCGCGGTGTTGGGTGACGAAACTGCAAGTTGGCGGCCCTCATCTTTTGGTTATACACGCTGGGGCTGTGAGTTGCGCTTTCGATTTCCGGTGGTCAAGCTGCTGGATTACTGGCAAACCTGGTCTGTGCTAGAGGAAAGCGTCAATCCGTTTGCCGTGGTGATTATGGCGCATCTTCAGGCCCAGGCTACGCGGTGCGACGATGCAGAACGCAAGGCATGGAAATGGACTTTGATCCGGCAATTGTACGAGCGTGGTTACGCGCGACAGGATATCCTCCAACTGTTCCGGTTCATTGATTGGTTGATGGCGCTACCACAGGAATTGGAGCAAGCGTTATGGCAGGATATCCAGGCGTATGAGGAGGCAAAGCGTATGACGTATGTGACAAGTGTAGAGCGATTTGGGATTCAAAAAGGGCTTGAGCAAGGGCTTGAACAAGGGCTTGAGCAAGGCTTGCAACAGGGACAAATTATGCGGGGGCGCGAAGCCATTCTTGATGTTCTGGAGACGCGCTTTGGGAGCGCGCCGCGAGATATAACGCGCCGCGTCAACCAGATTGCGGATGTAGCGTTGCTCAAACGGTTGCTCCGCCAGGCGATTCTCGTGGCATCGTCAGTCGAGTTTGCGCGATTGTTGACCGATACACTATCTACAGAGTAGAACGCCGCGCATACCTCTCTATGCACATCGGAATAGATTTGCGACTGCACGCCTACGCGCCCGGCGGGATTTCGCGGTACGCGCGACATCTGGCCCAGGCGTTGCCGCCTCTGCTGGCGTCGGAGACACTGACGTTGGTGCAGCACCGACGCGAATCCGATCCTATGGACGTGCCGGGCGCGCGCGTCTGTCGCGCGTGGACACCCCCGCATCATCGCCTGGAACGGTGGGCGCTCGGCGCGGAATTGTTCCCACTCAAGCTCGATCTGTTCCACAGTACCGACTTCATCCCTCCGGCCTGGGGCGCGCGACGTATGGTCATCACCGTGCACGATCTCAATTTCCTCTACTACCCGCAGTATCTCACCGCCGACGCCCGCCGCTATTACAACGACCAGATCGCCTGGGCCGTAACCCGCGCGGACGCGATCCTGGCCGATTCGCACGCCACCCAGCGCGATCTGGAACGGCTGCTGCACGTCGATCCGGTGCGGATCACGGTGACGCATCTCGCCGCCGAAGCTTATTTCCGTCCGCTGCCGCCGGAAGAGACGCAGATTGTGCTGGCGCGTTACGGGCTGGAACCCGGCTACCTGCTTTTCGTGGGGACTTGGGAACCGCGCAAGAATCTTCCGGGGTTGTTGGAGGCGCTGGCGCAGCTCCACGCGCGCGGGGAAAAGCGCGTCCTGGTGATTGCCGGGCGACCTGGCTGGCTCTACGATGAGATTTTCACGCGCGTAAAAGCTCTGCATCTGGAACCGTGGGTGCGTTTCATTGAGCAAGTTCCCGGCGCGGATTTGGTTGCGCTCTACAACGGCGCGGTGCTGCTGGCAATGCCCTCGTTCTACGAGGGATTTGGGCTGCCCGCGCTGGAAGCCCTGCAATGCGGGACGCCCGTCGTTGTCGCCGACCGGGCCAGTTTGCCGGAGGTCGTCGGTATTGCCGGGCTGCTCATTGATCCCGACGATCCCAGCACGATTGCCGATGCCTGCTGGCGCATCATCCACGATGCGGCGTTGCGTGTGCGTTTACAGATGGAGGGGCAAGAGCAAGTGCGGAACTTCACCTGGGAAGAAACCGCGCGCCGGACGTTTGAGGTTTACCGGCGCGTCTTGCACGACTTATAGCGTCTTGACGAAATTGTCCTCTGCTTTCCCGTTTTTGCTTTCTTCGAGGAGCGCATTGAGTCCCCCGACGTGGTAGAGTGTGTGACTCAATAAAAACAAAGCCACCCCAAACTTTGTCGCGCCTGCCCACCCGAAGGGCTTGTTTTCAGCGTCGAAGTCCATTTCGGACAGCCATTTTTCGGTTTTAACCTGCAATTCGTCAATACCTGCCAGGATATCGCTTTGCGATGGCCAGTCTTCTTCTTGCGCGGCCTCCCAGTTCCCGTCAAAAGGTTTTCCCCCGGCGAGCAGAACTGTGGATTCATCTTCAAGATAGTATGTGGTGGCTTTCAAGATGTGAAACGCGATGCGGACCGGAACAATAATCCCTTTTCCAGTATGAAGCCAGGCATCGTCATCGAAATCCCTGACGATCCCCGCAAACGTCCGCCAGGTATGCGCGTATTGCTTGATAACCTCGTCTCTCACTTCTCACTTCTCATTTCTAATTTATAGCGCGCCAACGGCGTATACTCCGCCCCGGAAGACTTGAGCACGCTGCGTAAGAAAATTATCTCTTTAGCCAGCACCTCGCCTAGCGCCCCCACGTCCGTCCGGCGGATGGCCTCTCCTATAGCCTGTTCGTCCTCGCGTGAGGCGCGCTGACGGATGCGGCCCAACGTCAGATGCGGGGAAAAACGGCGGTCTTCGGGTTGAAAACCAATGCTCGCCATCGCCTCATTGACGGCGCGGTGCAGCAACGTCAACTGCCCGGTCGGTTCGTCCAGCCCCACCCAGATGACGCGCGGGCGATTCGCGTTAGGGAAAGCGCCAAGCCCCTGAACATTGAACGTAAATGGGCGCACGTTGCGCGCGACGGCAGCCAGCGCCGCTTCGATGGGTTTCTGGCGATCAGGCACAATATCCCCCAGAAAAAACAGCGTCAGGTGGATGTTAGCAGGATTCACCCACGACACCGCCTGCTCTGGACTTGCGCGGCGCAATGTGCGTTGGATAGCGGACAGTTTTTCCGTCATAACAGGGGAAAGCGGCAAAGCAATAAACGTGCGCAGTGTCTCCGGTTGCGCCATACTCCCTCCCAATCCCGGCTGAAAACTGATGGCTGAAGGCTGACAGCTAATCTAACGCGCTACAAAATCGGGGACGGGCGCGATGTAGAGCCGGTTGGCGGCGATCATATACAGCACGTGCGGGTTCTCGTTGACCGCCAGCGCCTCCAACTGCCGCAACGTTTCGCCCGGCAAGCGGAACTGGTGCGTGAATTTTCCGCGCTTGTCGAGGACGAGGATGCGCTCGCGCTGCGGGTCGCCCAGATAAATCAAGCCCTCTTCGTCGGACTCGACGACCAGCACCAACGGCTTCGCGTTGGGGTCCGGCAGATTGCTGACTTTGAAGGATGGGTCTTCCGCCCCGCCAAAGTAAGCGTCAATTGTCCCATCGCCCATCAACAGATAAACCCGTCCATCAATTCCCACATCTAAAACTTCCGAGAGATGCGGCGCAACACTGGGGGCGAAGTAGCCTCGCGCCGTTTCGTAGATCCCGTTGACCGGCTCATAAGTGAGAATTTGATTGTCCTGACGCTGTACCAGGTACAACTTTTCCCCGAAAGTCCCCATAATCGTTACCATGCCCGGCCCCAGATTCCCCTGCAGACGCTGCCGGGTGATGCTGCCAGGACCGAGAGCCGGTTCATAGATGTAAACAGCCCCGCCATCACTGTAGATGAAAACCGCGCCGTCGGGATAACTGCCGCCCGGCTCCACCCACGCCAGGTCAACGAGATGGTTGACGACTTCCCCGAAGAAAGTTTGACCGCGCTTGAGAATTGGTGTGGGAACGTCAGTGGTCAAAGTGAGACCGTCGGCCTGCAACGGCAACCCGACTACCTCGTCGGCGGCCGTATTGAGGATGTAGACCCACGACCCGGCAACGAGCAGGCGGCGTGGCGTGGGCGCGATACCCAGATCCAGTTGCAGCCTGGCGTCGAGCACCGCGGCGCTCTGCAAAGCGTCGAGGGCGTCCTGCGCCTCTTCTTTCAAGGCTGCCGCTTCGGTATTTTGGCGCTCCAACGTGACGATGTGCGAACTCAATTCCAGCAACGCGTTCCAATCCTCAGGCGATTGGCTGTTGAAGGCTTTTTCACGCAGAATGCGCGCCTCCACGATGTATTCCTCCACCCGCGCGTGCCCGCCGGATTCAAAGTACACGGTCACGGTGACAAACAGCGCCAGCAGTAATAACCCAAGCACAAGTCCACCCATCACCGTTGATTTTTCCGCCGGCGCGAGCGGCGTCTGCCGCGTTTTGACGCCCCGCACCTTGCCGGGCAGCAGCGTGCGCAGCGCGCGGCGCACGCGTGCGCCTTCCACCGTCGCTTTGCGCTCGCGGTAACGCTCGGCGCTCTTCTTGGGGATAAGCCACTTCAACCATTCACACACCGGCGGCAATTTGAGCTTGGGCAGCGTGAACGCAGGTCGCGCGACCGGGGCCGGCGTCTCGCTCGGCGCTTCGGTGTGATGCTCCGGTTGCTTTTCGAGAACCGCCGGAAGCAGAACGGCCGGCTGTACCTTAGGCTGTGGCTTCGGCGGGACGGCGACCTGGGATGGCGGCGGCGCGGCGCTGGGCAGCGGTTGCGGCGCTGGCGGCGCAGTGACGGGAACGGCGCTCACGGGCGCAACCGCTGGCGTGGGTTTGCGGAAAAGCTGCGCCTTCCGCCGGGCCGGCGGCTGCGGTTGAGTTGGCGGCTCCGGCAACAGGCGAATCATGACAAAACTGCCCGATGCCTGGTTCCCTGCCATCGCCTGGGTGATGGAATCAACAATGTCTTCGGGATCGGGGGCGTCCAGTATCTCGCGCCAGCGCTCGCGGGTTTGCGATTCCACGGCGGGCGTGGTGCCCAAAAGCACGGTACACCCTTCTTCCACCGTGGCATAACCAATGTGGATGGACGGCGGCAGCGCCCCGCCCAGGGGAATCAAAAGCCGGTTGCGGATCGGGAAAGACTCCACCGTGTGATCGGGATGGTGGACAAACGCATACGCCGCCCCAATCTGCCCGATGAAAATCTCTTCCCCGGCAAAAACGACACAGGTAATGCTCCCCGAACACTTGGAGCCAGGCGTAGCCTCGGCGTTGGCGTGGACGAGATGGCGATTGGCCTCCGCGAGCGCGCGCCGTATCCGCGCCACAATGCTCCCCGACGACGACCAATAGGTACTCGCCGCCAGAGCGCGGATTTCGCGGCTGCGGTGGGATAGCGGCGGCGAGAGGTCCACCAGAATGGCAAGCTGTTCTCCGGCGCTGTCGGCCATCCCCGGCGGCGCGGTCGCCGTCATGGCCTCCGGCGCGGGATGCTGGCTGCGCCGCCCCTCTTGAAAACGCAGGATTTCACTGTGACGTTGCATACTTTGTAATCAGTGATTGGTAAACAGGGACTGATAATCAGGCATACCAGAAAAGTTCAACGTGCTGTTGCGTACTTTTTACGACAAGTGTAAGGGGCAAGGAGGATTCTGTCAAGCGCAAATTACAAAAGTGAACCTCACCACTCCCCCCGCAACTGCTCCTCCACCTCCCCGAAATCCGCGCGCGAGGTCATATCCAACGACAGCGGCGTCACAGACACCATCCGCGCCACCCGCAGCGCCCACACATCGGAATCCGGCTCGCCTAGATGTGGATCGGCGCGCACCGTGTAGCCGGGGCGACCGCTGCCGTTTTTGCGGTCCGGTTCCAGCGGCAGGAAGTAGCGTTGGCGCGACAGGCGGGTGAGCCGCCACGCAGTCTCCGGCGTCGCGGTGTCCGGCACGTTGACGTTGAGCACACTCACGTCGTAGGGCATGGCGCGGTCGAGCATTCGCCGCGCGAAGAGCGCCGTGAAGTGCTGCGCCGCTGTATAATCTTTCGCCTCGCCACCCGTCAGATGCTCGGCGACCGTCATTTCCAACGAGACGGCCAGCGCCGGGACGCCGAAAGCCGCCGCTTCCAACGCCGCGCCCACCGTGCCGGAGATAGTGATTTCGGTACTGACGTTCTCGCCGAAGTTGATCCCCGCAACGAGCAACGCCGGTTGGCGCGGAATCAACTCCAACATCGCGTGGACGACGCACAAGGCCGGCGTCGCATCCACGCTGTAAGCGCGCACCACTTGCCCGCCGTAGATTTCGCGCTGCTGCGCGGTCCATTCGCCCGTCACCGTGCGCGGCATCGAGCGCCCCGCCGCCGACCACTGGCGATCCGGCGCGACGACCAGCACTTCGCCGAACGGCGCGACGGCTTCGACGGCGGCCCACAGCCCTTCGGACTCCACACCATCATCGTTTGTCACCACAATGAGCGGTTTTTCCATCCTATACCTCAAACTCAAGATCAACCACGCGCTGCTCGGCCATCGCCCGGTCGGCGCTGAAGCCGATGAGATGCCCGGCGACGGAATCCTCGATCTGCGTGGTAGAGAGCGATGCCGCTTCGCCACGCATCACGCGCACAAAATCTGCCACCAGGCGCATATCCCCGCCGCCGTGCCCGCCGAACGCGCCGTGCATATCGCCGCCGGTCGTAAGATCCACCACGTCTTCGGTATACTCGTGACCCGGTCGTGGATCAATGTGGCGGATGACGAAGCGCCCATCCTCAAAAACGCCCTGAATCTCGCCGCGCGTCCCGATGAGATGCATTGCGCGCGACGGTCTGGATGTCCCGCCGATCATATTGTGCGTCGCCGTCGTCCCATCCGCGAACTCAATCACGAGGGATTGGTGATCCACCACCTCCATCTCGCACCTCCACACGCAACGCCCGTAGGGATTGTCCGTCTCCAGCGAGTGAATTTTCTGCTCAATGGTCGGGTTGGGGATATGTTCCAGACTGTCCCACACGTAGAAACTCCAGCGGTCGGGATGGTCAATGTAGTGCTTGCGCGCGGAATAGAGACACTCCGCCTCGAGGGGACAGTCCACCAGACAGCGGGTTCCGGCGTTGGCGGGTGCCTTTTCCGGGCGGAACTGGAAATTGCTGCCGAAGCTGGCGACGCTGCGCGGACGCACGCCGCTCTTCATCCACGCGATGAGATCAAGGTCGTGGCAGCACTTCGCCATCAACATCGAAGCGTGGCTGACGCTCGGCTTGCTCCACTTGCCTCGGATGTAGCCCACGGCCATGTGATGGTAGGAGACGTGCTCGATGGTTTGCACGTTAAACACGTCGCCAATGACCCCATTTGCCACTTGCTGGCGGATGGCAGCATAGAACGGCGTGTAGCGCAGCACGTGGCAGATGATGACCTTGCGGTCGTAGCGTTTCGCCGTTCGCACCAGGTCCCACATCTCTGCCTCAAAGGTGGCGAAGGGCTTTTCGAGCAGCATATCGTATCCGGCCGCCAGCAGCGGCAGCGACGTCGGCACGTGTTGGTGATCCATCGTCCCGTTGATGACCACATCGGCAAATTGCGGTCTGGCCGCAACCTCTTCGGCGGTCTCGAAGCACTGCGCTGGCGACAGGCCGTATATCTCAGCGGCCAGCGCGCGGCGCAGCGGATTGGGATCCGCCGCGCCGACGATACGCAGTTCATCGGGATGCGTCTGTGCGTATGAAGCGTACAACAGCGAGCGATGCCCCACCCCCACGATGATCGCGGTGAGCGGACGAGCGACCTGTGTAGATAGCGATTGAGTCATACACCTACTCCTTCACCAGGTTAAAAATAAAATCGCCGCTGTGATACCAGCGGCGATTTTTCCCTTCACAATGACCTAATCAGCCTTTCACTCAGTAGGGCGGGTGGGAGTCGAACCCACACGTCCGTCAGGACAGAGGATTTTAAGTCCACGGCGTCTGCCATTTCGCCACCGCCCCATAATTGAACAAAAACGGGCATCGCCATTTGATGCCCGCCGCTTCTGGTGTTGATTGGGTAAAGGCGACGGTCGGACTTGAACCGACGAATGGGGGTTTTGCAGACCCTTGCCTTACCACTTGGCTACGTCGCCAAGAAAAAGAGCGGGCTAAGGGATTCGAACCCTTGACCTTCTCCTTGGCAAGGAGACATTCTACCGCTGAACTAAGCCCGCATACATCACGGATTATACTACACTTGAAAATTTTGGCAAGTCTGGAAAGGCTGCTATAATAGAGGTGTAGCACCTTGCAAAGCCAATATCGGCCAGGGGAGCCTGAGATGCAGGCTGAGAGGGTATCCGTCTGATACCGACCCTAGAACCTGATCTGGATCATACCAGCGGAGGGAGGCGCGCCCGTTCATCACATCCCTGCACAAGCCTCCTGGCTGGCAGGGATGTTTTTTGTCAACGGATTGAACGGATTTGAACGGATTTTTCTTGTCAGCAGATCGAGCAGATTAAGCAGATTTACCTATCTTTAATCTGCCAAATCCGCTTAATCTGCTGACCAATAATGGGAGGTAGTGTGCGGATTGTAATCTTTGCCAACGGCGTCATCGCGGATCCTGCCGCCGAAGCTGCCCGGTGGGTGAGGGCCGGCGATTGCGTCGTCGCGGCGGACGGGGGGACGCGGCACGCGCTGGCAGCCGGACTCATGCCCGCG
>DAOLUH010000056.1:0-39275 GCA_035420085.1 Anaerolineae bacterium
AGTCCTTAGTCTCGTAGTCCTTAGTCTCGTAGTCATTAGTCTCGTAGTCCTTAGTCTCATAGTCAGGCAGTCGTTCTTTCTTCCCCATTCAATCCAGCCGCTTCTTGAACGTGATCGCCGCCAATCCCATCGCCACCACGACATAGATCAGCAGCGCGAGGACATCGCTCCGCAAAAACGTCAGCCCTACGCCTTTGGTGATGATGCCCCGCGCAATCCTGAGATAATAGGTCAGCGGAATCAGGTTGCCGACGGCACGCACGACCGGCGGCATCGGACTGCGCGGGTAGATGAAGCCGGTGAGCAATTGACTGAACAACATCAACAGAGCAGAAAGTTGCTCGGCTTCCTTCTGCGTGTGCGCAACGGTGGAAATCAGCAGCCCTAATCCCAACCCGGAACACACGAACAGGAAAGAAAGCCCCGCCAGTAACCAGGGATTCCCCCGGAACGGAACGCCGAACCAGAAAACACCTAACAGCGTAATCATCGCCTGGTCAATGACCACGAACAAGATATTGGGCGTCAGCTTGCCGACAATCAGTTCCAAAGGCCGCACCGGCGTCACCATAATCTGCTCGATGGTGCCCAGTTCGTATTCGCGCACGATGGACTGCGCGGTCATGCTCACTGCCAGCACCTGAAGCAGCATCGCGATCAATCCCGGCATCACAAATACGAGATCATCGCGGTTGGGGTTGTAGAGCACGCGCGTCGAAGCCACAATCGGCTGTGTCTGCAACTGCCCCCCCAGGCGATTGATCTGTTGCGCAACCAGTTTCAGCGCGAACGATTGCGCCACGGCCACAGCCGCACTATATCCCGATTGCACCGAGAACGAGTCGGAGCCGTCCAGGATGATCAACACTTGCGTCTGTCCGCGCTCGATGTTCGCAGCGAAATTTGGCGGAATGACCACCCCGGCGCGCGCCGTCCCACTGTCGAGAACGCGCAGCACGTCGGCTTCGGTGGCGACATACCGCTGGATGTCGAAGTAGCCGGATGTGCGTAGCGCGTTCACAAAGCTCCGGCTGCGCGTATCGAGGCTCATATCGGCGACGACGGTGGGCAAATTGTAAGCCGTCAACTTGACGGCATAGCCAAAGAGCAGCAACTGAATGAGCGGTATCCCAAGGATCAGCGCCAGCGTGCGCCGGTCACGCAGCCGCTCGATCATCTCACGACGCATCACCGCGATGGTACGGTGGAGTGAAGCTGCCCAACGTCTTGACATCATGTCCTAACCTGAACAGGCCGAAACCCAAAAAGACTTCGGTTCTCTGATAGTCCCTCATTTGGGTAGAGATTAATCCAGATTGCGTTTGAATGAGCGCGTGGCGAAGAACATGATCGCGCTCACGTACAGGATCAAGACCACGATCTGTTGCCACAAGTACGTCACCCCAATCCCTTTGGTGATGATCCCCCGCGCCAGCGGTATGAAGTACGTGAGCGGGAAGAGATTGCCCACCGCGCGGATCAGGGGAGGCATCAGATAACGTGGGAACATAAAGCCCCCCAATACCAGACCGATGAGCATCAACATCATGGCCATTTGTTGGGATTGTTTTTGATTTTGCGAGATGGCCGACACCAGCAATCCCATTCCCAGGCCCGAAAGCACATACAAACACGCCAGCCAGAAGAAAAGCCAGAAGTCCCCCTGGAACGGCACCTTGAACCACAACACACCCAGTCCCAGGATGGTGAGCATATTGACGATGGCGATGACGATGTTCGGCGCGATTTTGCCGATCAGCAACTCGATGGGCAGGATGGGCGTGACCAGGATTTGCTCGATGGTGCCGGTTTCGCGCTCGCGCACCACCGCGGCGGCGGTCAACGTGATGGTCTGCGTTTGCAAAATCACCGCCACGATCCCCGGAATGAGAAACCACAGATCGGCCAGATTGGGATTATAGAGAATCCGCACCCGCGCATCCAGGGGCAAAAACTGTTCCGGGTTTCGCAGTTTGCCGGCACGCTGGAGTTTGGAGATCAATACCGCCATTGAATGGTTCTGGGTGATGGCGGTAATGGCGCTGTAGGCCGTCTGCGACGTGAAAATGTCCGAGCCATCCACCAGCAACAGAACCTGGGCCGCGCCGCGTTCGACATTGGCCGCAAAATCGGGCAGGATCACGACGCCGGCCTGCGCGCGTCCTTCGTCAATGGCACGGATGGCCTGTGCTTCGTTGGCGACATAGTCCACCACATCGAAATACTGCGATGCGATCAACCCTTCGACGAGGGTGCGGCTGGCGCGATCCAGGCTTTGGTCGGCCACGACAAGGGGAATGTGCTCGACGTTGGTGCGGATGGCGTACCCTAGAATGAGCAATTGCATCACCGGCAGGCTCAGTTGGATCAAGAGCGTCCGCCGATCCCTGAACGTTTGAATGAATTCCTTCTGCATCACCGCCCATATACGCCGCAACATCGTCATGCCTCAGTCCAGCCGCTTCTTGAACGTTGCCGTCGAAAGGGCTACGATGATGGCTCCATAAATCGCCAGTGCGAGAACGTCTTCCCACATAAACGCCAGCCCCACGCCTTTGGTCATAATCCCCCGCGCAATGCGGACAAAGTAAGTCGCCGGAATCAAATTGCCGATGGTGCGCACCAGTGGCGGCATCGTGGCACGTGGATAAATCAAACCGGTCAGCAGGATCGAAAGCATCATCACCACTGCCGAAATCTGCTGCGCCTGTTTCTGGTTTTTGGAGATGGTGGAGAGCGCCAATCCCATCCCCAGCCCGGAAATGATGAATAACAGCGAAAGCCAGCTAAACAGCCACAGCGATCCTCGAATCGGCACCTTGAACCAGTAGACGCCGAGCAGGATGATGATGAGCAGGTCTACGGCGATCAGGGCGATGGGCGGCACAATCTTGCCGAGGATCAGCTCCAGAGGCCGCGCCGGTGTGACGAGCATCTGTTCCATCGTGCCCAGCTCACGCTCACGCACCACCGCCATCACCGTTGCATTGACGCCGATGAGTTGTAGCAGCATCGCCGCCAGGCCGGGGATAAGGAAGACGATCTGGTCAATGTTGGGATTGTAGAGAATGCGCGTGCTTGTGTTGATAGGCAGTTGTCCCATCCCGGCCATCCCCATCTGCGCGGCGGTTTGCAGCATCAACTGCATCCCATGGACCTGCGCAATCGCCAACGCCGCACTGTATCCCGATTGCACTACAAACGCATCTGACCCGTCAATGATCACCAACGCTTGCGCGGTGCCGCGTGCGATCCGCCCGGCGAAATCCGGCGGAATCACCAGCCCTACGTTGACCCGGCCTTCGTCAATGGCGCGGATGACCTCATTCTCGCTGTTCACGTATTCAACCACGTCGAAGAAGCTCGAAACCTCCAGCGCATTGATGAAGGCACGGCTGTTGGAATCACGACTCATATCGGCAACGGCTGTGGGCAAATGGTCGAGCGTCAAATCGCCCACGTAGGCGAACAACATAAGCTCGATGACGGGCATGAGAATGATCATCAGCAAAGTTGGCCAATCCCGCACCATCTGGATGGTCTCTTTTTTGACGATGGCGGATAACCGCTGCGTGTTCAAAGCCATAGCTTCACTCCAGTCCTTGCCGGAACGCTTTCGCGGCGATCACCATCACCACCACCGCGTAGAGGGTCATCCCGGCGATTTGTGACCATAGCGCGTCCACGCCTACGCCCTTGCTGATAATTCCCCGTGAGATAGGGATGAAGAATGTCATCGGGAACAACGTCCCCAGCGCCCGCAGCACCGGCGGCATCGTATTGCGGGGGAAAATGTACCCGCCCAGGATAACGCCTAACAGCATAATCATCGCCACCAGTTGTTGCGATTGCTTTTGGTTGTTGGCAACCGTGGAAATCAACAAGCCCAATCCCAGCCCTGAGAAAACGTAAATGATCGCCAGTCCCACAAAAAGCCCAAAACTTCCCTTGAAGGGCACATGGAAGACCCACACCCCCACCGCCACTGCCGTCAATACATTGATGAGCGCGACTATCACGTTGGGGATGATCTTGCCGAGCAGCAACTCCGCCGGACGGATGGGTGTGACAAGCAGTTGCTCGATGGTGCCGGCCTCGCGTTCACGCACCACGGCGGCAGCAGTCATCGCAATGCTCGTGGTCTGCATCAACAGCGCGATCATGTTGGGAATGGTGAACCACAACTGTTGCATATCGGGATTGTAAAGCACGCGCGCCCGCGTATCCAGTGGCAATGCGCCGCTCACAGCCAATCCCGAACGTGCGATTTTCTTCAGCAGCACCTCGGCAGCATAAGCCTGCGCAATCGTGGCCGCGCGCGTATACCCTGACTGCACGGTAAACAGGTCCGAGCCATCAATGAGAAATAGCACCTGCGCTTCGCCACGTTCTACACGGGCGGAGAAATCCGGCGGGATGATGATCCCGGCCTGCGCGCGCCCGGCATCAATGGCGCGGATCACTTCTGCTTCGCTGGTCACATACGCCACCACGTCGAAATACTGCGTGTTGACCATCGCATTGACATAACCCAGACTGTAGCTATCCAGGCTTTGATCGGCGACGACGGTGGGAATATGCTCCACATTCATATCCACCGCATAGCCGAGCAAAAACAGTTGCAGGATGGGCATGCTCAACATCAGGATCAACGTGCCCCGATCGCGCAGCGTTTGGATGAACTCCTTTTGCAGCACAGCCCAGATACGTTGTAACATCGTCCGGCCTATCCGTTCTCGCGTACTCGCAATCCGTCTAACAATAGATCCACGGCATCTTGCGCCATCTTATGGCGTTCTTCGGCTGTGGGAATGGGCTTCATGCCCCGCACAATGGGGAAGATGAGCGCCAGGAACGTCCCCAATACCATCAATGTCGTCGTTTCGATGTCCAGCGGACGGAAATTCCCGCCTTCGATCCCTCGGATGATGAAATTCCGCACGGCCTCGCCGATGTACTGCAATCGCCCGATGACAAAATCATTGAGCACCGTATCATCCACCCAGATTTCGGTCAACAGCGTGCGGGTGAAATCCAATTGCGCGACAAAAATGCCCAGGCCGTTTTCGACAATGCGGATAAAATCATCGCGGGTTTTGGGGACCTGCGCGTTCTGCAACAGCGCGTCAATAGGAACGCACATCTCATTAAGGATGGCAAGCAGGATTTCCCGTTTGCCGCTGAAGTAATTGTAAAGCGTCCCCTCGGCCATGTCGGCCGCATCGGCCAGCTCTTTGGTTGTCGTATTGGCATAGCCCTTTTGGGCAAAAATCTGCGCCGCCACGGCGATGATTTCGCGGCGGCGCCGTTCAATACGACGCTGGCGTCGGCCTGGGAAAAGTGGGCCTCTTTTCTTACCGCTCATACCACCTCACTCTTTCGGTTTAATTACGGTTATAATAATATGAGTAATTACTCATTATATGAGTAATTATACGACAAAAAAGCACCCTGTCAAACGGCAGGCTTTATCGTTCTCGTTAATGAGACCCTGTCAAACGGCTTTTGTCACTCCTGAAAAACAGACTACAATACAGTTGTCACATGGTTCATTCTCTTTGACTTATGGGTTTACCGGCGATTGGATGAGAATAACGTTCAAAGGGAGGGAGGAATACGATGACGCTGCTATCCCCAAACGACATTCCTATCACGATCCGGCCCATTCGGCCAGATGAGCTTGACCGCATCCCTTTGCGGTGCTGGCCCCCGGAGCGCGAGACGTTACTGCGGCTCTTCGAGACGCAGGGAACCATCGGCATGGCGGCCTGGGAAGGCGACCGTTGCGTCGCGCAACTGCATTGCTATCGCATCGTCCTACCCGATCAGGATAACCCTGACTGGCCGACCTGGAATCACTGGTGGCGCCCCGACTGGTGGCGGCAGATGACCGGCTCGGTGAACCTGGAATTATCGGGGCCGGCATGGTGCCATGCCTGTTGTCATGTCGGACGGACGTTGGAGAGCTTCCAACAGGAAGTCGAAGAAGGCGCGGGTACGCCGACGATCTACAAAGGTGCCGACCCGCGCTATTTTAGCCGGGGCATCGGCACGGCGTTGGTGCGCGCCTCCATGCGCTGGGCGTGGGATCACGATTACACGACGGTGTTGGCACTCGGCGCGCCAAGTGGCCTGTTCGAGTTTGCCGTCGCGGCGGGCCATCTGCCCTGGACTACTTACGCACGTCTGGGCTTCGACCCCTTCGGCCTGATCAGCGACGTGGCGCATCTGCCTCAATGGGCGCGCGGCCATGGCCCAAACGAGGTCGCCGACGCCATACAGGCCGCATTGGCCGCCGGCCGTCCTGTTCAGGATTTCTACGAGCGATTGATGATTTTGAACCTGACCGGGGAATAGACCGTTGGTTTACCGGCGAATGGAAATTTGTCAATGGATTGAACGGATTCTAACGTATTTTCAACTTTTGCTTTTAGAAAGGAATTCAGGAGTAGGGGGTGAGCAGTATCCTGATCCCCGGTCCTGAATCCCTGATCACCATTTTTAGAAGAGGGGGAAATTATGAAATCTGTCGAGTCACACACAGTCAAGTCTGCTCCACATCTACACGGCTGGCAACAGGATGACAGCGCGCTGATCCCGCGTGAACGTAGCCTGCTGATCGCCTGGTGGATCGCCATCATCCTGGCGATGGTCTTCATCATCGGGGCGACGGTGCTCAAACCCGACCCCTATTGGGAGATTGTGCAATTCATCGGTGATGGGTTAGTGGTCACATTCCAGATCACCATTGTTTCGATGACGCTCGCGCTCATCCTGGGCTTGATTGCGGGGTTGGGGCGCACGGCGACCAACCCGGCCTTCAATACACTGGCCTCGCTGTATGTTGAAGTGATTCGCGGCATCCCACTGCTGGCGCAGTTGTTTTGGATTTATTATGCGATGTCCCGCTTCATTCGGCTGGGGCCGGAGGTTTCTGCCGTACTGGGGTTGACGATCTGTTATGGCGCGTACATCGGCGAGACGTTCCGGGGTGGGATTCAATCCATCCCCAAAGGTCAGATGGAGGCAGCCCGTGCGTTGGGGCTTACACGCGGGCAGGCGATGCGCTATGTGATCATCCCTCAGGCGGTGCGCGTCATTCTGCCGCCGGTCGGCAACGAGTTCATTGCCATGCTCAAAGACTCGTCGTTGGTCTCGGTACTGGCGATCTCCGATATGCTCCGTCGGGGCCGCGAGTATGCGTCGCGCACCTTCGCCTACTTTGAGACGTATACGCTGGTGGCGTTGGTTTACCTGCTGGTGACGTTGATCTTCTCGCGCGTCGTCTTTTACATCGAGCAGGGGATGTCGCGCCAGAACAAGGAGCAGCCGGTGACGTTGATGCATCGCCTGGCCGGTGGGGTGGTTGACCTGGTGGTGCTGGACTTTATCGGCCTGATCGTCTATGGGTTGATTCAGGCCATAGGCGCAGTGATTCCCCTTGCATCGCCATATCTCGTTTTGCTGGTGGTGATGGTGCTCCTCGGCGCCGTCTATGTCCTGTTTTTCTGGACGCGCGCCGGACGCACGCCGGGGATGATGGCGGTGGGATTGCGCCTTACCGATGGCGAAGGCGCGCATCCGACGCTGTCGCAGGCGTTCAGGCGGCTGCTGTTCCTGATTCTGCCCTTGCCCGGCCTGAGTCTGCTGTGGATGTTGTGGTCATCTACTGGCGAGCCGCTGCACGACCGTTTTGCACGCACCCACATCATCAGAGATTGAGAATGATCAGCAATCTACCGACCATTTTGGGGAGCTATAGAATGAGTACAATGCCAATAGTACAGATTCGGAATTTACACAAGCGTTTTGGTCGTATCCACGCACTTAACGATGTGAGCCTGGATGTGGAGAGGGGAGAAGTCGTCGTTATCATCGGGCCGAGTGGATCGGGGAAGTCCACCTTGCTGCGCTGCATCAACCGTTTGGAGACTCCTACCAGCGGCTCGATCAGCATTGATGGTGTGGAGATTCGCGGTGACGAGCGTCAAATCAATCAGATGCGTGCCGAGGTGGGGATGGTTTTCCAGCAATTCAACCTCTTCCCGCACATGACGGTGACCGAAAACATCATCCTGGGGCCGATGACCGTGCACAAATGGGACCGCGAGCGTGCTGTCGCCACGGCCCACAGTCTGCTGACGAAGGTCGGCATCCCCGAAAAGGCCGACGCTTACCCGGAGCAACTCTCCGGCGGGCAGCAGCAGCGCGTCGCCATTGCGCGCTCGTTGGCGATGGAACCGAAGATCATGCTCTTCGACGAACCGACCTCAGCCCTCGACCCGGAGATGATCAAGGAAGTGCTCGATGTGATGCTCGATTTGGCCCGCGAGGGTATGACGATGATCGTTGTCTCTCACGAGATGGGCTTTGCCCGCGCGGCTGCCAAACGCATCGTCTTTATGGACCAGGGGCAGATCATCGAAGTCACCACACCGGAGCTTCTGTTTACGGCCCCGCAACATGAGCGAACAAAACGCTTTTTGAGTCAAATTCTGCATTGAAAGGAGGGCGTGCGGCGCGTGCGCCGCGCCCTCGACGATGGCACCGGCGGCGTCATTGCTCAGTGTGAATGGGGCAACGACGTACCGACGGAGAACGTCGCGGCTGTCTTCGAAGCATGGTTGGAGTAGTCATCAGCTACCCGTTTTTAGCCGGAGATGATAACGCTGAGAGCCAATCGTTGAAGGCTGACGGCTATAAGGAGGAACGACTATGCAATGGGAAAACTTGACTGTGGCGGCGTTTGCGGAAGCCGTCCGCACGACGGGTGTCTGCATCCTGGCGCTGGGTGTGCTGGAGAAGCACAGCGAGCATCTTCCCTTGGGCACGGATTACCTCAATGCGCACAAGATCGCGTGCATCGCGGCGGAGCGTGAACCGGCGGTGGTCTTCCCGCCGTTTTACTTCGGCCAGATTTACGAGGCACGCTGCTTCCCCGGCGCGGTGACGCTTAGACCTACGCTGCTGTTGGAGGTCATCCAGGGCGTCTGCGATGAAATCGGCCGCAATGGCTTCAAGAAGATCATCCTTTTCAACGGGCACGGGGGCAACATACATCTGCTGCATTTCCTGGCGCAGTGTGCGTTGTGGGAGGAGAAACCGTACTCCCTGTATCTGCCGGAGGGCCTCACGCCGGAGCGGCAGGCACGCTGGGAAGCCATCGTGGAGACCGAGCTGCACGGCCACGCCTGCGAATGTGAAACATCCATCACCCTGGCGAACTACCCGGAGCTGGTGGATATGACGCGCGTTCCGGCGGAGCCGGCGCTGCCCCTCAACCGGCTGCACCATGTGCCGGCAACGTATACCGGCATCTGGTGGTACGCGAACTACCCCAATCATTACGCCGGCGACGCTCGTCCCGCCACGCGCGAAAAGGGCCTTGCTCTGCGCCAACTGGAGGTTGATAATCTGGCGGAGTACATCGCGGCGGTCAAAGCCGATCAGGTCGTGCCGTTCCTCACCCGCGAATTCTTCAAGCGGAGCGCGGAATTGCAAAATCCTCGTTAAAGGTTGAACAGCTTCGCCGCATTGCCGCCCATGATCAAATCGCGTTCGGCGGGTGTCACATCGTCGGCCAGCGCGGCCTCGTAGGTGGCGCGGACGACGTGTGGGCGTTGAAAGGGTGCGTCGGTGCCGAAGAGGACCCGCTCCGCGCCGAGGGTTTTGATGGCGTGCATAATAGCCGGTTCGGTGGTTGAGCTGCCGACGAGGTACATATTCGGGCAGCGTTGGGCGATTTCGACGACCGCCTGATTCATATCCCGGTTCATCATCCCCATATGAACCATCAACACAGGCATTTCGGGATACATCCGCGCCACGCGCTCCGCCCGGAAGGGGTGGGTGTTCTCATAGAAGTCCGCGCCGATGTGGAACGCCAGCATCACACCGGCTTTGGCGATTTCTTCGATAACGGGGAGCGCCAGCACAGGATCGTCAATGCGGTAGTTGTTTTGCGCGCCGTTGAGTTTCACCCCGTAGAAACCATACTCTTCCACACAAACTCTGACCATCTTTTTGGCGTGTTCGACGCTCACGGTGGGATCGGCCCAGCCGAAGCCGAGGATTTTGTCGGGATACCGACGCATAGCTTCGTAGACGTAGCGGTTGTGGCCCTCGATCTCGGTGCCGTGATAATCCGGCTTGAGCCAGGTGAGCGTTTTATCAATGCCGGCGCGCTCCATCCGCTTGAGATGTTCTTCCAGGGCAAACGCCCCACCGGTGGGGGCTATATGGGTATCAGCATCAATGATGATCATAGGTAATTCCTCCTCCTAATCCCCAATCCCTAATTCCCAACATCCTTCAACACCCGCGTCAGCACCGCGATCCCCTTGTGGTACTCGTTCAGCTCAATGGATTCGTGTGGGGTATGATCGAGTGCCGAGTCGCCCGGCCCGTAGGCCAGGATGGGGCAATTCCACACCGGGCCGACGACATTCATATCCGAAGTGCCGCTTTTGACCTTGAACTGGATGCGCCCACCTTCAGCGTCAATGGCTTTGACGAAGGCGCGCGCCAACGGCGTGTTCTTCGCGGCGTGATAGGCGACCTCACGTCCACTGAAGCCCAACGTTGCGTCTCCGGCCAGCGTGCACAGCGTCGTTTCCAGCGCGTCGGTGTCTATGTTGGGCGGAAGACGGAAGCCTAATGTGAGCGTTGCCGTTTGTAGAAAGCCGTCATCCTCGGAGTGCATGGCACGCAGCGAGGGCGTGAGCTGCTCGAAGACCCGTGGCCGTGCGGCATTGCAGGCGGCGGCGTACTCCGTCACCGCACGCCAGAACGCGAAAGCGTCTTCGCAGGCGTTCGTTTCAGGCCCGGCGGTGTGCCCAATCTCACGGGTGAGGATGTATTGCACCAGCAATCGCCCTTTGTAACCTGTGGTCACGCAATCCCAGCCGCTTGGCTCACCGATGATGACGGCTTCAGGCGTGAGTTTGTCCAGCAGGAAGCGCGCGCCTTTGGAAGTGGCGGCTTCCTCTTCCACTGCACCTGCGACGATGATCCGTTTCCCGTTTGTGACCCCGGCTCGTGCTGCCGCCATGACGAATGTCGCCAGCGGGCCTTTGGCGTCCACCGCGCCGCGCCCGTAAAGTCGCCCCCCTTCACGACGCACGTTGATGAAGCCGGGCACGGTATCAATATGGCCGAGCAGCAGGACGGCACGCTCCCCGTCGCCGATCTCACCTACGGCGTTGCCCGCGCCGTCTATATAAGCACGGAAACCGAGCGCCGCCATCCGCCCCACCAGATACTCGACGGCGGGGCGTTCCTGGGTGGAAGGGCTGTAGCGTTCGACCAGACCTTGCAACAGGTCGTCTGCTTGATTGTCATCGGGCGTTAGCATCGTCGTTGCTCTTTTGGGGCAGGCTTTACAGGATCAGGACTTACACAAACTGGCGGAACTTTACCGCAGAGCACGCAGAGAGTGCTGAGATTTTGTTATTTCTCGGCGTCCTCTGCGGTGGAAAATGGACACAATCGCGTAAGTCCTATGATTTTATGACCTGGCGACTTGCAGCGTGTAGTCAATCACCTTTGCCGGGATGTTGACCCCCGTGGTGTCAATACTGTTGCGGAACTCCATCGTGTAGTTGATTTCGTTCACCAGCAGACCCCGATGCTCATCCTCGAAGATGTCGAGGGCAACGACACCCCCGCCGATAGCTTTAGCGGCGGCCACGCATAGCGCGTTTAGCTCCGGCGTCACCGGACACTTGGAGGCCACGCCACCGCGCGCCGTGTTGGTGATCCAGTGGGATGAAGCGCGGTAGATGGCGGCGATGGTCTCATCTCCTACGACGAAGGCGCGGATGTCTCGTCCCGGCTTGTGGATGTATTCCTGGATGTAGTAGATCGAATGATGATAAGAGCCGAGAATTTGCTTATGTTCGAGCACCGTTTCGGCGGCGTCGCGGTCGTTGATCTTGGAGAGCAGCCGCCCCCACGAGCCGACGCCGGGCTTGAGCACCACCGGATACCCTATCATCTCGATGGCTTCGAGTGCCGATTCCGGCGTGAAGGCAACCATCGTGCGTGGGGTGGGGATGCCGGCGCGCACCAGAGCGCTTGTGGTCAGCAACTTGTTGCCGCAGTTTTCGGCGACCTCATAGGTGTTGACGGTGGGAACACCCCAATCGCGGAACAGAAGCAGCGCGTAGAGCGCGCGGGAATGGCTGATACAACGTTCGAGGACGACATCGTATTGCCAGCCGTTCTTTTGGATGTCGAAGATGACCTCGCGGTCGTCAATGATGTCGAAATCAACGCCGCGATTTTGCAGTTCGGTGATGAGCAGTTTCTCTTCGACGCGAATACGGGAACACAAGATACCCACTTTGCTCATGGTGATGGACTCCTTACTCCCCCCAGTCTTCTTCTTCCTGCGGCGCATAATCTACCGCGGGGGGATCGAGGCTGACGATCTCAAGCTCGGTCCCGCAATCGGGGCACACGACGATCTCGTGGACGATGGCATCCATAGCCAGTGGAATCTCGGCAGCACACTCTGGACACTCTGCAAACATCTCTCTCCTCCTAAAGTTTAACTTGGCTGATAAATAAACCATTTTCTCCAGTTTGTCGAATTGTCAAATCCCTCCTCTTGGCGAGTCCCGCAGTTTTGACGCGGTGAAAAGTGCCTCCATTTGGCGCTGTACGCAAGCTGTAGTAAGATTATCCGGCAACGAAGGATTCGCGTAGATTAGCGGTTGTTTTCAAGGGGGTGCTATGTTGCTCAGTGCATTGCGCGCAGCGGTGCCAGAAGTGCTGGAAAGTCGTGGCGATACGCCGATTGCCGGAATCACCGACGATTCCCGTCAGGTGAAGCCCGGATTTGTCTTTGTTGCAGTTCCCGGTGTGCATGTGGACGGACATCGCTTTATACCTGCCGCGCTGCGGGCCGGCGCGGCTGCCGTGGTCATCGAACGGCCTGCGCTAACCCTGGATTTGCCGTCCGATTTGCCCTACTTGCGTGTGGCGAACGCGCGTCGGGCGTTGGGATGGCTACACGCCGCCTGGCACGGCTTCCCATCGCGCCAGCTGACTTTGTTCGGTGTCACCGGCACCGACGGCAAGACGACGACGACAAATCTGCTCTATGCTATCCTGTGTGCTGCCGGCCATGAAACCGGCATGATCAGCACCGTCAACGCACGGATCGGAGCGTTGAGCCTGGATACCGGCCTGCACACTACAACGCCGCCATCCGGCGAGGTGCAGGACTACCTGGCGCAAATGGTGGCAGCCGGCGCAACGCATGCCGTCCTGGAAACTACATCAGAGGGCCTGGCGCAGCAACGCCTTGCGGGGTGTGATTTCGATGTCGCCGTGGTCACCAACATTACCCACGAGCATGTGACTGCCCATGGCAGTTGGGAAGCCTACCGTGAGGCGAAAGCCACGCTCTTCCGCAGTCTGGCGACGGCGGCGCGCAAACCCGATGTCCCGAAGGTCGCCGTACTCAACCGTGACGATCCCGGTTCTTTCGACTACCTGCGCGCCATTCCTGTGGAACAGCAGGTGATCTATGGCCTGGATTCCCCGGATGTAGATGTGACGGCGACGGATATTGTCTATACGCCGCAGGGCATCCGTGCCGTGCTGCGCAGCCCCTGGGGAACGGTGAGGTTGTCGTCGCCACTGGTGGGCGCGTTTAACGTGAGCAATATCCTGGCGGCGGCGTCGGCAGCATTGGCGCTGGGGATATCGCGCGACGCGGTTGTCGAAGGTGTAGCGGCAATCTCAGGCATACCGGGACGCATGGAGCGCATTGACGAAGGGCAACCCTTCACCGCGATTGTGGATTTTGCGCACACGCCCAACGCTTTGCGTGTGGCTTTGTTGACCGCGCGGCAATGGGTTGCCGGGAAGGGCCGTGTTATCGTCGTTTTTGGCTCGGCCGGCCTGCGTGACCGTGAAAAACGTCGCATGATGGGCGAAGTCGCCGGAGAGTTGGCCGACCTTATTGTGCTGACTGCCGAGGACCCGCGCACGGAGCCGCTGGACGACATCCTTGCCGAAATGGCAGAGGGAGTACGGCATCATTCGCGCGTCGAGGGCGTGGATTTCTGGCGCATACCGGACCGTGGCGCGGCGTTGCTGCATGCCGTGCGGATGGCGCAACCTGACGACATCGTGTTGGCCTGTGGTAAGGGGCACGAACAAAGCATGTGTTTCGGCACCGTCGAATATCCCTGGGACGACCGTGAGGCATTGCGCCGCGCCCTCCACGGAGAAACGTTGGACACGTTGCCGACTCATGGGGAGCGTGAGGCATGATACGTGAGGCGTGAATCGTGAGGCGAATTGCTTTGATTCATGACTGGCTGAATCAGTATGGTGGCGCGGAACGGGTGCTGGAACACCTGGTCGCGCAGTTCCCCGATGCGCCGGTGTATACCAGCATGTACTGGCGTGAGAAAATGCCGGCTGCCTATCGGAGGTGGGACATCCGCACGACCTGGATGGACCGCCTGCCGGGCATCTACCGGCATCACCAGTGGTATTTCCCTCTGTATGCCCTGGCTTTTGCGCTGTTGGATGTACGTCAGGGCTACGATGTGCTTCTCAGCAACAAGAGTGGCTTCTGCCACGGCGTCCGTGCTGGCGACACCCCGCAGGTGTGCTACTGTCTTGCACCGACGCGCTATGTTTGGGAGTTTGACGCCTATGCGGCCCGTGAGAACTTGCCGGGTGTCTTGAAAGCTCTGCTCAAGCCGGTGGTGGCTCTGTTGCGCCGCTGGGACTACCGCGTTGCTCAGCGCTCCACCACGCACTTCGTTGCCATCTCTACCGAAATTCAGGAGCGTATCCGCCGCTATTATCACCGTGACGCGATCATCATTTACCCACCGGTGGATGTGACGCGATTTCGCCCGCTGCCCCACCACGAGGACTACTATCTCATTGTTTCACGGCTGATCCCTTACAAGCGCATTGACCTTGCCGTTCAGGCTTTCAATCAGCTCGGCCTGCCGCTGCGCATTGCCGGCAGCGGACGCGACCGTGAGGCATTGGAAGCATTGGCAAAACCCAACATCACCTTCTTGGGCTATGTTCCCGATGAGGATTTGCCGGATTTGTTGGCGCGTTGCAAAGCGTTTATTTTCCCGGGGCGCGAGGATTTTGGGATTGCCCCATTGGAGGCACAAGCGGCGGGGCGTCCGGTGATTGCTTATGGCGCGGGGGGCGCGCTCGATTCGATTGTTGAAGGTGAAACCGGGGCATTTTTCCGTGAGCCGACGCCGGAATCACTCGTGCAAGCTGTATTAGCCTTTGACGCGGAGCGTGTGGATCCTCTTGCCTGCCGCGCCAATGCCGAGCGGTTCTCCGTCCCCCGCTTCCAGACAGAAATCCAGGCGCTGCTCGACGAAATCTGAAAATCAGCCGAACTCACTACCCATTTCTCACACCTACGGCATACTCTGTATCTCCCACTCCGGTCGCTTTGTCCACCACGGCAGGATGCCATAGGAATCCGAAATAGCCTCTGTGGTATATAATTCCACCATACACTCATACCAGCTTAGCCCTTCGGTTTTCTGGAAGTGCCACCATTCCACATCATAATAAGACTCGCGCCAGTTGGAGAGCGCGTTGCGCCGTTCCCAGCCATAGTCGGCGGCGATGGTGGTGAAATCCACATAATAACCTTTGGGAATCTCGGCTTTGAGTTCGCCTCCTTGCGCCGTAGCCAGGCCGCCTTTGGAACGTGCCAACAAATCCCACGGCGCGACGCGCAGCGGTTCACCCAGGCTACCGTCCTGTTCCTTCGCCTTGATGAAGACGCGCCAATACGTGACCCCGCCGATGTCCTCGCGGACCAGTTCGATCTGCTTGTTGCTGAGATACCCCTGGTTGATGTCAATCGCGCGTCCACATACATGCCAGGAAATGCGTCCCTGACCGGGGCGTGGTGTGTGGTTCATCGGACGCCACGAATCGCCGAGAATTGCCAGATAATCCCATCCGGTTTGCTCTTCCACGGCTTTACGCAGCGCGTTGTAGCTGTCGTTGACCCTTTCACTGAGCATTTCCGTATTGTCACCGCCGTTGACGTTCGGTAGGCCGACCAAATGATACTTTTCGGGGTTGGCCGACGACAACAGCTCGGTATACAGCGGCGCATCTTGTTCGCCCATACGCTTTTTGAGGCGTGCTTCTAATTCGGCGTTGAGTGGCGTCGTGGTCCACGATGGTGTATCCATCCAATCGGTTGTGCTGTATCCTTCCTGCGCCAGCCCCCAGCCGGTGGTATCGGCGGCGATCAGGTAAGATTTGTTCTGCTGCCGGAAGATGAAGGCCAGCGCACGCCCGTCCGGTGACCAGGTGGGCTGTCCCCCAACGCCAAAGAGACTTGGGCGCACCATACCGGTCATGAGGGCTTCCTTGTCGAAGGGAATTTTCCAGATCGTTTCGTTGCCCGGCACGCCGGCAGAGTAGGTCAGATACCGTCCATCGGGTGACCACGCGGCGTAGTCCTCGTTCTCATCGGGCGTATTGGTCATGTTGACGATGGTGCCGTCGTCCAATGAGATAACGTACAAATCCTTGTTGCTGTTGCGATAAGCTGTGAAGGCGATATGGCGTCCGTCGGGTGACCAGGCCGGCGAATACTCCGGAGCTGCATCGTAAGTGAGCTGCTGACTTGCGCCGCTGTCAACATTGAGGATGTAAATATCCAGGTTTTCGCCCACGTAAGCCTCGTAGGCCAACCATTTCCCGTCGGGAGACCAGGTGGGGGCTGCTTTGTAGTCCGGCGAGCGTGTCAGGCGGATGACTGTGCCGGCCTGCATTTCGATCAGATAGAGGTCCCAGTTGCCGCTGCGGCGCGACGCAAAGGCGATGTACCGGCCATCCGGTGACCATGCCGGGTCGCGGTCTTCGGCGGGGTCAAAGGTGAGCCGCAGCAAATTGCCGGTATTTTGGGAGATTAGATAGATGTCACTGTTGCCATTGTGGCGCATTGTAAACGCCAGCGTGCCGCCACTGCCGACCGGTGTGGGGGTAATCGGTGGCGCGCCGGGCACGGGGGTAGGAATATACCAGGTAGAAGGCGGCGGGGTTGCCGTGATGATGACAACCCGCTCGACCTCACGCTCGATGGGGGGAGGGGTGGGGCGGGTGAGGAGTGCCGCAATAGTCACAAGGAGACTGAGCCACAGTGCCCCCCACAGTATGGGTGGAAACTTGATCGCACGCGGCTTGAACAACCAGCTCACAATACGCGGGAGCAACCTCTTGTTTTCCACGATAAGCCATTTTTTATGAGTCGGCTTCTGATTCAGCTTCTGCGGCTGCCATACGCCGCGCGCGTTGTTTTGCTGCCAGGCTTGCCAGGAGAATCCCCAGCCAATAGAGGACGATAAACGGCCCGGTGACCAACAGCATCGTGATCGGATCGGTGGTCGGTGTGACCACCGCGGCAAAGATCGCCGCCACGAAGACGACCACCCGCCATGCCTGGCGGAGCTGCTGGGGGGTCACCACGCCGAGCAACGCGATTACATAGATCACCAGCGGCGTCTGGAACAAAAGCCCCATCCACAATACCAGTGTGGTCACAAAACCGAGATACTTTTCCAGGGAATAGGTAGGCGTGATGACCGTCCCAAAGAAGCCCATCAAGACGGGCATGCTGACGGGCACCAGAATTTGCAACGTGAATATTGCACCGAGGATGAAGAAGATCAAGACGGCCGGGAGTCCCAGCAAGAAAGTTTTGCGCTCATGGGCAAACAATCCCGGCGCGACAAAGGCATAGATTTGATACAGAATGTAAGGCAGCGAGGCCCCAAAACCAAGCCCCAGGGCGATTTTGAAATAAGTCATCGGCGCTTCGGTTGGACTCAGTGCGACAACGATGGCACCGCCTAAGGGCTTGACGAGCCAGGCAACCACGTAATCCACAACCAGCGAGGCCGCGATAGTCGCCACAACGATAGCGATGACCATGCGGAAGAGCCGCTGGCGCAATTCTTGAATGTGGTCGAGGAGGGTCATCTCGGCTTCGGTCATCGTACAGTTTCCCCCTCGTTGATGGGTGTTGTTTCGGCGGCAACTTCGGCCTGTGGCGTCTCCAGCTTGGAGAGGTCATCCGCCAGGGCCTTGGGAACTTCGCTGACGCCGGCCGTGACCGTGGAAGAGACGGCTTCCAGGGTCGTTTTGACTTCCTGGACGGCAGCATGGGTTTCGCTGAGGTCAGCTTCAGCGACCGCTTTCACTTCGGCGAGTGTCTGACCCACTTCTGCGACGGAAGCCTGCGTTTCTTTGATGGTTTCCTGGATTTCTTCGGGGACGAGATCTTCGGTGATGAACTCGCCTTTCAGGCCTGAGGAGACTTGCGCCCACATCTGCTGGATTTTGCGCACATACTCTCCTATTTTTCGCATCATCTTGAGGATATCCTCTGGACCGAAAAGGATGATGGCTAACAGCACAATGACAAGGAGTTCACCGCCTCCGATATTGAGAAACTCCATCCTGTATCTCCACAGTGGCAGTTGTATGCGTATTCAAATCAAGCCGCCGGTGGGAGAGCAGCCGGCGGCAACTCGATCGGCGTGGTAGCACTGGTTTTATGCTTCGTCTGAAGAGCTGTCGGACTCGGTCTTTTCAGTTTCTTCCTTGGGTTTGGTGGGTTGCAAACCTTCCTTAAAGCCGCGGATGCCTTTCCCCAGTTCACTTCCCAGGCGCGCAACCCGGCCGGGGCCAAAAATGATCAAGGCCAACACAAGCACCAAAATTAACTCGGGTACTCCGAAATTACGAAACAGTGGCATGTCAACCTCCCAAAACGTGATTTTTGCGCAGGCGTTTTCAGCCTTGCGTCGCTTTATGTTGTATCATACTATGGTTTGGTAGATACGCAAATCAGAAGTACAGGGCCTTATCATCCTTGTCCGAAAGGCCGGGGAAAGACAAAGAAAGTCAAGGGGGTAAAAATGCGTGAGTCCCCGGTGAGACTCGAACTCACAACCCCCTGGTTCGAAGCCAGGTGCGCTGTCCATTGCGCCACGGGGACCCGATATAAAAAGCCGGACACAAGGCCCGGCTTTGGGGTGACTGGTGGGACTCGAACCCACAGTTGCCTGAGTCACAGTCAGGAGCCTTAACCATTAGGCCACAGCCACCATGTACGAGCGAAATTCTACCACAAAACGCGAAATGGGCAACCCTTCGGATAAAACCCATTAGGGCCTTATCATGCTTGCTCCGCGGGGAACGCCAGTTCCCCGTTTTTAACGAGAAACGCGGATCTGACAACCCGCTCGCAGCCAGTTAAAGTCATTATAACGAGAATGATAAAATCCTATAAAACCCGTTCAATCCGTTGATAAACGATCGCTACTCTCGTGTCTCTGTTGTCGTCGAGGTGGTGAACGGTGAACCAATAGGCAGCAGAATATGGAAGGTGCTGCCGGGACACTTGACCTCGTCATGGCCGGGGCTTTCGGCCCACACTTTCCCGTTGTGCGCCTCGATGATTCCTTTGGCCACCGCCAGTCCCAGCCCCAACCCGCCCCCTTTGAAGGCAGTCTTGCTTGAACGGTGCAGGGATACATCCTCCAAAACATAGAAACGTTCGAAGATGTGGGTCAGTTCTTGCGGCGGGATGCCTACACCGGTATCCTTCACCCACAGGTGGACGACGTCTTCCAGCATTTCGGCGTCAATCGTGATGGTGCCGTTTTCGGGGGTGTATTTGATGGCATTGCTGACGATGTTGCCGATAGCCTGATGGAGTCGGCGTGGATCGCCTTCGATAACCGGCGCTTTTTTGATCCCCTGTCCGATTTCAAAGATCAGGTT
Organism: Anaerolineae bacterium; assembly: GCA_035420085.1. Classification (GTDB taxonomy): domain Bacteria; phylum Chloroflexota; class Anaerolineae; order B4-G1; family SLSP01; genus DSWT01. The sequence goes on from DAOLUH010000056.1 coordinate 19,819, forward strand.
GCGTTGCGGGCCAAAGCTGCGCAGGTTATGGAGCACCGACTGAATGACAGAATTGAGAAAAACCGGCTCCCGCGAGAGGTCCAGGCGGTTGGCGTCAATGAGCGAGACGTTAAGAATGTCCTGAATGACCTCGCTGAGACGCTTGACGGCCTCTGATACTTTGGAAAGCAGATGGCGCGGGCTGCCTTCTGTCTCCTCGTCGCCGGGGATGGCCGGATTGGCGCGCAGGATTTGCAGATAACCGTAAATCACGGTCAGCGGCGTGCGCAGCTCGTGCCCGGCCAGCACGACAAAATCCGACTTCATCTTCTCGACCCGCTGTAACTCCGCATTGGCTTTTTCCAACTCACGGACTTTTTCTTCGAGACGGTTGACCAGGCGTTGGTTGTATTCCAACAAATATTGCGCTCTTTCTTCTGGTGTGCCGACTTTATCTTCCAGCCCTACCATATAGGCGCGAATCTGATCGCTGAAACGGTCAACATCAATGGGTTTGGGGATATAGCCATTGCAGCCGGCCACCAACGCACGTTCCCGGTCACCCCGGAGTGTCGCCGCTGTGACGGCGATGATAGGAACTTGTCCCAAACCACTGATCGTGCGCAGGCGCGTGGTCACTTCATAGCCATCCAGCCCGCTGATGTTGATGTCCATCAGCACCAGGTCCGGTTTTTCGCGTTGCGCTGCTTCAATGGCCGCCAATCCATTGTCGGCGATGATGACTTCAAAGCCTTCAGCCGTCAGAATACGTTGGACGAGACGTTGACTGGATAGATCATCTTCAACATACAATATCTTCGTCATTTGTCCTCATTGCCTTTTCCTAAAAGCGCGTTGATCTCTTGCAAGAGATCTTCGTCCATAAACGACCCCTTCTGCAAAAGCATCTGAATCTGCCCCTGGAGTCGCTGCCGATCTTTGAGGTTGAGTTCCTTGGCAGTGATGACGATAACCGGTATGTCCTTGAGGCGCAGGTCGGCCTTGAGATGGTCAATTACGGCGAAGCCATCCATATCCGGCATCATCAGATCCAGCAAAATCAGATCGGGATGAGTTTCTCGAATGAGGGTCAAACCCTCTTTGCCGGTGTGGGCTTCGACGATTTGGAATTCGCCGTGCGTTTGCAGGATGCGTCTTAATAAGCGTGCCGCCTCGACGTTATCTTCGACGATAGCAATCTGGCGCACGCGCTTGTCCAGTTGATCGAGCGCTCCCAGGAAGCTGGTTGAGGTGACCGGGGCTTGTGCAACAGCTTCGGGGGGTGGTGTTTCCAGAGCTTCGGGACCTGCCGGTACGACCTTTAGCCAGTCTTCTTCGAGTAAGAATTTCTCCACAGGGAAGGTGTGCCCGGAGCAGCAGACCACGACGGTGTCGTTGCGGTTGATGATGCCCATATTGAGCAATTTGAACAATCCGGCAAAGGCTGCCGCGGCGGCCGGCTCCATGGACAATCCCTCCATTTTTGCCAGAATGTGCAGCGCCCTGAACGTTTCCTCATCCGTGACGGATTCGAAGATGCCGCCGTGTTCCTGAACCACGCGGTACAGATATTCGTAAGCCGGTCCAGGTGCGCCGGTTGCAATGGTGATGACACGGGTGGCCGGCTCGGTCACGACCTCGGCAACCGGCAGTTTTTTGCGGAAGGAATTGACCATCGGAGCGCACCCTTCGGCCTGGATCATGGCCAGTTTGGGCAGGCGGTTGATCAATCCCATTTGATACATTTCCTCGTAACCCTTCCAGAAGCCCACCGGCCCCATCCCCCCGCTGACGGCCTGGATGTACCAATCTGGAGTGCGCCAGGGGACGCCCGGCTGTGGCGGCCCCAATTGTGCTGCGAGCTGTTCGGCGACCTCAAAGGCGACGGTTTTCATACTCTCGCGTGTGCCTGTATTACGGATGCCGCGATCAACCAGGATTCCCCGGTGTTCGGCAAACTCTGCGGCGACCTTTTTGGCCACATCGTAGTTGGCGGTGACTTTGACAACCTCGCTGCCATAGATGGCGATTTCGCGCATCTTCTCCGGCGGGACCAGACTGGGCAAGAAGGTCCACAGTTTGATGCCGGCATGGGCTGAATACGCGGAATAGGAAATTGCCACATTGCCGGTGGAAGCGACGACCAGCTCGGTGATGCCGGCCTCTTTCATCATGGAGATGACCATAGCGGCCTGGCGGTCTTTGAAGGAATTCGTCGGATTCTGACGCTCGTCTTTGATGAAAAGATTGGGCGCTCCGAGCATCATCCCTAAATTGTTGGCACGCAACAAAGCCGTGCCACCTTCTCCCATTGTGATTTGGAAGTCATCGCGCCGGACCGGCAATAGCTCGCGGTAGCGCCACATGGTAAAAGGCCGTTGACGTAGAATGTCCGGCCAGAGACGGCGGATGCGATCATAGTCATAACGAACTTCCATCCAATCGTGCTTACAAACGCTACAGACAGGCGTTGGAAGCGTGAACGATTGACGATGCCCGCATTTTCCGCACTCGAGTTCAATATCCATCGGGATGGCGGCTGGTATCACTTGCATGAGCTTGCCCCTTGTTTAGTAATCTCAGTGTAGCACAGATTTCTCTCGACGGGATCGTCAGCCCCCCTGGGCCGGCATTGTGTCCCCCATCACTGGATTATATAAAGAATATCACAAGTTTCTGTAAGAACAAGTGTTTTGTGGGGTAGAGTGATAAGGCTATCGCATTAGGGTTTTGCACTTTCGGCGGTTCTGTTGTACAATTCAAGCAACTGCTGATGATGTTTGACCGATGCGGAAACCTGCCGGGTCTTTTTGCAGATTTTTGTATAATTAGTCACGGTGTTTGTGGAAAAGGATTGTCGAGGATGGGGGATCAGAAACCCGAATCAAAACAGGATGAAATAACGCCCGCTGGTTTTGAAACCCGACGGATGCGTGGCCTTTCACAACGCCTGCGCCAACCATTGTCGCCCGAACCATCACTTGCAACGACTGTTGTTTCCCCTGCACCGGCTGCGGAGAGCGGGGCCACCAAGATACAGCACCCACCGGGCGCCGGTGAAACACGTGAGGTCGCTCCGAAGCCGCAAATCTCTTCTGAAGGGTTGTTGCCGGCGGGGGCGCAACTTCAGGGACGCTATAAGATATTGGGAGTTATCGGGATTGGTGGGATGGGGGCCGTTTACAAGGCGCAGGACTTGCGTTTCCCCGGCGTCTTGCGCCTGTGTGCGGTGAAGGAAATGATCAACACTGCCACGGATCCACAAATGCGTCAGATGATTGTGCGCAACTTTGAACGCGAAGCCAGCATTCTGGCGACATTGAGCCACCCGGCGATCCCGCAAGTCTACGATTATTTTACTGAAGGCTCACGCTGTTATCTGGTCGAGGAGTTTGTGAGCGGGAAGGACCTTGAGGCGCGTCTGGCAGAGACAGAAGGATTTTTCCCGGAGAGTCAGGTGGTAGATTGGGCTATACAATTATGTGAAGTGCTTTCATATTTGCACAATCACAAGCCTCGGCCGATCATTTTCCGCGATTTGAAGCCCTCGAATATCATGTTGGACGATCATGATCGGATTCGCCTGGTAGATTTCGGTATTGCCAAGCTCTTCCAAAGTGGCGAGAAAGGCACGATGATTGGAACCGAGGGCTATTCTCCCCCCGAACAATATCGGGGCATCGCTGAGCCGCGTGGCGATATCTACGCGCTCGGGGCCACACTCCATCACCTTTTGAGCAAGCAGGACCCACGTCTGGAACCGCCTTTTTCCTTCCACGAGCGTCCGATTCATCGAACAAACCCTACCGTCTCTCGCGAGCTGGTCGAGGCGATTGACAAGGCATTGGAGTATGATATCAACAAGCGTTGGGGATCGGCAGAGGAATTCCGGCGCGCCCTGATTGTCGGCGCGCCGACGAAGGCCGGCAGTATTCAAGGGGAAACGGCGGCCTTCGAGAGCAATGCTGTCAAACCCGTGTGGAAATTTGCCTGTGAGGACGAGGTGCGGGGGTCGGTCACCGTCGCCGTGGACGAAGACATGGTTCTTGTGCCTTCGTATGATCACAACATTTACGCCCTGGATCGTGAAACCGGAAAGTTTAAGTGGAAATATCCGACCGAGGCCGGCATCGTATCCAAACCCTGGGTGTCGGAGGGCATGGTCGTTTTCGGCTCGATAGATAAAGTGGTCTACGCGGTAGATGTAAAAACTGGCCGCTTGTTGTGGACGACCCCTACGCAAGGGCGTATTTACTCATCTCCCTATGGAGAATTGGGGCATATTTTCATCGGCTCGGACGATCGGCAAATCTATGCCATTCACCAGATGTCGGGTCGGCGTGCGTGGACGTATGCTGCGGATGGAGAAATCCGCTCGCGTCCGTTGGTGGCCGAGAATCTGATCCTTTTCGCATGTCAGATGGGTGTTGTGTATGCTCTTAGTCTTAACCGTGAGTTGCGCTGGCGTTTTCGTGCACGGCGAGGCTTTTTGGCCGCACCGGTTATGGCCAACGGGCTGATCTTCATCGGGTCGCTGGACACGAATTTCTACGCTGTGGATGTGCGTTCCGGTTGGGCGGCGTGGAAATATCGCACCGGTGGGAGCATTGTCTCCACTGCTGCGGTGTGGAAAGGTATGGTCTTTTTCGGTTCCGTGGATGGCTTCATTTATGCCCTGGATGCCGATGAAGGGCGCGTTGTCTGGCGTCATCAGACAGAAAATCAGGTCACCGGTGGGGCGAGTGTTTATGAGGGCAACCTTTATATTGGTGGGGTAGACGGCATTCTTTATTGCTTCGATGCTCTGTCGGGAAAGGTGCGTTGGCACTATCAAACCGATGGTCCGATTACAGGGACACCGGAAGTCGCCGAAGGGATCATTTATGTCGGCTCTGCTGACCATTATGTATACGCTTTCCCGGCGTAATTTCAAAAAATGGGGGATGGCATGGCAAACTTGAAAGCCTGGTTGCGAAGGATATTCGGCCAATCTGAAAAGCAAGAACAAGAAGAGCATACTGCTCCGGATATTTTTAAGAAACCCGGGACTGCTGCCGAGACAGCGGCCACACTCACCGAGACACCGACATCGCCATCTGGGGAGGCCCGGCGACACTGGGAAGCGTCCGGCGTCTTTGCTGTCGGGTGGGCTACAGATGTAGGGCGTGTCCGGGATCATAATGAAGATGCGCTCTTTGTCATTTCTAGCGAGCATGAAGCGGACAATGCCGTGCCGGTTTTCGGACTCTTTATGCTCGCTGACGGGATGGGGGGACATCAATCAGGAGAAATGGCCAGCTCGCTGGCCCTGCGGGTAGCCGGCGGGCATTTGCTCTCACAAGTTTATATGCCTTTGATCGGTGGTGTGGATCGTGGCGGTACCCAGCCGTCTTTGACCGATGTGATGCGTGAAGCCATCTCGCAGGCCAATCGAGTTGTGAGCCGTGATCTGCCCGGAAGTGGGAGCACCTTGACTTGCGCCATGATTCTGGGAGATCGGCTATTTATCGGCCATGTGGGTGATAGCCGCGCTTATCTTTTGCGTGTTGGGCAGCCTCCTAAACAGTTGACAAAAGACCACTCTCTGGTAAACCGTCTAATGGAGATGGGACAACTCACCGAGGAGGAAGCTGCCATCCATCCACAACGCAATGTGTTGTACCGTGCTGTCGGGCAAGGCGGGGCTTTGGAAATTGATATTTTGACGTACGCGCTTGTACCGGGAGATCGCTTGTTACTGTGCAGCGATGGACTGTGGGGCTTTGTTGCGGAAGCGGAAATCTGGCGTTTAATTGAACAAGCTGCCACACCCCAGCAAGCCTGTGCGCAACTCGTTGCAGCGGCGAATGTCGCCGGTGGTAACGATAATATTACCGTCATTCTGGTCGAAGTCTGGCACAAACCAGAGTAAGGATTTCAATGGCCCTCATTGACGCACAGAAAGACTATTACGCCATATTGGGTGTTACGCCAGATGCGGATGACGAGGCGATCAAACAGGCTTATCGTCAGGGAGCGCGCGAGTATCATCCTGATAGCGGGCATGGCGATGTGGAACGCTTTCGCCAGATACAAGAAGCCTATGAGGTCTTGCGTGATAAAGCTCTACGTCTTGCTTATGACCGCCAACGGGAACGGCGCGGGTTATCCGAAAATGCTCCTGTCGTGTTGGAATTGCTGCAAAGCCGCACTACTTTAGCCCCGTTGGACGTCTCACAGGTTGTCTATGTGCTTGTGGATATCCGCCCACACTCTGAACAGGAAACGGCGTCCATACGGCAGCACCTGAACATGGCCCTGGTTGTTGATTGCAGCACCTCTATGAGTGGTGCGCGGATCCAGAATGTGAAAATTGCGGCTGCCGATTTGCTGGAAAACCTCGCTCCCACGGATCGTTTGGCATTGATCACCTTCAACGATCGGGCTGAGGTTTTGGCGCCATCGGAGTTAGTAGAAAATGCACGGAACTTCAAGTCGGCTATCGCCTCTATGATCCCCGGTGGCGGCACGGAAATTTATCAAGGTTTGTTAGCTGGTCTGAATGAAGTCAAGCGCTATGCTGCCGCCGATATGGTCAACCATGTCATTCTCTTGACTGACGGGCGCACCTATGGAGATGAATTGCAATCCTTAAGGGAGGCACGTCAGGCGGCGTCTGAGGGGATCACCATATCGGCCTTTGGGATTGGCGAAGACTGGAACGACGAATTCCTGGATGAGCTTGCCCGCAATGGTGGCGGGGTATCGCATTATATCAGTTCGCCTTCCGAGGTACGCACCGTTTTGAAACAGCAGATTCAAGGTTTGTGTAACATTATGCTTCAAAACATGAAGCTGGAAGTTAACCTGGCGCCCTATGTGCACATTCGAGGTGCCTATCGCGCCACGCCTTATCTGGAGATCCTGGATTTTACCGGAAATGTCATCAAATTAGGCAGTTTACTGCTTGATGAACCCGTCGTTGTTGTGCTGGAACTGATCATCGAGCCGTCGGCCATTGGGGAACGGCGAATCGTGCGTCTGGATTTGGTTGGCGATAAAGCGGCAAACGCTGAATCCGTCCGTTTAAGGCAGGATGTGAATGTCACTTTTACCCTGGATGTGAAGGAAGAGCCACCGCCGCCCAAGTTGATCAACCACCTGGCGCGTTTGGCCGTATTTCAACTTCAAGAAAGAGCCTGGAAAGCGTTAGGGGCGGGCAATGTACGTCAGGCAACGCAGTACCTGGAATATGCCGCGACCCGACTGTTTGATATGGGACAGCGTGACCTGGGACAGGCGGCGATGTTGGAAGTCGGGCGACTTTCGCATGGAGGCGATCCGACTAAAGAAGGGCGTAAAAAATTGCGCTACGGCACGCGAGGTTTGATTGCTCCTGTGCATTAAACAGTGACGCATCCGTCAAATCTATTGACATTTTCGGAGGAGGAGATCATGATTCATAAGGGGAACAAGATCATTTGTCCTTCATGTGGCGAAGAAAACCTGATCGGAACACTTTTTTGTGTGCAATGTGGCACTTATCTCCCTTCGGGCGGTCCTTTGCGCACAGAGCCACTTCCCGAACAGGAAGAAGAGCGCCCCGCGCGCCCTCGTCAAGAGGGTGAAGAAGGCAAAGAAGAACGGGCATTGAATATTGAAGTCGAAATTCTGAATACCGGTCGGAAAGTCTTGCTGTCTGCGGATCGTGAAATCCTGGTGGGACGATTGGATGCGGCTCACGGCATTTTCCCGGAGCTGGACCTGACCACTGATGGCGGCCTTGAACAAGGCGTTTCGCGCCGTCATGCCCGCATCTATACCCGTGAGGGGATGTGTTTTGTCGAAGACCTGGATAGCACAAACGGGACATTTTTGAATGAAGAACGAGTCACACCTTATCTCCCTTACGCTTTTCGGGATGGCGATCTGCTGATGTTTGGAACCATGCGTATGAAAGTGCACATTTATTCTAATCGCTAACAGGATGGTCAAACAATGGCATATACGATTTTAGTTCATATGTTGAATGAAGATGCTATTGTCGGCGAGATTGAAGAGCTTCCTGAGCAGAATTCCCCCTTTATCATGATAACATCGCCACGTTTGCGTGATGGGCGCGACGTTTCTTACTTCTTACCGGAAACCCACACCATTCTGCTTCCGTGGAACCGTATCCACAGCATTGAGATTTTGCCGACAGAAGGAGAGGAAAAGATTGTTACCTTCGTCCGTGAGTAGCTCTGATGTTCATCCTTTGATTTTGGTAGTAGATGATGAACCTCGGATCATCCGTTTTGTGCGGATTAACCTGGAAATGGAAGGTTTCCGTGTCATTGAGGCTTCCAATGGCCTGCAAGCTATAGACCAGGTACGGGAGAAGATGCCGGACGCCGTGCTCCTGGACGTCTCAATGCCGGAGATGGATGGCTTTGAGACCCTCAGAATGATTCGGGAGATTTCCAATGTTCCCGTGGTGATGTTAACGGTACGGAGTTCAGAAGAGGACAAAGTCCACGGTTTAGATCTGGGAGCAGATGACTACATCACCAAACCCTTTAGTCCGCGCGAATTGGTAAGCCGTTTGCGCGCTGTTTTGCGTCGGGTGCAAACTCCCGTTCCCACCTCTGCATCTTTGTTGATGATTGATGATTATCTTGGCGTTGATTTCAATACCGGCGAGGTGATTGTGAAGGGTGAGCGCATCAAGTTACGTCCCACGGAGTTTCGCCTCTTACGTCATCTAATCGAAAATGCCGGGTGGACGGTCCCCTACAGCACCTTGCTTTCCAAAGTCTGGGGCTATGAATACAAGGACGCGATCGCCTATTTACGTCTGTACATCAATTACCTGCGCAAAAAGATCGAGCCTGATCTGGACAACCCCCGTTACATTTTCACCGAGCGGGGCCTGGGGTATCGTTTCGTGGATTTTCGTCGTCAGCAAGCTGAAAAGGCAATGAGTTGAAAAGTGAGGAGATACTGACGTGAAGACTTACAAAATCGTCGTCACCGGTCCATTCAACGCTGGCAAGACTGCCTTTATTCGCACCGTCAGCGATATTGACATGGTCACCACCGAACGGCGGATTTCGGATCCGCAGGTGGCGGCGACCGTGAAGCCCGAAACGACGGTAGCGATGGACTACGGGCAGAAGCGTTTAGGCGACGCGCTTTTGCATCTGTATGGAACGCCGGGGCAGATGCGCTTTGAGTTTATGTGGCCCATTTTAGCGAAAGAGATGGATGCATTTGTGCTCCTCGTGGACAGCACTGACCGGACCAGTCTCATGGATGCCAAACAGGTCATCCGTCTGTTCCGCAAGCAGGCCAAAGTGCCGTATGTGGTGGCGGCCAATAAGCAGGATCGCCCTGTGGCGCTGCCGCCGGCCGAAATTCGCCGGCTCTTGTCTCTGTCTGACAACATCGCCGTTATGCCTTGCGTGGCGCAGGACAAAGCCTCAGTGGTGAGCGTGTTGGAGCGTGTCTGTCAACTGCTGGCATAATATAACCGCATTGACCAAGGGATTAGGGATTAGAATACTACTAAATCCTTCATTCCCAATCCTTGATCACATTTTTTACGTTTTTTGAGGAAGGGTCGTATGGGAATTCCAATGTACTATGTTTTTGGATTACCGGCTTTGATTCTGGCATTGTATGCGCAATGGCGCGTCACCTCGACGTACAACAAATACCTTCGGATTCCTAACTCGGCGAGAATGACGGGATTACAGGTCGCGCAGTATCTCATGCGGGCTACGGGATTGACATTGCGCATTGAAGGCGTCGGGGGGCAATTGACGGATCACTATGACCCGCGCAGTAAAGTGTTGCGTCTTTCCTCGGGTGTGGCGCAATCCGGTTCGGTGGGGGCCGTCGCGGTGGTAGCGCATGAGATAGGGCATGCTTTGCAGGATGCCCAGGCGTTTGCGTTGTTGCGCTTGCGTTCGGGGCTGGTTCCGGTGGTCAATTTTACCTCGTGGCTGGGACCGATCATCTTCCTGGTGGGGATGCTCTTTCAATCTGAGCCGTTGGCGATCGTGGGAGTGTATTTCGTCGCCGGTGCGGTTGTCTTTGCGTTGCTCACGTTGCCTGTGGAGCTGGATGCAAGCCGCCGCGCAATGCACTTGCTGGAACAAAGCGGCATTTTGGCCGACGAAGCCTCGCTGCGCGGCGCGCGTAAGATGTTGTCGGCGGCGGCGCTCACCTATGTCGCGGCGCTGGCGCAGGCAATCTCGACCATGCTGTATTACATTTTCCTTTTGAGCGGCAATCGGCGGCGACGTTCTTAAGTAGCAGGTCGTTGCCTATGAAGCAGGTGGGGCGATGCGGTGGAAGTTGAATCCTATGGCCGATTATATTGCCGTGCGCGATGCCGTGTCGCGCCTGCTGCATGACCCGCGATTTACCCCGGCACGTGTGTTGCGTGTTTTTCGACGTGAAGCGGAAGCGCAGGTAAGCCTGCCGGTGGATGTGTATACGACGGCGGAGGATATCGTTGTCATCGCGGCGGTTCCCGGCGTCAAGCCGCGTGACCTGGAGATCAAGATCGAAGGCGATTGTCTGACGTTGCGCGGTAAATATCCACCGCCTGTAGTCAACGTGCTCTATGCTATGCAGGAGTGTCCGACCGGCTATTTCAGCCGTACCCTGAGACTTAACGTCCCCGTGGATGCCGGGCGCGCGCAGGCTAAAATTGTGGACGGACAACTTATCGTCGTATTGCCGAAAATCCAGGAGACGCAGTCGAAGGTGGTTCACGTGCGCGTGCAGGCCTGAGCAGTTCCCCCTGATTTGCTTTTTGAAGGTGAGCGCAGACGTGGCCGGGTCTGCGTTTGCCTTTTATATGTCCTGCGTTAAGATAAAGCTATGTGCAGCCAATGGGGTAAAAACCATCCTCAATTGTCACAAGATCGAGGGAAACGTATGTTCAAGTCACGCTTGTTGTGGGTGGGATTAAGTATGCTTGTCGCGTTGGGGTTGGTGGGGTGTGGACAGACGTTCCTTACACCACAATCCTCGCCGACCACTACGCCTGAATCAACAGCAGCGGCATCACCAACGATGACGCCGACCGAATTGCCCCCCACACTTACCGGCCCCTATCCGCCGATACTGCTCGACTACACACCGCGGATGGGTCAGGAAGTCGCTACAGATGCATCCATCACCCTGCACTTTGATCAGCCGATGGATCACGACAGCGTCGTGACGGCTCTGCGGGTGATGCCGTCCGTTGAAGGCGACTACACGTGGCCGGACGAGGCCACACTGGTCTTCCGGCCTAAGGCTTTGGCGGCTGCAACGCGCTATCGTGTGGCGCTTGTCGGAGAAATCCGTTCGGCGGCGGGGCTTACCTCACCCTCTGAATTGGCTTTTGCGTTTTCGACCCTGGCTCCGTTACAGGTGGCCCGTGTAAGCCCCACTGCCGGCGATGGCGAGGTGCGGATTGATGCGCCTGTTCTGGTTGCCTTTAATCGTGCCGTCGTTCCCTCTGATTGTGTGGGCAAAGTGGCAGGAATGAACGCGCAATGTGTGTCCCTGCCGTTGACCTTTATGCCTCGTGTGATGGGAACCGGTACATGGGTGGATACCTCGCTTTACCGTTTCGACCCATTTCGCGGCTGGGCTGCCGGAGTCACCTACATGATCACCCTCACCGAGGGCGTGCGCAGTGTGGAGGGCGCAGCGTTGTCCGCGCCGTTCTCGTGGTCGTTCACTACGGCCCTGCCACTTATCCGTGAGGTTAGCCCCCTTGCCGGACAAACGAACGTCCCCCTGGAAACTGCCATCCGCGTCGTCTTTAATACGCCAATGGATCAGGACAACACCGGCAACGCCTTTCGCGTTAGCGATGCAAATGGAGGAAATGTTCCCGGCGTTATCACGTGGGCGGATAACGGCGCGACATTGATCTTCACCCCGGCTTTGAAGTTAAACCTGGGCGTGAAATACACCGTTCAGGTGACATCGCGTGCGCGGGCAGCGACCAGTGCGCCCTTGCAAAACCCCCAGACATGGACATTTACTACCGTCCCCTATCCGGCGTTGATTGCAGCCCTGCCGAAAGCCGACGCTACGAACGTGGATGTTGCTGAACCTGTCCGCCTGATCTTTGCCGGCGCATTGCATGAAGCCACTCTGACCGGACATGTGGTTGTAACGCCCACGCGCGGAAGTGTGGATACACATTTTGATCCGGCCTCCGGCATTTACCAGCTTTCCTGGGACAAAGACCCGCTGACCAGGTATTGTGTGTTGGTCAAACCCGGCATCGCTGACGTTTACGGCAACATCATCGCCGAAAGCCGCGAGTTTTGCTTTGTGACCGGTGATCTACCACCTTTTATCGGGACGGCGACCCCGTTTGATGCTGTGACGCTCGACGCGGCAAACCCGGCAACGCTTTATTTCCTGGTGCGGAATGTAGGGAGTGCGGATTTTGCCCTTGCTACCCTGGATGAGGCGAGCTTCATTCGTGGTCAGGAAGTCGCCGGTACCGTCATCCGCGATTGGAAAGAAACCTTCAAGACACCACGCAACGTGGCGACCGTGCTCCCTCTTAACCTGCGACGACTGGGGAATGCCTTGCCGACGGGCTATTATCAACTTACGTGGGACAACCCTCCGTGGGGCAAACAAGCCGTCAGGATCGCCGTTGTGGACCGTCACGTGACCTTGAAGCTGGCCTCTAGCGAAGCGGTGGTTTGGGTCACCGACTTGCGCAGCGGCGAGCCGATCGGCCGCACGGCGGTGCGGCTTGTGGATCGTGAAGGGGTGCTCATTGCTGCCGGTACAACAGATGGCAACGGCCTGGCCATCATCCCCATCAGCCCCCGCGAGGATTTGTGGGAAAATGTCGCGGCTGTTGTGGGGGAACCTGACAAACCCGGATTTGGCATTGCGGTCACGCAATGGCTGGCCGAGGCTGCTCCGTGGGCTTCGGGCATCGCGTTAGATGGCCGTGCTGCGTCGCGTTACGCGCTGGAAGTGTACACCGATCGTACCTTCTACCATCCGGGGCAAGGGGTTTATTTTCGGGGTGTGGTGCGTGAAGATGATACCCGCTATCTACTGCCGCCTCTGGACCTGCCGGTGCTGGTTGCGGTACGTGGACCGTCGGGGCAGGAAGTCTATTCCAGTAGCGTGACACTCTCGGAGATGGGGACTTTTGACGGCATGGTTGCGCTTGGCGGGGAAGCGGCGCCCGGTGACTACACACTGGAAGCGCGTCTCCCGCAAATCCAGGATGGCCGGGTGTGGCGTGCGTCGTTCAGCGTGATTGCGCGGCAGACGCCGACATTTGAAGTCGCCGTCCTCCCAGAGCACTCGGATATTTTGGACGGTGCTCCCTTGCGTGCTGTGGTTACGGTGGATGATGCCGTTGGGGAACCGGTTGCTCAGATGCCGGTGATGTGGCGGGTGCTGGCAGAGGAAGCCACGGCTTCTGCCCCCCGCCGGGAAACGGTCGTCGCGCGTGGGCAGGCGACGACCGATGCCGATGGCCGTTGTCTCATCGAACTCCCGGCCACTTTGCAGCCCCTTGATGGCCTTAACGTTCTCACCGCTCCGCAACGCTGGACGATCGAGGCGACGCTGACCGATACCCACGGCATCTTGATCGGCGGGCAAGGGCAGGTGAGGGTTCATCCCTCGCGTTTCTATGTGCAACTTACCCCCCGTCAGCGGGTGGTGCGTGCCGGCGTGCGCACGGAGATACGTATGCTGGCGTTGGATTGGGAACAACGCCCTGTGGTGGGGCAGGTGATGACGGTAACACTGGGGCAGCGCATCTGGCAGCGTGTGCCTGTGGAGGATAGCCTGGCGTCTCAATGGGTCTACACCGACACCATAGTCTCCTCCGCCAAAGCCACCACCGATGCCGAAGGACGTGCCACCACCTTTGTCGGTCCGCCTCGCAGCGGTACCTATATCGTCGCAGCCGATGCGCGGGATGCCGATGGACATCCCGTACATGCGGAAGTGATGCTGTGGGTGAGCGGTACCGACGTCGTGCAGTGGCCGGTGGAAGCGGATACTATCACGCCGGTTGCCGATCAACAGTCTTATCGCGTCGGCGACACGGCCAGAATTCTGGCTCCGGTCGCGTTCACCGGCACATATCAGGTGTTGCTGACTGTGGAACGCAACGGCATTTTTAAGGCCGAACGACGTGTGTTCGATACCCCGAATCCCGTGATCGAGTTCCCCATCCTCGATGCTTATGTCCCGAACGTTTACGTCTCCTTGCTCGTCGTCCGGGGGGCTTCGGATGCCGCTTCTGCGCCGGATGTGCGGATGGGCTACCTGAAGTTGGCCGTCGAACCAACCGCGCAGACGCTTAACGTTGAAGTGCTGCCTGACAAGGCCGTTTATGCACCGGGCGACACGGTTGTTTTAACGCTGCGTGCTACGGACGCTCTCAGTCGCCCGGTGGATGCCGAACTAGGGGTATCGCTGGTGGATCAGGCCACATTGGCATCATCGAGCCGGGCAGCGTTATATGGTGAACGCCCGCTGCAAGTGGTTTCCGGCGACGGACTGCTGGTATTAGCCAACCGTGCAGGGCAACGTTTGATGTCACCGGCACAAGAGTTAATTGCTCGATATACGTCAGTCGGCGTGCCTGAGCAGAGTGAAACGCGCCTGCTGCCGTTTGTGGCTACCGACTTTGCCGCCACGCCATTGTGGGAAGCCCATCTGCGCACCAATATCAGCGGCGAAGCGCGCCTGACCTTCGTTCTGCCCGAAAGGCCGACGCGGTGGGTGGCGCAGGTTCACGCCGTCACTGCGGATGCCAGAATTGGCGAGAAACGTGTAGCGTTGCCGTCGCTCAAACCTCTGCTGGTGCGCCCGGTGACGCCGCGCTTCCTTGTGGTGGGCGATCAGGCTGAAGTTGCGGCCGTCATTTGTAACAATACTGCCGCCGATATAGCGGTAACGGCACATCTCACGGTGGAGGAAAGCGCGCTGCCGCCACAAGCGTTGACCCTCCCCGCTGATGATTGTACGCGCGTTGCCTGGATGGTATTGGCGCCGCAACGTGCGGCTGAAACGCTGTCCCTGGTCTTCTCCGTGACGGGTGGTGGCTATCAGGATGTGGCACGCCCTGTGGCCGGTGGCGTTGATGGGATACCGCTTTATCGCTACATCTCGCCGGATGGGCTGGGGAAGACGGGGGTGTTGGATGAGGCCGGAACGCGCCTGGAAACGATAACCATTCCCCCAGAGGCCGGCGACGCGAGCGCGTTGACTGTGCGTCTGACGCCTTCATTGCTCAGCGCCGTAGTAGATAGCCTGAATGGTTTGGCGCCGTATGCTCGCCTCTCAACCGATGGCCTCGTTGGGCATTTCCTGGCACAAGGGTTGACGTACGGTGCGCTTCGGGATTTAGAAGTCGCTGATGTGGATTTGACGACGCAATTGCAAAATTCGATTGCGGCCACATTAGAAAGTCTCTATGCTCGCCAAAACCCAGACGGCGGATGGGGACGTTGGGAAGGCGAGAGCGCGCTGGATGTGACAGCTTACGCGCTTCTCGGATTGAGTCGGGCCAAGCAGGTGGGCTTCTCTGTGCACGAGACAGCTCTCGCGCAAGCTCAGGCTTACGTCTACAATAAGCTTTCCCAGGATTTGCAAGGCGAGGTCAAAACAGCAGAAGACGCTCTTGCTCTCTATGTGCTTTCCGCTGCCGGTTTACGTTGGCCGGCCGGAGCTGCGGCGACCCTGTATGCAGCCCGTGAGACTTTGGGGACAAGGGGACGCGCTTATCTGGCATTGGCGTTGGGGATGACCGATGCTGCGGACCCGCGTCTGCCGTCTCTGCTGGACGGATTACGTGGTGAGGCGCGGATCACCGCCACCGGCGCGCATTGGGAGAACACCGACGACTCCGACATGTCTGCCGATACCATTGTCACCGCATGGGTCATGGAGTCCCTGGCGCGTTTTGCCCCCGATGATCCGCTGCTGGCGCAGGCTGTGCGCTGGCTGATGCTCACGCGGTATAACGGGTGGACCCCCCAGGCGACGGTTCACGCCATCTCCGGGTTGCTCGTGGCCTTGCGTGTTTTCGGGGATTGGGATGCTGCCTACACCTGGAATCTCGCGCTGAACGGCGTTTCACTGGCAGAAGGCGCGGCACGCGCTGGTGCTCTGGATGTGCCGGTGAAGTTGCGTATTGGATTCGATGATCGGGGTGGTGCACTCCCCGGATTGTTGCGGGAACGCTCGAACATCCTGGAAATTTCCCGCGCTGCCGGGCCAGGGCGGTTGTATTACGTTGTACGTTTGGAATCAGCCTTACCCGTTGCGTCCATTGCAGCAGAGAGCCGTGGCTTTACGGTGCGCCGGGACTATTGCGCCGTGACCGACGGTAACGACGATGGCTTTGCACCGTGTCAACCCGTATCTGTACTACGCCAGGGCGAGGAGGTTGACGTGCGTCTGACGCTGATTGCATCACGGCCGGGCGTTTCCGTGTTGTTGGAAGACCCCTATCCGGCCGGACTGGAGCCGGATGCAGAAACGGTGACACGTTGGCGTGCTGGAGGGTGGGGGGCTCCTTTCGCGCGCCGCGAGTTGCATGATGAACAGGCCGTATTCATAGCTCGTGAGCTGGCAGCCGGCACGTATCGGATCTCCTATCGCTTGCGCGCCGTCACGCCGGGAACCTACACAGCATTGCCGGCCACGGTGACTCAAATAGATTTACCCGAAGTTTGGGGGCGGACTGCAGGGCAACAGCTCGTTGTTCTGCCGCTTACACCCTGATAACGTTCCGACGCTTTTCAAGGGAGGTTGTCTATGACACAACAACAGACGCAACAACAAACACAACAACGCGCCTTTGTTAGTGGAGTGTTTACGCCGCCGGCGCCTCGTTCGGTTGCGGAAACCGGATTGAATATGGGTCTGCTCGGCGATCTGGCGCTCAAGGGGCTTTACTTCGAGAGCTATCTTGCCGGGCGCGATCTCGCCGATCGGATGGGGCTGCCGTTTGCAGGTGTCGTTTCGGCAGTGCTGGATTTTCTCAAACGCGAGCAACTGTGTGAAGTGCGCAGCGCTTCGGGGCGGGGCGGCCTTTCGGAAGCGATGTATGAATACGTGTTGACGGCGCGTGGACGGGAGATGGCGCGCGAGGCGCTGGAACGTTCAGAATACGTTGGCCTTGCGCCGGTGCCGTTGACGGAATACATTAAATCTGTCCGCGTTCAGGGCCTGAAGGACATCGTCGTCCACCAGCCGCAATTGCGCAAGGCCTTGTCGCATCTGATCTTCAGCCCTACGACCTTCGAGCAGATCGGCCCGGCGGTCAATTCCGGTCGCTCTATTTTCCTCTTCGGTAGCCCCGGCAATGGCAAGACCTCCATTGCGGAGGCCATCGGCACTTTATTGATGGAAGGGGACATTTTCATCCCCTATGCCGTAGAAATTGAAGGGCAGATCATCAAGGTTTTTGACGACGTCAACCATCGGCTGGTCAAGGACGAGGCGCAACGAGGCCTGGATGGCCGCTGGCTCAAGATCAAACGTCCGTTCATCGTGGTCGGCGGTGAGCTGACAATGGAAGGTCTCGACCTGGTCTATGATCCCAACAACAAGTACTACGAAGCGCCCTTCCAGATGAAGGCCAACGGGGGGATTTTCCTGATTGATGACTTTGGACGGCAGCAGGTGCGTCCGACAGACTTACTTAACCGCTGGATCGTCCCCCTGGAAAAGCGCATTGACTTTCTTACCCTGCATACGGGGCGTAAATTTGAGATCCCCTTTGAAGTCTTGATTGTTTTCTCGACAAACCTGAAACCCAAAGACCTGGTGGATGAGGCTTTCTTGCGCCGCATCCGGCACAAAATCGAAGTGCATGACCCCACCTGGGAAGAGTTCGCTGAAATCTTCAAACGGGTTGCTGAGGCCAAAAAGATTCCGTTCTCGGAGCAGACTTTCGCTTACCTGATTCGTGAGCACTATTTGAAGACCAAGCGTCCACCGCGTGCCTGTCACGCTCGTGACTTACTGGATCAAGTCATTGACATTGCCAAATATCTGAACGTGCCGCCAACGATGACGAAGGAGCTTATTGACCGGGCGGCGAACGCTTATTTTGTGGAATTGGGGGACTGACGATGATAAAACTTCCTGAAGACTGGTTCCGCGAACGTCCGTTGATTCTGGGACATCGTGGCGCAAGTCACGCCGCGCCGCAGAACACTCTGGCTGCCTTCTGTAAGGCTGCGGACGTTGGAGCGGACGGCGTCGAGTTGGATGTCCATCTCTCGCGCGATGGTGTGCCGGTGGTCATCCATGACGACCGGGTGGACGCAACCACCGATGGCAAAGGATTCGTGCGCGAGATGACCCTGGCGCAGCTCAAGACGCTGGATGCCGGGGGACGTTTCGCGGCGCAGTTTGCCGGCGAACGCATCCCGACCCTGGAAGAGGTTCTGGAAGCCGTGGGGACGCGGCTTCTGGTCAACATTGAGTTGAAGGCCGATCAAACCGTCGCCCTGGTGTCTACCGTCGTGGCGTTGGTCCGGCGGATGGGAATGGCGTCTCGCGTGTGGTTTTCGTCTTTCAAACCCTATGCGTTATATCGGGCGCGCGCGTTGGCGCCGGAGATTCCCTGCGGGTTGCTTTACGGGCCGTTAAATCCGGGGACGCTGCTGCTGCGACCGTTCACACCTTACGAGGCGCTGCATCCGTATAAGGAAATGGTCACCGAACGCCTTATAAGCCGGGCGCATCAACGTGGCCTGCGTGTTTTTACCTGGACGCTCGATGATCCGACCGTCGCCCGGCGTTTTGCCGACTGGGGCATAGATGGCATCATCACCAACGAACCGGAACGTATCCTGGTGACTCTGAACGCGATCTGAGTCGCTCAAACTTCTACAATACGCATCACGAATCGCAGATCGCATTATATGCTTCACTGCGTGGACTTGCGGAAGCGCGATTGTGCAGCCAGGTCTTCTTCCGGCAGAGTTCCTTCCATCCAGGCGATCACATCTCGGCCGGCAAGTTGCGCCAGGTAATGCACATTGTTGGTAGTGCCCTGGGCCGTCAACGCGATAGAGATGGTCTCTGGGACGGTACATTCATCTTGCAGAACGCTAGCGAGCCTATCCAGCGTTGTCCATAGCAATTGGGCGCTGGCTTCTGGCGGTGTCGCTGTCGGATACGTGGCTTTGAGGGTGATATACAATTGCATTTCATCCCAGGCGACGGCCGGCGTGTCGCTTAGCGGTGCCGGCATACCTGCGAGAGCGTCCAGCATTTTCTGCTCGCAGGCGGAGATGCGCACCAGAGTGGGCGTGGGGGCAGCGGGAACCGTGCGTGTGTCGTGAATCACAATGCCCGCCAGTAAGGCAATCACGCTCACATCCAGAACGCCGAGCAGGATAAGAATGAGACGCTGTTTTCGTGTCATCTTCAGCAGTATAGCATGATAGACCACCCGTGCAACCTGAAAGCGGCCAACCGAGCGGATCGCC
>DAOLUH010000056.1:39375-39511 GCA_035420085.1 Anaerolineae bacterium
GTCCGTCGTTGCTTGGAGCGGATCGCCGTCCGCTGTCGCTTGGAGCGGATCGCCGCCTGCCGTTGCTTGGAGCGGATCGCCGTCCGTCGTTGCTTGGAGCGGATCGCCGTCCGCTGTCGCTTGGAGCGGATCGCCG